>JAQTNH010000001.1 GCA_028713895.1 Candidatus Nanoarchaeia archaeon | reverse complement strand
CACCATCGATTTGGGCTAATATCGCTAATTTAAATTCCCTAGTATAATTAATTCTAGGTCTAGTCATAATTCACCTCCATAGCTATCGAAGCTAATCAAAGTGTCCACTCTCCGGGGGGCAGTCCAAATCTCAATTTTTTTTTAATAAAGAAGAATATCAAAAGGCATTGGATATCATCAACAAGATACCAAAAGAAATGAGTAAAGACACAATAGTTAGAAATACAAAAGCTTCCATTCTAATTGAGGTTTGGAATTATGAAAAAGATAAACTATCTCATATACAAGAAGCAATTAGCCATTTGAAAATAGCACTAAAACAAAATACGGATTATGAAGAATCAACCATTCTAATGAACCTAGGAAATGCCTATCATAAATTAGCAAACTATGAGATACAAAATAATTCGAGAAATTTAAACCCAATCGCTATTGGGTATCTTCAAAATACCATTTATTACTTTAGGGAATCATTAAAACAAGATTACCGAGCGGATACTCTAATAAACCTAGGTAATGCTCTGGATTATTTGGGCAGACACATTGAAGCAATTGAATATTATGATAAAGCAATCAATTTAAATAACAGACATTACAACGCTTGGGTTAATCGAGGAATTAGTTGCTGGAATTTATCCAAGAAAGCAGATAATCAAGAAGATAGTAAAAAATTATTATCCGAAGCGATGATGTATATCGCTATAGAATTAGAATTATATCCAGATTGCCCTATCGATGATGAAACTAAAACAATTGTAAGAAATTTTCTCAATAACAATAAAATCACAATCGATATTGATAAAACGATAAAGAAACATCTGCCAAAGAAAAAAGGATTGTTATATGAATCATTCAATCTATACAAGAATATTGAAGAAAATTTTGACGAATTTTATAACACGTTTTGTGAGAAATATGCATTGTTTCTCAACCTACACTTTGATTGTGAAAAATGCGATTTAAAGTTCAATGACCTTATCCAATTTGGGATTATTACAGACATTAATGATTTTAAAAAACCGTATGAGGTAATAACTAAATGGCACGAGTTGATTGATAATTATAAAACTGCAAGACTCTTGTTAGTCTTATCGCAATATCGTCATCAAGATTTTCTTTTTTTAAATAAACAACGTTACGATCCAGATTATAGTTTGAATTATATCGTTAACGTTGAATTATTGAAGAATTGCTTCACTTTTACGATGAATATCTTCGATAAAATCGCATTTTTCCTGAACGATTATGAAGAATTAGGTCTACCAGACAATCAAGTTACTTTTTATGGAAGTAAAAGCATATTTTATCGAACAGAAATTTTAAAAAGAAACAATTGGCAAAAGGATTTAGTCGCAATCGATAGTATTAGATATGATTTAGAAAAAAGCGAGTATAAAAAATTAGTAGATATTAGAAATTATATTGTTCATAGATATTTTATGTTACATGACATAATAAAAGTGAAAAACCTAACTTATCCATATGACTCAAAAGGCACCCCTATAGAGAAGAAAGAATATCATATGGATATTCAAGAATTTTTTAAAATGACAATATTATTACTTCAATATGCACGAAACACTATCTTTTCCTTAGGATTCTTTGTATCTCAAAAAGAAAATGAAAAAGCTAGGATTGTCAAAGGAATAATACCGACAATTAAATTATATTGAAGGAAGATAGACATCGTTGTGTTTAACTAAGTGTCCACTCACAGGGGTTCACTCCACCCATTTCCAAGAAAAATTACCATTTATTTTATTTTTATTTTGAAAGGGATTCTTTGCTTTAAATATTCAAACAATCCTTTATTATCATAAAAATACATCGTGCTATCGAGCAATTCAAGTAACGTCTCACGGTTCAATATTACTATTCTTTCTTTTTCCGCAAGGTCGATATCTGTTGAGAAGATATCCTCGGAATTCTGATTTGTAGCAATTATTGGAAGGATTTCGATTTTGGGATATTTTACTTTAAGGGTCTTATCGATTCTTTTATAGCGTGAAATGAATTTTGAAATTTTATCTTTGTTGTTGATTTGTCCTGTTGTGCATTCAATAGGATATACATAGTTATAATCAGATGAAAATGCCACGATATCTACCCAATCCGTTGTCTGTTCATTGCCTCCATAGTACATTGTTATTAGTCCATGCATATTCATTACCCAACAAACTCCAAGTTCAAAGTCCGCGCCTTTCTTTTTACTATCTCCAATAAGATATTGTCTCAGAATCTCCAAATTTTTATCAAATATCCCGTGCGCTATGGCTTGTTGTTTATTTGAAAATTGGGCAGGTGCGATTTTTTTAATCTCATCAATTAAAATGTCATCATAAGATAAAATCATTTTTACATCAACAACGTGATTTCTTTTTAAGGAAACAGAGCCTTTGATAAAATGGCCTTTCTTTTTTAAGTCTTTTTTTTGTAACCCGATTTTATTGCCGTATAGTCTTTTGGGTTGAGGATTTTCAAATATGACAAGAGCTATCTTTTTAAAATCAACATTTTTATGAAAATCAACAGATATATCAATTCTATTCTCAAGTATTTTTGTTTGATTTTTATCAAATACTATGGGGATACATCCTATTATGAATAATTCTGTTCCAAAATCAAGTCGGCCTTCGTCCTGACGTTCCTTATGTAATATTAATTTATTTAAGACATCCATAAGTCCATAATAGGGATATTTTGAGATTTTCATTCGGTCGTTCATCTCTTTTTCTCGATCATAATCGATTAATCTTTCGATATGCACCCCCTGACCATGAATGACAAAGCATTTCACATTTGCTTTGAATAGTGAAGTTGCCTGTTCTGGGGTATACTCTTGGAAACGGAAGTAATAGGGTTGCTTTTCCTCTCTTTTCATAATAATATTGTAATTTTTTACGTTAAGATATCCTTGCTGAATTTCTTGAAGCAATACGTCAATCTCTGATATATCCCGTTGTTCTGTAAGAATACTAAAATCATCCATTTGGGGATATTTTAGATTTTTTATAATATTCGGTTGCCCAGCAATAAGGGTAATTGCAGAATAAACATTCTCCCATACTCCTTCTTTGTTTTTGGCACAGGCTACTCGAATATCGATACTATTGTATACTCCATTCACTTTTTTTAAATATTCTTTGAATTTGCTAAACGGATCTGTCATTAAACATGCATGTTTTTTCTATTATATGATATTTCTTAACTAAAACCTTAAATCTGTCGTTAATCATTATCACGTATGGCCCAAGTTTTTATGTCGCACAGTGCAAGAGATAAACAAGGAAAAGCTTTTTTTGATGCATTATTTAGCCCAACGGATCACAAACCTTATTGGTATTCCTGGTATGGTTTACATCCCCCACACGGAAAAAAACTTAAAGAAGAAGTAATGAAGTCAAGTTCAGTCTTTGTCATTCTCTCCAAAGAAATGGAGAACGAGTATACACGAATCTGGATAGGGTATGAAATTGGATTAGCTGTTTCGTTTAATAAACCCATCTTAGTTTTTGAACCCGCAAATCAAGATGTTAAAGTTCAGATTCCTCATTTAGATGGGTATCTCAGATATCCAACAGAATTACCTAATAAAAATGTCGAACCTTTTAATATGTTAGTTGAAACAGCTGGAATACCAGGTGATAGACTATTATCGTTCATAGATAAATATCCAAATTCAATAAAAGTTGCTTCATGTCCAAATGAGTTATGCAAAGCCGTTTATTGGTTTTTTTCTCCATTTAATTTTTTCTGTCCTGCTTGTAGAAATAGAATTATTGAACAATATAAATGCGATTCTTTGAAAACCGCATTTATAAAAACCGGGGTTTATGGATAACCTATTAATTCAACTCCACAACCACTGCAATATTGCATGTTTTTAAATGCTACCATCCCGCAATTCTGGCAGAACTTACGATCAACATACGTTTTTTTTATCTCCCATCGCTTTGGCGAATACTTTTTCCTACCCTCCAGCACCCTCTGCGCTCTCTCAAACACTCCTTCTTCAACAATAGCCTCCACGTCTGACCCAATTCCTGCCTGCTCGATCTTTCCGATATATGCAGTCCTTTTCAATATCCCAAGAATAGTCGCAGCCCGCCAGACACTTCCTACCCGTGTTTGAATTCCCTGATCATTAAGATAATTAGCCACCTGCTTGAGGGACTTGTATTTCAGGTATTTATTGAATATCTCCATAACAATCTTCTTCTCTGTTTCGTTCACAGTAAGTTTCCCTGATTCCTTATCATAATCATACCCATACGGTGGCTGTCCTCCATGCCACTTTCCTTCCCTAAGTCGTGCCTCCCGCCCCTTCTTAGACCGCTCCCTGAACCAATCACGCTCCATTTCCGCGAACATTCCAAGCTGGTATAGGAAATACTTACCCATAGGCACAGAAGAATCAATAGGCTCGGAAAAGCTCTTTATTGAGATACCAAGGCTGTCAAGATACGAATACAACTCGACGAGGTCCTGAAGGTTGCGGCACAGCCTGTCAATTTTGTCTACTAAGAGCAAATTGAACTTTCCCATTTCCGCATCACGCAGCATTGTTTGGAATTTAGGCCTGTCAACATCACCCCCGGATTCCCCTGAATCGCGGTAAATGCGATATCTAAAGCCATTGTCAAGGCAGTACTTCTTCAGCCGCTCAGCCTGAACACCCATTGAATAGTTGTTATTAGCCTGATCCAAGGTGGATACCCTGCAGTAGAGCGCGACAACTGTCTTTCCCTGCTTTTGGGGTTTTGGCTCGGCTTTGGAGAACATCCTGCCTCCGGTTACTTGTAACTGCGCTCAATCTCTGAATACGAAAGAACTTCAACCTTCTCTACGTTCAAATCCTTGATCACACGCTTGATTTTGACCTTCTTTGAGGCATTCGGGCAAACAAGGTATACCCTATCCCCCCACTTGATATCCTTCAGCACGTTGGTCTTTATCTGCTCTACATTGATGTTTGAGCCTGCCTCGATCTCATATGCTATAGTCTTATTCTCTTTTGAAGCCTTGATATCAGTCCCGTTCCATTCTGTTTGAACTTCCCAGCCTGCTTCTTTAAGCATCTCAGCAATTTCTTGAATCCTCATCCTATGTTCAGTTCCACCGTAATTTGTAGGTATTTTCTTCTTTTCTAACCCAAGAAGTTCATATCCCTGCTCTGACAGACTCAGGACCTTGCTTGGCCGTCCTCTGCCGGTTTTTACGGATTCAACGAGAATCAGGCCATCGTTCACCAATTGGTTCTTTATTAAGTAACAATCAGAACGCATCACTCCAAGTTTGTCCGAAATTTCATTGGTGGTGGGATATTCGTTCTCAGAAACAAGCCGCAGGAACCGTTTCTTTTCCTCATTCAAGAACTCGGCAGGCTTTGGCTCGTCAATCGCATTATCATCATGGGGAATGTAATTTGCCATCTTCTCCCTCACAACTGCATCAGAAAACCGCTCATTTTCAGGGTATATATTTGTCAGGATTTTGAAGGGTTCGGCAACATTCGACAGGGAAACAATTGACTCCCCGACTTTCAGCTTTGACATGTAATCCTGCCATTCACCGCCCCTTATGCCGAGGCTTGCCAAAGTAAGGTCAATGTCCTCTTTGTCCCGCTGCTTGAATACAAATTTGTTATCGGTATTACGGCTCAGCTCCCCCCTCATTGCCCTGTCCTGGATCTGCCCGATGCCCTGGAGGCTGATTACCAAAATCACCTTGTATTTCCTTGATTCACTCAATAGCTTCAATACCACAGGGACTCCATCTAGGTGGGAGAATTCATCAAGAACAATGACTGTCGGCCTGAGATCGTCCGGATTCGAAGCAATTCTTTTATTCCACCATCTTGTGAGGTGCATTATGATTACGAAGGTCCTTATGTCAACAGGGTACTTCTCCAATTCGAAGAAAAGTGCATTTTGCTTACCAAAGGCAAGCGGCAGGTTTGTGTGTTCGTGATTGCAAATCTCTCCGCGCAGCCCCTTTTCCAAAGATGACAGCTTGATCGGTAGGTTGTCCTGGTCTTTCATCAGTTTCGTGGTCTTGTCCTCTTTCAATAATCTGATTAATTCCGGTATTCGTGGCGAATCCGATTCCTTGTATAGTTCGAGAAGGCGCTTCTCGCACCTTGGCTTCTGGACATCTCCTACAAAGAAACCGAGTTGTTTTTCGATAATGTGAATAAAATTCTCTATTGTCTCCATTACCGCGATATCCCGTTCTTTGCCGCTCAATCCAGGTGGCAATTCGAACGGGTTCAATCTTATTGGAACTATCCTGGGGTCAAAAATTAACGTGCTATTGCCAAGTTCTCCGAGGTTGAAATTAAAGCCGTACTCATTGTGGTGGTCGTATGCTATTATATCATAACCGATTTTGAAGAAGCCATCGATGATGTGATGGATGAGATTCGATTTGCCCATCCCCGTAGTTCCGGTTATCAAGATATGAGGTGATGTTGTATTTGGATTCAAAGATCCATTGTATAACGGTTCGTCGAATGCACCAAGGATTTGACCTATATTGATCCCATTCCTGAAAGAAGTCGGCGGTGGCACGTAGATTTCGGGTTTCTCGATCACCTCGATGCCATAGTCAGGGGGTATTTGGAAGAATGCAATGAATTCGTGGGTAGGCAAAATGGTTGCCCAGGAGATATCGCCCCAAAGCAGTTTCTCAAATGAACGCAGAGCCTTCTCTCCTGTCTCACAATACACCTTCATCTTTGAATGCTCTGAGTCGTAAACGCTCCCAACAAGCCCGATGAGCGCCTGGACAGAAGCATTAAGGTTCTCTTGTGTGTCCTCATTAATTAATACGGCGTATGTAACAATCAAACTTGCATCTTTTACTAAATACGTCTCCCGGTTCTCTTTGCATTTTATTTTATCGGCTTCATCAATCGGTGGTGTTATTGGAAAAACATTCATTATTATCGTTGCGGTGATGTCTTGGGATCTGAGACCCTGGATTATCTCGTTCAATTGGCTTTTTTGTCCAATATGGGGTTGCCCAAGGATGAAGACAATTGCAGGGCACGCAGTTAGGGAAAGAGGCACAGGTTCCTCGCTCGTGAATGTGCATCCTGCAAAGAGCGCAGATAAGGTGTGCATTGAGGTCTCAGCCATCATATTGGCGTTTCTCTTTGAAAACGCTTTTCCAAACGTGGACAAATAGACCCTGCTCGATTTGTCAACGGACACCATTAAAGATACCAGTGTCCGGTTTGTGCTAATGCCTCGGGCTATGTGTTCCCAATCCATCCTTGTTGATGAAATACTCTTGATCCCAAGGAATGCCTTTGCATACCATTTAAAGAATTTCTTTCTATATTGAAAGAAAATAGTCACTTTCCTTTCACACTCCGGATTACGAAGAACATAGCAGCCGAAATAACGGAGAATAGGCTCGAAATTATCAGCACTAGATAATTTTCAGTCATTCCGTTGAGTATCGCGCAGATAGCGAAGCCGATGAAACACAATAGCGTGACTCCAAGAAGGGCAAACTCCAGGATTTGAATCACGACCGGCTTGTCCTCTTCAGGTGCAAGTATGTCAACCATGAGATTCCTCCTTTTTCTATATCCCTCCGCACAACGGGCAGTCGGGATTTCTTTTAATTTTTACGACATTTGATTTGCCAGTCATCAGGTTGAAACAGATATACGGCTCAACTTCCCATCCGTGAATTATCTTAATCAACTGCATGACTTGTATTGCTGCCCCAATCTGGGCAGTGATGTATGTTGATGGTATCGGGTCTTCGGAGCAACCATGCTTTATTTTTGATTCAGGCATTAGCGCAGGATGGCATTCGAGGCAGGGGGTCTTTCCAGGAATAACGGTTCTTATGGTTCCTTCAAACCCTTCTATCCCAACATCTATTAATGGGACACCTTGTTGTACAGCCTTCCAGTTAACATAGAACCTGGGTGCAATTGCATCTAGGCCTGAAAGAAACACATCCGCCTTCAGTTCCTCGTTTGTCAGCTCTTCAACACGCTTAGCATAAGCAATAACCTCAATTTTGGGGTCAATTTCACGAATTATCTCCTTTATCGCCTCAACTTTGAGCATGCCAAGGTGTTTTTCCGTATATGCCTGATTCTCAAGGTTATGTTCCTGAAGGATGTCATAATCTACAACAACTAGGCTTCCTATGCCAATGCGCGCACAGCCGATTGTAGCTGCGGATTCTGATGCCCCTTCCGCAATAACAGCCACTTTTCTATTTGAAACCGACTTTTGGTCCCAGCCGCCAATCAAGGTCTGCCTTTTGTGTATCATTTTGTTCCTGCCTCCATTCGTATTGTATTTCCTCGACTTGCTCAGGGTCCGAGGTCCTGATTCTAAAGAACTTGAATTCAATTGCGCCATAATGAAATGGGTCCAGAACCAGCGCAACTGCCATTGGAAACAGGTTCTGGAAATCCCTTTGTGTAGTGACGTCTGTTCCAGACATAAATGGCCCAAATCCAGGATGGCTGTGCGCCCATCCATATATTCCCTCTTCTTTTTTCAAGGTCTTTAAGGCATCTATGAAATCAATAGGGTCAATTTCAATAGATACATGGGTCCCCCTCGCCCTCTTGCATAGGAAAACGTCGGAAATCACCAGAACGCCGTCTTTTACCGTTCCGATGAGAAGTCCGGCGCATTCCATACCCGGGTGAGCCACTGCCCATAGGAACATCTTGGTGATCACCATGGCAACGACGATAATCTTGCCGTGACAAGTGGGATTCTTGCATTTTGCAGAAGGGGTGGATTGGGTACTTTCATCATTCTCAGTTGTATCCTTCCTCTTTGCCTTTTTCTTTTTTTTGCGCATAATGACCTTTTTCTTTATAGGCCGCTTTGCTTTGGGGGCCTCGTTCATCATTTCGTTAGCAAGAAACCTATCGGTACTGCTGTCATTTTTCCTCATGCTTTCACCTCTAATCATTGCTAGGATTGTCAAGGAGCCAGGCAAGGCTTTTATATACTGTTATAAGGGAGTAGCTAGGCCGCCAGCTGTCTTTCAGTATGTTGATACATACGTATCCGGAAATGAATATGTTGGGATGTATCACTGGGGTCTTCCATGTCACAGTCGGCGGAAGATACGGGTATGCTTTAGGAATCTCTATTGTGAATCTGTAATCCTGCTTTGGAACCACATGTCCCCTGTATCTGATAAGGCCAACCCAGTGAAGAGGGGTAATTGGCCTTAATGGTATCCCCTCTTCCTGGATTGCGATGGATTCCCTTGACAACCTGGCTTTCAGGTCCGGGTTGATTCCCAACGCTTACCCACCCCTCCGGTGCTTGGGCACGACCTCGATCTTGTCCTGGTCCCTGATGCCGTATTCCTTGAGGCGGCAGCCGTCGTCGAGGATCTTGTCCCCGAACATCAGGGCGATACCCGTGGCATCTACAGCCTCGATTGCAGCGATCCTCTCCTTTACCTCTTTTATTGTATCGCTTTCTGAGGCCTCGCAGGTGCCGTTCTGGCCCAAGCCGACACTGCTCTTGTAGAGCAGGGTTATCTTCTTGTTCTCTGGCGCACCGGTCAAATCGCTCTGATACTCTTTTATGCGTTTCATTTTTTACCTTCTGATGCACCGCGTCATATCGGACCGGAAGCATCATGTCCCTCATCGGGGAGGGTATATAATGGTTTTCAAGAGTACATCACCCAGATAAGGGAATGAGTAATGGAATAAATGGTATAATTGATATAGAAGATTGATAGGGAATTTGATGCTATTAATTTAAAAAGATTAAATAGAAGAAGATTGCCCATTTTCGTTTTTCTATGGCATTGTCTGAATGTACTGAATATTTCTCCCTTTCTTTATCACAGTCCATTTCTCGTCACGTTTGATACTTGTGGATAGGTGCCCATCCTCGAATTCCGCCTTTATTATGGGGTTGATTTTCTCCAGTTTAAAGATTATGGTATCATAATCAGAAGGAACTATTGCTAATGGCGTAACTAAGGAATATGGCTCCCGTAGAGCATTATGCATAATGACATTACACGCTTTGAGGTCTTCGAAAGCTTCCCTGACACTGCTTAAGGGGATCCGATTTTTATCATCGGTTTTTAATAAAATTCTATTGATGTACCTGCAGACACGTGCAGCATGAGAATCAAAGTTGTGTTCCAATGCAAATACTAGAAATGTGAGGAAGCAATAATCACATCTTTTAGGCACATCGTAATGGTACTTGACAAGAAGATAATGATCGATTTGTTGCCAGCATTTCATGAATCCTGATATCTCAGAAGAAGGCTTCATTTTCTCCTGAAATTCATTATCTTGAGAATTAGGCGGGGCTGGGAATATCCTTTCGTAATTCTTATTAATAGTCGCAGGTTGGAGCTTAGAATCTGCGTTCATTTCAATCCCCCCGTTCTATCAAATCATCAAATTCTTCTATATTCTCTGCTTCATCCGACTCATGTTTTTTAGGGATTCTTGGAGGTGTCCTAAAATCAAAGATATCATTTATCAAATTCTTTATTTTCTTTCCGAGTGTCTCCTTATCTTCTTTATTTTTACAGGGGTGCATTTTATCTTTCTTTTTATAGGCAAGACGCACGGTTCCTGGATTTATTTTTTTACACATCATTTTCACCAAGAACTAAGAACTTATCATGATATTAGATTACCAAGAATCAAATTTGAACTTAACAGGAATCAAAAAATAATAAGTCAGATAAAAATTAAATGATACGAAAAAACATATCAACGTATACCGATTATGGAGTTACAACAATCACCATAGAATCAAATTAATCAGTTATCTGTAACTATGACCTACAAGTTCGGACCGTTTACCAAATAATTTCTCTTCTGTTTTTAATGTTAATTTCTTTACTGCCTTAGTTGAATATTTACAGAACTCCTTAACTTCATGAGGACATGGGCAAGTATCATATCGTTCTTTGCCATCTATTACCTCTTGGTATCTTTTACCACATAGTGGACGCCCCGCTCTCATAAAACGCCAATATTTTTTATTTCGATTATCTTGTTCAAATTCAAATGTAATCCTATTTTCAAGAATACCATCAGGTTCGCAGCCAAACAACTCGTCTAATCTCTTATTACTGTCTTTTTTTATATAAACTCCAAAATAAACGAAATCATAATCATCTCCTTTGAATTCATGTCCATATGAGGCATAATCCGTAAAGAGGTTTTTATTTAACGCGGGTAAAACTTTGCGTAAGTTTTTTATAACCGTTACGAGTTTATTGAGTCTAGGCTTAGTTAAGTACAAATTCGTGGTACAATTGCCAATATCTATGATTGCCATGATATTACTGGACAGTGATAACTTATAAAGGTTTCGGATTGGTATTATGCTTAAATCAAGAATAGAGAACAAGCAATTAATACTAAACCCCAACGAAGGGGGAGACCTGTATCGTCTCTTAAATAGGCCCCTATTCTCAAAAAAAAGGAAAATAGACATTATAACAATAAATCAACTTAATCCAAATAAGACTGAGTTAAAAAAATTAAAAGATTTTACTGTTGAGTCATATCTAATTGCGTGGGGCAATACTACATTGGAAGAATATCAAAGAAGAAAATCATTTAATATTGCGTATATCAATAGAAAAATTCTTGATCAAGTTTTTAATTTTTCCATTGATACCGTTACAGAACTAATAACTGATGAAGAATTACAAAATAAATTAATGGACAGTAATAAACGGAAAGAAATACTCGAAGCAATAGAAAATAAAGATATGAAAAAAATAAAAAAAGAAGGCTTTGGTTTTTTAGTTAAATTTAATCAAGAGATATGTTCTGAAATAGATTGGAACAAAATTCTAAGTGAGACATTTCTTAATAAAGAGACTATAATAAAAACTGAAATTGAGCGTGTATACGAAAAAGTCATAAGAAAGAAAATGAATCTTTTAAAGGACTGTAATTTCGGTCGAGATATAATTGAAACGCTAAATAAGGAAATAAAAAATTTAGGAGTCTTTTTCAGATATAACGAATTAACAAGTGAATATGAACAACAGATATTTATAATCAATTTTCATAACAGAAAACCAAAGAACATTAGGTATCTCTTTGTCAGAAACGAAAAGAACGAAAAAACACTTGTCGAAATTATTGAAGAAGAAATCAAGAAAAAACCAAAATATTTTAAAATCATCCAACAAGCATTATACAAGGACATTTCATTAGAAAAAACAAGACCTAATTTTAATTCATTTGGTCCAATATGGACGGATTTTATGGATCCTAACAGTTGTATTGTAAAACGAGAGGAAGTAGATATTATTATAAAAAATTTAAACGATTTTCGATTTCATTATTTATATGGGGATCCCGCATCTGGAAAAAGTATAATTGCAAAATATGTTGGATATCTTCTTGCAGAAACGAAGTGCTTGAAAATCTATTATTTTGATCGGGATTTCATAAAAGGCCATCACGAATCAATTATTATTGATATCGATAAAATCGTTGTTGATGGAACTATTTTAATTTTTGAAGATATCCAGGACTATATTGAAATATTTAATAAAATTCTTGAAGCAACAAATACATTTGAAAATATTACATTTATTATTACATCCCGATTGCATCGTGATGAAATGGATTATTTAAATAAAGATTTACTATTTGCATTTACAGAAAAGAAAATACAGTTTTATAATATTATAGGAAGAAATGCTATTGATAAAATAATAGACAACTATAACTCTTATTTAAAACGAAAAACGTATATTGAAATACCCGTCGAAAGAAAAAATGAATTAATTGATAAAAGTGGACATGATTTATGGAAACTTGCATATTTATTAATGAGCTGGGACGGTAAAAATATTAATTATGAACAAGTTTTTTCATTCATTAACGAATACGAGTTTCAACACGTTAAGGAAAAGTATGCAAATTATAATGATAGTCCTTTGGAGTTACTTACACTAATATCTTCATTTTATTGGATGATGTTTTCTATTCAAATTGACAGATTCTTTCTAATCAAGGTATTAAAATTCAATCCTTTACTTATAGATGAAATGTTAGCAGATAAAGTACTTACTGAATCCGAAAATTTAATTGGAATGAGTCATACTTCGATAGCAGAACTATATTATGATACTGCAAAAAAATTTGATTATGTACGATATTTAAATTATAGAATCCATACAATTTGTAATGAATACGACGACGGTTTAAGTAATATACTATATTGCTATATAATAAATGGAGCAAAAAATTGGGTTCATCTTTTACGAGATTCGGTTTCCTGGTATAGCAAGGCTCCAAACCGAGATATTGTTAAAAAAAATGTCCTTCAGGATGATCGGATAATTTCCTTCTTTATAAAAGAGATCAATAAAACAGATAATATTTCTTTTACATTTGATTTATTAGAATTAATTGAAAATCAGATTAAAAACAAAATGGAACAAATTATTTTTAAGATGGATATTGAATTATTCTGTTCAAGAATAAATAAATCAAACAATGTTTCACTAATCGCATATCATTCAGATATCCTTAAAAAATATTTTTTTCAAGTAATTGAAAAGATTGACATGAAAAATCCAGATTTAAAGATTGTTGGCGCATATAATTTTTTATCACCCCCACCCGCAATAATTAGAATAAAACATTTAAATCAAAAGTTAGCTGAAAGAATCACGATGAAACTTGATACAAACAACATTGTAAAACAGATTGATTATATTAATCAATTTGATCTTAAAATGATATATTTAATTGATATTTCAGAAGGAAGCATAGAGAAAGCAATTGAGATAATTAATAAAATAAATACAAGACTATTAATAAAAACATTTTTCAAATGTAAAATAAATACTACAATAAGGGATCCATATATTAACGATTATTTAGAATATTTATATATGACATCCGATGAAAATAGTATATGTATGGAAAAACTTTCTTTTTATTTTTTATACTTATACAGATTAGATCGTAGTGATATTGGAAAAATTTTATTAAAAGAGTCTAAAAATAAATTAATAACAATTGAGAATATTGGAGAATTATGTGATTTTTTCATCACTATATTACGAACAAATACTGGTGACGAAAAAATCATATATCCATTATTAACCACAAAATTAAAAACGAATCACAATCTCATAGACGCCTGTCTCTGTATTAGAAAAATAGCGCAAACATCGACAAAATATAAAAAAATGTTATATACATTAATAACAAAGAAACTTATGGATAATCTTGATAACATTGAATTTTCTACTTGTTTAAATATTTTTGCTGGTGGTACAAGTAAACCTATAACTAGTGAGGGAGGAGATTGGAACTATATTCGTAATGTAAGTGTAAAAAAATTTTGGGTTCCAAATTCTCCTGGGAATGATAGTCATTCTATAAATAAACTAATTAAAAATGTAGGTTTTAATAAAATTAAAAGAATAATTAGGGATAAAAAGGTATTCGATAATTTTACTGCCTATAGCATTTCTATGTTATACGCCGTTATTACGACCTACAATAAAGAATATGGAGATAAATTAAAAAATATATTTCTTAATAAAATTCACAAGATGAAATTAAATCTAGCTCTAACGACAATTGAATTGATGATGGACTTTAATTTATCATTGGGCGAACGCTTATTTTATGAAATCGACTTTATAAAAATAGATAAAAAAATTACTGACATCGAAAGATATAGATTAATAGGAGCATACTCGGTTCATATTGAAATGAAAATGATAGAACAATTTAAAAATAAAGATGAAAAAAATGTTACTAAAAAAATGTTGAAAAGAATACGAACTAGAATTAATGAAATATCAGATGTTTTAATAAAAATTGACTCAGATTTTCCGAAATAAAGAAGAATATAATTTAATATCCAAAATTGATGGCAGGTATAATAGAAACCTATATGACATGTAAAGTTATGTCCTTAATCATGATAATTGTATTTAATTCGATATCATATCAATTAATTCATATAGCAGATATCAATGAAACCTCTTATCAAGTTTTAAAATATGTCCCAGATTACTATATGGAAATTAAAGTGCAGTACTCACTACACTGTGAGGATAAATGCAATGCAAAATACGGAAATCTAGATGCAGAGAATGATGAAGTTGTTACTATTACAATAACGATTGGTGGAGAACAACTAAACACGGAGTTGAGAAAATGGACGTTCTAGTTGATAAAATAAACAGTATTGGTATGAAGTTTAATCTTGTCCCTATTGGTGAGTTCGAGATGGGAGATGTGTATTATAATCCAATACATACAGTTTGTATTTCAAAACCATTCTATCTTGGAATATATACCGTAACTCAAAAGGATTGGGAAGCTGTAATGGGCAAATGGGAACACCGTCCAACTCAATCATCTGGTATGTTAAAATGTAGAAATATTGGTAACAAGAATCTCCCAATATGTTGTGTCTCCTGGGATGACTGCCAAATTTTTATTGCGCTATTGAATAAGATAGAAGGGGGGATAAATTACCGCCTTCCTACTGAAGCTGAATGGGAATACGCTTGCCGAGCTGGAAGTAGTACGAATTTTTGTTTTGGAGATAACGGAGAATTATTAGAAAGATACGCTTGGTTTGGACCTAAGTACGGTTTCAAGAAAAACCACATCGTAGGTCAGAAAAAGCCAAACGCATGGGGATTTTATGAAATGCATGGAAAAATATGGGAATGGTGCGAAGACTGGTATGAAAAATATTATTACAGAAATAGCCCAAAGGACAATCCTAAGGGACCTGAAACGGGTTCTGAACGCGTTATTCGCGGTGGTATTTGGTACATGTCCGCAGCTACATGCTGTACATCGGCTACGCGTAATAGTATCGTCTCTGATCAACGTGATAGTAATATCGGTTTTCGTCTCGCAAGATCGATATAATTGTTATAACAACAAAATATTATAAATAGCGCTCTTTATTTTTAGGAACTTCTTCATCCATTATATTTCTCCAGCTTCTCAATGGTTGCATGCCTGACAAAGTCCGAAACGCTCGTGAATCCCTTTTCCGGGTGCTTTGCAATGTATATCTTGATTTTTTCGAAAAGTGGGAACGACAATTCAAAACACGATTAATTGCCCACATCATTATGCTTCCTCAAAGGCTTTCAAATCTTTTACGATCTCAGAAAGACGTTTTCCTTTTTCTGTTAGTTCATATTCAACCAGCGTCTTTTCAGAGTTAGGGTTGACTATACGTTTTATCAAATTTTCTGTCAATAACTCCTTGAGTCTGGCTGTTGTTGTTGAGGAATAACCCGTTATCTTGTTTAACTTACCGAAATTCAGCTTTTTATGTTCTTTCAATGCAAGAAGAATCTCGATACAGCCAGTCTTGGCAATTATTTTTCGAATTTTCATAATACTCAGAATAGGTCTGTAATTATTTAGGATGATTAGTAACAAAAACTATACTATAGTAATAATATTATTATAGTAGTAACAATATCACTACGTGTTATAATCCCGGAGGATATAATATGGACAACCAAAAGAGATTCTTGGTGTGCTTGATTGTGAGTATGTTTGTTTTTGCTGGAATAATCACTTTGATGATAACCACTTTAAATACTCGTAGTGAAGAACCTATTCAAAATGACATTAGGCTTTATTATGAATATTCAATGACATGGACTGACGTGAAGGATGGAACTTCTGATTTTGGAGATGAGACCGGAACTCTTGATATGAGGATGTTGGAAGAATCCAATTCCTCATTTTTCATGAATTCAACATACTATTTGCCGCATTGGATCAAATTCTTCGGCTCATTTCCGACAAACAACGAAACATGGAACGGAGAAATAATGGTCGATAAAAGCGATTTTCGATTCTACAAATACGTCAACTGGTATGGAGAAAACATGAAAACAAACCAGGGGACCTATCCAAACAATTATGAGGTAAAAGCAACTATTCAAGAAGTCGACCATGATGGAGACATATGGCATTGGTCTGCAACACTATCAGGCACAGGCCAGGGTTCAAGCACATTTAACTACGATATTGATTACTGGTATAACACAAAAACCCAAATAATTGAGCATGAAATCGGCCATTATACATATTCTGGAAGCGCGACAACATACTCGGGATCGACAACAACCTGGGATTATGATGATAGCTGGGATTTTCAATACATCGATATGAGCAACAAACTGCCAAATGCAACAGCCAATGTGAATAAAATAACCGGAAATGCGCCGTTAACCGTTATATTTACAGGATCAGGGACAGACAGCGATGGCACCATTGCGTCTTATTATTGGGATTTCGGGGATGGAAGCAATTCCACAGAACAGAATCCAGCACACACATACAACAACCCTGGAACGTATAATATCAAATTCATCGTGACAGACAACAAAGGAGGGACAGGAACAAGCAATGTAACTGTGACGGTTCGGCTTAATCAAATACCCTCTGCTACTATCGAAGCAAGCATTAACAACGGATCTGCGCCGTTAACCGTTTATTTCACAGGAAAAGGAACAGACAAGGACGGAGTGATATCGTCTTATCATTGGGAGTTCGGAGATACCGGGACCAGCGATATCATCAACCCTTCACATATATACAAGTCTCCGGGCACTTACAAAGTGACATTGACAGCTACTGACGACAGTGGAGCCACCAGCACAGCAACAATAACTATATCAGTTCTTGAACCAAGTAAAGACGATAGTCAGAACAATTTACTGTTATATATTGCCCTAATTGCCGGTGGAGTCACTGTGTTGATAATAGTCATTATACTGGTTGTAGTCTTAAGCAGGAGAAAATCAAAAGACAATATCTCAAAAAGCAATCAAAATAGACAGGACAATTCAGACAGCGATGATTTTGTTGGCAAGGAGGGCGAGAAATGAATATACTCTATCAGTCAGAGAGACAATACACATCAAAGAATAGAAAGAACACACCCAACTCCGCAGGTGCCATCATCATTTCGTAACCTATATAAAACCTGAATGCTTTAGAAAATGAAGTATAGGGTAGATATAGCCAGAAGGGATTGAAATGGGGTATAGACAACCTGCCCATAGGCACGATTACAGGCAGAATCACGGAAAAGACTTCTCAGAAACAGATAGGTATATCTCCAACAAACAAGTCAAACAGCTGAACGAGGACCAGAAATTCAACCAAAACCCCTATTTCTCTCGGATAGTGAATTCTCTGTTAAGCAGCAACGTTCCTGCATACGTAGCGCTCGGAGCAGGGCTTCTGATGATCGGAGCCGGGGTTGGGGGAATGGCCTATCATGATATAAATGACAGCCACAGCGACGCTACAATGTATCTTGAGAAGATTGTAGACGAGAAGCCGATGAAAACAAGGGCAACAGAGCAGGAATACAAGCCCATGAAGATTAGCGGGGATGGAGAGAATGCGCAGAAGCCGATTGCAATTGATGAAACAAAGGTAGTTTATGCCTCCAAAACCGATGTTGGATATGATATTTTAACAAAAAGCACAGATGGTTCCAACAAAGATACCATTTTCACGGATACAGACGGAGGAAAAGAAATATCCGGTATGGATTCCGATGGTAAATACATCGCATTTGACAATGGCAATCAATTAAAAACTATCGATTTAAAATCCAAGTCTGAAACATTAATAGATGATGAATATGGAAAAGATATTCAGGGTGTAGCAATCTCGAATAATATTATTGCATATGAAGTATGTGATATCGGTGTTGACAGGAGCATAAACAAGTTTGACATCGGAGCAAATGAGAAAACGGTCATTGCAAAGAACGTCTCCCTGTGGGATATATACACGGATGGAAACATAAACAAAATACTTTATCAGGACTACTCAGGGGAAAAACTGAAATTGATCCTATATGATATGATAACAAAGACCGATGAAAGACTAAATCCTGATTCGGATATGAACGAGGACCAGGGGAAAATATATGGCGAATACATTGTTTTTACCGGCGATTCAAATGTATATCTGAAAAACTGGAATACAGGAGAGCTCAAAGATTTAGGAGAAGGATCCCATCCTGATATAAATAAAAATCTGGTTGTATGGCATAAGTATATCGGCTCAGATTTTGATTTGTATGTGTATGATATTTCAGATGGCAAAACGACACAAATAAAATTGGATGGAAATCAAGAATATCCTTCAGTTTTCGATGGTGACAAAACCGATTACATTGTGTTCACACAACAGGAAACCGGATTTGATGATCCTTCAGTCTGGCTTGTTGATTTAAGTCCAGAAACTATGAATCAGGCTCCGAATCTTGAACAAATTTTAAGCCAGAGCGTTGCAAAAGGAGCAGGGTGGAGTGGAAAACTTATTGCAAGCGATCCTGATAATGACACAGTAACAGAAAAAGTAGAAGGAGACGCTTTCCAGCTTGTCGGGGATACAATAACGTTAAAGGAGTCATACAAATCACTGCCAGGCAGGTATATGTGCAGGGCGACTGCAACAGATGAGCACGGTGCATCCAAAAGCATTTTCTTCAACATCACTATCAATGAGAAAAGCGCACTTCCCAACAATTCTCCTGAATTCAAATCGATAAAAAACATATACAGTCCTTATGGCAATTCTGCATCGGGTCTTATCGAGGTTTCTGATAAGGACGGCGACAAGGTTTTCTTGTCTATGTTCAATGGAAGCGGTACTTACTTTGACCTTGTTGGCAATGAATGGGCGCTTAAACCAGAATATATTACCAAACCAGGCACATATATGTGTGAAGTCAGGGCAAGCGATGGCAAGGATACAAAAGACACGAGTTTTGCTGTTACTGTTGAGGATAAGGAAAGCAACAAAACCAATAATACTTCTAAACAGTTCCCGACAATGTTAGTTTGCGGTTCAATCGCAGCAGTTGGCGGAGTTCTTGGACTGGGTGGATTAACTGCCATAATTGCAAGAAAAATCGGAAAGAAAAAGACACAGATTTAACTCGGCAAATTATTATTTGATCCTCCGACAACGTTTCCTTTGCAACCTAATTGAGTTCCAGTATCGTCCAAGGCGCAAACACCATCTGGGCAACTATTACAGTAATTCTTGGCAGCAGCATCCGAAGCATGCAGTCCTGTTGGCAGTTGCGATGCATGCACAGACTTTGCAGTCTGACAAATTGAGACGCATTGGCTCTGGTCAAAGCCTTGGGTTTTGCTGGCTCCAAATTGCTGAAAAAAGAAAATTCCAAGCCCAATAAGAACGAACAGTACCATAACCATAATCACAATCGTATTCATAGGCAGTTCCAAACCTTTCCGGTTCATTTTCTCTCCCTCAGTATTAATCCCAAAGCAATGAAAACAACACCAATGGCGATTTGGATTAAGAAAAGCGAGAAATCGACATTCATCGTTCCTAACCCGAAATAGGCCATTGCTACGAATTCAGGCAAATCTTGGGTGCTCTCACTTGTCATTTTCGCGAGGTTTTGGAAATCGTTTGCGGTATCAGCTGTAGAGATTGCTCCGCAAATGCCCATTGCCAGGATGAATACCCCAGAAATGACAATCAACCACCACAGGTTATGCTTCTTTACCATACGTGTTTTTACATGCTGGGACTTTATAAATATTCTTGAAATCTTGTTTTCTTATTTTATTGCTACATGTTTTAATTGGACGGCATGTATAACTATTGAATGGCAACGAAGTTTTTTGCAACCTCAAAGGTCACAGTGCGGGGGCAGATATGTATTCCGAAAGCAGTTCAGAAAAAGCTCGGGGGCATCAATGAGGGGGATTACATTCTATTCACGGAAGATAATGGCAGGATCTATGTGGAGAAGGGGGTATTGGTGACGGCTGGAAAGTGATAATGATATCTAAATATTCGTGCTTACCTATATGTCCACGCCGAGGGGTTCACTCTAATAATTATCCAAAACTTAAAGTCTGATAATAAACTATAATTCTATATCAATAACCTCAAATCTTAATGAAATAAAAGTTTAATACTCCATAGTACAATTAGGGGTTGATATCTATGAACATCTTCACGGTTCTAAGCCAAGGTAATGGTCGCCTTGACGAAGAAAATCATAGTGCGATAATTGGTTATTTTTTAAAACCATATGAAACACATGGATTGAGTGATGCTTTTTTAAAAAAATTCCTAACGTTAGTAGGAGAAGGTTGTGAGGATCGAGAACGATTTGAAAATGTATGTGATAAAAATGTTGACATAGACATTAATTTTGAAGTTCCATATAAAATCGGAGATAAAACACGAAAAATCGACATTCAAATACAAGTCTTCTCTAAAGAAGATGAGGAATCTGAAAATAGAGTTCCAATCGAATTGCATCGTATTGGAATAGAAAACAAAATAAATATGAAATCCATCGATAACTCACAATTCTTAGAAGAATTTTTAGGACTTAAAGAAGATATTGGAAATAATGATACAAAAATTACGATGGTATTCATAACACCGGAGAAGAATCCTAAAATTGAATCCGAGTTTTCGGCATTAACAGAGGAAATTTTAGGAAAACACAAAGCCTGCTGGCTAGAATGGTATAGCAAGTCTAATAATAAATATGCACTTGTTCCATTATTGATGGGACTTCTTCAAGATGAAGCGGATGTAAAGATCAATCCTTTAACCGAATATTTGAGACATACACTTAAAGCTTTTATCTATCATGTTAAAGAGGAATTTACACCCGATTTAACCATGAAGAAGCCAAAGAATCTTGGAGATGTCATCGATGATGTTGAAGTAAAAATCAACGTAGGAACCTATTGGATTGTCAGGTTTGAGCACGGTACCGTGAAAGTATTCGATATGAATACCGCCGAAGAACAAGTTGCCAAACCAATACTACGAGAGATTAATAAGGAAAAGGAATTAAAAATCAATTTATTTAGAGAAAATGGGAACGAGATAAATACGAGAGAGTTGGGGAAGCAGATTATTTTAAAATTGAACGAATGTAAAAAAACATTGGAATTAAATAAAATTAATAATGAGGGATAAATGAGTATATTTTGATTGAATAATTTTTTATAATATCCACGAATCCCGTATATGATGATCATATGGACTTCGATACCGGCGTTTCTAGATTCTTAAATAGCCTTTCTTCGGAAAGGAATCTATCTGAAAAGACGATAAAAGCCTATACCAGCGACCTTAAGCAGTTGAAGAGTTCCTATGTTAAAAAACCGTTAGAGGACTTCACGACAGATGACGTAAGGCATTTCATCAATTCCTTGGAAAAAGAGCACATATATAAGGACACGACCATGAAGCGAAAAATTGCCACGTTAAAGGTATTTTTTACATTTCTCGAAGACGAGAACGTTTTGAATGACTCCCCTACGAGAAGGATAAAGAGAAGATACAAAATTGTAAAGAGACTACCTAAGGTTCTAAGCGTCCGGGAAATCAAACGTATGTTGCGAATGCTTGGTAAAGATGTAAAAACGGTAATTGGAGCGATGCAGTCCTTGGATAAGGCTCCACCAGCTAAAACGTTCCTATTACTGCGGAATAGGGCTATGATCGAACTCCTGTTTTCGACGGGGATGCGAATAGGGGAACTTGTCTCCTTGAACGTTCAGGATGTGAATTTTGCAGATAGGATTGTACTTATAATAGGAAAAGGAAGAAAAGAGCGCATTATCTTTATATCCTCAAATGAGGTCCTTGATGCCCTGAATGAGTACGTTTCGTGCCGGAAAGGTGTTTTAACTAAGTCTGAAGCGTTGTTTTTGAACAAGTACTCAGGCCGACTGAGCATATATTCGGTCGAGAACGTGTTTCAAAAGTATTGCGATTTGGCCAGAATAAAGAAGCATTATACCCCACATTGTCTCAGACATACCATGGCTACCATGTTGTTGAGCAACGGGGCTGACATCCGGGCTGTCCAGGAGATTCTCGGACACGCGAGTATCACGACTACCCAGATATACACAGAGGTCTCCTCCGAACATAAAAAGAAGGTTCTTATGAAATTCAATCAGAGAAACCGGATCAATATTTCCCGGTAATTTTAAAAAAAATCGAACAGAGGGGAATACCTCAAAATAACTTAAAATTATTTAGGGTTCTGATAATATGGTGAAAAATAAGAAAAAGATATCTAATAAAAAATTTCTGAGTGCTATTGAGAAAAGACGAGAAAAGTATCAAAATAAGGATATATTAAACAAATCATTTGATGAGAAATTTAAATTCAGAGGTTCTTTTTTTTCTAATCCGAATTTTAAGAATTGTAAATTCAATGGATCATCTTTCTTAGGGGGCGATTGTGAGCGATTAGAATTCAAGAAGTGTACTTTCAACAATTGTACGTTCGAAGGTGGGGATTATATTGAATCAAGATTCATTGATTGTACATTGAAAAATTGTTCAATATTGCGGGGAAATTATCATAAAGCGAATTTTCAAGGGTCTATTATTATTAATACAGAAATTCGAATGGTTAATCTAAGAAAAACAAATTTTACTGACACAATGATTAAGAATTGTATACTTGCAGGAAATTCTGGGTGGTCAAATTTTTCAAGAAGTTCTTTAGAAGATGATGATTTCTCGAATTTAACAATGAAATATTCATTAGTCGTAGAAACTCACATAAAAGGTTGTATTTTTAATGTCACAGACATTCCTTATTTAATTACTCCAACTATTGAGGTGTTGAAAAAAAATTCATTTATCTACGAAAAAAATATTATTCCAACATCAATTTTATTCGATTTTTTATATATTTTTTTGCAAGACTCATTAAGAATAAATGATTATAATATTGCAGCAAACATTGTACTTATTCTTGGTGAAATACAATCCGCTTTTAAAATTCTTTTTCGAGGTTTTGATTATTACCTTGATAATGATTTAATTAATGATTTCTATAATGGTATAAAAATATATTCTATATCATTTAATAAATATTTTCCTGAGTTTTCTATAGAGACTATATATCAATTAGTACAAATAAAAAAAGAATTCTCCGATGTTAATTATTTACTATCCAATGAAAAGCAATTTCTTGAAGTCCTTGAATATTTTCAATTATTCAATATATCTATTGATCTTAAAAAATGTGCTTTAACGAATTATATCCCAAATAATAAACCAACTATTTCATTTACTTTGGATGAAAAACCAACTTTTTCTGAAATTTTTTATTTAATAACTCCATTTTTTAATTATAAATTTGAAGAAAAAATGGACGATGAGACAATGTTTGAAATAATTTTAAACACTGGTTCTATAGAACTAATTTTTAAAGATATTGTTCTTCCAATATTGCCAGCCCTAATTACACTTACTAGTTGTATAATAAAATTAATAATAGATCAACGAAAGAAAAAGAATGTTACTCCGGTTAATAATAATATTAAGAATATTTTTATAATAACAAACAACAATCAAAAATTACAAATGAATCAAATAAATGATAATAGAATGATTGTTTTAAATAAAATAATAAAAGTGACAAAAAATGAAAATAATAACATCACAATACTATATTCCAAATAGTACAGATTTCATCAATAATACTATCTAAACCGCACATTTTTATTGGTTTTACTTCTTTCTTATAGATATATCTAAAAATTGAAGGTAATAGATTCTTGACTTCCAATCGCTCCATTTCAATGATTTCATCAATTAACCCATATTGATAGAATCTCATTGCATTAAGATATTGTTCATGTTTGATTTCTTTTTCTCTTGGAACGATAATCGAGGGTATTTCAAGATTTGCAGCTTCAACCACACTATTATAGCCACCCATTGATATTATGAGATCTGATTTTTTTAATACTGGATACAATTCATCGACACCAGGTTTAAATATTAACGTTTTTACATTTTTGTAATCTTCAAGAATTTGTTTTTTCCTTTTTTCAGGAAAGGTTGGACCAAGGATAACAATACCTATCACAGAATCATCAATTTGTTCAATTATTTTCATGCATTTGCAAAAGATTTCAATTAATTTGTCTCCATCTATTCCTCCCCCAACTTGACATATAATTTGTTTTTTATTTGGAGGATCACATTGTTTAATATCTGTTATATATCCTAAATATTTAAATTTATAAAATTCTTTATTCAGGAACCACAATTCTTCTCTTATAAAGAATCGCTCATCAGGATCGGCTAAAATAAAAACAAAATCAATTTGTTTTTTCATTGTTTTTATTACTCGTTCTCTATAACCAGGTTCCATCCGTTCAGAATTATACCCTAAAATTCCTCTATAAAGACAGATTAATCTCCCATGAGAATTTTCTTTTTTCCAATATGCGATTGTTTTATAAAACTCTGAAAAAATTTCATTCGAGTGAATGAATGGATAATAATCAAAGAGTATAATATCTGGAGAAAATAAATCTATAAATTTTTTAAGAATATCTTTGCGAATAAAAGATAATTGTTCCTTATTTAACCTTACTTTTTTTTCTTCAAGATTCACAATATTCGACCAAAGAATATCGCTATAATTGGGTATTTTTATTGTATTCTCAGGAACTTTTTTAGACGGTGTTAAATCTGTAAGATGTAAAGATAAACAATAATTGGATAACTTTTCATTTATTCTTCTATTTAATATATCACTTTGATGAAAATGTCCAAGACCATATTTTGAAGGTGAAAAAATAGCGATTTTTTTTCGTCCATGTATCTCATTTGAATATCTGTTGATTTGTTGATAGATTATTTTAAGATAATTATCTATCTTGATTTTATTTACACCTTTAAATAATTTTAAGTTATTTGAATGTATCATTAGGGGAAGAATACAATAACTACTATTTAAATATTTTAATTCCGTCAATACTATAGGTTCGATTTTTCGTTGACATAGAACTAATAATTAATAAAAATGAAATAAGGTTTGAGCACCTCCAATTCTAGAATCAAATACCGGTCTATATTTTTTTAAGAATTCTTGAAGAGCAATTGTTTTTTTATAGCGATGTACTATTTCACACCAGCCAGAATGGATGTATGGAAAAACTGAAAAATCTTGTGTTTTCTTGCTCCAAATCCATGTTTCTGGATATTTTACAAAAGGAAGAATATAGTCGATTGCTGTAAAAAGTGATTTTCCTTTAAATTTATAAGAAAATAAATCAATACCTTGATGTTTTGCAGCTTCGGCAATATAAACTAGTGCATCAATTGCAAAAAAAGTATAATGAATTCCTCTTGATTTACGTATTGTTTCTTTAGGCATATCTCCTTGGTAGGTGATATCATTTTTTATTGCATCTTTATAGATTTGACAAGCTTTTTTTAATAATTTTTTATCTTCTTTAGTAATCGCGGTAGTTATTAAATATGCTCCCAACCAATATAATAAATTGTTTTTTCTATTGTTTGATTTCAATAATTTTATACATTCCCTGTAATTCCATTCGAAGAACGGAGCTAAAACGTCCTTTGGAATATTATTACAGACTAACTCACAGGCTAATGTCATTATTTGGAAATTCCAGACAGATTCAAATCTTGCTTGTTCCGTTTTATAACCCGAAATCCCATCTCCCCATTTCTTTATTAGATTAATTATTTTATTCAGATACTTTTTATCCTTTTTTATTCTATACATGTTTGCACATGATATCATTGTTCTTGAAAGCATTTCTAGAGGATATATTGCATTTTCCCATTTGATTTTATCACGATAAAATTTTGGAATTGAGAGCGGATTTTTAATTTTTTTAAATTCGTATTTTAATAATTTATCAGTAGTTTTTTTTAATTGTTTATATGCAATTCTTTTTTTAATGTCTGATAAATAATTTCTTGCTCTATTAATCTCTCTATTATTGAATAGTATTCCTTCATGATTCATTTTAGATTAGACAATATGGCATTTTTTATAATTATCGTTTATATACAGAAATCTAAAAATTATAAGAAATTCTAATTATAAGGAGATAATGGTTCGTAAGGCTTAAAGATTATTTATTTACTTTATATTATTTTAGGCCCCCCTCTTGACATAGGCTTTTCGCTGATATTATCGTTAATTCTACCTTTTTCCAGCAGAAAAGCGTATTGTCTGCGAGGCCTGCACTAAGCCAGACATCAAGTCTGTCTTCTATCAAAAAGCCCCTCTAACTCCCCTAAAGGGAAGAACCAAAAAATCTTCAGGGGGCTGGCAAAGCATCAAAGTCCAGTTCAAAAAGAGAGGTGTTTTAAGATGGAAAAAGGAAAATTAGAAGCCTGGAGCGAGGCAAACAATGGGGTAAAGATAGGTGAAACCTGGTATAATGCCAATGAAGACATAATAGAATCAGTAAAAACTTATGGAAAAGCCGCAGAAATTGAGTTCGAGCACCAGGCAAAGGAGCTTATTAAAATAAGCCTCATAAAGCCAAATCAGAGTAAAAAGCAAAACAACGCTTTAAGCGAGGACGTCTCAATAAGGATGTCTGCATTGAAATCAGCAGTTGCAAGCACATCAAACCAAACCATTTCAGCAGAGGGGTTCATCACCAGGGCGCAGGTGTTTGAGAAATACATCCGGGGCGGTTCAAATGGCAACCTTTGAATCAAGGGACAGGGAGCTCTACATAGACAGCAAAAAGGTGTTGAAAGCCTGGGAAAGCTTCACAGGCTGGTATTGGTTCGCTGTTGAAGAGGTAGGAGAACTCGAAGGAAAGCCTGTCTGGTTCGGATTTGTGCAGGGTTTGGAGAATGAATGGGGCGAATTCGCAGAGGCAGAGCTTGACGCTTTGATCAAGAAAGGGCAGATTTGGGAGATACCCCAGAGAAACCTTCCGATATCAGGAAGGAGGGGGTGAAAGCATGGCAAAGATAGTAAATTACCACATCCACACTTGCTGGGGCACTCCGATAATCTGCCTGCACACAAAAAAGCGGTATATCTCATTGGGTGCAAAGCGAACCCGCGAGCTCTTTGAAAGGGTGCTTGATAGGGAAATCATTGGAAAAAAGCTCGTGCTTTTGAAGGAACGGGGCAGAACATACGGGAAAATAGGGGGTGATTAGGATGGCTGCAAAGGAGTTTATTGAGAAAAGGATTAAGGAGCTCCATGAACGGATTCAGAACTGCGAGGAAACCATTGAAGGCTATTATAGCGCTGTTGAGGACGTTAAACTGGACCAGGGGGCATATGAAAAGGAACTTCAGGAGCTGGAGGCGATGGCAGGGATGGGGGTGCCTACCTGATTTTTCTTCAATATGGAAGATAATTAAAAAGTGATGTAAAACACAATGAGGTAGTAAAACAAAGAATCCGTACATATCCAAAAATATATCTACCTCTCAATAATATTACGTATAAATGACACAACGAACCCATTTATATAACACGTCTTTAAAAAAGACACAGGGGGAGAAAATAAAAAAAGTTAATAAAACGATGTTGGCGTCGATTTTAACATATGATTTTAAGAGTTGGCAATTGGTTCTAATTACCGGGGTATCCTTAATTTTCTCAATAGGGTTTGCAATACTTTCATTTTTTTTACCTAACGAAAGTTTTAATGATATCTCTTTTTGGTTTCATAGTACAATAGTTGAAACATATGGAACAATCCTTGCTATAATAATAATGTTAATTACTTTCAAAGTTCAACCATACCAAAGCAAAATGATAACAACTCATCCCGCACCATATTATTTTAGTCAATTCGATTTACAAATGAAAAAAATACAGGAAACAATTAAAAAGCCCTTAATTTTTATTGTTTTAATCTTTTTAATATCATTAATAGCACTGCCTTTTAGTAACCTTTTAGATGAATATTACTATGTTGGATTCTTTGTAATTGCAAGTGAAGTATGTTTGATTTTGATAAGTCTTCGTCAAATGGCAAAAGCATCAATTAATCTAATAGAAAATGTATAGGTACGGTGATAATATGTATAGATGCAATGCGTGTGGCAATACCTCAGAACAGGCGATATGTCCATATTGCAAGGGCCCCCTTTACCAATTTAATCAAGTATGCCCAAGATGTTATCGTGGGGCATTACTAGCCTGTCCATATTGTAGAACTCCCTATTCATATCATCCCTCCACAAGTCGTCCTCAAAACAGACAAAATGAAGGCTGTTTTATTGCAACTGCTGCGTACGGTACCCCGTTTACTAAAGAAATCAATATTTTACGGCTATGGAGAGATGATGTATTAAAATCCCATTTCTTAGGACTAGAATTTATTAAGATATACTATAGAATTAGCCCCAGTATAGCAAATATTATTTCTGAAAATAATTTTTTTAGAAAAGCAACTCGATTATTACTTACCCCAATAACCACTATCATAAAGAAAAAATATAACTTTAAATAAACACAAAAGGAAGTAAATCTATGTTTGTTGATATACCCGATGGCGACAGAGAATTAATACGTAGATTACTTTTTCAGGCATATCTAATAAATAACTTTAACATTGATAGTCAAGCAGATCTGTTACGTATAGTAATCAACACTCAAATTCCTGAACGGTTAGGAGAGGATATAGACAATCTATTAAATAGAAACCACCTCACAGATAATGTATTACAGATAATTGAGGCAATTCAACAATCGGTTCCAGCTATTAGACGTCATTCTATATTGAGGTTGATGGTAAATCTACGTAGTTCAAGATTTCAGAGAAATGCATTATTTTCAAGAATACACGAATTTGAAAGTAGATTTAATATTTCAAACAGAGAATTACAAATTCATAATGGGAGCCTTATAATACTACTGCATACAGATAGACCTGCAATATTGAGAAATAGAATAAGGGCCATTATTGATACATAATGCTAAAAAAGATGAATATTATATTGTCATTATATGTTTTAAAACAATGAATTTTCGAAATTCGAATATTCCGAAACACATATAAATCCAGCAATTCTAATTCTTCCTAATAAAAGGAGGATAAAAATGGACGGAATGCAAGATTATGTTAAACTCGGAACTAAAGGTGAATTTGTAGTTCCAAAACTATTGCGTGTTAATTTAAATTATAAGAAGGGTAACATCCTGAATGTAATGAAAGTTAATGACATGATGATAGTCAAGAAAGTGGACACCAGTATGAGTGAAGAAGAAATCATGCTTGTAAAGGAGATTCAAAAGGCAATTCATTCCCTTGAATGCGGAAAAGGAAGAACTTTCACATATGAAAAATATATGGAACACATGGACAAGGAGATATCAAAACAATGATAGTAAACACGACTCCTGAATATATGGAAGATTTATCATCATTAAGCAAAGATATCATGATTCAATTAAAAAAGAAAGTCCAAAGCATTGCAGAACACGGTAGGCCACTTGGCCATCCTTTCAGGTATGCACCTGGTATTTGGGAAGGATACGTTGGGAAATACAGGCTTTACTATAGGATGAACGCTGAATGTCTGGAGCTGCTAAGATTTCTACATAAAAACTTTCAGAAGAAACTGAGATTCTAATCTTGAAGTAAATCCGTTTACTATGGGGTATGTTTCTTTATGGTTGATTTTTCTTCAATATGGAAGATAAATCGAACATATAACAAATAATTATATACATATACCAATATTATCAACTATGCCTCCAGAAAATACAGAAACGAAAAAAAAAGATGGAGTAATCCTATTAATAGATATGTTGGGAACAAAACGTATTATGGAGAGAGAAAATCCAGAAAAATTTATGGAAGATATGAGGTTATTTGAAGATCACCTGCGAAAATCGATTGAGAAAGGAGTCGAAGATTCCAGACTATTTGAGAAAGAATTTAGTATTCAGATACACCAATTTTCGGATACATATATTATTGAGGCTACCTCATCAAATTCCATCGGAGCATTGCTTGTATTGTTACTGAGAATTCAGACGTTTTATGCTATAACATTCTCATCTTCAAGATTTTTTAGAGGCGCAATCAGTGTCGGAACATATTATACAGATAATACAAGAATAATCGGGCCTGCAATCAATGATGCAGGTGAATGGTATGAATCTGCAGAATGGATAGGTATTCATTTTACTCCAAAAACTTCATATGCCATAAAAAAAGAATTACTTTTAAAAGACAATTTCTTACGACATTGCGTCATAGAATACAACATCCCTTTAAAAAACAACAATGAAATGAAAGGGTATGTTTGGAATTGGCCACAAATATCCTTTATTAACACAGACATAATCATATCAGAAGACAATATCAATCATTATAAACGACAAATATTAGATACATTTTCCAAACACCCTATCGGAAAAAATGAATATTTGAAATATAAAAACACGCTCGATTTTATAGATCACGTTTTTAAAAATATTAGCTGGACGGGTGGCAAAAACATAAACCTGGATTTTGATTGATATTTTTATAAGCGGTATTTAAAGGAAATACTTATATTATCAAAACAGTTTATTTTTAGGGTGTAAAAGATGGAAAAAAACAAAATGGAACCATATGGTAAGATAAGCATTGATTGGGATTTAGAGGCAAATGCATTATACTATAAATTCTCGGACAAAAAAGTAGAACGCACAGAAAAGGACAAAACCAGGGATATTGACCTTGTTTTGGACTATGACAAGAACCATGAGCTCGTCGGAATCGAGGTATTAAACCTAAAGCGAGCCCTGAGGGCCAGCCTTTCTTCTATGAGCCTGATGTTCCTGCCGCAAAGGATACAGAAGAAGATACCAATTTGCGTCTAATGATGATCTCACGGAAATAAAAGCGGAATACGTAAAAATGGGAAAGCGCGGAGAAACCACTCTTTCAAAGGCGATGTTGGATAGTATGGGACTTAAGCCTGGGGATATTCTCAAGTTAAGAAGTTTTGATGAATACTTGTTTCTGAAAAAAATATCTGAAGTATAAATGGCATTCTATGTGTCATCGTAAGTGGTATTACGGTAAACAGAAGATACACTGGATTTTTATTCAATATGGAAGATAAATCGACTTTCATAACCTTAATATAATAATACCCCAATAATCCTCTGGAGAATACACATGTTTCCGATTGATGACGACGAAGATGAAAAACCTCGGCAAGATATCATGCAGGTATGTCTTTATGGACATGTCATTAATGATGAATACAAAGAAAGTCCAGAAAAAAATAAAGATTATTGCGATAAATGTGGACAAAAAACCATTGTTAAATGCCTAAACTGTAGTGCTGATATCCCAGGTTCAATATATTATCCAGGTATCATTGGCGTTGGACCAATGACCAAAGCTCCCGGTTTTTGCCATAAATGTGGTAAACCATTCCCATGGAACATCAAAAATAAAGTTAAAGAAGTAAGTAAAGATACCACTGAAGAAGGAAGTGAAACTATGCAGATCAATCCAAAGGTCTTTTCTTCGAAAGATGTTACGTTACAAGAGAAACTATGCTTTGTTTTAATGCCATTTAGTGAACCCTGGTCCGAAAGAATATGGTCAAAACACATATGTCCAATCGTTAAACAGTGCGGTCTTGAATGTAAACGAGCTGATGATCTTTATGGAGAAAAAATAATCGAAGATATCTGGAAGTCCATTAATGGTGCAAAAATAATAATTGCAGATGTTACTGGGCGAAATCCGAATGTATTTTATGAATTGGGAATCGCTCATACACTTGGAAAGGAAGTAATTATTATCACACAAAAAGAGGCGGATGTTCCATTTGACATTAAAGTTTTAAGACATATAGAATACGAAGACAACTCTGATGGATATGAAATATTACAACAGGAGTTGCCAAAACACATTCAGGCAGCAATTCGGGGGCAAAGATGATTGGCAACCAGACGTTTGTCGAAAATCGCGAGTGAGGTTTTAAACAACAATTATTAAATAATCTCCTACCCTTTCGTTCTAAGTGGATTAATGAGATCAGATACAAAATCCAGGATACTCGGCTCTTTTTCAGAGGACAAGTTAGTCTATTTCCAGGGCAATTACTGGGGCAGGTGCACGCAATGTGACAACCTGATCTGGTTTGCAGAATTCCAATCTTCTGAAACGCATTTCAAGGTGGAATGCTCAAAATGCCTAGCCACCAACCAGGCGAGTTCTAGGCAGTTCAAAACAGGCATATTTATCGAGGGCACAGTGGCATTGGCAGACCCGGCAAGGTATACAGGTGCAGGGCACATTTTCAAGGCAATGCAGCCGTTTGGCAGCCTTCCACCGGTCTGCTTCCTGGAGCGCGGGTATGAGGAATATAAAAAAGGTAATTTCCCTATTCAACACATAGAACTTTCCCAGGACCAGTGGCAGAAGCAGAAGTTATACGGAAAATCGTTCTTTGTCTGCCCCAAATGCAGGACAAGCGACATAGGGCTGATACAGAAGAACACATGGAAGCATTGGGTGTGCAAGCACGGGCATTTCTTTGAGTGGATGGGATTTGAGCCTGGGACTGGAGATAATCATGCGTAAAGTTTAATAGAACAGTTTTCATTCATTCTCTTATGATCTCAACTAAAGATGAAATTATCAGTCGAATGAAAGAATTCGTGACGTTGTTGAAAAGTTCAGATAAAGAAAACAAGGTGCATAAATCACTTCGATATAGGGCAGGAATAGGAACCCTATTAGGAAAAACAGCAGATAAATTTTCTGAAATAATTTATTTGTTATTGCATTATGATAAAACCAATTATATAGAAAAAAGTAAGTTGGAAGACCATCTTTGGGAATTTGTTTTTGATTTTATCACAAACCAAGATAAGTACTCTGATTTACCTAAAACCACTGAGGAGATTGCGAAATGGCTTGATGGGATTTCAGAAGAGGATAAAGAAACAGAAATTCTCATGCCCTTAAAGAACCTTGATTTAATGAAAAATCTTACTATTGGGGAATTTCAAATAAAACATCTTGATGAAGAGTTATATAACGAATGGGCATCAGATACTCCGTGGGGACTATATAAAGAATATATCGGACGTGTTGTTTTAATCACCCGTGTAAAAGCGAATTCATTTTGGAAAGCATTACAACGGGGTAAAAGTAAATGTTTTGCATTTATTTCTTTATTAACATTATTACCCCGGCACACAAGACATAATAAAATCATTCCAGACGAAATTATCTTCTACCATTTACCAAATACACATAGGTGTGAATGGTCCAGGATTGATGATATTGGATGGGATAATTCAATCCCTGAAGAAGACGATATTTCGTATATGGAAAAGTGGAGCTCACTATTATTGAATAATGAGAACGAACTCGTAAAATGTACAATTGCAGGTTTAAAATTATTAGCGGAAGCAAAATACGAATCTGATGTAATGATGAAACTTATTAAAACTTTTATGGCATTAGAAGCAGTATTGACCAGGAAAGAAAAATCTCCTAAAAAATATAAGATTATGTTCAGGCTATGCCTTTTCTTTTCAAGAATTTCAAGGGGATTCCCAGAGCCATCAAAATTCCATGATTTGTATGATGTTAGAAACAGATTCACTCACGAATGTGATGAATACGACTGGCCAGAAACCGATTTGGTCCTAATAAAAAACGAAAGTGATAGTATTATTTATTGGGGTACTCAATTCTTTTTAGAATTAATCAAAGTAATACATGATAAACAATTCAAGAATTATTCAGAATTTTCAGAATGGCTCTTACAAAAAGATGATGTATACACCAAACAATTAGACTGGTTCAAGCTAGTGGGTTATGACAAAAAAATCTTAAAAGAGTTAAAATAAATAGGTTTACGATTTATCTTCAATATAGTAAATAAATCAGTCTTTACAAACGGTGTAACCATAATTAATATATACTGAAGAGAACGCTCTCTTCTATCACACTACTTACAAATTATAGAAAAGGTGAATCAAATGCCCGAAGAGAAAAAACGAAACAGCAACGATCAAAAGTCTGATGTGCACAATCCGCCGAGCACAGAGAACAAGGCTACGATGGACAACAAATCGAATCAGGGGAACCCGAACAATCCTGCCTACAAGAGTTCACGGGGGAAGAAATAAAAATATTCGATGTTCGGCAACACCATAAAAACGTGTTATTCAGAAAGAGTTTACATATCCTTATATATCCGACACAATGGGTTTCATTGATACGATAAAGTGGTGAAAACATGGGATTGTACGAAGATATCATTTCATTAAAAGCTAGCGTCTCCTCAGATGGGACCGTATCAGGCATTCTATCCGCAGCATACAGAAAGCGATACTTAGTCGATCAAAGACCATCGGATTATTATTATCTTACAGACATAGTGAATCCTGCACAGGCTTACTGGACGCGAAAGAGGAAAGAGATTAAGCGCAGTCAAAAAATAGCAAACAAATTATCCCTTGGCAACAAACTCCAGAATATCGCCTATTTTTGGTTGAGAAAACACCCGGATTATGTTGATGAAGAGACCACATTAGACGGAATATATACTGGAATACCCGGTGTGATTGCAAAATACGATATACGATTCGGTAATTCCATAATCGAATTTAAAACAAAAGACGAAAGAGTCATGGATCCAGAGACAGTATTTACAAAATACCCCCAGGACCTCGAGCAGATATGCTTCTACGCAGTTATGCATCCTTTCAAACATAACATACACTATCTAATATTTCAGGAAACGAAAGCCCCATTCCCGATTACCGTTTTTAAAATAGAAATAACAGATTTTGGTAAAATAACAAATTTATTGAAACAGCGCAAGAGGGCTTTGGATGAAGCCATAAAGACGTCCAATCCAGACAAATTGGGAAAATGCAGATATTTTACACCTGGGTGCGATTTTAAAGACGCTGGAGTTTGCAGTTGCGGAGCTGTGGAGGACATTTCAACAGCAGTACTCAGAAGCTCCATTAACCTTGTAAGAGATACGGATAAAGAAGCGGAATTGAACACTCTTCGGGAGAAAAATAAAACAACGGACAATATTCTATTCAGACCATTTGATTTATTCAAGCCCCGTGCCTGGATATTGGATAAAAATCATGGAATCGCGGATGAATATTCTCGGGATCCAACAGAACTGGCATATCTTGACGCTATGCAAAAATCCATAGGTAGGTCAGATCAACTTGCCCTAACGACATCAGACATTGACCAAATTAAAAATATGAAGTTCGATTTACCAATGTTTAAAACGTGGCAGTGGGCTGCAATACTTGATTCCCGATCTGAGAATCCCCGAAAAATTGTGCCCGTCATGTTAAGAGTTAGTAATAAAAAAGATGTGCCACGATATATTAATTCTGCGTATAAAGCACAGATGCTTTGTACATGCATTGCAACCAACTCCGAGACTGGGGCATTGGTAACGTTATATCCAAACGCAGGGGAGGCAATATCCGTTAATATTCTAAAAATCGATTCTGAAAATCTTAAAGCAGGAAAGCGGTTAATAAAGAGTGCAATTGATAAGTTAAAAACGGCCTCTGAAACTAACAATATCAAAGACCTTGATCCATGTTTGGATTGGGCTAGACCGAAATTCTGTGGAGAATGCCCGGAATCTTGTGAAAAGATAGTTCAAGACAAAAAGGACCAGCAGCCGAAAACAGATTCTTGAAAGAATGCATAACGGCCCATATATTCTTAGCAAATATCCCATCCCATTTCTAATTATGCCAATAACAACTTAATACTATAATTTGGAAAAAGTTATAAATACTTATACTTCTATATAGTATAAATTGGTGTTCTAAATGAATAAGCCGGTTCTAATAAAACGTGGTCACTTATTGAAGATAAACGATAGCACTGTTGTTGCTCAATTGTCTCTTCGAGATGTGATGTCTGCAGGCATTGATACAGGTAAAGATGGGACATTAGTCAGACTTGAGGTATATCTTGAAGATGGAACTCCATCTATAGATTTGGAACCACTTGAAAGGGAGATTATTGAAAGAGTGAATTTATTGAAAATGGATCGGAGAGTGGAAATCAGAATTAATGATTGGTATTACAAGCAGGAACTAAAAGATAAAATGGTCTCTAGGTATCTTGATAAATTTATTTTAGACCTCAATGATCATTATTTAAAATATATTAAAAAATCCGATGACACACGTCCAATGGATTGGCCGTTTAAGCCAGTTAAAGATGGTATAACCTACGCGAATGTAAAATTCATCAAAGATCCATTGGGATGGATGGGAACCAAAGTAATCTGGGCGGGAACCATCGACTATTGAACTCAAACCGTATATAAAAAAACCGATTTGAAAAACGGAGTGTAATATGGTCGTCTATACTTACGAAAAAGGAGTTCATATCAACAATATTAAGGACTTTGAGAAATCCCTCAATACATTCGTAGACAAAATTCTGACAGAGTATCACGATAGGCTTGCAGAAGTTGTTTTCACAACTGATGTTAAAACAGCACTTTCAACACGAATGGTTGAGGATGAATATCAAAGATGGCTATGGGAAAACGAATTCACATATCTAAAAACATGCGGAAAAACGTTCAGATCAAGAAATGATAATACTAAATACGCCATTGTCCTGTATCCGATCGCAGGGATTTTTTTAAAAGATTGTTTCACCACGAATCAGAAAACAATCCCTGTAAACAGTAATATTAATCAAAATGATATGATTGCCTCGTTTTGTCACGAAGTAATACACGTTTATTGGAATGTCTATTTTGATAATAACACCCCAATGAATTTAACAGACATACAGATGGAAAAAATAGACAATTTAAATGATTTGGTTTCAGAATACGATGCATGCCGAATTGAGGAGAGTATACACAGACAGATTAAAAACGAGTCAATGGTAGGTCGGTTTAATATTTCTAAAGAAATGGACAAATTAATTCAAGAATGCCAAAATTGTGAAGAAATGGATTTTACTAACGGTTCTAAAAAATTTTATATTGCACTTGGGGAGTTTAATTCAATTTTTACAAGAGCGATGGGGTATTATGAGGGTGCAAACGAATATGAGAAGTTAGAGCAGATATTAGGCAATGAAAAGTTCAACATAATATTTGAGGATGTCTTGATAAATATGTCCAAATTACTTAGAGACTTTGTAAAAGATAACACGATACCAATAGTAGACGTCGCAGAAAACTTGGACAAATTAGGCTGGAAACAACGAGACACGGTTTTATCAAATATAGGTAAGACATACAAACAGACAAACCAACAGGGTGGAGCGCAGGACGTTTAGGCATCCCCTTGACATAGGCTATTCGGTGGGGAGAACATATAGAAAATATAACGTCCACCGAGAAAGCGTATAGTCTGCGAGAATGCTTGGACAGGACAACGAGTCCAGTCATATGAAGGCAGATGCCCCCTAACCCCAAGGGGAACCACGAACGTGAATAAAGACTTGTTCCAAGTCATAAAAAGGTGATAAAAAAAATAGAATATCAGACGCGAATAATAGCAGGAAGAATAAACACCAAGGGGTGTTATAAATACAAAAAAGAGCAAAACACGGATATAGAGATAGAGGCGAAACTATAGAGAGGGCGCTGATAAACTCTGTAGCGCAGGCAGGGAAGTTCCAAAACGAGCAGAAATACAAAATAACCAGAATCAAAGGGGGATACAAGGCGGTTAAAGAGGATTTCAAGGAACACATAGCAGCAGAGGACAAAGTGGATTACACAAGGTAAAATAGGAATATGATAATTACAATGAAAAAAGAAGGGAGCAATGCAATAGGATACTAAAGAATCCGGGATAAGGGCACGCACCAAAGTAAAGGCATTATCATATAAAAAATAAAATCTTATTCGAAAGCAAGAGCAGGCAAAAGAAAGGAATAAAGGGACAAAAGAAGCAGTAATACGATTCTAAAAGGAATCTTAATAAAAGGATAGTAGATAAGACGAATATTAATAAGAATTTTAATAAATGGGCAGCCTGCGGGCTGCCCTAGTTGATTAAACTGGTGTCGAAAAGGACGACCCCGACGCATAATCAATTCTCCATTAGATAAAGGATCAAATAAAGGAAGGAGAAGAGAATAAAGGAATAAAGAAAAAAAGAATATCAGAACCCAAGAATTTAATTGATTTTAGTATTATTTTTCTTATTGCTGGATAGTTCTTCAAATACGTTCCCCCACGCAGTCATGAATACTTGTTTAAATTCTGGGTGCGTTTCAAGCATTTTTCCAATAATTTTATCGGTTTCCCGTTGGTTGAATTCATCCTCAATAAGTTTATTCCTCATTCGTTCGTCAATAATCATACTGCATTTTGCACAAATTTGATTTGTTGCAGGATTAACCTCATTGCATCTTGGGCACACTTTGGGTTTTAATTCGTTCGGTTCAACCTTTTCCTCCAATTTGATTCCGTATGTCCTCAGAAGGGCATTATCGACGTCTCGCCCGGATAAATGCACATACGTAGCCGCCATGTTGGAATTTCGTGACCAGCCAAATATCTCCTTTAATTGAGCCTCTGTAAGATGGTTTGCCAAATAGGTCGCCCTGCTATGGCGAAAGATATGGGGATACAGTCTTTTTTTAAGCCCAGATCTTACACGTAGTACTCTTAGCATTTTTTTCAATGAAGTATATGCCCACCGGGTTTTATTTGATGTAATCCATAATGGGGCTTCTGGTTGCCTTAAAGGATGTTTATTAATCCACTCAGTAAGATAGGGGGTTGCGGATATTATCCTGACCCTTCGCATTCCCGTTTTCCCATCAACAAGTAGTTGAGCGCCGTATTCATCAAAATGGACATTTTTTATCTTAATTGGCAATAATTCCCCTATTCTGCAACCAGATTCATATAGAGTAATAAGAAACGCCCTGTCCCTTACGCTTTTTGAATTGTCAATTAATAGCTTAATATCTTCCTCTGTCAACATGTCTTCAGGTAGCTTTCTATTGTTGTTTCTTGCTTTGATCTCCAGCCATTGTATTATTTGAGGATCTTCTTTGGTTCCGTATAACCATCTTAAGAACACCTTTAATGTTATTTTAGCTGCCTGTTTTGTTGCCTCCTCCCAATCCAGTTGTTCGAGTTCCCCTACTGCCTTTTTGTAATCATCAATAGTGGCTTTATCGAAATCCTTTCCCAACAATTCGCAAAATTTATGCAAATTAAAAACATACTGACAAATTCGCCCAGCCGATAGACTTATAGCCCTTTTTTCATAGCAGAACTGAACAATCAGTTCTTTGTTTTTCTCCGATATGTTGGGATTTTCTTTTATTTGCCGTATTCTTTTCTCTAGTTTAAATTTCAAATTGTGGATATCGTCCATATAATCACCTTAGTCCGTATATGCTATTATAGATGGATTGATACCCCGTGCTTCTCGAAACACATTCTGTACAGATTTTTCTGCTAATGGATAGGTTATCTTATTGTCACTCTGAAATGACAACCAATGCCATGTTACTTGCCCTCTGCATAGATTTGGTGCCTCGCACCAAGTAATTTTTTCTTTTTTAATTTCTAGTTTTTTTATTTTTATTTTTGCAAAGTTAAATAAATCTGTATATAATAGATGAAACCATGCCCCTAACTCCTGAAGAAAAAAAGAAGCTGGAAGAGCTCGTGCACAATAGAACAAATAATCCTGAACTTCTGACAGCTAGATCAGATATCCGCAAAAAGATATTCGATCTTAACCCAGAAGATGAAGACATTGTCTTTGGGACTGTCAGTACGCCTGAACAGCACCCTGAACAAAAACAGTATACTGAAGAAGAAATCCTGGCATATTTGAATGACCCTGAGAATAAACGTGAAATGATAAGACGACACCATGTGCATGATTATATTAACAATATCAATAGTTCGGGATTACCTCCTGTATCAAGAGAAAAATTACTCGAAAGAATTTACAGACCTTAATAAGTTCTACCGCAATCTTTATTGATAACCCATTATTTGGTTTATATTAACCAAAAAGGTGGTTTTGCGATTACAGAAACTTTAATGAAAAATATCCTTACGCTGTGGGACATTGACGGGAATCTTGTAGACATATACAGGTACCACACTCCTGCTTACCAGAAAGCATTCAAAAAAGTGTACAAGACTGAGTTATCTTCCTCCGAAATAGAGGAAAATTACGGAAAGCCGCAGAAGGACGTGATAGCAATACCTCTTCGGAACAAAGGCATTGACGCGGAGACAATACAAAATGGGTTCCCAAGTATGGTTTCTGAATATGCCAAACAGTTCGAGCATAATCTTAAGCAGGCTTCAAAAGATTCTAATATTGTGCTTCCTGGAGTTGCATCACTGCTTCAGAAACTCAAGTCAAAGAACATCCCAATGGGTGTTGTGACAGGGAACATAAAGAAAGTTGGCGAGTCAATACTGGATATCGCTGGATTGTACGATTACTTTGACCCGCGAATCAACAGCTACGGCGATGGCATTTCACACAGGTACGAGCTTGTTTCCAAAGCCATAAATTCTGCAAAGAAGCTCGGGCTTGTCAATTTCAAAACAAAGATATATGTTTTCGGGGATGTTCCTGCAGATGTTGAGTCCGCCAGGAAAACAGGATGCATAAGCGTTGCAGTAATAAAGAACTCGCACGATTCAGGCAGTTCAAAGGCTGGAAAGAGTTATTCGCGCAGGAAAAAATTGCTCGAAGCAGCAAAGCCTGATTATCTATTTGACGACTACACAGACTTAGAAAAAATAATTTCTGTTCTGAATTTTTAGCCTTGCCTGCTTACACAAGCGCCTGAACTACATCAGTCGGCTTGCGTTTTATAATATAAATATATGGAACATCGGATTCAGTTGTATAATCACTCATGTCAAGCCCGAGCTTGTCCCACATGCCTGCATCCTTATTGAAAATGTCCCTTGCCTGGTTCTGCCTGAAATGCACAAACCTGTCCATGCCCGCATATATCTGTTTTTTGCCTGCTTCAAAATGCGCCTTTACAATGCTGAACGGGAAAAGATAAACCTGTTTTTTACATTGGTTAAGCGCATAAATAAGCCCGCCTTCAGTGGGATATGTTTCCTCAATGTCTGTAAGGGTATGATAGCACAATGCATAGGACCTCCGTGCATCAGCGATTCCCCCAAATCTTTTCAGCTGCGCCTCTTTTATCACGCCGCCTTCCTTTGACGATTTCACCTCAACATATAACAGGCGGCCTAACAAGTCGTCTTTTGAAACCAAATCAGGAAATTCCTTTTTTTCAGTCTTTACTAAATCAAAAAGAACCATTACATAGCCCTCGAAGTATCTGCCAATTACCTGCTTAGGATTCATTCTATTGTAAAGCACAAGGTTCTATAAAAATCTTGGCATAATCTTTATAAACCCGTTTTGTTGGAATTATCTTATGCCAATAGCACGAATAAGACTGAGTTCAACAGAACCTGAACAATTGACTACTATTATTGACCAGATTAAGGACATTGCAAAAAGAACTGGCGTAAATTTCTCAGGCCCTATTCCGCTGCCAACAAAGCGATTAAAGGTTCCTACAAGAACCGCGCCAGACGGCAGGGGACGCGAACTTTACGAAACCTGGGAAATGCGGATTCACAAGCGTGTCATTGATTTGGCAGTTGACGAACGGGCATTGCGACTTATCATGAGAATCCCAATGCCAAAGGATGTCAACGTAGAAATCGAAATGGTCGAATAATTCTTAAATTTAAACAGGCGGTATAAATGAGTCTCAAAGAACTAGAAGGCTGTTATTTTGTATTCAACTTTCAGGCAGATTATACTGAAGAGAGTTCTGTTGCCATCCTGCAGGTTGAAAAAGGAAAACTTGTAGAAAAATTCCATCCGTGCGAACAAAAAGGCGTTCCTTATGACTGCATAGGCAGATATACAAATGAACTCGCAGTAAGATATCTTAAAAAACATAAAATAGACACAGTTTATTCTCTGGCTCTTATCTGGCCTGACACACTTCCAAACGAGTTTCTGGGGCATACGCTCCAGAGTTCATATATCAATGAAGACCTGATTAAACAAGGGTCAAGCAAAAGAGACGCTGAGAACTGGTTCTGCTACTCTGCCACTAAAGATGAGTACTGGCAGGGCTTTTTTGAACGTGAAAACATAAAACTCAAGCTGATTAAGCTTGAAGATGCAGTTTCTTAGTCCATATGCACAGCTTTCTCAGGATTATATTTCGGCTTTTTTCCAGCGAAGATTATGCCCGCGTGTTCGTACTTCTTCCCGAATGCATCCTTGTCATGCCAGCGCTTGTCCAGCTCCTTGAAAGAGAGGTATGTCCTGCACATTGAAGAAGGGTCTTCAAAGTAAATTTTCTTGCTGTCGTAGCCTATTGCAACAGCATAGTGCCCTGTATGCCAGGTTTTTTCCCAGTTCAGAACCTTTTTGTCAGGGTACGCCTGCAGCAACAGCACAACCGGCTGTTTCTTGTCAATGCTTTTCTTCAAGTCCCTGATTGTCATCTGTTCTATCCTGCATTTGAACCCGAATTTCCGTGCAATCTTCTCAAAACCTTCTGGTTCAGTGCCTATCTTTGCTGTGCTTCCGGCGATTTTGACTATCCTGTCTTCGCGGACATTCAGGCCATAGTATGCAAGCACTGACTGTATGGCATTTGCGCCGCAGTCATAGCTGCTGTACTGCCGCAAATCCGGGAACGCAAGCATCTTTTTCATGTTTAGAACCAGAAAATGCGTAATTATAACAATTTTCTTTTCCGCAGCTTACGCTTTTCTTTTGATAAAAGAAAAGGGCAGTTGCTATATTATATTGTCCGTATAATGAAGCAAACCTATATATATCACGTCTGCGTCAAAATAGTCTTATGGGGCGCATACCGAAAGGATGGAAAAAGACTGCTGAGACAGAAAACTACGAATGCTACAGCAGGAAGAATTATTCCATCTTTCTATGGAAAGAGAAGATGCCAAAGAGGCAGTTTATCGTAGAACCATTTAGGAACCTCTCAAACTACAAGCGAAGGCTGTTCAAGAGGGAGTTCAATAGGATAGACGACGCAAAAAAGTTTGCTTGGAATCTTATGAAACAGAAGGAAATCAGGGGCTATTTCAATAACAACGAGTAATTTTTTCTTTTTTGACCCTTTCATCCTGCATGTTGCATCGGTTCTCATGTACACTGGAGTCTGAACACAAAAAACAGGGAATGCAAATGAACGCACTAGATGTTGTGGTTGGAGCATATCTTTTCAGCGCAATGGCTTACCAGACAATTAAGGCCTATAATACTGTTATCCATGCAAAACAAAACAGGGCGGATGGAATTCTTAAGCGTGATGAAAAAACGAAAAAACTGTATGTCCCTCTTGAAGAATTGCTTCCTTTCCCTTTGGACAGCAAGATGGAATTTTTCAGGTTCTAACTTTTCGTAATCTACCCTCTACAATTGATTTTTAAGATGTAGAGGGTAAACTATATAAACAGGATTTGTTTAGAATGTGGTATGGTTTATGTATACAAAAAGACAACTGGCGGGAGAAATTATTATTACCTTCGCGTATCTGAACGAAAAGGCAAAAAGGTAATTTCAAAAGATGTCGCTTATCTAGGAAATTCCATCGATGAAGTAAAGAAGGGTCTCGCCGCGCTTTCGCAGCATAAGGACAGTATACGAAAAGCATACAAAACAATTCATCATTTTCTTGAATCCAACTACTACCTTGAAAAAGTACTTGCAATGAAGCTTAAAAAAGACGTTTTTTTGATGGAAAAACTTAGTCCAGTGGAAGCATGCAAGCTTCATTACACTTCTGTATTCAAACACCAGAACGAAATATCAAAGAATGAAATTCTTAAAAATTTTGTAATAGAATTTTCATTTAATACAACCTCAATCGAAGGGAATACCATAACTCTTGATGAAGCAAAGAATCTGCTTCAGGAAGGCCTGACTCCCAAGGATAAGACACTAAGAGAAATCTATGATTTGCAGAACACCGAAAAAGTATTCTTCAAAATTTACGGCTCAAACGAGGAAATAACCCACGATTTTATAATAAAACTGCATTCTGGACTTATGGAAAACATAGATGTACGAAGAGGCGGATACAGGACCTCCGATGTTCATGTAATCAAAGCAAGTTTTGATGCAACTCCGGCGCCTTATGTGAAAGCAGATATGGAAATATTGCTGGGATGGTACAAAAAGAACGAAGGAAAACTGCATCCGCTTGTTTTAGCAACCATTTTTCATCACAAATTTGAAAAGATTCATCCTTTCATGGACGGAAATGGCAGAACTGGACGAATGCTTCTTAATTATATCCTAATAAGAAACAATTATCCCCCCTTAGTAATCCACAAAAAAAAGCGCAAAGACTATCTTGATGCATTAAGAAGTGCAGACAATAGCAGCCTGACTGGATTAAAACTGGGAGACTATAGCGATTTAATTATGTCTGCTGCGGATGAATTAACAGAAACATACTGGACTATTTTCTTATAATCTGTTCAATTTATCTTTGCGTTTATGCTGAACTTCAGGAACAAGTCAGAAACCTCGCTCTTCAGCTTTCCAATGCCGTCCATGTTCTTTCTCAGCAGCTCTTCCTGCACCTGCAGCGCGGTTGTTGTGTCTTTATGCTTTTTTTCATCGTCTTTCAGCTTTACGTTGAGGGCATTCAGCTCAAATATGCCTGATTTTTCAAGCTCAACCCTCAGCTCGACAATCCGCTTTATAATTTCCTTCTTTTTGTCCATGCTTTTCTTCAGCGCGTCTCCTGAAATGAACTCTGCCAGCGCAGCCGCGCTTTTCTTTGTCAGGCGCTCATCCAAACTGAACTTTTCAGCTTCAACCGCCTTTTTCATCTCTTTTAGGGTGCCAAGAATCTCAAACTCAGGGTCAGAATCCATTGCGTCATACGGCTCGCTGAGATACATGTTGAGCAGTCGCTCATCCTCCTTGCTTAGCGGGTAATCGTGCAAAAACTTTGCTGCCGCCTTGCTGAAGTCTGCGAATTTGTTCCGCAGCATTACTTTCTCGCTGTTCAGCTCCTCTGCCTGCTTCTGCAGTTCAGTCTCAGCAGGCTTTACGTTCTTGTAGCTCTCTGCGCCTTCGTACACGCTGATTTTTTTCTTCAAATCATCAATCTGCCGCTCAAGGATCTCCTTGTCGTTCTCCTTTGAAAATGTCTCGTCTTCTATCTTTTTCCTGTAATCAATCAAATCCACCAGCTTTGCAGCTCTTTCCTTGAGTTTTTCAAAAGCATCAACCTTTTCATTGCTTTCAAAATATGTTTTAACTTCCTTGAACAGTTCAATCACTTTTTTGACTGATGTTGCAATGTCATCAGCCTGCCGCTTGTAAACAATCGCTATTGCGCCGAGGTATTTTGCTCCGCTTGTGTTGAGCTCCTTTGCCAGCACTTCCATCTGCTCAAGCGACTGGCGTATCTCGCCGAAAGTTGTGAAGCAGAATCCCTTGTTCAGCTTCGAATTCACGAAGTTTGTTTTTTTGATGAAGTTTTCCTTTGCGCTGTGTATTTTCGCAAGCAAACGCCCGTCAACATCCTGGCTGACTCTGGCATTCGCCAGTCCGGAAACCTTGCGCTCGATTTCCTTCGCAAGCATCTCCATCTGCTTGTTGAACTCCCAGAACGACTTGTAGAATGCGGAAAACTTTTCCTCTTCAATATCATTAATCGCCTTGATTAAATCAGCTGTTGCTATTTCCCTGCTGACAATTGTTTCTTCCTCTTTCTTCTTCGGTTTTATCAGCCAGTCAAAAAAGCCCATGCTGTTAGACTAGAATTTGTGCTTTAAATAAGTTTATGCTTTTTCTTGACAGTTTTACTCGTACCTCAGCGCCTCAACAGGGTTCATCTTTGATGCCCTGTATGCTGGAATCGCGCCTGAGATTACGCCGAGCACGAACGCGAACACAAGCATTCCTATTAGGAACCCAGGTGAGAACCTGACTGTGAACGTGTACTTCAAAACATTTGTCGCAACAATTCCAACCAGCTTTGCAACAGCATATCCTATGGTTACACCAATAGAGCCTCCAATCAGGCCAAAGAGCCCAGACTCCCACACGATTATTGAAAGAATGTCTGTATTGGTTGCCCCGACTGCTTTCATTGCGCCAATTTCGCGCGTGCGTTCAAGCACTGATGTGAACATCGTGTTCGCAATCCCCACTCCGCCGACCAGGAGCGAGATTGCGCCTATTCCGCCGATTACTATGACAACAAGCGAGAACACGCTCATGAATGTTGAAACCAGCTGCTCTGCTGTCTGCACGCTGAAGTCTTCCTCGCCTTCATCAAGATTGCGTAAATCCCTCAAATCCTTCGTTATCTCTTCTGCGACAGTGCTGACATTAACATTTTTATCCAGCATTATTATTATCATATCATAACTTTTTTCTTCGACGTTAAACAGTTCAAACAGCGTATCTGCATTGATGTAAACCTGCTGGTCATCATTTGGGTTTCCAACGCAGCTTACAACGCCTGAAACTTCGAATTCCTGCCCTTCTATTGTAAACTTCTTTCCAATCCCAAGCAGCTTGCCGAATATATTGTTCTCATCATGCGCAAGCATGCACCCGACAATTGCCTTGTACCTGTCATTTGCACCCGGGGCTTTGCCTTCTGTAAGCTCCAGCCCGAATGAAGTTACAAGGGTTTCATAATCTGTCTCCTTGGAATCAGGCCCCATAACCCAGTTGTAAACCAGCATGTCATTGTATTCCATCCTTGCGAGCTTGTACGGCCAGCCGTCTGCACGCTGGACACCCCTTACATTTTCAATAACATTCAAATCATCCTCATTAAGCGCTACAGTTGAGCCTATCCCATAGACTCCCCCGCTGGGCATTACAAAGATTTTGTCAGTGCCCATGCGCTCAAACTGTTCGTTCATTGTGTTCTGCAATCCGTTTCCTATCCCAATCAGCGCCACAACTGAAGCGATTCCAATCACTATTGCAAGTATTGTAAGGAAGCTCCTGGTTTTTCTCCTGAGAATGCTTTCCAGTGCAATTCTAAAATCATCAATTATTTTAGACACGGCTTATTGCCTCCACTATATTCATTTTGGCTGCCTTAAGCGCAGGCAGCACGCCTGAAAGAGCGCCCACTCCGAATGAGAATACAAGCGAGCCTATAATCAGCCCCGGAGACAATGCAGCCTTGAGGATATCTGCCCCTAAATTTGCTGCTGCGAGCTCAACTGCTTTTGCAAGGACAGTTCCAAGCGCAACTCCCAGCGCGCCACCGACCAGCCCCAGAATGCCTGCTTCAATCAAAAATATTATGACAATATCCCTGTTCTGCGCCCCGACCGCTTTCAGTATTCCTATCTCTTTTGTGCGCTCTGTGACTGATGTGTACGTCGTGTTCATGATTCCTATTCCGCCGACTATTATTGAGATGCTTGCGATTCCAATCAGGGCAATCTGCACAACACTGAGTATTGTGCCCACTCCCGAAATCACGTTTGCAGTTAGTTCAACAGAAAAATCCTCTTTTCCAGCATCAAGGTTTCTGTCATCGCGCATTGTTTCCTTTATGTTTTCTGCAACAACTGCGGGGTCAGACCCCTCTTTTACCTTTACAATGAACATTGAGTATTCATCCGGAATCCCAAACAGCTCCCTGCCTGTGTCAATCGGGATGCGCACCATGTTGTCATGGATAGGGCTCCCGCTTTTCTCCTGTATCCCGACCACCTGGAACATCTGCCCCTCAATATCAATATTGTCGCTAAGCTGGACCTCTTTGTCAAACATATCGCGCGCAAGATTGAACCCTATGTCTGCCTTGAACCTGTCGCCGTTCTTAATCTGTCTTCCTTCCCCAACCTTGTAGAAGCTTATTGAATCAAGAAGCTTGACAGTGTCGCTGTCTGTCGGAGCAGCTACAACCGAGGCATATTTGGTCTGCTCCCCGAATTTTATTTTTGCCTGCCGCGTAACCAAGCCGATTACCTGTTCCACTCCGCGCACATTCTCAATCAGCTCCCTGTCATGGTCATCTATTTTTGCGCTTGTGAGCATCTCGCCTGTCGGTCCCATGAACATTCCGCCGGGTGAAACAAATATCTTGTCATTGCCTATGCCGCTGAACAGCTCTCCTATTGCTGCGTTCATCCCATTGCCCAGCGAAATCAGCGCAATTACTGCAGTTACTCCTATAAGAATTCCTAATATCGTGAGCCAGCTCCTGAGTTTGCGTTTTTGCAGTCCGCTCCACACAAACTTCAGGTAGTCTGCTATCATTTTACTTCTTCTTTGCAAAGAATTTCTTGTATACAAAGAATCCTGCCGCTCCGATTACAGCCAGTATGATTACAATAAATACCGGGCTCATCCCTGTCTGGAATCCGAACATGCTGAGCTGTGACGCAGAATAAAGAGGCACAGGCATTTTGAATGTTTCATTGTATTCATTGTTGTTTATGTCAAGATAGCTGACTTCAAAGCTGAGGTTCAGCGACTTTATCCCGGATTTCGCATAGATGTCAAAATCAACATTGTCAGTGTCATCCGAGTCAAGGTTGCCGATGTATTCCTCTTTTGCAGAGAGTATCGTGTAGTCATTTGATTCCAGCAGTTTCAGGTTAAGGAATTTCAGGTTCACAAGCCCGCTGTTTACAAGCATGATTGAAACCTTTCCGTTGCTCCCTGATGTTTTTATTGTGCTTTCGTCCAGTATAATGCTGAGTTTTGGAACATCTCCTACTGTGAACGCGACAATGTCGCTCTTTGTGTAGCCTGTTCCTGCCGAGTCTGTGTATTCAATCGTGATTGGAACTTTGTATAATCCGCCTTCAGCATCAGGCTTTGTGAGAATGTTGAACTCAAGCGTCTGTGTATCCCCTGCGCTTATCTGGTAAATCCTTTTTTCAGAGGTTGAATCTGCAGGCGCAAACGGCAGGCTTGCATTGTCAACGCCAAGTTTTATGTTGATGTCCCTCAAAAACGCGTCATCCATGTTCTTTACAGTTACCATGACTTTTGTATTCTTGCCCGGCACAAAGTTCTGCGGCTCGGTTGATATGTTCTCAACTGAAAGTATTGCATCATGCGTCTGGACTGTTATGTTAAGCCTCTGGGTTACGTCTGTGAATCCGCTGAAAGAATATTTCACATCGAACTCATTGTCGCCCTGTATCGCTTTTTCATCGACAACAAGCTTGTATTGGACAAGTTCATACTGCCCTGCGCGTATGGTTCCAAGCTCTTTCAGCGCAATCTCGCCTGAGTCAAGTGAGAATGGAAACTTGGGGTCTGCAGTTATTTTGACATTGGTTGCGTCTTCTCCCCCGACATTTTCAATTTTGACCCACACATCAGCATATTCTCCAGGCTGTGCAGGGTAGGGTTCATATCGTGGAACACTTATGTCCAGCGTGGCAATTCCTGCCGCAGATGCAATGCTCAAAACGAGCATTGACAATATTAACATTAAAAACAACTTTTTCATCGTGTTACCTCCGTTTTTCCGTCTCTTGTTACTTCCACTATTCTTCCGTCCTTTATCCTTATTTTTTTGTCTATGCCCTCTGCTAAATCAGAGTCATGCGTGACTATCACAAGTGTTTTGCCGTGCTTTTCGCTCAGGTGCGACAGGAGCAGCATGATTTCCTTTCCTGTTTTTGAGTCCAGATTCCCGGTTGGCTCGTCTGCAAACACAACAAGCGGGTCATTTGCAAGTGCGCGCGCAATCGCCACCCTCTGCCGCTCCCCTCCGCTCATTTCGTTCGGAAGGTGTTCCATGCGGTGCGAAAGCCCGACCTGATTAAGAAGGTCTTTTGCCTTTTTCTTTCGTTCATCGCCCGGAATGTTCTGAAATATCATCGGGAGCTCCACATTTTCGCTTGCAGTAAGCGTCGGAATAAGGTTGAATTGCTGGAAAACAAACCCGATTTCCTTGCCCCTTACCTGTGCAAGCTCGCTCTCACTGTAACTGGATATGTCCTTGTTGTTAAGAATCATTTTTCCTTTTGTTGGCCTGTCCAGAGTGCCCATGATGTGCATCAGGGTTGATTTTCCTGAGCCGCTCGGCCCGATTATGCAGATAAAATCGCCCTTGTAAATTTTTAAAGAAACATCTTCAAGCGCAGTAACCTTTACTTTGTCCATTTCATAGATTTTCCAGACATTTTTGAGTTCTATTACTGGTTCTAGCATCACTTCACCTGTTTAGAATAGATTTTAATTACCTTTAAAGTTTACTCTGGCAGTGACAAAATCTTTTTATATCTCTTTTATCAGAGTTATAACATGGTTGTCGGATATATCCACATTGACACAAAGCCCTCAAGACATGACTATGTTGAGTCAATGCTTAAGCGATTGGATGGGATAAAGGATGTTTACAGGATAGAGAACCCCCTGCCTGATTTGATTGTGGTGACTGATGATTTGCCAAACAGCACTGTTGTCAGGGATTTCGTGCTTGAAAAAATATGTTCAATAGAAGGGGTTATGGATGCCCAGATAAACATGACTACGGAGTTTGATGAAAACGGTAAGATCATACGTTTTGATTAAGTCCAAAACAGATGGAATCTATGATTCGCTTTCTGACATTAAGGATACAAAAACTCTTCTGGGCATAAATTTCTGATTCCCGTCACTGTTTCTTTGTGACATAGTATTTTATACCCAAAACTGTTTAGAAAATTAAATTATATTGGGGGTGTTTTTGATGAAGATGGATTTTTCAAAGGGTGTTGTTGTTGCAGCTGATAAACCTGACAAAACCGAGATTATGCGGGTAATCGGCGAAGTTTATCCATACGTTGACGCAATTAAGGTTCATGAAGACTTTTTTAAAGAGGGCATCATTTATGAAATTAAAAAAGAGTTTCCAGACAGCAAAATAATTGCTGATGTAAAACTTGCTGACATTCCAAATACAAATAGACTTAAGATCCAAGCATATGCCCAAAAAGGGGCATCTGGAATCATTTACCAGCTTTTCACTGGTATTTTTAGCGCAGAAGCATGCGTACAGGAAGCACACAATCATGAGATGATTGCTCTTGGCGTTTGTGACATGACACAGCCTGGGGCAGCAATTCTTTATGGCGCACCAATCGATAAAGGAATTGAATCAAGAGTGCGCGAAGAATTTAAAAGAGCAGAAAAAGTCAAGGAAGTGGCAGATTATTCTGAAGCACTTAAAAAAGGACCTGATGCGTTTATTAAAGCGATAAAACTGGAGGAGCTTCTGGCGCAAAATGCAACCATTGGCCAGTTTAATGCTGCGGTTGCAAATTATCTTGGAACTGATGCAATAATCGCGCCAGGAAACAAGCCAGAGGTAATCAAATCATTAAGGAGTATTACAGGTCCTGAATTATGGTATGGCCATCCGGGCATAGGCGTTGCTCAGCTTGGAAGCAGCGATGTTTACAGCATACTAGGTAACAAGTTCTTGATTGTTGGCAGAGACATCGTAAATGCCCCTGATGTAAGAAAGATGACTCCAGCAGAGTCAGCAAAAGACTATATGGAAAAAGTCGCGGCATACAAAACGGAGAAAAGGTGATTGACATGGCAGTAGATTATGCAAAAGAAATCTCAAAAGCAGCCTTGGGCATAGGCGCAATAACATTAAAACCTGATGACCCCTACACATGGGCCTCTGGTTTCAGGATGCCGATTTACAACGACAACCGGAAACATCTGCATTATCCTGCGAACAGGAAAATGATAACCGGCGCATTTTATGATATCATAATTAAGAACAATATTAGTGTAGACGCGGTTTCAGGGACATCCACTGCAGGGATTGCTCCGGCAGCAAGCCTTGCGCAGCTGCTCAATGTTCCGCTTTTAATAATAGACAACAACACAATATGCGAGTACTCGCCTGAATTTGTCCGTTCATTAACAGCGAAGATAGTTGATAAACTGCACGACAAATACTACAATGCGATTGCAAGCACCTGTCCGCACGCAATAATACCTGCTGTTTTTGCCGCAAACGACAAAGAAGTGTCATTTGCATACGCACGGGAAAAACCAAAAAGCCACGGCTTGCAGCAGCAGATAGAAGGGATTGTTGATGAATCTGATAACATCCTCCTGGTTGATTTCTACAAAGGCACGAGCTATGCAGACAAGGCAAAAGCAGCGCTTGAAGAGAAAAAGGCTCTTGTAAAGGATGTGCTTTCCGAGGATATCTCAGCAAAACTCATTGTCCCCAAACTTGATGGTAAGACTATTTTACACATCGAAGACCTCGTAAGCACAGGCGGAAGCTGCATTGAAGAGATTCAGACGTTCAGGGCAGCTGGAGCTACAGTGGCGTATTGCGCAGCAATATTCTCATATGACTTTCCAGAGTCCCTGAAGAAATTCAGCGACATTAACTGCAATTTCAGGGCAGCGCTTGGATACGAACAATTGCTTGAGGGTGCAATAGAGACTGGCGCAATAAAACCAGAGCAGCATGAAATGCTGAAAGAATGGAGACAGGCCCCATTTGAGTGGGGAGCAAAGCGCGGGTTCCCCAAAGTCGAGAAAAAATAATTTCTCTTTTTTATTTTTGAGTTATTATGTTGCAAATGAAGGTATGAACCCATGGTATTCGGACACGTGCTGATTAAGACGCAACCTGGCGCTGAAAAAGATGTTTACTCAATGCTGTTAGGGTTAAGGCGTGTAACAGAGGTGCTTCCTCTTTTTGGGGAATACGACTTAATCGCAAAGGTTGTAATAAATGAAAACGATTCATATATGCTTACAAGGGTAGGGAAAAAGAATTCTTACAAACCCATGACTTTAGGGCAGTATATTGTAGACAACATATGCGGTCTTGAGGGTGTGGCTGAAACAACAACTATAGACGGCATATTATACGATGACAGGGATTCCTGCTGGAATTCAGACATCTTCCAAAAACACATAATAAAAACTAAATCCTGAAAACTCTTCGCGCGTTCTCAAGTATTATCCTGCGCGTTTCATCCTCATGGATATTCTTCAGCTCAGCTATTTTTTTGACCCCAAGAGGTATGTTCAGAGGGTCATTCCTCTTCTTTGGGTCAGGCCCGAGATACGGGCAGTCTGTTTCAGTAAGTATGCAGCCCATTGGCAGGGATTCAACAAGCTTCTGGCGCTTTTTGTTGTAAATAACATTGACAGGTATTGAAAAATAAAACCCGTTTTTTACAGCAACATCCGCAACAGCAGGCTCTCCTACAAAAGAATGCAGCACAACAGGGACGTGCGCTGACTGCGCCAGGAGGCTCACAGATTCTGCTGTTGCATCGCGCGTGTGGACATTCAGCGGAAGCTTCACCTTGTTTGCGAGCCAGATTATCTCCCTGAATCGCTCAACTTCGCGCCGCCTTTTCTCATCATCCTTTATCCAGTAAAAATCCAGCCCGACCTCCCCTATTCCGGCTAATTTGTCTGCATTTTGCTTTATGAACTCGAGCTCATTAAAGAATTCCCTGTCGCTCATCTCAGCGCACTGGATAGGATAGATTCCAAGGCATATATTCAGCTCCTTGAACTCCTTTGCAAGCTTCAGCGCCTTGCGGTTGCTTTCCGGAGTCCCTGAACAGTTTACTATGGAAATACCTTTTTTCCTGCATTCATCAAGTATTTTTTTCCTGTCTGCATCAAAGATGTCCTCGCTTATGTGTGCGTGTACATCAGCATATGTTAAAGCATCTTTCATGCGCTCAAAAAGGTTTATAACAATAATAAACATTTCTAAATCTATGTTCGAGCAATACAATCCACTCAATATCATTAAGCTGATTAAGGCAAAAATACAGCTCAGTGCGCTCAAGAAGTACATGGCGCAGCAGAATATTATGTTTCTCGGAAAACGCTATTTTCACGACACCAAACTCATTGATATTCTTGCGGTAGAGTACCTTTTCATTAATCAGCTCAATCCTAAAATCCGCCATGATAACCGCGAAAGCTTTGATATGTTCCTCAAATTCCAGGCGCATGCAATACTTGGGGCTGACTTAATCAATGAAGGCGCAGACAGGGTTGTTGTCGGACACTCATGGAAAAACCTGGGCGAACTTCTTAAAAAAATCGGGAAGGATGAGCCTGAACTGGGGAATCTTGCAAAAGAGCACCTGCGCCTTGCAAACGAACTTTTGAAGAAACTCGAAACAAAAACAGGAAAACGCATAGCAAAAGAGTTTGATGATGCCGTCGCTGCTGGGCTGGGATATCTCAGGCAGGAGCTTGAATTCGCCGACAAGGTTTGCGCAGGAGATGCAAAGTTTGCAAAATCATATATCAGGCAGCAGTTTGAAAAGGATACAACACTCAGCCACCTTACTAATGCGCGGGTTTCAGTAATCTACACATTTCTTATTGATTCATTTTATACATTATTCTTTGAAACAGACCCAATGCCTCGCTGCCCTCAGGCTGACTTGTTGCGCTGGGCAGAAACCCTGTCAAAGGCAATGCAGGAAAGCATAGACGATATAGATGATATCGAAGATGACATTCCAAATCACAAGCCCACACCTTTGATTCTCCGCATCCTGAAGTACGGCTCAGCCTACAATGGCATAAAGAACTCAATGCTCTGGAACATGAACTACCTTAACTCTCTTGAGCGATTGAAGATTCTTCCGGTAATCCGCGCTGTCGAGCAAATAATTGCAAAAAAAATAAAGAGGCGCTATTACAGGCTTTTTTCAAGGCACAGGAAAATCGACGCGCTCATCCAGAAATACTTTTCAATTCTTTTGTAGAATTTTGCTGAACTCAAGCACAGATTCAGGATTCTCTCCGAAATAATGCCCCACAATGATTTTGTCCGCAACTTTTGCAACTGCTGTAAACTCATTTGCGCTGCGTATTCCTCCGCCGGCATAAAGCGGAAGATTAAACTGTTTCTTTATTTCTCTCAGCAGTCCAGCGCGTTCTGCAACCGAGTGCTTTGCATTGCTTCCGCCTTCAATGTAAATATGATGGCATCCATTCAGATTTTCCTTAATCAGTTTCAGCGCTTCTGCATCCCTAATCCTATTTGCATCAACTTTCTCGCCAATCCTGCTTTCCTTGCTCAGCACAAGATAAAGGTATGGGATGAGTTTTGTTTTTGGGTACAATATCCTCATTAACCGTTCTCCAACTTTTACAGCCAGATTTAAAATCATTCGCTTAAGAGAAAATCCGCGTCCAAGGACTTTCGGCACAAAAACAGCAGTCACTTCTCCTCCTGCGCGCACTCCCTGTCCTATTGTGCCTGGAAAAAGGAACTTGTTTTCCTTTGGGATTTTCAGGCTGTCAAGAACATCGTGCGTCATTACCCCGTTATCCCACACGCACCCGACCCACACTTCAACATTGCTTTTCAGGGATTCCCAGTTCTTATTAACTGTTTTAACCAGCTTATGGTAATCCCAGCTAGGGTCAATAAGGCAGACTAGTTTTTTCAAATAACAACACCATGTTTGTCAATAACATAGAAAACTTCATTCTCTATTTCAAACTTCTTGAATGCCCATCCGTGGCGCATGCACAGTTTCTCAACCCAGTCGCGCTTCACAACTCTCATGCTTCGCGCCCCGATTGTCTGCGTCGAGAAGCTGCATACAACATATTTTGCAGGCACTTTTTCAATCAGCTTTTCGTCGATTGTCTTTGGCTTTCCAAGCACTTTTACAGAGTCAAAAAGCTTGAACATGAAACAGACATCTGCCCGCGGAAACACCGTGAACAGGTAAGGGTTTGTGATTATGTCGCGCAGGTCCTGCTGCACTGCCTTGCCGTACAAGCCGAATTCTTCCATAATGTTAAAATAAGTATTCAGGAAATTAACATCCTGCGTATTCAGCTCCGAGGCGTAGTAGTCCACCTTGTTAAGCCGCATGAACGGGAATGAAATCGGGTTCAGTCCGCAGCCAACGTCTATGACTATCCGCGGTTTTCCTGTAACCTGCCAGATTTGTTTGTATATGTCATCATAATACCCCAGCCTTTCTTTTGAAGAAAGGTGCGTCTTCAGCAGCTCCCTGTGCAGGCCTTCAGTCACCTCGACATTGTGCTTCTTTGCAATCGCTTTTTTCAAGTCTTCAAGCGCTTCCCACTTGTCCCGCTCGCCCTCTATCTGGAACATGCCGTATGCCTTTCGCAGTTTTGCGCGGACATTCTTCAGGAGCTCCTTGTATTTCGAGGCGCGGTCAACTGTCCGCAGTTCGTGTTCAGCCAGGAATATGACAAGTTTCTTGTTTGACTGGAGTTCCTTGACAAGAAGTTCGCGCACAATGTTGCGCTCTACCGGACCGAGCTCTTTTTTCTCGCGCACATCATCAATCAGCTTAATCAAAAGCTCCTCTGTAAACGCGATTCCCTGAATAATTGGCATAAACAATAAGAAATCGAACAACTTTTATAAATGTTCGTGAATTAAAGAGGGCTATGAGGATTGAAAAGAAAGTGCAAAAGGAATATTTTGATGCAGTAGCAGACGGCAGGAAGCGCTTTGAAGTCAGACTTGCTGATTTTGAGTCAAAGCCCGGAGATACGCTTGTTCTGAAAGAGCAGGAGCAGGGAACAGACAAGCTTACCGGCCGCGAACTGGACTGCGAAGTCCTGTATAAGTTCAACACAAAAGACATTGAAAAATTCTATTCTAAGGCAGACATAGAGAAGTACGGGCTTGCGATTCTTGCCCTGCGAAAGAAATATGATTTTAAAAAATAAAAAATAACTGCAAAAGAATCAGTCTTTTGCAAGTGTTACTTCAATTGTAGAAATTCTTATCTTTTTGCCGTCTTCAGCATCAAACTCTTCTGAGGCGATTTTAATGCCGTTGAGTTTGACATCCTGCACGAACCTGTTTCGCACAACCTCTGCAACGTCAACTGCTCTGCTAATGTACTTTCCGCGTGCCTTTATTGTAACCTTTTTGACTCCCGAATTAAACTGCATGACAACACCTGTCACATAGTTCATAAAAGGTTTTTTTCCGATAAATACAACGCTGTCTTCAACCATGTTATCAATCCTCCGATTCTGCGTCATAGAGTATTAGATTCAGCTTCACGACTATTCTTTCTGTGTCTTAAGGGTTCGCGTAATGCTTCCGGCAATCTTGTTCCTAAGCTGTTTTGAAGGCGTTTCTGTAACTTCTTTCAGTAATGCCTTGTTTTTGCTGAATTCCTTTGTAAATCTGTCTGGAAAATGTTCAATTATCTTCCTTGTCATCCTTTTGACGTACGTTGTTCTTATTCTTCCCATAGATTAAACAAGAAGTTTCACCATTTTTAAGCCTTTCTTTTCTTAGAATAATGTTTATTAATCAGCGTTTCTTTCACTTTAACGTATGGAAAACGGAATTTGGATATTGCTGGTTGGGCTTGTTGCGGCATTCATAGTCGCTTATATCTACCTGCCTGCAGTCCGCATTATCACATATCTCCTGCTTGCGGCGATTGTTGTCGTGATATTCTTCAAATTATTCATAAAGAAATATGATGAAACCGAACGGGCAATAATATTCCGCTTTGGAAAATTCAACAGAATCGGAGGCCCGGGCTGGACGCTGTTCATTCCTTTCTTTGAAAAGGAATTCCAGCGCATTGACATCCGTACAAAGACAGCAGAGCTTTTCGTGCCGGTTGCATTTACAAGCGATGATTTGCGCCTCAAGATTGATGGCGTCATCTATTACAGGATAACTGACCCAAGCAAAGCCCTTCTTAAGATTGACAATTACATGATTGGCTTGAGCGACATGATGAAGTCTGAAACAAGGAACCTTATAGCTTCAATGAGCATGCGCCAGGTTTTCTCAAAGCTTGATGACTTGAACGACATTTTGGCTGACAAAATCCGCCACGCAACATGGCAGTGGGGAATTGACGTCCCTATGGTTCAGCTGCGCGGGATAATGCCTCCTGATGAGATAGCAGTTGCAATGCAGCAAAAGGAGATTGAATCCCAGTACATGCAGGCGGCAAAGTTCAAGGCAGAGGCGAAGAAAATTGTCATGGAAGCAATCGGCGCAGGCGCAAAGTCCATGGACGACCGTGCAATCATGTACCTTTACATAAAGGCTCTTGAAGAGATGTCAAAGGGCAGCGCAACAAAGATTGTTCTTCCAATGCAGTTCGCAGGAATAATGGACAAGCTGGGCGAAGGCATGGGCACAGGCATAGGTTTGGGCGCTGGGCTTGACTTGCAGGATGCAATAAAAGCAGTAAAAGAAAAGATTTCAGCAGAAGCTTAGATATCCTTTGTTAATTCTTCGCACTTTTTGATGAACTCAGCTTCTTTAGCTGCGGGTATCTTTGTTCCTGCAGCGTAATCCAGGCCCCCGCCGCTGCCTCCAAGTTCTTCTGCAATATGGCGGAGCATCTGTCCAAGGTTTATCCCCTCAAGTTTTGTCCTGCACTCGATTGTCCTGAACTCATTCACAGTATTGTCATTTGTAACAAAGCATACATGGCTCGGATAAAAATTTGAAAGCGTGCCTGCAAGATAGCTCTGAATCGGCAGCCTGCTTCTGATTTTGTAATATATCATTTTGTCTTTTATCAGCGCATAATCCTTGTGGAACAGCAGCCAGTAATCCCGCTCTTTGCGCGACATGAACCTAAGCTCCTTGAGTTTCTGCGCATTAGGGGTGCTTCCTAATACGGCTGTTTCAATACCCATCGTGGAAGCTTCAACCAGCGCATTTACTCCGCACGCGATTCCCTCGCTTCCAAGCACTTTTGCCGATGAGATAAAGCCCATCATTTTCTGCAGGATATTCCTGTCCAGGCTGCTTGTCTTCTCAACCAGAGGCGCGAGCTTCTCAAACCCCTCATTGTCCTTGTCGCTCAAGCAGCCGATTGCAGCTATCCACGACAAATCCTCAATGTCAGTTATTTGTTTGCAGAATTCATACGTGAGATAGGACGCACAGTTTGTTGTGATATGGTGTATTTCCCCGTCCAGTTCAATCCGTTTTGTGCGCGGGTGGTGGTCAATAATCAGCGTCGGCATTCCGATGTTTTCAAGGCGCTCTATGGGAATGTCAAGGATTACCACATGCGTTGCCCTGCTGTCCGCAATTTTCTTTTTTGTATCCGCTTCAATGTCAACATGCTCAGGCGCATGAATCAGCACAGGAAAATTTTCAAGCTTCTTGAGAGTGAGCGCAAAAATCGCAGCAGAACAAATCCCGTCACCATCATTGTGGTGGATGATTGCAATCTTGTCCTTACAAAAATCCATACCATTACTGATTCATTTAAACTATTTAAATTAGAACATCCTTAATTGGGTACGGACAAAAATGGTGCAATCACTGTACAAAGAAGTTGAAGGGATACAAACCAAACCATTAACAAGCCCACTAGGGGCAGTAAAGAAAAGAATTAATGAATTCATAGGATTATTCGGTGATAGTGTAAATTTCTCAGAAGAAGATATACGTAATATTTCAAAAAATTTTAGAAAACAGCTTCGGAAGTATGAACAAAATTATCCAAGACATGGCGAGTTTAATATTGTGTATGAACACGTATCAGGCATCAAAACAAGTCCTATATGTAGAGTGCGCATATACTCCAGCGATCGTAATGTATACGTAGAATTGGACTGCTGGAGTCCGGATCATATAAAAGCTGAACTTGATTACACATCGGATAACCGCAATGATAAAGAAGAATACGAAGGGCTTGTTAAGCTGCTTGAAATGAATTTCCCAGAGAAACCAAAAGAGGATGACTTCTAACAAAAAGCTTATTTAAGGACAAACTATTCAAAATATTATGGCTAAAGCGCAAAAAGGTGGGGTAACAGCTTTTCTTAAAAAGTTCAAAAAGGAAACTCTCACGATTGTTGAGAAGCAGATAGAGAAAGAGGGCAAAAAAAGCACAGTCATAATTGCAGTTGTAAACGACCTTGCCTTTACAAAAGCTGCTGAAAACGCGGCTGAGTTCACAAAGGATGCAAAAGAGTTCAACATTCTTCCGCTTTCCGGCTTGTGGCAGGCGTTTTTCGACGGTAAATACCAGCTGACAGAGGACATAGTCCACTCAAAAGTTATTTATGATACCGGACTTATCAACGCCTTGAAATGCGGCTTTGCAATGCGCGAAGGATTGGCAAAAAAGTTTGACAAGTACCTCATCTCACTCGTGCTTTTCGGCTCCTGGGCGCGAGGGCAGGCAGTAAAGGGCTCGGACGTTGACTTCGGAGTTGTCATAGACGACACTGATGTCAAGGAAACCACGCGTGTTGAAATCCGCGAAAAAATCCGGAAGATTGTCCTTGGAATCGCAGCTGAATCTGGCAAGGACATCAATGTCCAGGTGTACATCCTCACCCAGTTCTGGGAGTATGTGCGCGATGCAAACCCTGTTATTTTCACGCTTCTGCGCGACGGAGTACCCATTTTTGATAAGGGGCTTTTCTCGCCATGGAAGCTTCTGCTAAAGATGGGAAAAATAAAGCCCACACCCGAGGCAATCAAGTCATTTATCCAGTCAGGAAATCTTCTCACAAAAGTAATCAGGAGCAATCTTGATGAAATGCTTATAGAAAAGCTCTACTATGCAATGCTTAACCCAGCCCAGGCAGCGCTTATGTTTGTAGGAATCGCGCCTCCTGCTTATGGCGAAACCCCGCATCTGTTAAAGCGCTATTTTGTCGACAAGGGGCTTCTTAACAAGAAATATGTTGACTGGCTCGATGAAATAATCGCAATCCGCAAGCGCGTTGAGCACGACAACAGCAGGGAAGTAAACGGGAAATTGATTGATGTTTACATTGCGCGCGCAACAGAGTTCTCCGAGGATATAAACAAGCTTTTTGAAAAGATGAAAAAAGAAAACATCGGGGAAAAGATAAAGGAGATAGATTACCTGTCGCGCAAGGGAATGCGCACTGTGCTTGAGACCCTTGGCGTCAAGTCGTCTGACAAGGACTTGGCATACAAATTCAAGAAGACGATGGTTGAGAAAAAAGTGATGCCTGCGGCATACACAGAGTTCCTTGGTTATTTTGACCACGTAAAGGATGATTATCAGCGCGGGCTGGTCACGCAGGAAGAAATCAACCGCCTGGAGAAAAACGCGCATGATTTCATCGAAGCTGTGATTGGATTTGCAAAAATCCGCGAGCTGAAAGGCACTGACAAGTTCAGGTTCAAGATTGTTTACAAGGACAAAAAAGCGGAGATTTGGGTTCTGGGAAATGAGGTGTTCATAATAGCAGACATCACCCACCCGGAATCAACAACTTACAGGGCAAGCATGAGAAATGACGGCTCACTTGAAAAAATGGAAAAAACAGATGTTGAAGAGCTCACCAAAAAGCGTAAAAATATTAAAGTCTCTGAAACTGCTACAGTCAAGGAGAAAACAATAGAGTCCCTGAAGGCAATTTTCGGGGACAAGGTCGAGATAGTGATTGATTAAAATGGAAAACATTCTGTCAAAAATTGACTGGAACATGGCATTCGGATACAAAAAATATACGTTTACGCTGGCGGAAATACGCGATTTGCTTATTTCTGTTGCAGTCCTGGGAATCGTTTTTTCATTCGGTGACTGGTCGCTCAAGAACTACCTGATGTCAATAGCGATTGTCGGACCTGCACTCCTGTTCCATGAGCTTGCGCACAAGTTAATGGCGCAGAAATACGACCTTCTGGCGGTTTATGTGATGTGGCCGACAGGTATTGCAATAGCGCTTCTTTTCTCAGTGCTGACAATGGGCAATTTCGTTTTCGCGGCTCTTGGGGCTGTAATGATTTCACCGGCGTACCACACGCGTCTTGGCTACAGGTTTATCGGGCTGACAAGCAGCCAGCTGGGCAAGATATCAATTGTCGGGCCGATGACAAACATAGTCCTTGCAATAATCTCCTATATCCTGCTGCCGTACAGTCCGGTATTTTTCGCAATGTCTGCGCACATAAACATAATCATCGCGCTCTTCAACTGCCTTCCAATACCGCCTTTGGACGGAACAAAAATATTCAGGTGGAACATCCCTGTGTGGCTGGGGATATTTGCCTCTGCAATTGTCCTGTGGCTCCTTCCGCCGTTCATAGGGCTGCTTTGGTCAATAATCATTTCAATACTTTTACTGGTGGGAAGCTTCATTTTAGTGCAGTTTTTCTTCCCTGTAGGACAGCAAAGTGCCACTGAGTTCAAGTAAGAAAACTTAATATATCTTAATTTTCACTAATATAGTATAAAAATGGAGGTAGAAACATGGTCACAAAGGGCGAGAGAGTACCATCAAAGAACATTCTTGGAAGAACTGTAGTCAGCAAGGCAGGAAAGAAGTTCGGTGAGGTCGGGGACATGAAATTTGAGAGCAAAACAGGTGAATTGATATACGTAATTCTCAAGAACCCAACACCATACGCGATGGGCTTTGACTTGGAAAAAGACGAAAAAGGAAACATAAAGATTCCGTTCGCTTCAGTTGTAGCAGTAGGCGATTACGTCGTAGTTGCCGAAGAAGACATCTTATAATCGTGTCTTCTTTGATTATTTTTTATTTTTGTTATGGCATATTATAACCATATTTTCTTTGTTCTAAGGAGAAAGGATACTGTCAGCGGTAAAGAAATTTACAAATGTTTCGCTACAGACCCTGATGTTATAAAAAATTGCGGCACAGGTCCTTATTTCAAAGTCAGAGTAACTGAAACGAAGAAAGGCGAGAAATTGCCTTATTGGGGCTGGAAAGATTTTGAAAAGATGTGTTATCGCTGTATAAGTCACGACAAAGGCTTGGCCCAGGAGAAGATTAAAGAATATATCAGGCCCGCGGAAAAGAAACACGGCAAACTGGTTAAGCTCTCCCTGGAAGAATTGTGTAAAATAGAATAAAATTACTCAGTGTCCTCGATTTCTATCTCGATTTCCTGTTCGGGCTTGTATCCGCCTTTTATCTCCTCATCATAGCTTATGCAATCCTTGCATGTGAGCTTCTTCACATTTCCGCATTTTTCGCAGAAGCGCGCTCCGCATCCGTCACACACATAAGTTGTCTTGACTTTTTGGTTGCATATTTCACACTTTGACATTGCCACACCTCAATGAGACATATCTTTTATCTCTTGGTTCCTTTTGTTTATAAAAGTTTCTAACCTATTTCAGAATCTCAAGCAGTTCCTTTATGTCGCCAATTTCGTAGTCAGGCTTGATTTTATCGTTTGCCGGATATGGCTGCACTCCGACAATTCTTTTTCCAAGCTGCCCGTATTTCGCAAGCGCTGAAACCATGCCGATATTTTTTGCCCCTGCAACATCCCTGTTCGTATTGTCTCCAATCATCATGATTTCGTCCGGCTTCAGCTTGAGTATTTCAATCGCTTTCCTGAACGGCAGCGGGCTCGGCTTCAGTTCTCCCTCTTCCTCTGATGCGATTACAAAATCAAAAAAGTGCTCCAGCCCCATGTCGCAGAGCCTTATCCACATCTGCAGGCTCGGCGCATCGCTTATCACTCCGAGCTTATAACCCCGCTTTGTAAGCGCAATAAGCGTTGGAATCACATTGGCATACGGCATGATGTGCCCTGTCTTCACTCTTCTGTATGCTGAAATTGCTGCCCCGAGCTTCTTGTTGTCAACTTTTCCCTCAAACTGTTCAAGAACTTCATTGAAAATATTCTGGTATTCAACCCCGTGCTTCTGGTAAATTTTGTCAATCGCGTTCCATATCTCGTCATGCGACTTTTTCAGGCCTGTAGCAATCATTGCATAGATTGCTTCTTCTACAGCAAGTTCCTTCATTTTAAAAAAGTCAATAAGCGTGTTATCAATGTCAAATATTACAGCTTTTATGTGGACGCTGGAGGTATCGGAACTCGCAGGAGGTTCTGATTTTGCCATGCTTTCAACAAACTTTATAAGACTAATAAACTTTGCTTAGCGCATGGAAGTTAAGTTGGTAAGCTGCTCAATTTGCGGCAAATTCGGAATTAAGGAAAACGTGAAAGTCTGCCAGCACTGCAACGTGGCTTTGTGCGCAGACTGCCAGAAAAAATTAAAGCCTTAAAGGTGATTTTATGGGCGGAGAAATTTTTGGTGGCGGCGCATATAAAGAACCAGCCACACAATCTGTAAAGCAAGCTACCCCAGAGGACATAAGAAAAATGGAATGGATGGAAGAAAAAGACAGACAACTTAAGCAGAATTTCAATGATTTTCTTGTTGATTATGCGTTAGGTAAAGTAATCCCTTCTTCTGAACCCAAGCTTGGACACTATGCTGTTGTGGGTTTTGATGCAGATAACAAATTTATTTACGTCGGGTGCAAGGAATACAATAAAGATGCTGCGGCTCTTCGTAAGATGTTTGAAATGAACTGCCCGGGCGCATACGGGGCTGTACTTGAAGTTAAATTAGAAAATGTTCCAAAAGTAAGGATTACCAAAAAATAATTAAAACTGTTCTCTGTCTTCTTTCTGCGCGTCCATCATCACAATCCATGCGGGTAGCCTTGAAGCGAGGAACTCAAGCACGCGTATATTCATGGCAATGTCCTGTGTTTTTTCCCACTTGCCTTCTTTCTTTTCCATTCGCTGGATTACAACCCTGTTTGGCCAAAGTTGTATTTTCATGCCCTTGCCTTCGCCAAGCCCTACATAGTCTTCTTTAATTGGATTCAATTAAAACACCCCCGACACAATTACTTCTTATTTGCAATATACCAGTCAACTATAAATAATATTCCAACGAGAAACACTGGCCCGCTGATTAATAAAAAACTCATTATGTTCTGGTATGTCTGGAAAAAAAGCGTGAACACAATGCCAAGAACAATAAAAAGGATTCCTCCTATGCGCTCCCATTTCCATGCCACAACAAGGATTCCAATTAGCAAAAAGTTTGGAATTAGGTGCATGAACAGCCCTACAATTGTCCCCCAAATGCCAAGGCTCATGTCGAAAATGTCCAATGCGAACACGCTTAGGAACAAAATGAAAAGTATTGAAAGCACACGCGGTGTCCAGTGAATGGCTTTTTTCAAGGTCTTATTCATATCTTTCTTTCCTTTGGTGGAATTGCTGTCGGTGTTTCCCCGCCGTGCCAGCTGAAGCGCGGGCGCATCTGCACCGAATACATCCGCTCCTGGTTCTGGTCAAGTATCACAGCAGTCCCCTGCACCCGCGGAAGCTCGTCAAAATATTCCCGCAGTTCAGAAGTCAGGTAAGTCTGCATGATTCGGTTGAGCGCATTTATATCATCCTTTGCAGTAACTCTGTGGGAGATTACAAGGTCGCACTGCGAAAGAACATCCGTGTTCATTTTTCCGGGCTGCTGTGTCGCAACAATCATTGAGATTCCAGGCTGTCTGCCTTCCCTGATTACCTGAAGCAGCGGCCCTGTTGCTATTGTTTCGCTGTCCAGCGGAAGGAACTCATGGATTTCATCAATGAACATCCAGACAAGAGGTATCCTTTTCTTTTTGACATCCCTTCTTGTGTAGTATGAGAACCCTTTTTCAATTTCTTCCTGCTCTTCAATTTTCCTGACAGCCATTCGCTGTTCAAGTATTTTCTTTGCAAACAGCCCGACAACAAGCGCGCGTATTGAAAATCCGCCATAAACATGCGCATATGCAGAAATGTCAAGCACAGTTGCCTGCCCGCCGACAATTATCTGTTCTACTGCAGTTCCCTCGTCTGCAAATAAGCCCCAGGCATCTGCAGCTTCAAAGCGTGTCCTTACAACAGCCTTTATCCTCTTGTCGCTGTCCTCGTCTTTTTCAACTTCTTTTACGATGTCCTTGATGCCGTATCTTTCCTCTTTCTTATTGAGCCTGTTTATCACGCTTGCAATAAGAACGCCTTCGTCAGAGGTTGCATTTATTCCCATCACATAGCACCATTCATCAGCATTAATTTCGCTTGTTGTTATGTAGAACTTTTCATCAACAGGAATCCCCTGTTCAACCATTTCATCGAACTTTCCGCCGGGAACAAACACTTTTACATTGGTCAGTCCGCGCGGCTGAAGCCCCCATTTGGTGAGAAGCGCCTCATCCCTGAAATTCGGCTGCTTCATTGTCCAGAAAATTCCCATCGTATCCAGGAAAAGCGGTGCAATGTTCTGCGAAATCTCCTTTGGCAGGTCAGAAATTCCCTCGGCAATCATTGCAAGGGTGTAAGAATTGTGAACTATAATATCCGCAGCAACAAAATTATGATGCTCAGGAACAGAGATGTCATAAACTGTAAATTTTCCACTCAGTCTGTTTATCTCTGTGATTTCGTCCCAGTAAATATCCGATTCTGCGAGCATCAGCGCAGCTTCATTCTTGTCTGCCAGCGCAATTTGCTTTAGCTTCTGTCTGTTTGGCGCATAGTTTATGCTGCTTCGCAAGCCCTTTGGGGTAGAATATCCCATAGTCCTTCCGATTTCAGCCCAGTTATTTGGCCTGTACCACTCCCAAATCTCTTTTGGTACAGTGTCAATGTTGGGATTAAACTTTTTTGAACTCAATTCTCTTAGAGCCAGCGCAGCCCTGAGTTCTTTTACGCCAAAGAATCCTATTTCATTCAGGAATCTTATTATCTGTGCTCCCCTTATTATGAGTTCATAATTAAGGTTTCGTGGCGTGACTTTTGTTTTAAGCACAGAAACCACTCCGAACCTAAGCAACAGATGCTGAACCTGCATTATCAGTTTTTTTGACGAGCTGGAATAGCTGACATCCCATGTTTCTTCTCGCGGGTAAATTGTTCCGTCGCAGCTGAATAATCTGTTCAGGAACAGCGCAACTTTGTTTTTCGGAAGCTTGAATACCGAGTCAGGAATGAATTTTTCTGTTGAAAGTTTGCCGTATATACCAATTTCACCAAGCCACTTTCGTATTGATGATTTTGAGTCTATGCCGTGCCCGTGCCTTTTGCATTCAACAATTCTTAGATTTAGATGCCCGTGCTTCTTAATCAAAAGGTTCCTGTCAAATTCGTTTATCGAATTTTTAAAATCAGTCACTATTTTATCGTCCGAATTGCAAAATAAAACAAAATTATTGCTCATGTGCCCCTCAGCAATTAAGTAAGCAAGTATCTTTACTTTTGAATCTTCAAGGAATTCTGTACCAAATATATTTAATTCTCGTGGTGTTGCCACTCTTGAACCCACATTAAGATTGCATGCATTTTCCCAGCCCTTAACTGTAAGCAATGGATGTTCCGGGGTAAGTTTTATTGTCCTACCTGTTCTCAATTTTATCTCAAGCAGTTCATTGGCTTCGCGCACATAGAACTTTGTTTTTTCAGCTGTCTTTAATTTCAAAATTTGATTTAAAGCAACTATCTGGTTTTCATCGTTTGCAAGCTCTTTGACTGTTTTTATGCTGCCATCCGAAAGAATAATCTCAGTATCCCCGTGAATGCACTTGCCCTCGCCTCTTTTTCCAGAGACAAGTATGACATGCGGGCGCACAACATCAAGAAGGATTTTGTTAGCAAGGGACATTGTTTCGCCCATTTTTACGTATTGCTTGCCGACAAAAATGGTGCCTTCAATGCCGTATTTTTCAACATCTCTTTCGCTTCTGCCAATTACAATCTCAGCCATATACTTTTTAAAAAGGGCTAGGGATATATAAAGAATTAGGTGAGATAATCTTTAAGCGCAGATATTACATTGAGATTTTCAGGAACAAAAAAGATATTGCGCGCTGTGTTCTTGGATTTTTCACAAATGCCAGGCATATGTATTGCTCCAAAAATTCCTACAACATTATTATATCTTTCAAGGATTTCATCAATTTTTTGGACAAATTTGGAATCTCTTTCTTTAATCATCTTTTCGTGCCAGTTCCCAGTCTCAGAATAATATGCATTCATGAAAGAGGTTTTGATAACCTGTAAAACACCCTCCACATAAATCTTGTTTTGAAGAGGGAATCTTTTTTTCATTCCAATGGATTCAAGGACGATTACGTCGGGTTTTATTTCATCAATAATTTTTGTTTCCTCAACTGTTATCCCGTTGATTTTGGACATTACATAGGACTCATCATTAAGCGTTTGATTCAGGTTTTGTATATAAGAATCGTCTATTTCCCCGAATGTTCTTTTTTGTTCAAAAAGATTTACAAATTTCTTTCCAAAGTCACTGCCTGCAAACAGCTCATGTTTTGATTTGGCCAAATGATATTGCCACATCAATTCTTCAGGATGCGCTTCGCCGATTAGTGTTAATGCCATATATTACTACTAAAAAGTGAATACTTATAAACATTGCTATCCAAATGTTATTTAAGAATTAAAAGACAAGTAAATAATGTGCCGAGGTGGCAGAATCCGGTTAATGCGCTAGTCTCGAAAAGCTTTTCTCTTTCAAGAGAAAACCTTTGAAAAGAGAGATGCTATCAAGAGAACTAGTGTCCTCACGGACATCCAGGTTCAAATCCTGGCCTCGGCGCTTATTTGTTCTCTATACCTTCAGCGCTCTTCTCTTTGAGCCCTTTCTTCTTTTCCCAGAACGTGACTTTCTTTTTGCTGGTTTTGATTTCAACCCTGCTGACAAGCCCCAGCTCTTCAAGCTTGCCAAGATATTTGCCAGCAGTATGCCAGTCAACATCTATCTGCTTGGCTATCTGCTGCGTAGAAACCATCGGGCTGTCCAGATCAAGCCAGACCTTGTGTATCTTGTTCAGCTTATCCTTTGTTTTATTCCACACCCCTTTAGACATGCAATCTAATAGAAAAAGGTGATTTATTAAGGTTTAGCGCACTTTCCTTAATTCCTAACGTTAGTAATTTAGATAGATACGTTAATTACGATATATCGGAGTTTATAATGCCTTCTAAATTCCCATTATACGCGCTTTAAAGCTGTTAATTACAGAGCTTGGGAATTTAAGTATATACCAAAAGCTATATATTACAACAAATAGTTCCTAAATCGAAAGGGGCATCAGTTTAATCACAGTTATAGCATAAAACGAAACGTTTAAATAGTCTGGTTGACATAGGTATTATTACTATACAGTAATGACAAATAAGGTTGGGTGAACATATGTCTGTTGAAATGATAAAAAAAATGTTTCCATTATATACTAGACCACTCAATCTTCAAAACGAAGCGTATAAATTTACACTGGATACTGTTCTATACGATTACTCAAAGCTGCCTAATGAATTAAAAGAAAGCGGTATAGATTATGGGGCTTTTATAATTGGTTCAATGAGAAAGAACCTGAATAACTATATAGCACGAGGCATGGTGTCTGTAGACAAAATTTCTGATGAACACGTCTCTGAACCAAACCTTAAGGCTAATATTAAAAAGACTGCAACGTCCATACTCAAATCTGCAAATTCTAAGGAAAAAGACAGAAACCATGGCAAATTGGAAAAATTGCCTGCACTTGGATACAGTAGGGATAACCAAGGCGAGCCAATACTTTTATTTTATGATCCTGGAACCAATCAATTAAAACAGTGGAATGGGCCTGTTGAAATGCCTGTTTATGCTACAAAACCAGATTTTAATGAAGATCCGCTTATTTCAAAATTTTTCAAAACATACAGTGCTCTGCTCAAAACCGAGGTCACTTCAAGGATTAAATCACAGAACGATGAGACTCTTTTCGAAAAATTGAAGGACGAATCTGTCGCTTCTGTATTCGAAACAATCATAGAAGGGCACAAACGCATGATTAACGAACTGCATAACAAAGAGAACAGTCTCATAAATTCGCTTAGATATGATACTAACGAAGCGTTTAATTATGCTGTTGATGAGCTTAACAAAATCCAGTTACCTGCGCTTATTCAGAACAAAAGACTTGCAAAAAGAACGATGATATACGAACAGGAAAAGAACAGGATACGTACAGGCAGGAAACATGCTATTCAAAAAATAAGAGAGATACAAGAAATTGTAAACAAAGAGTACAGAATAGATCCGTCACGACAGGAGCTCATGAATGAGTTATTCACAGCGGCAAGACAGGGCGTTCGTGGCAATAAGGAGTTTACTACTTATTCGTATGTCGAGAAAGACGGTAAAATGTACATTAGAACTGAAAAAAAGAAGGGGCATTCTTCAGGGTTCAAGATAAACCCCGCAGCTAAGAACTATTTCAAATATAATAACAATATTGCAATACAGGGTGTAATGAAAAACGCAACAGACAATGAACAGGTTGTGATAAACGAGTTCTTGTCACATCTTGCAGCATATGTTTTCAAGGAAAAAATAGAGTCTCCTGAAAGCGACATTTTTCACAAGCCTAATCACGACATCAAACAGGATTATATCGTAACCCTGTTAAAAGAATACCGAAAGAAGGACATTGATGAACTTCTAGCCAAGGATATCAAAGGCAAAGATCTAATCAAAAAGTTGAATAAAATAAAAAAATCTGTTTTGGGCAGTCATGAGCATAAATTAAATGGTGTGGGGGATGTACTACTCAAAAGAGAAAACTATTTAAATGGTGAACTAGTTAAAAACACTACTTCGTAGTGAGTAATAGGGGTGTAACATAATGACAAAACAAAAAAGAAAAAGTGAAACAATACAGGCAAGTAAAGCAGCTAGCATTTCAAAGTCTAGACATGCACTTATTCAGAAGGATAATGATACTAAGTCTGCACTGTACATAGCAAAACAGGATAATTACAACAGAAATGATGAAATCGACGCACTGATTAATATGTTCAGGGGCAGCGATTTTAATGACTATCACACAAGTCTTGTTCTCAAAGCACTGGGAATTGGAGTTGGAATGGGATTCTTGACAGCAACAAGTTATGCTCTTTTTGAAAATGAACACAACAGCGACAAAGATGTTGATGGTTTCAAGGCAAAAGACATTTGGTCTTATGAGCGCGAAATGGTCAAACAGGTGCCTGTAATCCAGAACAATGCATCTGCTGTATGGGAAAACGAGACTACAACCTACACATTTGATGATTTGGCAACACTTGCATGCACTGCAAGCTTAACAAATGACTTGAACATAACAAGCATAATTGATCTTAATACAAATACAACAATTTTGGGTGGAACCGATACATTTGGAGGCACAGATTATTACTCAACCCTCACTGAAATTGTAAACACATCAAACACACAACAGCTGATAAATAATATTACATCAAAAGCAAATGTTGATTCATGGATAAATCAGAGTTTGAACAACACAGCAACTTATCAGGACCAGAAATTCTTTGATTTGTCAAGGGATTTCGATGGAGACATTGATGTGTCTAATGTAACGCTTAATTTTACAAAAGTATACGCAAAAAGTGATATAATGAATAACGCAAGCGCATACAACCTTGTACGAAACAACTTCATTAACAGGATTGTTCATACAAACGATGCAACAAACATCACAATGCATAATGAAAACAACAGCTCATTGACATTCGAGCTCCGTGATGTAACTGCAGATGGATTTGAAGACAACACAACATTCGCAGGAAGAGTAACAAATGGACAGGGAAGCGGATACACAAACATCACAGATGCGACCGGAGACTTCAACGGACATTTGGACAATGCACATGTTACAAACTCAACAATAACCTTGAGCGCAAGCGAATTCCGCAAGCTGCTTGAAAATGGAGATATCAACGGGACTGGAACAATTGAGTATGGAAACGGAAATGTTTCTTTCACACAAAGAAATACAGTTAACTGGGATGACATTCTTAATAACACAGCTGAAATTACACTTAGGGTCTCAGACGCAAACATTACAGCAGATTTAGACTGCCAAATCTCAAACTTCACAGCAAGGGGAGATATGGACATAATCGACTTGTCAGCTGATGTTGGCGGTTTGGTTGCAGGACACGGTTTCAACGCAACACTTAGCGGAAGCATGGTAAGCTCAGAGATTAACCTTTGGTATAATGGACAGCTTGACAGCCAGCATATGAGCAATGATTTCAAATTGTTCATGCTTGACGTTATGGACTCATACATGAGGATGGGGCTCGCAGGAGATGCATATTTCCAGGGAATCCCGACAATGAATTATCACTTAAAAGACGGCATGTGGAACAATAACACATATACATTAAATGATGTATTGACATCGTCTACAAACTACAAGCAAGAGCTTGTGCACCAGTTGAACCAGACACTTTACTCAACACTAAACGGGCAAAGCACAGGAACTGCAGTTAAGGATGACAGGATTGAATATGCCTTGCAGCTTGGAGTAGATGCAGCATTGAGGCTTGGAGTCCAGTTAAATGAAAAGAAGGATGCCAAGACAAACACAACAGCATATTTCACAAACGCAGCAGTAAACAACCATGTTTTCCAGGTGACTACACAAAAAAGAATAGGTGTTCCGGGAACAGTAACGGTTGACCAGTACGTTCCATTAGGAGTTCAGCCAACAGGCATTGTTGGAATAATAACAGGCGCAACTACTGCTCTGCTTAGTGGAATTGCAATTGACGCTTATAGAGTTGGTGGAAAGAAAAGACGACTGGCTAATACATTCAACCAGGCAGAAAACCAGATATACAAAGGAACCACAATAAGGTACGAAGACGACGAAACAAACCAAAAATTGAACCAAATAATCCAGAAACAGGATGAAATCATTGCAAGCAATGATGTTCCTCCAGAATTGTACACTCAGATGATTAAAGAACCAGTTGAGTGGAAAAGCAAGTTTAAACAATAAAACAGAGGGTGAGGGCTAAGATGAATTTAAAAAAGATTTGTTCTGTTATTGCATTATTGATTTTAATATGTTCAAGTCTTTTGAATCCAGCTATGGCCATCACAAAAGAAAGGCAGATACAGGAAGACAACATTGAATTGGGTTCTTTTATTGAGATTACCTCACCAGAAATAGAAACTCCTATTGAACAGGATTACAATTATATTATTACAGATGATTCCTCAGCAGAACACAGCGGTTCTAACTTTGGTACAATGGCAGCGGCAGGATTTTCATACTCAGGCGTTAATGTTTCGGGTTATGTTACACGTCCAAATGGAGGCATTCCAATTGAGAATGCCACAGTAATACTTGGAACTGCAAATTACACACCAAGTACAATACCTCCAAACTATTGTGCTATTAACCCTTCAAATCAGACAACCACAACCACAGATTCAACAGGCTACTTTATACTGGGCAATAACCTGCAGATTACAAGCGGAAATTCAACCTGTGATTTGAATATTATTATAATCAAGGACGGGTTTGTTACAAATCTAACAAATGTAACAATAACCGGTCTTACTCAGATATATACAGATACAAACAGAACTTTACAAATGCATGCTAACATAATCGCTGCAATCACAACTGATTTGCCGCACGCACCGTACTCATATTTTGGGGAAAACTATAATGCAACGGTAAAAGTGACAAATCTTGGAGATGTTGCAGCAGACAATGTTACGGTTAACCTTACAGCAATTTATTCCACAATCTTGACAACTACACCTATAATAATAGGAACAATAAATGGAACAGATTACGGAACAGCAAATTTCACTGTAAGGTCACCTTATTCTACTCTTAGTGACACACTTACAACAAACGTTACAGCGTTTGATTCAGACAACAGCAATGCGATAAATGCAAGCAATTACACAATAATCCAGGTAGTTGCTCCTGTTTTAGAAGTTACAATCACCTCACCTGCTGAAGGATCCGTTATGGGTCCTTCAGCTTTATTGTTATCTAACACCAGCTACAACAGTACTGTGTGTTATTTCAGCAATGATTCTGCAGACATAAGCACAAACATGACGCAGATTAATGCGACACATTACAACGCAACAACACCTGTGCTTGCAGATGGTAATCACACATATTTTGTAAAATGCGAGGACGAATGGAACCAGACCGCATATGCAAATGTGACTTGGTATGCTGATGCGATAGGCCCTGCAATAGAGTTTACAGAGTCAACAATAATCAGGTCAGGCACAATACTTAATTTCACACTTATAGATGCTATGAGCAATCTTAGCTCAGGCTACTGGAATGCAACAAATTCAACAGGATGGGTTAGCAATGGAAGCACAGCATACACAGGCGTAGACACCGGCTACCTTGAAATAAACACAACAGGGTGGGTTGGCAATGCTACAATTAATGTCTGGGCAAATGATACCTGGAACAATATAAATAACAACATAACAAGGCCAGGATTTAATGATTCAACTGAGATAAACATCACAATCGATGACATAATACCTGTCGTAATAATCAATGCGCCAAACACAAGTGAATGGTTCGGCAACAGAATTTTTGTGAATGTTACTGCAACTGATGAAAATCTGGACAAAGTTTATGCCAGATGGATAAACACAACCAACGAATCAGTAACAGGCAACTGGACAGAACTCCTTGGCGCAGGTGCAGATTACTTTATCGGGGACATAACAGACTTAATTGGGGTGGGGCAGGAAAATGTTACAATAGTCGTAAATGCAACAGATTTGGCTGGAAATTATAATGACACTGAAAATGTTACAGTGCAGATAGACAGGACACCTCCTGTTGTTTTGATACTTTCACCAGTTCAGGACTCAAATGTTTCACGAACAGCGATATACATAGATGCAAACGTAACCGACTACGAATCCGGAGTTGATTTCTGTAATGTATACCTGGACGGGTTCTTCACAGATACAATTGATTACGATAAAACAACCGGCAAATGCACAGGGACTATATCTGCTACAAACACGGTTGGAAATGATGATACTACATTAAACATAACTGCAGTTGATTTCGCTGGAAATATGGGCTATAATGATACGGTATCATTCTTCCTGTATTATGAAAGCGGGGGCGGTGGCAGCGGCGGAGGCGGAGCTGGCGGAAAACCAGGCACAAACGAGACTCCAAAGAATCTTGACCTAGAATTCACAATCGAACCCCCTAAAGGTGAAGTCGTATCAAACGAAACAATCAGTTTCATAATCAAGATAAACAACACCGGAGAGGACGTTCTTAACAATATCGTAATCAAGACATACGACATCAAGGACGGGGAATATTATACAGACCCGACAGGAATAAATCTTATCCCTGGCGAAGAAGGGACTCTTGAACTGCTGATATCACCAGTCTCGCTTGATACAGGCATTTACAGGATAAATCTCAGGATAGGCAATGACAAGTATTCTGAGGGCGGAATAATCACACTGGATGTAACAAATGTTGCGGATTATATTGCAAAAATTGAGGCATCCCAGGCATGCAATTCAGCAGAAGAGTATATTAACACAATCAAGGAGCAGGGAACGAATACCTCAGATGTAGAGGACTCACTCGCATATGCCCGTACAAAAATAAGTGAGGGGGATTATGCAACCGCAGGAAACATCTGTGCTTCAATACTTGCACTTACTCCAAACGAGATTGCAAATGGCGGAAACCCATTGACAGGTTTCTTCATTGAAACTGTAGGGCCTTTTGTTATGGGCAACCTTGGATGGCTGCTTATTGCAGCAAGCATAATGCTCGCATCTTATTTGGGAAGGCGACAGATAGCAGACTTGTTTGTTGGATTCAAGAAAAAAGGCAAAGGCGGGGCAGCTAACGGAAAGCCGGCAGCAAAGCCTGCAGTGAAGGAAGCGCCAAAACCTGAAGCACCCAAGGCAGTTGCGCCAAAGCCAGAAGAGAAAAAGCCCGAAGCTCCAAAAAAAGACGACCAAGCCTGGAAAATTGAATGGCGATAAGCCAATTTTTCTTTTATTTTATCATTATTTTGTGACAGTTAGTTTTATAAACCCTTGATTTTTTTGTGAAACCATGCCAGACGATAAAAAAGGGGAAAAACAATCTGAAAAACCCCAAAAATCAGAAAAGGGCGAAAGGAAAAAAGTACTGCCACCGCAGGCAGCTAAGCCCAAGTCTATGGCAGAGGTAAAAATCATACGTATTGCAGAGAGCGACATAGAGGGAAACAAAAAGCTCGAGCATGCGCTTACAAGGATAAAGGGAATAAGCTGGTCATACGCACGGGCAATAAGAAAAGTGCTCGGATTCGAAAACAAACAGTTTGCAAATTTTACAGACGAAGAAATAGAAAAAGTAAAGGATGCACTGTCAAACCCGTCAAAATATAACATTCCCACATGGCTTTACAACAAGCAGAAAGACCCGATAAGCGGGAAGGATTATCATTTATTGTCTTCAGATTTGAGACTGTCAAACAGGACAGACATCGAGAATCTTAAAAAAATTAAGTGTTATAAGGGCGTACGCCACATTTATAACTACAAGGTCCGCGGTCAAAGGACTCGATCACGCGGGGCAAACGTGAGAGGAAGAGTCGGTACCTCGGTTGGAGTCATCAAGAAGAAGTTGGTTCCACAAAAATCAGAAGAAAAGTGACTTTAAATGGTAAGAGCAAAATTAAGAAAGAAGTATTCAGGCCCTAGCCATCTCTGGCAGATGGAAAGGATTAAAGAAGAAGCGCAGCTGAAGCACGAATACGGCTACAAAAACAAGAAAGAACTCTGGAAAATGACTTCTATTCTCAGGAATTTCCGAGGGCAGGCAAGGAAACTTATTCCATTAACAAGCAACCAGGCGGCAATAGAGCGAAAGCAGTTGCTGAACCGCCTTATCTCGCTCGGGCTTGTAAAGGAAGACGCACGCCTTGAAAATGTTCTTGGGCTCACAATCAAGGATATAATGGACCGAAGGCTTCAGACAATTGTCCTGAAAAAAAGGCTTGCAAACACAGTGAAGCAGGCGCGACAGTTCATAACTCACGGGCACATAAATGTCGGGGAAAACAAGGTAACTTCGCCGTCAATGCTCGTAAAATTCTCTGACGAAAATTTGGTTTCATTCTCAGGAAGCTCTGCAATGGTCAATGAAGCCCATGCTGAGCGGGTAGCCGGGCGCGAAAAGCGCGAGCGCAGGGACAAGAAGGAAGTCCTTGAAGAAAAGATGAGAAAGGCGCGCGAAGACGAAAAGAAGAAAAAAGAGGAAGAAGTTCTCGGAATAAGCAAGGCAGAAATTGAAGAAATAGAAAAGCTGGAGGTGGCATAAACATGGCAGACGAGGAAAAGAAGCTCGAAGTGAAAGCTGAAGCAAAGCCAGCTCATGCGCCAAAACCAGCTGAAGCTCCTGCACCAGCAGCGCAGGCAAAACCCGAGTTCAAGCCGAGAAAATTGAAATGGGGTGTGGCTCACATCTATGCAAGTTACAACAACACAATAATCCATGTTACTGATTTAACAGGCGCAGAAACCCTTGCAACATGCACGGGAGGCTCGCAGGTAAAGGCAGACCGTTTGGGTTCATCCCCTAACGCAGCAATGCTTGCAGCAAAGAAAGTCGCAGAAGAACTGCTTAACAAGGGAATAAACGGAGTTCACATAAAAGTGCGCGCACCCGGAGGGATACAGTACAAGAACCCAGGCCCTGGAGCACAGCCAGCAATAAGAGCGCTTGCACGTGCAGGCCTGAAGATAGGATTTATCGAGGATGTTACTCCAGTACCGCACGACGGATGCCGAAGAAAAGGCGGAAAGCGCGGACGAAGAATGTGATGCCAAAATGAAGATTAATGTCATGTCCCAGGAAGACAACAAAATGAAATTCTTAATTGAGGGAACAACCCCTTCTTTTATAAACACAATAAGGAGAATTTCCACAGTAGAAGTTCCCACAATGGCAATCGAGGAAGTGGCGTTTACAAAAAATTCCTCTGTGCTTTACGACGAAATGCTTGCACTGCGGCTCGGACTTGTCCCGTTGTCAACTGATTTGAAAACATACAAGAAACCAGCTGACTGCAAATGCGAGGGCAAAGGGTGCAATGCATGCCAGGCAAAACTTACGCTCAGCGCAAAAGGCCCCTGCATAGTTTACTCAGGCGAATTAAAGTCAAAGGACCCGAAAGTAAAGCCGGTAATTGAGGATATTCCTATAGTAAAACTGGCAGAGAACCAGGAGCTCAAATTGACAGCCACAGCAGTTCTCGGCACAGGAAAAGAGCATTCAAAATGGACAACAGGGCTCATGGTATTCCAGGGCTACCCTGAAATAAAGATAGTCTCGGGAAAGCACAAGGATGCGGCTGAAATAGCTGCAGTATGCCCGCGAAAAGTCCTTGAAGTGAAGGACGGCGCAGTAAAGGTGGCAAACCTTGAAGCCTGCAATTTGTGCAGGGCATGCCAGGAAAAATCTCCCGAAGTAATCACAGTCAACGGCTCAACAGAAAATTTCATTGTTACAATGGAGTCCTGGGGGCAATTGTCGCCAAAAGAAATCCTTATGGAGTCCATTTCAATAATGACTGACAAGCTTAAGGAATTCAATAAGCTTATCAAGTAAACGGTAAGCTTATAAAATAATTCTTCGTTCTTTATTCTATCAATGGCATTTCTTTTTCCAAGGTTTTTCTTTGGAAAAGAAAAAGCTTTTGGGGAGTTGCCGGAGCGGTCAAACGGGCACGGCTAAGGACCGTGTGAGTTAGTCTCTGCGAGGGTTCGAATCCCTTACTCCCCATTAATCCTTCTTTTAGAAAAAGAAGCATTAGTGGAAGAAAAAACACTGATGGAAAATAACATAAAAAAATGGCGAGATAAATGTTCGAACTTGAAAATATACTTGGAAAAGTTACAAAAGAATCTCCTGAAGCATATTGCAGCCAGCATGGCAAATACATCAAGAGGTATTTTCAGATAAAAGTTAGTTGTGTTACATCAATCAGCCCAGAAGAGATTGTTCTTAAAACTTTTTTCGAAGAGTACCCGACTACAGAAGTTCTTTCAGGATACTCAAATGTTCTTCTTGAAGGTAGTAATTATTACAGTGGAACCCTTTTGATTCCGAAGATTCCAAAGAAAGTCAAAAAACAGCCACTGATTCCTTGTGACATAATTTTATAAAAACAAAAAGATTCGTTATTCTTGGTGGGGTTCTAGGTGAAATAATGAGTTACACAGAGAATTCAGAATTTGAAATAAAGATTCCGAAATATGAAAATTTTGCAGGAATCAGGGATAGGTTAAACCAATATCTAAACTCAATAAACTGGTTTGAGGGCTTGGATGGCGGCGACAATGCAAATTATCATGTCATAGCCATTCTTCAAAAGACAGACGAACGTTGTGGTGAATGGAATGCTCTTGAATGCACTCTGCTTGAAAGAGAATGTTTTGAATCCAAGGGGTTTGATTTTTGGAAAGTGCTTGATAAAAAGAGCTATGATAAGTCCATTCAATTATTGTCCAGCCTGCCAAAAGAGGCTGATGTTAACAGCATCATAGCAATACGCGAAAAAAACAGGAATTCAAATCCAGATATACGTTTTTACATCAAAGGAGACAAAATCCTCTATTACCCAAGCTTAAGCACATTAACCACTCGAGAAGAAGCTAATCAAAATATTACAAAAATCATCGCTGAAGAGCTGGGGTTAATTGTAAAAAAAGCTTGATAAAATTTAGGGTGGGGTTCTGATTTGGTGATTTAATGTTCGGCATATCTGAAGAAAATGTAAAAAGGTTATCAGAATCCGAGGAAATGGGGTTTCTTGATTTCGAAGAGGATTATATAATTTCGGCAATCAGGACTGATAAGAACAACATTATGATAGGAGGTTTCTGTGAGTGCTTCATGGGTCGTTATCACAGTCTTAAAGGTGACAGCGCTGCACAGAAATATCTGATTGATACTGTGCTAAGCCAGTTCTATTTTGAGATGCTTGAGCAGGGGCTTCCAGAATATGAACATGAAATACCTGATGACGGCACATACTTGGACATAAACTTGATTCGTTATGGTTCTAAAAAAGCGGCAAAAACGAAACCCTATAAACCACCTCGCGTCAAAAGGCCCAAAAAAGAGAAAGAAGCTTTTCCTCTTGAAGCCACAGCAAAGCGTTTCAGCTACCTGATGGAAAGGATTCTGGAATCTGCACATCTGCCTGAGAACTACAAAGGGTATATGGAGCTAATAACAGGAAAGCCTCAAAGAGGGATATATCAGTACAAGCTTGACGATTTTCTTGACGAAGGAGCAACGTGATTCAAAATGACAGATGCAGAAGATATGGTTGAAACATTTAAAAAACTCGAGGATATGTTTAAGGATGAGCCCACTATCGTAGAGGACAATTCTAAAAAAATTCTGTTCGTGGGAGATGTCCATGGTGACATCTTAACAATGTCTTATGTCTCCCAAAAGCTGTATGAGTTTGACAAAGTCGTTTTTCTGGGCGACTACATAGACCGCGGGATAGATGATATAGAAGTTTCGCGCCAGATAGCAGAATTAAAAATTGAAAACGAAAATGTTGTTCTTCTTGCAGGCAACCATGATTGTGAAAGCATATGGCCGCGCGACTGGATAGGAAGGCTAAACGAAGCGTTTGGTGCCGATGACGCAAAAAAGATAAGCAGGACATACATGCATGCATTCCAAAACGCGCCGATAGCATACTTAAACAGGCAGTACAAGATTCTGGGAGTTCACGGATTTATTCCAAAAGACAAGCACAATATCCAAAACTGGGAAAAGAGCGAATACGCAGTTCTATGGAACGACCCAAATGTTATAGGCGGAAAATTCTTGGAAGAAGATTCCAGAAGCGAAAGAGGGGACAAATGTTACAGGATAGGAGAAAAAACTGTCCTGGACTTCATGAGGCAGAACAATCTCAACAAGATAGTGCGCAGCCATGAGCCCCGAACAAATGCAAAATTTTTATTGGAGCATGGAAAGGTAGTCATCAATATAGGTTCAAGCAGTTATTACAAAACGCGCGGGTTCTATGTTCTTCCAGCTGACAAGATAGTGATAGCATACCCGTAACCTTTAAAAACGGCAGTTTACGTTTAAGAATTGGGTTGGGGTTCTGAGGGTGAATAATAATGATTTATGACGGCAATTATAAAAATCTGAAACCTAAGTGCATAGAAAAAGTGTCTGCTGAAATTAAAAAAATTGTGGGATATGCGTACCATACTATCGAGCATATACGAAAAGCCCACTCTAAGGAGATGGCGGCAGGACACGTAAACAAGTTTAATGACAGGTTCGTGGACAGCTATCTTGGGTTGTCCCATGAATGCGACCGCCAGGCGCTGGCTTACACAGTCGCATCAGAAATTTATTTTGCCATGCTGGAGGACAATCGCGCGAAAAGCGACAGGCAGTCGCTTTACAGGATAAACTGTAAAATGACAGACATGTTCTCTTTTATAATCAAAAACTCAGACCTCACATTCAAAGACTTCAGCTTCTGTCCAGATGTGAAGCCTGCAAAAAAAGGCTTTGTCACGCTTGACGACTTCATTGATGTTGGACAAAAACCTTTAAAAAGGGTTAAACTCTGAATTTTCTTATTAGTACGAACAGAAATGTTCGTTGCGAGACGTGATGTCGAATGAAATCTGAAACTACAAATCCGAATTTAAAGAACCTTATAATCAGCCTCAAGAAGGCTCAAAAAGATGTCTGGACGCGCATTGCATCAGACCTGGCAAAGCCGCGAAGGCAGCGAAGGACTGTAAACCTGTCCCGAATAAACCGCTACTGCGCAGCAAAGGAAATCGCTTTGGTGCCTGGAAAAGTGCTTGGAGACGGCGAGCTCACAAAAAAGCTCACAGTCGCAGCATTGAACTTCTCTGATGACGCAAAACTGAAGATAGAGAAAGCGGGCGGAAAAACAATCACAATCACTGAATTGCTGAAAACAAACCCAGATGCAAAGGGGGTGCGTATCCTTGGCTGAAATTAAAAAAGAACCTGAAACAACTACACTTTATGTTGACGGAACAAACATGATACTTGGAAGGCTTGCAAGCTATCTGGCAAAGCAGGCGCTCAAAGGGAACAAAGTCATACTGTTCAACTGCGAAAAGATGGTGATAACAGGCGACAAGCAGAAAACGCTTGGGTATTACAACGAACGAATGCAGAAAATCAAAGGGCACCGCAAAGGACCGTTCTGGCCGAGACGCCCTGATAACTTGGTGCGAAGGACAATCAAGAAAATGCTTCCATTCAAGCGCGAACGCGGAAAAGAAGCAATTGCACGCGTTGAAGTTTACATCAACGTGCCTTCTGTAGCAGAAGGGAAGAAAACAACAGCGTTTGAAAAGGCGCTTTTGCCTCCAAAGACAAAGTTCATCTCAATTGAGGAACTGTCCAAGAAAATCGGTTCAACAGGGTGGTACTAATGTCAGACAAAATAAAGATAGTCCATATGTCAGGAAAGCGAAAGATGTCAATTGCTCGCGCAACAATCCGCCCGGGAAAGGGCATCGTGCGCATAAACAAGATGATACTCAGCGCATATCCGCACAAGATAGCAAAGGAAAAGATGGAAGAGCCGCTCATACTTGCAGGGGAACTTGCAAAAAAAGTCAACATCTCGGTTGATGTTTGCGGCGGCGGGATAATGTCAGCGGCAGAGGCGGCACGAAACGCAATCGCGCGCGGACTTGTTGAGTTCAGCAATGACAAGCTTCTGAAAAAGGCATTTGTTGACTATGACAGGCACCTGCTTATTGCAGACACCAGAAGGACAGAGCCCCAGAAACCCTGCCGTTCAAGTGCACGTGCAGGAAAACAAACTTCAAAGAGATGATTCGAAATGATAATACCAGTCAGATGTTTTAGCTGTGGAAAGCCAATCGGGCAATTGTGGGAAAAATTCAAAGCAGGAGTAGAGGAAGGCAAGGACCCCGGAAAGGTTCTTGACGAGCTCGGCGTTGACAGATACTGCTGCAGGCAGATTTTCATCGGCCACGTTGACCTGATTGACACAATCTCGCGATTCAAGAAGTTTTAATTCTATTTTTTATTATTTATTTTTGATTTTGATTAAACGCAGCCTTTGTTTCCTAGGTTTTTGTTCACGCATTTGCTGTCAATGCATGCGCAGTCCTCAGGCGTGTAAGCGGCGCTGCAGGAAAACATCTCTGTACAGAACTCAGGGGACATGAACCTATTTGTATACTCCTGGTTTATGCATTCAGAAGCATGGCATCCTGGCTTTGGAACGCAGTCGCTGTCTGCATTGCACGAATACAAATCTACAGAATCTAATACGCCCTCTGTTCTTGTGCATCCCAGGATAATCATGGCAGCTAAGAACAGCATCCCAAAGATAAGCAGCTTTTTCATAGAAGCTCCGTTAATGATGCCCTTTTGCTTCAGCTTTTTCAGCATCAGCCTTTGTCTTGTGCACAGTCCCATCTGGATGGTTTGGCGGTGAATAAATAGTGTATAACTTTAACTTCTTTGTCTTGGAAGTGTTTATTATATTATGATAAGTTCCAGCCGGAACAATCGCTGCTTCGCCATTCTTTACAATGTGCGTTTCCTTGCCATTGAACACGAATTTTGCCTCGCCTTCCTCGATGCGGAAGAACTGGTCAACATTCGGATGGACTTCATTGCCTATTTCCTCAGCAGGCTGAAGGCACATCACAACAAGCTGCGCGTGCTTTCCAGTGAAAAGCACCCGCCTGAAATAATTATTTTTAAGAGTTTGTTTTTCAATCGGACCCGTATATCCAGTCATTCTTTCACCTCACACCATACTATAGAATTCTTCTGCAGACATATAAAATTAGTGATTTAGAATCCTGTATTGATTAGAAGTCGCCGTTCTAAAAAGCTTTATAAACATTAACTTGTTAGTAGTAACTATTTGCGAAGTTAAATTAGTGAGCTATATGGAAACTTATGAAACAGAGATGGACGACTTTAGAAAGTTCGTAAAAGCTAATGAAAGCTATGTTAGAGCTGAAATAGATTCTATGGTTGATTATGTTTCACATTATGGACTTCATCTTGGAAAAACAAAGGAAGACAAGAAACTTGAGGATTTGTGGAAAGACGAATTAAGTGAGATTGAAGAAGAAATTGCCAAAGAAGATGAAGAATCTGAAAAACCGCCTTCTATAAAACCTAAAGTTGGTGTCGCAGTTAGTACTATCCTGCTTATTTTAGGGAGCATCTTTGGAGGGTTGGCATACCACAAGTGGAATACAAAAGAACAGGATTATAGACATTTCGCTTGGAAAATAAGCGATGTAGTCGCTGATAACAGTTCAGAAACTGCAGTTGTATACTTCAGTGATCATGGCGAAGAAAAAGTCAGACATGCTCAATTTACAAATGATACAGAATTCTCCATTTGCCCTACTTATAAAAACATTTCAGAGTCTTGCGGCGGAGGGATATATGGTCTTATCCAACTGGAAAAGAGGATAGACCAAATGTATTCAGACGGTTGTATCAGTTTTGAAGAAAAATGTGAGTTGTCAGGGGATCGTGAGAATGCATACCTAATGATAGACCTAAACCCAAAAAACAAAGAACAAATAAAAAAGATGTCTGTCCACTTTTTTGGGGGTTATTGTGAAGACCTTAATAATGCAAGATCCGAACACAATACTAAACTGTATAATGAAGAAGTGGAAAAACAGACAACAACTCTAATGTTGGCCGGGCTTGGAATCTGTTCTCTCAGCTTAGGCACTTTAGTCTTGGGTTATAATTTAGGTGTCAGAAACACATTCCAAAAGTTCAATGAGTACAAAAGGAGAATGAATAAAACAAAAAAACCAGATATAACAGAAGAACGAATCAGGTCTAATGAGACTATAGGATGTTTGGAATACGAGACTCCTGAAATCAAGAAAAAGACTAAGAAATTGAGGAAATAAAATTAGTGGTTTTAATCATACAGTTCTCAAGAGTCGCCGCTCGCCTTTGGAAAGTTATAAAAAGTTTAAAAAATAAGCGTTAGTTATGGCGTTTATACTAGTTTACATAACCCACAAAAACATGGAAGAAGCCAAAAAAGTTGTTTCTCACCTGCTTCAAAAAAAGATTATAGCATGTGCAAATTTCTTCCCGATAAAGAGTTCTTACTGGTGGAAAGGCAGGATAGACGAGACAGACGAAGTGGTTTCTATTGTCAAAACCATAAAAGGGAACTGGAAGAATGTTAAATCAGAAGTAAAAAAGATTCATCCTTACGAGGTTCCATGCATAATGAAGATAGATACTGAAGCAAATGAGGACTATGAGAAATGGATTAAAGAGGTTGTAAAATGAAGAAGGTAATCCTATTATCCGGAAGCCCCAGACCTGAAGGGAATACTATTCTGATACTCAGAAAGTGTGCTGAAGTTTTGAAAAAGTTTAACATTGAAACTGAGATAATCTCGTTGGCAAATAAAAAGATTCTGGGCTGTTCTGCATGCTACCAATGCGAGAAATACCATAAATGCGTATTGAATGACGATGTCAATTCTATCATTGACAAAATAGACAAAGCCCAGGGCCTTATTGTCGGGTCTCCTGTTTATTTTCATGCAGCCAGAGGGGACTTATTGAACTTATTGCAAAGAATTGGCATGGTCCACCTCTCGGATAACCTGTTTTTGCATGGAAAAGTGGGCGGCCCCATAGTTGTTTCGCGGAACAGCGGCTTGGAACACGCTCTAGAAGACATTATGGCTTTTTTCAATATATGCAATATCCAGGTTCCGCCTTCAGCTGTGAACAATAAAGTAATTGGGCGAAATCCAGGGGAAGCGCTCCTTGATAAAAAAGGGATGAAATGCATAGAAAAGTTTTCGGCAGATGTTGCAGAGTTATTAAATTCAAAGAAAAAATAGATCCATTCAAGATATACTAAATCTAGCCCTGTTTTGTTAGTACATTACTTAGCAGTCGGGCTCGTTATTCTTATAAGAATCGGATTCTATATCCTAAAGTGGGAATCAAAAACAGGTTCTCTTTTTAACAATTCTCCAATAGTATAAACACCCTGTCGTAGCTGATATCTTAAAGCTTCTCTTTGATCGGAACTATTATGTGCTTCAATTTTTTCAGGGCCTCCCAACACAGTACATACTCCACCAGAGTTATTATTACATAGACTACAGATAGTATCCTCTCCAATTTCATCATTTCCAATAATCTCGATTTGTTGAGTAGGGTCACTAATCAAATGTTTGATTAGGTCTACAATTTTATCACTAGTAGCTCTCGTATAGTTCCTATCTGATTTAAGTCCCTCGATGCCTATGTAATTCTTGTAATAATCAATAATCCTACTTACATGGTGAGGTCTCAATTTAATTAGTACCATACTACTAAGAGGTAGCGAATATTTTATAAGATTTTCTATTTATTTTAATCGCACAATAGTGTCTGTTCCTTAAAAGTCACGAATGCCCGCGGAAGCTTGTTAATTGCGAGGATTGATTTCATGTGCCTGCTTCGCAGCCTTTTCGCAGATTCCTTATCGCTTGTTGCAGTTTTGTAATCAACCCGCGCATCCAGATATTCGCGTGCAGTTTCCCTGATCTCAGTTATCCCGAACTCTTTCGGGTTGTTGTAAACAGTGCTGCCTTTCTGCAAGCCAAACACGCTCGTGGAAACCAAGTCAATGTTCGCAGAATTTTCTTTCAGGAAATCAATTGTATCCATGAACTCCTTTTTTGTCTCTCCAGGGAAACCGAACATTATGAAAACAGTGTTTACAATCCCTGCATCGTGGCTTTCTTTCAGCACCGCTTTTACATCCTGAACATTTGTGCCTTTGCGCATCTTATCCAAAACAGCTTGATTGCCTGATTCAACTCCCCATGCCACAGACTTCAAGCCTCCAGCGCTCAGCTTTTTAAAATTGCCAAGAAGTTCCTTTGTCGGGCGAAGCTGCGCCCACCATTTGACTTTGCTGTCCTTGAGCGCGTCTGAAATCTCCAGCAGCCGCTTCGGGGTTATTGAGTCATCTATGAAAAAAACATATTTCATCTTATTTAACTCAATTGCTTTTTTTATCTCCGCAACAGGAAGTTCCCTGTATTTCTGGTTCAGCGAATGCGTGCAGAAAGCGCACTGCCCGTAAAAGCATCCCCTGCAGCTGCGCATGGGATAAATCAGTTCTTTTGCCAGATAATCGCTCTTGTTATATTCGCTGAAGTCCACAACAACGTCTTTGTAGTTCTCCTTTGCTATGCCAAAATATTTCGGGAGCTCAAATTCATCTTCCAGAACCACTGCATGCTCTGTGATTTTCATGTTTGCAGCAGGCCCTCCGGCAATGCACTTGATACCTTTTTTGTTCAGTTCTTTCATAAGCTCGATTGCATACGGAACCTGGCTGTTGTAAACCAAGCTGAATCCCACAACATCTGGCTTTTTGTCAATCATCAGTTTAAGCATCTCTTTGAAAAACTCGGGTTTTGCGCCAGCAACTATTGCCTTGTGGTTCTCTGCATAAACTTCCCGCGATGCTGTATTGAACTCCTCAAGCACCTTGCCAAATTCTTCAACAGGCATTTTTTTGTTAATTCGCTTGTAGAACTCAGGAAATCGCGTCCTGTGGAACTTTGCATTCAAATCAACACACTCTGTTTTGATGTCAGAGTTGGCTCTAAGAAAAGCGCTGAGATAAGTTATGGAATACGGCATAACTGTTGCTGCGCAAAACGGCGCATATGCGAATAAAATCTTCATAATCACTTTTACATTTGCAGGGTATAAATTATTAACTGTCTGGACAGAAACGTTTAAAAGAACATTCGATTTTGTTTAGTTTAACCAAGCCATCTTACTGTGGGACCACAATGACAACATTATGGCACAAGGGTATAGTATAGCTTGGCCTTAGTATGTGAGGTTTGGGACCTTATGACCCCAGTTCAAATCTGGGTACCCCCATTCTTTTCTTTTCTTGGCAGCCTACCTTCTTTTCGCAAAAGAAGGCGGAAAGCTTATAAATCAACAAAAAATTTCTTAGTTATCCAAATAAAGAGGTTTTATTATGGCTCATACCAAAAAAGTCGGGATAACCGGAAAATTCGGTCCGCGCTACGGGATAAAGATACGGGCAAGAGTTCTCAAGGTTACAGCTAAAAAAACAAAGGAATGCCCGTACTGCAAGAAAAAGAGCATAAAACGAGCCTCAGCAGGCATCTGGGAATGCAGCAAATGCAAGGCGAAATTCACAGGCGGAACCCATGTGCCGATATTTACCGAAACTGTAGAGGACTAATCATGGAATACATGTGCTATGCGTGCGGAAAAGAAATCACTGCAGAGGATATAGCGAAAAGGATTCGCTGCCCATACTGCGGTGGAAAAGTAATTTTCAAAAAGCGGCCTGAAACATCAAAAAAAGTTAAAGCAAGGTGATTCTAATGAACGACAAAGCAGACAACGAAGACATTATGCAGTTCCAGCAGACACAGCAACAGCTGCAGATGCTGCTCATGCAGAAGCAGAACATGCAGATTCAGGGCTCAGAAATAGTCGCTTCCATAACCGAGCTTGGAGCAATGAAAGAGGACCACGCATTCGAGGTTGTCGGAAACATTCTTGTCAAAAAATCAAAGGACGAACTTAACAAGCGCCTGAAGGAAAAGGAAGAGCTGCTTAACCTACGGGTTTCTTCAATTGACAAACAGGTAGAAAAACTCACAGACAAAGCAAAAAAACTCCAGGAAAAACTTGCAAAGAGCATAAAATAGGTGAAGGCAGTGGCAGACGAACAGGTTAACTCAATCGTAGAACTATTGACTCAGATTCTTGAGGACAAGACAGTTCCAAAGAATATCCGCGAGAGCGCACAGCGGTCAATAGCAAGTCTTAGCGACAATGAAGAGGAATTAAGCATAAGGATTGACCAGGCTGTCCAGTTCCTTGACGAAATCTCTGAAGACCCGAACATGCCTATTTACACACGAACCCAGATTTGGAGCATTGTCTCGATGCTTGAAGGGCTTCTTCACTAGCCAATAAGAAATATTTATTAACTCATAAAGTATATAAGAAAACACAAAGTAGGTTAATAATAACACGTATGAGGTGGATCTGATGGGATTCAAGGATTTTATGGAGAAGTTAACCGGCAAGGTTACAATAAAAAAAGGTAATGCTGAAGAAGAATTTATCGAATTGGAACCTAGTGAGATGAAGAAAAAGGCAGCCAAAATATTTGTCAAATACTTCATTCTTACAGACTTCGCTGACATCAAAGGGGTAATTGACGCTCTCAGGGAGGGCTATACAGTTGCTCTGATAAAGATAAAGCCGCTTAAGGACAAGGATATGAACGAGCTTAAGAGGGCAATCAGCAAGGTCAAGAGAACATGTGAAGCAATTGACGGCGAGATAGTCGGAATTGATGAGGACTGGATAATCGCAGTGCCGAGCTTCATTGAGGTTTTCAAAGGGGAATCAGGTGTAGCTGATGGTACAATCAGCGACGACACGAACGAAGAAATTTAAGCCCTTTGAATCTTCTTTTCTTATTTCTTGTCCGGTTTGCAAGGAGAAAACATTTACAGTAATGCAGAGGCTGGACAGAATCCCTTATTTCGGGGAAGTTCTTGAAACATTCGCAAGCTGCAGCAACTGTAAGTACAAAACCAGCGACGTGCTTCCAGTCGAGGAAAAGAAAGCTGCAGCGCTCCACAAGAAGGCGGTTTCAAAAGAATCCCACCTGTCGCTTCGCTTGGTAAAGTCCAAGAACGCCACTGTTGAGATTCCGGAGATTGGCTTGCTTATAAAGCCGGGTTCTGATTCTGAGGCATTCATCACAAACATTGAGGGAATGCTTGACAGAATCATTGACACTGTCGGAGGGTTCAAAGCCCACCATCCTGACAAAAAAGCAGAGATTGAAAAAACCCTCAAAAGTCTTCAGCAGATGAAAAAAGGAAAAAAGAAGTTCACGCTGATTATCCGCGACAAAAGTGGCCAGAGCGCAATTCTGGACGAGGGGCTTAAAAAATGAAAATTCTTATTCGCAAGCCAGCGCTTGCTGATTTTCCTGAAGTATTCGCACTGCTAAAGCAGCTCTGGCTGCATAAACGATTTAACAAAAACCTGATGAAAAAGACCTTTGCAAAAGCATTAAAAAACAAGAGCCAGGACTGCATAATTGCGGTTTACAATGGCAGGACAATCGGTTTCGCATCAGCCACAATAAAAAACAGCTTTTGGGACACAGGCAATTCATGCTATATAGACACATTGGTAGTGGACAAAATGTACAGAGGGTATGGAATCGGAAAAAAGTTACTGAAAGAAATCATAAATTTGGCAAAGAAAAAAGCATGCAAGCGGATAGAGTGCGATTCTGATTTCCGGAGAAAAGAAGCCCACAAATTCTATGAGTCGCACGGCTTTGAAAAATGCAATTTCATGTTTTCAAAAGACATTTAACATCCGCAATGTCAACTTTCCGCGCCATCAGGCGCTTGTATGCAATCAGGTCGTTCTTGGGTATTACCCTAGCAACAAGCCCATAAACCTTTTTGTCCACATGTTTTGACAGGTCTATTTTGTTTGCAACCCATTCTTTTTTCTCGTGGTCAAATAATTTTTCGTGTTCGCCCACGCAGATGTCAATCTTCTGGCCTTTGTATTTCAGCGTCATAAGCAGCAAATCGAACTGGTGGTCAACATACCTTTTCGGCCCGAAAATTATGTAGTCCCCGACTTCAGACAGTATCCTGTTTTCATGGATTTTGTCCGGAATGTCTATGTCAATGTCCGCAAGCCTGCGTTTTGAGCCGTAAATCCTTGCGGCAAGCCCTCCGGATATCCTGTAAGGAATCCTGTGCCTGTGCAGAATACTCATTATCCACAAAAATGCATCCTTTGTCCTGCGCTGCATAATAATAGGATAGGAAAGGAGGTTATTAATTGTTTCCCTTTCCCAGCGACTTCGTCGATGGGCGCAGAAGTAACATCTCTGTGTGGCAGCCTACATTTTCTCTTTGCGAAAGAGAAAAGGCGGAAAACCTTTAAATACTCCCAGCAGTTTAAAAATATTAACAAGATGAGGTGATTATAAGATGGTACTTGAATGGACAATGCCTGCTGCAGTCGGATTGATGGTGGGTATCAGCGTTGGAGTTCTTATAGAAATGAAGTACATAATTGGGATGGACAGGAAAATCGAGCATCTGATTGAAAAAGTAGCGCGAATCGAGCTAAGGACAGAGCACGAGCTTCTTTCAGCACTAAAGAAAAAGAAAGCAAATAAGAGAAGATAATTACAAAATCAGACTTATCCCAAAAGCCAGCAATGAGCCTATTGTTACAAACGGCATTGCTGGATAAAATTTCTTCTTTTCTCCGATTATTATCAGGACAATCAGCCCAAGCGCTGCGCCGTATACTGCCATCATCGCAGGCAGGAACCCGAAATCCCTGAGCAGCACTGCAGCGAACAGCATTGTAAATGCAATGTCTCCGCCGCCAAGGATGGCAGTTTCGTTCTTGTGCGAAACAACCAGGCCGGTAAATATCCCAAGCCCTTCCTGCATTTGTGCCAGCCGTACCATGTGCTTTGTCATGAATACTGAAACAAAATCGTACACGGATATTACAACCAGCAGGATAAAGACGCCCCATATGTTCAGTATCGGCACAAAAAGCGAGACTATCCCCCCGTAAAGGAAAATTTCTGCAAGATTGTGCGTATAGATGTCATGCTCGTAAAACCTCAAAAGCGTAATCACAAGTGCGGCAAAAAAGGCGAATACTGGCTCTACAAATGCGCTCAGCGTCACAGCTATGCCCAGCGTGAATGCGCTGAAAAACCACAGCTTGAGGAGCAGTTCAAGATTAAAGTGCTTGAATAAAAAGAAAATTAGGGTTACAACAGCAATCGCGCCGATAAAGAACCATGGCGAGAATTTCTGTTCAACTTCAGGAGGCTTCAAACCAAACGGCAGTTCCTGCGAGTTGTAGTAATGGTTAACAGCCAAGCCCACGAACTGCGTTGCAAGAAACAGTGCTATTATTATAACCGCTGTCATGACTGAGTATTTCATTTGTTTCAGCTCTCAGCCATCTTTATGTCGTACAGGTTTGCGAGAATCAAAAGAATCATTCGCGGATTGCCATGCGACTTTTTCCAGATATCCATGAGCTCTCTTTCAGTAAACGGGCTGATATCACTGCTTCTTGTGGTTCGTATCTCATTCAGGCGCGATAAAACCAGCTCTTTTACTTCCTGGAAAATCATTGGCTTGACAGTATAAAGCTCGGATATGTTCTTGAATTCTGGGTTCAGGTCATAAAGCCGCATTATCGTTTTTGGGGTTATGTCTATTATAAAACTCACGCCCATCTTGGTTATTTCAACAATCAGTTTAAGGATTTTTATAAGCGAAGTGTCATCCATTACGTCAGACAGTTCAAACCTGTCAATGAACACCGCAACCTTGCGCTTCAGTGCCTCTTCAATTGGCAGCGAGCGCAGCTGGTTTGCCAGGTCAACTGTAAACATCCACTTCTCAATCTTGACATTTGAGTCAATATTTTTCTCTATCTTTTCAGCGATAAGGGATTTGCCTGAGCCATAGTCCCCGCTTATCAGCAAAATTTTCCTGCCTTTTGAAACGCCTTCAGCCATAAGCAGTATGTTCTTCTCGCTTATGCCGAACATCTTCTCGCCTTTTCGCGGAACAATTGACAAAAACGGGTTTGCATTCATTTTTTAACACCTAATAAATAGAAATCTCAGCTATTTATTAAAGCTTTCTTAGCTTCTTTAGCTCATCCATATATTTGCCTGACACCGTGCTAAATACCTTTTCCTCGGACAGGTCAATGCCAAGAAATTTTGTATTATTGAAATCTCCGCGAAGATAGCAGATTTCAGGGTCTTTAAGCTCGGGATAATCGGGTTTTGCAGCAGATTCAATGATAAGCTGGAGCGACTTCTCTATGCTGTGGCCTTTTGGAGTTTTATCAAGGAAGGGATGTTTACCGTAATAACAGCACGATTCCAGGCCCTCTTCGCCTTCAACACAAACCATTGTGCCATAAAGCTTTCCCTGGTCATAAAACCGCAAAACCTCAACATTATCAGGAAAGTCGGGTGAAAGCTTTTTAACGACAAGTTCCAGCCCTATCTCTTTTTTAAATATCTGTATTGCCTGCTTAAAAGAATGTATTTTTGCCATAAAAATCATCTTTAAACTCGTTTTTCAAATCTGCCATCATACGACATTATTGCAAAATCGATTTTATCTCTGCGTCCAGAAGAAAGTGTAAATTCAATCTTTGGGCAGTCTGGGCAGGCATTTAAATCAACATGATACGAAGTTTCGGGTATGCATGATTTTCTTGTCTTATCTTGAGGCAGCAAATCATTTGGTTTAACCTCAGTTCCAACTAAATGCTCCAGTTTGTTGATATAAGGAGTTATGTATCCTAAAATTTTGTTGGTAACATCTTCGACCAGCCTGTACCCTTTTTTGTCATCATGCCTGCCCATTTCTAATGACCAAAAGTAGCCTTTTGGGCTTTCAAATGTCTCTGCTTTTTTATTCTTCCTAAAAAAGTTAAAAACATCTATTGGCAAAATATTACAATTTCCTTTAGTATCCGGCTCATAAAAAGTTGAGAAACCAGAGTAGAGTATTGGTGTCTTTAATTTTAGTTTTTTAAAATCCTTAATGTATAGTTTGGGAAATTTATCAAATGACACGTACTGTTTGCATGTTGGGCACATATTGTGGGTTGTTTGTTTGTGAGAACGTATCGTTTTCATATAAACTTCAAAGCCAAAATCCCTTAAATTCCTTTTGTCACAGAAATCCAGTTACTTGCGTGATTAAGATGAAAACATTTTTACCAAATCAGATGTGGAATAAATTTTTACAACTTTCTGTTTTTCTTTTAGGGGTTTGTCATTTGACCATACTGCACATCTAAGCTTTAATGCCAGCGCAAGGTAGGGCACATCTTTTGTATCTGGAGAAAATTGTTCAGCAGATTTCAGAAAAGGAAAAATCTCTTCCTGCGGAACAAGAATTATCCTTCGTTCAAGTAAATCCATAAACTTTTCAAATTCATCTTCAGTTCTTTCTGTTTTGCTAAGGATGAGTCCTTTGTATTTTCTGAACTCAACAAAAATGAATTCAGGCGCATAGAGTCTGTTCAAAAATACCAGTTCGGAAGTGATGCCTCTCTTTATCAGAGCTGCAAAAAGGATATTTGCATCAATAACTAAGTCCATCAAAAATCACATTACGCAACATAATGTTTTGCGAGTTTTTTGCTGAGTTCTTTTCCTAAGTTCAGAGCTTCGGCTTCGGTTAATTTGCTTTTTTCCTTGAACTTTCTCAAAAATTCCAAATCTTCTATCTTCTGTGCAAAAGCCTGCCTTGCTATTTCAGACCAGTTCATCTCTGGAAATCTTTCCATCTTGTGTTTGAGTTCTTCTGAAACTGCCAAAGTAAGTGTTACCATAATTGCCTCCGTTATATATATTATGTGTAATATGTGTGAATATATAAAGCTTACGATTTGAGTTTTCCGTAAATCTCAAACAGCATTTTCGAGCGCTTCATTATAACCGACGCTGGCACTTGTTTCATTTTTTGTGCTTCAGTTCCCGGGCGCAGATGGAACCTGGACAGGTTCATTACTTCAGGTTTCAGCCGCTTCACCAGTTTGACAGTGTCATCGAACTGTTTGTCTGTCTCTCCTGGAAATCCGCAGATTATGTCTGTTGCAACTGAAAGGTTCGGGATTCCCTTTCGCAGCTTCTTTACCAGCGATTCAAACTGCTTCACAGTATAGTTCCTTCGCATTGTCTTCAGGACTTTGTTGTTTCCAGCCTGTACAGGTATGTGAATGAACTTCAGAATATGCGGATTTTTGTAAATCCCAATCAGTTCATCTGCAATCTTTGCGGCATGAAAAGGGTTCATCATCCCGACACGAATTTTGTAGTCCCCGTCAATCTTAAGAATCTCTTTCAGAAGTTCGGCAAGGTTTGTTCCAATATCCAAACCATAGCACCCAGTGTCCTGCGCAGTTATCAGAATCTTTTTTGCGCCATTTGCAACTGCCTTTTTTACAGAAGCCACAATCTCCTCAATAGTGTACGAATGCAGATTTCCCCGCGCCAATTTGGTGGCGCAGTATGAACATTTCCCCAAACAGCCACTGGAAATATTAATTGCCTGCGTCTCGTCTGAAATATCCGCAACCACATGGGAGCATTTCTTTGAGCTCAGCTCAACTATTTTCTCGCCAGCTTCAATCTTTGAAACAATTCCGGCTATGTCCGGCACTTCATCCGGCCCAATCAGCGAAAATGCTGGGAACTTCTTTCCAAGGTTCTTAACAATCTTTGTAAGGCAGCCTCCTACCAGAACCTTTTTGCCTTTCAGGTTCCAAAGCCTGCTCATTATCCTGTGTTCAGTGCTGCCTTTTACTCCGCAGCTCAGAATTATCACTAAATCAGCATCATCAGAACTATCAACAAACACATGCCCTTTCAGCAGCGTGCGCATAACAGCCTCATCAGCCTTGTTCGCTGCACAGCCGTATGTCTCAAAGTAAATCTTCATATCAGTCGCTCTGCTTTGAAGAAACCCAACGAGGCAGATTCCTGCTGTGTGAACGCTGCAGTTGTAAGCTTTAGTTCCCACACGATTTCTTTGTCAGGCGTTATCTCAAAGATTCGCCTAGAAGTTGTCACCAGGATATTGCCGTTTGAAAGCAGGTTCGCATCTCGCGCTGGAAAGTCAGAGGGGTCTTTGAGCATGTACTGCCACACAATATTGTTGTTGCTGTCAAGCTCCATGATTGACTGCGGCCTTCCATGGTCTGCAAGCAAAGTATTGCCGTTATCAAGGATTACAGGGTCATGCTGCTCTGTCAGAATGCCTTCTCCGATTTTCCTGACAACATTGCCGTCCTTATCAACTACAACTATGAAGTTGAAGTTTCGCAGGCTTATCATTGTGTCTCCGTTCGCAAGGCGCTCAACAGCATTTGTATGGGTAAATCCCTCTGCGCTGATTGAAGTGTACTCTGAAGTGTTAAAGTGGTCAATTGCTTTCCATGACCAGACAACTTTTCCGCTCGGGTCAATCTCCCTGACTTGGCTGTCAGCAGTCGTGTCGTATGCTCCAAATGCCACAAGGGTGTTCCCGTTTGCAAGGCGGTCTGCATCATGGGAAACTTTCGCGTCCTTGAAGGACCATACAGTCTCTCCCTGCCTGTTTACCTCGTAAACTCCGTTCCTTGGAAGAACAAACAAAACATTATCATTCGGAAGGACTTCCACGCTGAATCCTGGGTTTGTGTACTGCGAAACTTCTTTTGGAATGTCATACTTCCAGACTATTTCGCCTTTCATGTTAACTTCAACTAACCGCGGACTGCCTGAAACGTGGTTGTCTGAAAACAATGTGGTGCCCCATTCTGTTTTTGTCCAGTCTTTCATTGTGACTGCAAAATCAGGTTCACCAGTTCCTGCTGCCTGCTCTGGCTGGGCAGTTTCTTCCACTTCAGCAGGTGTTTGCTCCTCTGGAACCTGCTCTTGTGCATTTTCAGTATTTTTTGAGGCGCATCCCAAACAAAGTATTACAAGCATTAGAATTGCAAAAATAACAAATATATTTTTGTTCATGACTCAGGATAATCTAGCCTATCTTATTAAATTATCTTTTTTATACTCCAAGCCACAAGCCCAGCAGATACATTATCCCGATTCCTGCGAAGAAAACAAGTGTGTAAAGGACTGTTTTGGTTCTGCTGTATTCTTTGTGCGTCTCCGGAATCAGGTCAGCTGCCGCAATGTAGATGAACCCGCCTGCTGCAATTGCTGCAACATACGGGACAAATGCCTGCACGTAGTCAAGGAAAAAGAACGTGAGTATCGCGCCAATGACTGAAACCAGCGCAGAAAAAACATTGTAAAGTATTATTTTCCCGCGTTTCATTTTGGTGCTCAGAAGGATTCCAAAGTCTCCTATCTCCTGTGGTATTTCGTGTATAAGAACCGCAATTGCAGTTACTATCCCAAGATTAAAGTCAATCAGGAATGTGGATGCAATAAGCGCGCCGTCAATGAAATTGTGCAGTGTATCTCCGATTATTATTGAAAATTTCAGCTTCTTGTGCTCGCAATGCGCATCATGGCAGTGGTGCCAGATTACAAATTTTTCAAGCAGATAGAATACGCACAATCCAATCAGTACAAAAGGCAGTATCGAGATTCCTGCTTCCTCAAAAGTCTCTGGAATCAAATCAAAGAATGCTGCCGCCAAAAGAGTTCCGGCTGCAAAGCTCACCAAGCCCAGCGATACTTTCTCTGCAAATTTTTTGCTGAGGAGCAGGAGCAATCCTCCGCTCAGTCCAAGAACGCCGCTAATAAGTGTGGCGCCGATTATCATCAAAAGTATGTTTATATCCATAAATTATTAAAAAATCAGAAGACTAATAAAGGTAACTAAAATAGTTCAAAATAGGTGAAATAATGGCTGAACAGAAAGAAGAAAAAAAGCGGGAAATATCCGAAGCTCTCAAGGCAGAGGAAACTCTTACATCAAAATGGTATGTTCTTGATACAGAAGGAAAGCTGCACGAGCTTTCTGTAACAGACGGAAAAGTCACAGGATACGACTTCAAAAAACATCCTAATCTTCAGAAATTTGCACAGTACGAAATGGCAAAGAACCGCGTTTACGAAAAAGAGCCGCCGCACATTGAACTTATGCGCAAGCTCGAAATGGTTGATTTTGAAAAAGGTTCGGACTCTGGAAATTTAAGGTTCTATCCAAACGGACGTTTTGTAAAGAAAATGCTCGAGCGCTATGTTTCAGACGAGGTTGTAAAATACGGCGCAATGGAAATTGAGTCCCCGATAATGTATGATTGCGAGCACCCTGCATTGAAGAGCTATCTTCACAGGTTTCCTGCGCGGCAGTATATTGTCGAGTCCCTCAAAAAGAAATATTTCCTCAGGTTCGCAGCATGCTTTGGACAGTTCCTGATGGCGCACGATATGAGCATCTCGCATAAGAATCTGCCAGTCAGGCTTTACGAGCTTACCCGCTACAGCTTCCGTCTTGAACAGTCAGGCGAGCTATGCGGATTAAAACGCTTGCGCGCCTTCACAATGCCTGACTGCCATGCATTTGTCAAGGATTTTGAACAGGGAAAGGAAGAAATGCTCCGCAGGTTCGACTTGGCATGGAGCATAATACAGGGCATTGGATTAAAGCTCCCGGATGACATGGAGCTTGGAATACGTTTTGTGCGGGAATTTTACGAGGAGCACAAGGACCTTGCAATGGCTCTTGTTAAGCGATTTAACAAGCCAGTAATACTTGAAATGTGGGAAAAGCGGTTCTTTTACTTTGCAATGAAGTATGAATTCAATTTCATTGACGCAATGGGCAAGGCAACAGGCATGGTCACTGACCAGTTTGATGTCGAGAATGCCGAGCGTTACGATATAAACTTCATTGACGAGGACGGCAAAAAGAAACACCCGATTATACTGCATCTTTCGCCAAGCGGAGCAATTGAAAGGGACATGTACGCCCTTCTTGAGAAAGCGTGGATGGAAGAACAGAAGGACAAAGCAGCAATGCTTCCTGTATGGCTTTCACCTGAGCAGATAAGGATTATGCCTGTTGCAGACCGCCATATGGAACACGCTGAAAAAATAGCAAAGGAGCTCGAAGCCGCAAATATCAGGGTTGGAGTTGACGACAGAAGCATTGGCGTTGGAAAGAAGGTTTTCCAGGCAAAGATGGCTTGGGTCCCCTATATTATAGTGATAGGCGACAAGGAAGCAGCAGCAACAAAGCTTCCTGTAGTCATAAGGGCAAAAAGCAAGCCAAAAGAGGATACTCAGGAAGAGATGTCAGTAAAAGACATTATCAATGAAATTTCTGGGTTAACACATGGAAAACCAACCGGCTTATTGCCTGTTGCAAAATACGTTTCAAAACGCCCTATCTTTGTAGCGAGGCAGTAAACATGCAAATGCTCCAGTGGCACTGTGATTACTTCAAGTACAGGGCGACACGTCTTGCATTGCGCACAGACATTGACCCAACTGACATTGGCGAGGAGCACAGATTCGAAAATGTAATTGTTGCGCTCGTGACAGTTGAAAAAGAGGACACTCCTGAAACCGGCAGAAACGCGATTACATTGCTTCAGAAGCACATGGCAGAGGTAAAGGCAGACTGCCTCCTGATTTACCCGTATGCGCATCTTAGCAACAACCTTTCAACCCCTGCAATTGCTCTTACAGTTCTCCGTGAAATGGAAGCTTTTGCAAGAAGCAAGGGTGTCAAGGTTGCACGGGCTCCATTCGGGCATTACAAAGAATTTGAAGTAAAAGTCAAAGGGCATCCGCTGGCAGAACTTTCAAAACATCTCTAAATATGCTTTATTTCTTTTATTAATAATACAACCAGAAGCCCTGCTGCAAAATACAGCGCAAATCCTGACAGGTTGCCCTGCTGCCAGAACATCAGCAGGTATGATGCGGCTGCTGCCGCCAGAAACACAATCTGTTCGGCAAGCCTTGCTTTCAAAAACTTCTTTTTCTTCAAAACAAGCGGTATGTTCAGCACAGTCGCGTAAAGGAAATTATAAACCGAAACAAGCATTGCAGCAGCGAAACCGAGAGCGCTGTTAAATGCCAATGCCAGCCCGAGCAGCGCTCCAAGAACAATCCAGTTGTAGTTCACCCTGTCTTTTTTGAATATCAGGAACCCCGCAGCTATGCCTATTGCAAGCGCTGGAATGAAAATCATGTTAAAACTTATTATCAGGACAGCAAGCAGAAGCACCGAGCCTGCAAAAACCCTCCATTTCTCAATCTGGTGCCTGTAAAGGCTCATCTCAAGCTTTGTAAATAAAGATACAAGTGCGCCAACTATGGCAGAAGAGCTCACAAGAATCATTGCTGCGATTGGCGTTAACGCTTCAAACATAAAGAATTCTAAAAATGACTTGGTTAATTAAGGTTTCTTATCGGATGTATGCTGCGGTTTCTTCTGCAGCATGCGCCTTCTCATTTTTCTCTGCATCCAGCCTTTCCTGCGGGTCCTGTTTGCTCTTTTCGTAAACAGCACTTAAATCCTGCCTCGTTTCAAGACTGACGCGCAGCGTTAAACAAAGGCGTTCTTTTGCGTCAACACATCTTTTCAGATTATGATACTCGAAAACGTGTTCATTTGTTTTGTCTAACTGTTCTATTCTTTCCGGACCAATCATATTTTCCAGGCTTGTTATTGCATCAGTTCTGCAGCAAATTATAGCCCCAAAATCTTTTGCGTTATCATACAAATAATCGATTTCGTCAATATCCGCTTCAGAAATATCAGTTTTGTATATGTCGGCTGTTGGCCTGTTCCTGAATTTTTTTCGCATATCATCAAGTTCATCCTGGTTGCACCCGTTTTCACGAGCTTCCTTTATCTTTTGGTCCCAATCTTTGCCCCATGCGTTTATTGTTTCTATATCCTTGTCAATACCTTTAAGTGGGATAGCCGGATTTTTTGTCCTGAACTTTTGGAAGGCATTAACAGAAGACTCAAGCAAGCTGTAGTAGTCCTTCAGTCCAGGGCTTTCTAGAACGTCTTTTATGCTGTTGATATATTCTCTTTCAACCCCATCCATATTTGAAGACATCACAATCTACCTTTTGTCACTACTTTTAAGTAGAATATATAAGGCAAGTGGCGTATATAAGCTTTTCTGCAGGCCAGACTTATCGTTTGGTCTCTTCTTTTCTAAGCTTTTTTTCGAGTTTTACTTCTGTGTGCAGTTCATTATTGAAATTATGCGCTTCTTCAAGGAAACGGGCAGCCATGCGTTCACTTTTCTGCTTTTCACCCTCGTTAAAATACTTTTTTCTTTGCACATCCCTGTCAACTGCTTCAGCAAGCTTGACAAGGTTGTCTGAAAAAGATGTCAATTTTGCCGTAAGTGCAAGCGCTGTGTTAACATGAATGTCAATTTTACCTAAAGTCTCATTTTTAGAGACTATATTCAGATTTGGGTTTGCAGCTATTTTTTCCAATTTGTCAACCCTGACCAGTTCTGCATTAATCTGCGGAAGAACGGTTCGGATTTCTTTATACAGAAGCTCCATCATATCATGTTCTCCGCCGCTTAGGATTGGCGAAGCGCTTTCACTTATGTGCCTGAGCCTTCTTTCAAACATATCACTAAGATTAGCAAGTTTGACTAGTTTACCTGATATTGACCTTGGGGATACCCCGAATAAATCTGCAAAAAATCCCATTCAATCACCTTTTAGTCATTTAGTAATTAAAAACATACTTTATTAATTTAAATAAGTTAGTATCCAGCATGGTTTATTTGCCGGCAGAGGACTCATATCTCCTGCGCGCATGGGTTGAGGAGTTTGCAAAAGGAAGCGTTCTAGACATCGGCACAGGCACAGGGATACAGGCGATTGCAGCCTCTAAAAACGCCGCGAAAGTCATAGCTGTTGACCTGAACCCGAATGCGCTTCAGTACGCAAAACAGCAGGCAGAGGTCATGGATGTCAAAAACATTGAATTCCGCCATGGCGATCTTTTTTCCCCAATAAAGCCCTCTGAAAAGTTCGACATGATTACTTTCAATCCGCCATACCTTCCCGAGCATCCCTATGACAAGGAAATCGACACAACCGGCGGCAAGCACGGCTACGAGACAATTTTCCGCTTCCTCGAGCAGGCAAAAGCCCATCTCAAGCCAGCCGGCAAAATCCTTATGGTTTTTTCCTCATTTTCAAAGCCTGAAAAAATCCTTGAAAAAGCAACATCTTTAGGCTACAGGCACCATCTTCTCCAGAAAAAGCACATCAGCTTTGAGGATTTGTTTGTCTACGAATTTTTCTAAAGATTTATAAAAAGGCATTTTTTGGAGGTTTTTATGGTACGCGTTGGAACATACATAGGCAGTAACGAGTACAAAGCTGTCCTAGAATGGAATTATCTCCAGCAAAAAAAAGACATGGAACAAGTAGCTTCCTGTCCTGAAGAACTCGAGATTTTGCTAATTGAGGAAGAAGGCCCATAAATGAAAGTCCTTGGGATAAACCTGTCTGCAACTGATGAGCATGCAACAGGAATAGCCACGATTGAGGACAACAAAATCCGCACTTTTACTGTTTACAAGAATCCTGAGATTCTGGAGATAATCGAGCGCTTTGACCCTGAAGTTGTCTGCTTTGATACTCCGTTGCATTTGAGCGAAAATCCTTACCGCGCAGCTGAAAAAGAGCTCCTCGCACTGGGCTATAATCCTGACCCGCAGAACATGGGGGATAACAAGCTGAAAATCAAGCGCGCAATTGAAATCAAAACATCAGTTCTCCACGAATGCGAGTTCATTGAGTGCCATCTTGATTCTGTAAAAAAGGTCCTGAATGTCAGCGAGCCAAAGCAGCTTACAAACGTGCGGATGATGAATATTCTCAAGAACCAGTATGAAAAAGACGCTGTTTTCGCGGCAGTCACAGCCATGTTCTACAAAGAGAGCTCTTACGGGGAGTTCGGAGATGGCGAAGAGGGGAAAATCATACTGCCCAGGCTCTGATAGAAAGATTTATAAGTATAGTTTACCACTATGTAATAGTAAAGGGTGAATGATAAAATGAGTTTCACGATAGTTGAACCAAAGTTAGGCGGACTCATCAATCTTATTGATGAAGCAAGCCAGGACAGCAGAGTGCCTTACGTTATAGTGGGCGGAACCGCTTCCCAGCTTAATATTGCAAATGCTCTTTACAAGGATTATGGCTTAACCTTGGAAGACTTATCCAAAAAAGTTACTCCTTATTTCAGGCCTACAGACGACATAGACATGGCATCCAAAATTCTGGATGGGCGCGAAGGAATAAAGGATTTCAGAAACACACTTATTGAAATTTCTAACAGGGGATACGAGGTTTCGTTCCGTGCTGAAAAAAGTGACAACTGCTTTTCAGGAAAACTAAGATACGCAAAGGGCCAGAACGGGGAAGCACGGATAAATTTCAACATAGAGAAAGCGACAGGTTTCTCTAAGGATTATTACAACCAAATAGTCAAGCGTTCACATGAAATAGATATTCCTTACAAGGGAAAGCAGCGCGTTACAGCAAACGTAATTGACATAAATGATTTGATTGTGACCAAATTGGATGGCTTGGTTGCAGGCAGACAAAAAGATGCCCAGGATTTGATATACAACCTTGTATTTAATGAGCCCAGGATAAATGAAGGATACGTATTAAACACAATAAGGACTCATTTCAGCTCAAGGCAAGATGTTTTGTTAAGCAAGTATAATGAAATGAAGATTCTGGCTAAAGACGGAAAAGAAGCTATTCTTAACTTAATTAAATAGTTATATATATTTTTTACAGTTATAGCAGTAATAACGCTGATACTGCGGGATGTAAGTAAGTTGTCCCCTGCAGGTCGGACAGGCGTAACCCTGTTGCTGCGCTGGTTGCTGTACAGCCTGTTGCGCCGGCTTTTTCTCCCCAAAAACATCTGCTCCTTCGAGCCCGGTGCCAAGTTCTGTTTGGAGCTCGTCTTTAGGCAGGTCAAGCCCTTCGTCTTTGCTCTCTTTTTCCCACTCCGGCGTTGGAGTAAGCCTGTCAATTATTTCAATGATTATGTAGAAAACCGGGAAGTACACTGCAATTGCAGCAAGAGTCAAAAGGTTCAGTTCATAGTAACCATAAACAACAGGCGTAAATGCAAGTATGAGATATGTGACTTCCCTGATTCTGCCGACATATTTTATAATTCCTTTGCCTTTCAGCCCCAAAACAACAACCAGGGCTCCATAGATGAACAAAAGAACGCACAGCCCCTCTTTCATAATAAAGTCCATGCTGAACCCTGAAAATTGCGACATAAGATTGCGGGTCCAGTCGATTCCTGCCCAGAGCGCAACCACTCCGTTTGAGATTGCATTGCCCATGTCAGTGCCAAGCTTCTCCTGGAAAAATTCTGCAAAAACCCACGAAAGGATTACAGGAATAACAATCCAGAGCATTTCAAGGTGGAAAATCGGCGAGATAAATAGATTTACGCCTTCCAGCAAAATCTGGGCTATCAAGCTCAGTACCTCAACCATATATATTCAGAAAGTGACGGGGTTCATAAATATTGTTACTTTTACTTGGATGAAACTATGTTTATAACATCGCATGTCTGCAGCTTGTACTCCCTGCCTACAACCTGGCGCGTCTTCACATTTATTGCCTTGATAAAGCCTGCTGCCAAGTCGCTGTGGATTTTCTCTGCAAAATTGTATGCTGTCGCCCCGGGTGGCATCAAAAACACGTCCGGAAGTATCCTTCCTTCTGCATCGCTGAGCTTCCCGATTCCTCCAGTGTAAACAGGCACGTATTTCAAAAAGTCAAAAACAGCAGTGTTCAAACAGTCCTGCACCCCTGTCTTGCCCCACTCGCCAAGAATCTTTTTCTCGACAAATTCAAGTGCCTTTGTCTGCTTTTCATTCAGTTTTTCCGGATGAATTATCTGGAACTTGCTGTCTCCTGGGATATATTTAATTATGTCTGCTTTTGCAGCCTCGCGCAGCGCAAGCTCGCTTTCAGCTGAGCACGGAACTATCACGTGGTTTGGGAACTGTTTTTTCATTCGTTCCACATTTGCCTTTGCGCTTGACAAATCCATTTTGTTTGCGGCAATTATGATTGGCTTTGAGAGAATGCGGAGTTCAATTGCGAGTTTTGTTACATCGTTATCTTCGCTCCAGTCTCTCAAACTCTTATCAGCAAGGTTCAGCTTCGCAACCGCTTTCTTGACCATCTCAATTGTGACTCCCAGACCAGAGAACTGCGCAGCAATTGCTTTTTCCTTGTTCTCAGTCGGAACTCTTGCGAACTTCTGCCACCCGCGCTTGAACACTCCGACATACCAAAGGTTAAGCTCCTCTTCAAGGAACAAAACATCCTTGCAGGGGTCATGTGTTCCTGCAGGCACTGCTTCCCCTTTCTCATTTGTCGCACCTGCCGCATCAACCACATGGATAAGAACATCTGCAGGATTCAAGTCATCAAGGAACTGGTTTCCAAGCCCTTTTCCCTCATGCGCGCCTGGAACTAAACCAGCCACATCCAGCAGGCGCACAGGCACAAACCTCTGCCCGTCAATGCAGAACCCGTGCTTTGGCATGCACTTGACCTTGAAAAAGTCCTCAACGCACTTTATGCGCACATATCCCACACCCTCATTCGGCTCAATCGTCGTGAACGGGTATGGCGCAATAGCTACCTCTGCCAGAGTCGCTGCCTTGAAAAAAGTTGATTTTCCGCTTGAAGGCTTGCCAACAATTCCAATTAACATACCTTTTTTAATATTAAATTGTCTTTTAAAGTTAATGAAAATCGGCGCAAAAACAAACCTTGATGACATCGGCGTAGCCAAAGCCCTTGCAAAAGAGGCTGACTTTATAGAAATTTATTATACCAGCGGTGTGGATTACAAAAAAATGCCCAAGGCAGTTTATACAATGCACTGCCCGCACCATGACTTCGGCGTAAATCTTGCGCTGCTCGGAAGCAAATCAGGCGTATCCGCTGTAAAGGATAGCCTCGTTCTTGCTGAAAAACTGAAATGCAAAACAGCGATTGTCCACACAGGAACAAAAGCTCCTGGCGCTTCAGTTGAAAACATGATTAAAAACCTCAAGGGGCTCATGAAATTTGCAAAATCAAAAAAGATACGCCTGCTTATTGAAAATTTGCCGTACATGAGCAACGCAGGGACTCACACAACTTCTCTTCCGGGCGAGTACAAAAAAATCATTGATGAGATTGGCTGCGGCTTTTGCCTGGATTTCTCCCACGCCATCCATTCTGCTTTTGCGCACAAGACAGATTATAAAAAGGTTATCACAGATTTTCTGAAGCTGAAGCCGGAATATTTCCATCTTTACAACACAAACATGAACCAGGCGAATGACGTGCATCTCTCTTTCGATGATGAAAACGGAAACATTGATTTTGACTTTATTCTTCCGCTGATTCCGAAAAATGCAGTGGTTGCGCTTGAGCTTCCCGACCCCAAGGTAAAAAACTTCATAAATGCAAAAAAATTCCTTAAATCAAAAGGTGCGATATAATGAGAATTGCAACAGTTAAGAAAGATGTCTGTATAGCTCCGAAAGAATGCCCCTTTATCTGCAGGAATGTCTGCCCTGTTGTGCGTTCCGGCAAGGACTGCATACTTGAAGGCGCAGACAAAAAGCCTGTAATTGACGAGGGGCTTTGCATAGGCTGCGGAATCTGCGTCAAGAAATGCCCTGTGCAGTGCATATCCATCCTTAATCTTCCCGAGGAACTAAAAACCCAGGCGCTTCACCGCTACACAAAAAACGGCTTCAAGCTCTTCCGCACAATCATCCCGCAGTTCGGCGAGGTCGTGGGTGTCCTTGGCCCGAACGGGATAGGAAAAACGACAGCTATCCAGATTCTTGCAGGCATGGAATACCCTAATCTCGGACGCGTTGGCGAGAAGCCCGAGCACAAGGAAATTGTCCAGTTCTTCCGCGGTACCGAAGCCCAGCCTTATTTTGAAAAGCTTTTCAAAAAGCAGATTAATCTCGCTTACAAGCCCCAGTATGTTGACGCGATTCCAAAGGGATTCAACGGCACAGTCAAGGAGCTTCTCCAGAAAGTCGACAAAAACAAAAATATTACAAAAGTGGCTGAACAGCTCAACATAACCCGAGTGCTTGACAGGGATATCAAGAACATTTCTGGAGGCGAGCTCCAGCGCACAGCAATCGCAGCCACAATACTCAAGGGCGCGAATGTCATGTTCTTTGACGAGCCCTCTTCATATCTTGACATAAAGCAGCGCCTGAATGTCTCAAGGCTGATTTACAGCCTCAAGAATAAGGATACAAGCATCAGCGTTATTGAACACGATTTGATTGTGCTGGACTACATTTCTGATTTGCTTCAGGTGATGTACGGCGAGCCCGGGGTATACGGAGTTGTTTCGCATACAATGTCCTCAAAGAACGGAATCAACACTTATCTTGACGGATATCTCAAGGACGAAAATGTCCGCTTCCGCGACCACATAATAAAGTTCGAAGCGCATCCTCTCACAAAAAAGGGGAAGAACCCGATACTCACTGAGTGGACAGACATAACCAAAAAGCTCGGAGACTTCAGGCTCAGTGTCAGCGAAGGAAAAATAGAGGTTAACGAGATTGTTGGAATCCTCGGCGAGAACGGCACAGGCAAGACAACTTTTGCAAAAATCCTTGCTGGCGAGCTGAAGCCGGACACAGGAAGCATTGACACAAAGATGAAGATTTCCTACAAGCCGCAGTACATTGAATCCAATTCCGAAAGCACAGTTTCCGAAGTCCTGGCATCTGTCACAAAAGATTTCGGCAATGATGAGTTCCGCCACACAGTCATAAATCCGTTGCAGATAGGCAAGTTATTGAACCACAAGATAAACTCCCTGAGCGGCGGAGAGCTCCAGCGCGTTGCAATAGCAGTCTGCCTTGCAAAAAATGCTGACATATACCTGCTTGACGAGCCCTCTGCTTACCTTGATGTCGAGCAGCGGCTGCATGTTGCAAAGATGATTAAGGAGGCAATAAAAAAGAAGAACTCCGCAGCAATCGTGATTGACCATGACCTTCTGTTCCTTGATTACATAAGCGAGCGTCTGCTTGTGTTCCGCGGTGAGTCGTCAAAGCGCGGCGAAACATTCGGCCCTGTTGACATGAGGACAGGAATGAACGCGTTCCTCAAGGAAGTCAGCATCACAATGCGCCGCGACGGCCAGACCCAGCGCCCGCGCATCAACAAGCTTGACTCAGTAAAAGACCGCGAGCAGAAAGAAAGCGGGAACTATTATTACTACAGCTAAATGTTTTTGTTCCATATTATTGCGTTATCATCTTCGTGCACTATAGAATACTCTTCTTTTTGAGTCACATCAGCAGGTCTGTAATTATCAATTCGTTTGTGATATGCAATCATTTTTCTGTTTATGTTTATGTTTTCAGGTTTTTTGATTATGCCCTCTTTAATCATTTTACGCACCAAAAACACGTCTGCTACATTTAATTTTTCAAATTCGCTGTCAATCATTATAGCAGCATCATATGGAAGAACTCCAAATGTGCTGCACAGGTCCTTCGCCTGCAACGTCATCATGAAAATTTCTTTTGAGAACTCGCCATATTTTCCAAGCATCGCAATAGGGCTTCTGTAAACAAGATTTTCAATGAACTCGAATGACTGCGCATCAAATTCAAGACTTTTGTCGCGTAGAGCCATGTTAAATGCTTCATCAAGTTTGATAAATGCAAGGAGTTTCGTAAGACCATCATCTTTTTTCAGCTGTTTGTGCTGCCAGTTTGAAAGGGTTGCATAGCTGTTTCCCAAAGCTATGTTTGCATCAAATTTACGTTTCTTGTCCTTTAAATCTCCAAGAATCAGTTCAAGTCCTACAACTTCCTTGATTTTCATCTCTTCTGCGGATTCATAGTCCCAAACATTTGCATAGTGGTTTGCTATTAAGCTGTACACTAGTGCAGTTTCTCTGAACGCATCTGTCTGTTGTTCAGGCCTGCACGAGCTCAAGACGTTTAACATCTCTTTTTCAGCGTCTATCATTCCATTGCTCTGTGCCAGCCTAAGAGAATCTTCATACTCCAAATTCTGACGCATCAGTTCTATTTGTTTTAATGAATCATTCATGTTTTCATTCCAAAATTTTATTGTTAATCCTCAAAGAAGTGCGGACAGTTCGTTATGCGCAGCAATAGCCACCATTCCAAACAATTGTGCCGTGTAAATCCCCTGGTAAGCGTAGACTAAAACGTCTCTCGCAGTTGCATTATGGTTTTTGTCCATCCTGTCAGATGCACGCATTAGCCCTAACATCGGAACCAAATCTAATGCAACATCCAGTGTTTTGTACGCCAAATCTTTTAGTTTATACTCCATCTTCTTCGCTCCAGAACCCCACCATCTGATAATTCAAATAATGAAGCATTTATAAATATTGTGGATTTGTTTGAGGCTCTTGCTTTAGTATAAGCTTGCTTATTATGTTGTTCGCAACATTGTGTTTGCCTGCTTTTCTGTAATTGCAGACTGCAGCATCATAATTCTTGGCCCACAATGCGACATATCCTGCAGCTTTGTAGAAACCACCTTCTGAATATACGTTTACAAGATATCCAGGGTTCCATTTTTGTATGTTTACAAAGCAGTCAAGGAAGAAAATAACTTCAGCCTTGATTCGTTTTGGCAGCGGCGGCTTTTCTAATCTGTCCTCAAGCCCAAAAGGCTCAGGGCGTATAATCGGACCTTCTCTGCTGACAAAAATATCGGCATTGTCAGCCATATTACTCTTTCTCCCCGTACATGTGCACGTACTGCCAGAAAAGGCGCTTCTGGCGCCAGATTTTGACTTTCAATCCTGCTGCAGCGAATATATCCCTTATCTTTTCATTGCTCTCAAGCCACGGCTTGTCAAACAACTGCGTTGCATAGTCGTAATCTACAAAATAGAACTTTCCGCCTGCCCGCAGGCGCTTTTTCATGCTGCTCAGCACAACAACAGGGTCCTGAAGATAACCAAGAACTCCGATGCCCATTACTCCGTCCAAGCCGCGCAGTTTCCTGTCAGTCTCCTTGTTCTCCCCAAGATTGTACAAGTCTGCCTGTATGAATTCAAGATTCTTGATATCCCTCTCTTTCTGGTGCTGGCGCGCTATGTCAAGCTCGCGTTTTGCAAAGTCAACACCATAAATCATTCCGTCCAGCGGTATCCGCTTTGCCATCTGGTGTGTTGCAACTCCCACTCCGCAGCCAATGTCCGCGACTTTTTCTATTGTCGCGTCTGAAAAATAGTTGTAAAGATGGTTTAATACATAGTTTCCAATGAAAAAGTTGTATGTGTGGAAGCTTATATCCCCGCTAAGATTGCTGAAGAACCTGATGAATTTCTTGTGGTATCCTAGTATTGCAATCCAGTAAAGCGGAATTCCCAGCAGGACCAGCGAAAGCCCGAGCGCAACGCTCTGGAAAGACATTCCCATGAACATTATTATCCACAGCAATGAAACCAGCAGCGGCGGAATAATCATTCCAAATGGCATTTTGAACGGACGCTCTGCATTGGGCATCTTTTTTCTCAACTGAGTAACTGAAAGGATTACAAGCGAATATGAGATGACAGTCAGCGGAAGAAGCACTTCAAGCAGAAGCCTGAACGAGCCAAGCAAGAACACGAAAAGTATGATTACAGTCTGCAGTATTATTGCATAATGCGGTGTGCTGTATCTTGGGTGAACTTTGCTCAGAACTTTCGGAAGGTGGTTGTCGCGCGCCATCGCAAATACAAGGCGCGGCGTTGAGATTATTCCGTCTGCTGCGCTCCCGAGTATGTTGAACACCAAAAACACAGTGAATATTCCCAAAAGCCACGGCGGAACAAAAGCAGACACAACTTCAATTGCAGAATAATCTGAGCTTGCAAGTATTGTCCAGTCAATCGCAGTCAGCGAAACAAATACAACAGAGATTACAAGTCCTGCGAGAATTAGTGTTGACATTATCATTGTCTTTGGAAGTACGCGCTTTGGGTCTTTTGTTTCCTCTGCAAAAAAAGTTATTGCTTCCCAGCCGAAGAAAACTTCAAATATAAAGTACAGTGCTACAAGGATTGACAGCGGCGGAAACACAATTAGCGGGCTTAATCGTGAGACATCAATATGCGGCGCGCCGACAAGGATTACAAAAATTATGCTGCTGAGGGTTATTACTGCAAAAGCAACAAGCAGTTTTGCGCTGGCCCCAATCCCCCTGTAGCTGACATAGGTTATGCCTAAGATGAATATAATTGAAAGGAGTACAGTCCAAACTTCGCTGATGTTAAAAATTGCGCCGAGATAAATGAATCCTCCGCTCACGAACATTGCAATTGAGACGTTCGCAACAATCCATGTCATCCAGCCTGTCATGAACCCTGCAAAGCTGCCAAATGCCTGCTTGGTGTACTCGTATACTCCACCTGACTTTGGCATCATGCTTGAGAGCTCTGCAAAGCACATTGCAATGAAAATCGCAATAATCGCAGCCCCAATCCACGCAAGAAGCGATGCGGGTCCTGCAATGAATGCTGCGAACCCCGGAAGGAAAAGTATTCCTGTGCCAAGCATTGAATTGATAGCCAAAAGTAACAGCACTGGATAACTCAATTCTTTCTTCAGCTGTGCCATCACTTCACCTTGCTAAATAAGATTATTTTGTTCTTTTTATAATGTGGTATCCAAAATCTGTCTTTACAATGCCTGACATCTCGCCTGGCTTCAGCGCGAATGCTGCAAGCTCGAACGGGCGCACCATCATTCCCCTGCCGAACTCCCCGAGGTCTCCGCCTTTTCTGCCTGACGGGCATTTTGAGACTTCCATTGCAAGCTTTTCAAAGTTCCCGCCTGCTTTCAGCTTCTCAAGAATTGTTTTTGCCTCTGCTTCAGTTTTCACGAGTATATGGCTCGCGCGTACTCTGTCCACCATTATTTGACCTCCTCAATTGCCTGTTTTGCAAAATGCTTTATTTCAACAGTTATCTCGTCAGAGTCCAGCTCTTCCTTTGAAAACCATCGTATATCATCGCATTCTCTTTCGTTTTTTATAAGTTTTCCGCCCATGGGTTTAGTAAAATAAACAAAAGTAATATGCTCATGTTCTTTGCTGATAGGGTGTATCTCAACATGATGTGGCTTGAGTATTTTTAGCTTGTGGAATGTTTCAGGTTCAAGTTTTATGTCAAGCCCGCTCTCTTCTTTAGCTTCCCTAACAGCCGCTTCTTCTGGAGTCTCATTCGGCTCGATATGTCCCCCTACAGGAAGCCATAGCCCGAGTTTCTTGTGTTTAATCAGCAGAACCTTCCTGTCTTTAACAATAAATATAGTCGAAACAAAGTCTCTCGTCATTCCAGCCATTATTTCAACACCTTCCCTGTTTCGCTGCACCAGAGATATAGGTCAAGTTCAGCCATGTTAAGCCCTGTTTTCTTTGCTATCTCCCGCAGCTTATTTTCTATTTCAAGATATTTTTTCTTTGATAAGGATTTTGATTTCAGCTTTTCAATCTGTCCGCTTTCTATCAGCGCGTCAATTATGTGGAAATCAATTATTGCGCAGTTGCAGAACCCGATGTTGCGCAAAAAGTGGCTCGCTTCCTTGTATCCCAGCCCTTTGATGTGCTCGACCAGCCATTCGCGCGCCTCATGCTCGCTCTTTGAAGCCAGAACTTTCTTGAGCTCGTCCTTGTATTTCCGCGCTTCAACAATATATTTTGCCCGCGCATTCGGGAACCTGTGCCCCAGTTCTTTCAGTTTTTTTGCCAGTTCAGTTTCGCTCAGCGTGATGAATCCGTTTCCAATCTCGTTTTGTATCTTTATTCCGCGCTCTGCAGTGAAGTTTGCAGTCAGTATGCAGAAGCACAGTTCCTTGAACAGTTCGTCATTTGATTTCTTGCCCAGCTCCTTAAACTCGCACACCCGTGCATCTATCTGACTCTTCAGTTCGCTGTTCTTCAGTTTTTTAAGGGATTCAAGAATCTTTTGCATGGTTACAACTTCCAAAACCAGAAAGAACAGGTTGCTATAAAAAGATTTCTGAATACAATATTCTTAAATAGCGCGCGTTAATATGATAATCAGGTGAAAATGGTGTTAAGCTGGATTGATTTGCTGTTTCTATTTGCAGCAGGAAGCCTTATGGGGTGGATGGCAGAAGTATTGTTTAATAGAAGGCTGAAAAAACTTAATCCTGGTTTCTTGAACGGCCCCTATCTGCCAGTCTATGGTTTTGGGCTTATCTTGGTCTATCTCATCTCACTAGTTCCGATGAACCTGATACTGCGGATAATCGTATTTGCGGTAGTCACTACAGGGCTGGAGTTGGTGTCAGGTCTGATTTTCATAAACCTTTACAAAATAAGAATCTGGGACTATTCGAATAATTTTATGAATTTTAGGGGCATAATCTGCCCTCTCTGCACATTTTATTTCACAGTCCTCTCACTTATTTTTTACTTTTTTATGTTTCCATATGTCAACATTGCGCTCAGCTTTACTGAAGGCAACACATTTGCATATTTTATCCTTGGCGCTTTTTACACAATTTTCAGTATAGACACCATAAATTCGCTCAGGATTGCAAGCAGAGTCAAAAAGGCGGTTACAGGCGTCAACAAGGAAGTAACCATAAATTACAGTCTTTTCAAGGACAGCGTTGTTGACTATCTCAAAAGAACAGGCGAAGCAAGCTTTGTGCTGCGGTTCATTTTTACGCTTAACAATATTGTTTCAAACGAAATGCAGGGCCAGATTAACAGATTTCTGAAGAAAAAAGAATGATTACAAAGGCATTTGTGCGCCCTAAATTATTTGGATAAACTGCTTAATCTTGTAACAAGTCCGTCAAAAACAAGTTTCTTTTTTTCAGCAGATAATGAAAATAATGTTTTGTCCAGCATCATTTTTGAAACTGTGAATATATAATTCAGTTTTATGACGCTGTCTTTTACAGCCCCTTCTTTTTTTGTAAGAGGTATCCCCTTCATCTCCTTATTGCTGGTTATCCCTGCAACAACAACATTTTCATGTTCTTCAAAAAGCACAACAGCGGGTCTTTTTTTAATTTCAAAAGTATCCACAAACTGGATATTTGCAAGAACAACATCCCCTGCGTTAAGCATGTTCCCAAGCCTCATCTTCATTATTGTCCCATAACTCTTTCATTTTTGCCTGTTGTATCCTATGAAGGAATTTGTCATATTGGTTTTTCTTTTTGATGCGTACAAAAACGCCAATCATGTGTTTAATCAGCTCGTTATAAGTTTGCCTGGGGTACTCGCGGGCTTCCTTCAGGGATTCAACAATTTTTTTTTCAAGCTGTATTGTGGTCACTTCCACTATATATCACCTATAGTTAATATATAACTTACTATATATAAACTTGGCGATATTACTCCATCTTGATTACTCTGCCGACCAGGTCATAGCCATTGAAAACTTCTGTCTTTGCTCCGCTTTTCATTACAATGAAATTGCCCTTTGTTCCGATTATTTTTCCGCAAACCTGCATGTCGTCAGTGATTTCCTTCACGTTTGGCTGCTCCTCGATATCAGTGTAATTCTCTGATAGGTCAAGAATGTCTAAATCCAGTTTTGTAGTTGCGGGGATTGCATCTACGATGTCTGCATAGGCAGTCTGGAGAATATGTTTTCCAAGCTCGCGTGCATCTTTTCTGTGCAGCAGATGGCTCTTGTATTTGTTGTACATCTTGTCTGTTATGTTAAATCTTTTCTTTATCTCGCTCTCAATCCTGCGCGCTTCCAGCCCGTCAGGAGTCTGTGAGATAACACTTGCAAAGTCAGCTCCCTGCTCAATAACACGTTCCGGCCACCTGCGGATTGAGGTCACGCCGACTTTCAGGACATTTGCAAATGTTGCGAGATAGACAAAATGCTCCCCGCAGATTTTCTTTCCAAGATAACATCTGGTGCCTGAACAGAATGCGCAGAAATTATAGGGATTCTGCTTGAAGCAGTCATTGCACTGATATCCTGAACTGACTTTGTTGAAACAGTATTTGTGGCTGTTGTTTTTCATAAGGTTGCCAATGCAGAACCTGCCGGGCATTACCTTGAACGAAACAATTCCGTCAAACTTAATTGTTTTGATGCTTTCAAAGTTCCCTATCTGTCGGACAATAAATTCTGGCATTGCGCCGCTGTTTACAAATTTCAATACATGACAATGTTCCATACCTGCACTCACCTTTTTTTATTTTCCTTTCTTCCGCTAACGCTTCTTTGTTAAAGAAGGGTTAAAAGAACAAAAAAAGAAGAAGTTCGAAAAAACAAATAACCCCCAGAGAAAACGATGGAAATGGCTATGAGTATGCATAGATGTCGCTCTTGCTGCGCAGTCTGCTAATCCACCACTGTGCTCCTTCTGAAAGGCTTTTATTTCTCTCAGTTTCAACAAGCTTCAGCCAATCATCCATATCGTAAAAACTTCCATTCATATCGATCACCTCATGATTATGAGTCCGGCGCTTTTGCCGGCATCATTGTTTTACGCCCAGAGGGCAAGAGGGGCATGGACTTCACAGCCCCACTCATCATAAAATATATATACCCTATCGGGGTATTAGTATTTGTCGGGGTGTTGTCCAGTATTTCCAGTATGTCCAGTATTCGGGACGTTTTTTACACCTTAAGAGTGAAACAAAATGAAACCAGGCGTTGATTATGTTTGTGTCGGAGTGGGAGTCCTTGTTGTTAAGGATGGAAAAGTGCTTATGCAAAAGCGCAAAGGCGCGGCTGGAGCAGGCACTTGGGCACTGCCTGGCGGGCATCTTGAATTAAAAGAATCTTTCTTTGACTGCGCAAAGCGTGAAATCATGGAGGAGCATGGTGTTGAGATAAGGCCCTTAAAAGTGGTTTCAGTAAACAACAACATAGGTTATGGCAGGCACAGTGTAACAGTCGGAGTGTTGGCTGAAATAACAAAGGGCGTACCGAAGATAATGGAACCCGACAAGTGCGAAGAGATTAAATGGTTTGATATTAACAAGCTGCCAAAGAATATGTTTGACGCATCTGAATGGGTAATCGCGCATTACAAAGGTGAACCTCTTGGTTAATATTTTTGAATCTTCAAAACGGCAGGGAAACATAATCAGGAACGAGGATGTCCTGAATTATGAATACGTCCCGAAAATTCTTCCATTCCGCGAGGGGCAGGTCCAGGAAATTGCCGAGTCAATCAAGCCGATGCTTGAGGAGCGCAAAGGCACCAATCTTTTCATCTTCGGAGCACCAGGCATTGGCAAGACAGCTTCAATCAGGTGGGTTCTCCGCGAGCTTGACGAGCACACTGACGAAATAATCCCTCTCTATGTCAACTGCTGGAACCTCAAAACCAAATATTTCATTTTTATGGAGATGGCAAACAAGCTGAAGATTTCGTTCATAACAGGAAAATCAGCAGAGCATGTTCTTCAGCAGCTGGTCTATCGCCTCAAGGACAAGAAGATTGTTTTTGTTTTTGACGAGGTTGACAAGGCAGAGGATTCTGATTTCTTGTACCAGATAATTGAAAGCTTCCCGAAGAGCACGATTCTTCTCGCAAGCAATGCAAGGGATTACACAGTTAATATGGACCCGCGGATAAAATCCAGGATAATGATTCGCAGCCTTGAGTTCAAGCCGTACACCATCAGCGAGATAAACAAAATTCTTTTCGAGCGTGTAAAGCTCGCGCTTAAGTCAGATGTTCTTGACCCCTCGCTTATAAAGCAGATTTCAAATGTTACTTACAACAAAGGCGACATAAGGGTTGGCTTGTTCATTCTCCGCGAGGCGGCAAAATCAGCAGAGAGCAAGAGCAAAAAAAAGATTGAGGAAGGCGATGTCCTAGCAATACTTCGCGAGCTTGAGAACGCAACCACAACTCTTGCTGACGAGGAAAAGCTCACAAAGGACGAGTCAATGATTCTTGACGTAATAAAAGAGTTCGGCAATGATGTTGCGGGGGCGATTTACGAGCATTACACAAAAAAGGGCGGGCTTCTGTCTTACCGAAGCTTCAAGCGCTACATCGAGCGCCTGGTAAATCTCGGGATTCTCAAGTCCGAATCAACAAGCGCAGGATTCCGCGGGCAGTCCTCGCGCATCTCAATTGCCTAATAAATCGTCGAGAAATCTTATCTGCATATTCACATTATACTTATTGTTCCGGCTTAGATGTATGACTGAAGACGTACTGTATATTATATTCTCTCCAGTGCACTGTTTTTCATTACTGAACCCGTGCCTGCATCTGGAAATCCCCTTGCATTTTGAACGACACCCTTTCTTTGCTGCCGCATATGCAGCCTGCATGTCAAAGCGCGGTATTGTGACAAGCGCATGCAGCCCAGATTCTTCCAGCGACAAATTGTGTTTGTCAAGCAGTTTCTTGATTGCAAGAACATAGTCCCAGAGATATTCATCGGGTATAACTAAAGAAAGCTTGTCTGCAAGAGGATGATAATGCCTCCATTTGCGTTCAGTTTCGCTCTCAATTTCAGCCATGCCATCAAAATCGCCATAATCTATCCTCTTGTGGCTGTCTGTCCCTGAAGATATGTGGTAATGCACTCTGTAAAGTTTGTTTTTGCAAAGTTCAGCATATTTTTGCTTGTTTGAAAACATGCAGTCCAGTTTTGTCCTGTTGCGTCTTTCAAAATCACTGCGCTTTATTTTTATGTCCTTGTCAAATTTCGTTTTCATTTCCTTGGTGAAATAATTGCTTCCGAGCATGTAATAACTGAAATTTTCAGCGAGTTCAAATCCCCTGAACGAGCAGGGAAAGTAAAAATTTCTTGGGTATCCGACAAGAACCTCGACATTGTGTGTAAAACGCGCTCCTTCCGTGCTGCATACTTCATAACAATCAATTCTTAAGTCTCCATATTCAGATTCCCCCTTGTACTCAGTGCCGTCCGGAAGTCTTATGGTAATAGGATTGCCGCTCAGCTGATTATAGAAAATTTTCTCAGAAAAAATGCTTTTTAGCCTGCCATATTCGTCATACCTTCCGTCCTTCACTCTTGTCTGCACGTATAGTTTATGCAGTGTACGGTGTTCCAGAGAAGTGGAACCGTATTCAGAGTCATTTATCTGTTCAAAATTTGAGCCAATGACATTTGAAAATTCGTTTTTCCTCATCTATGCACCCGTAAAACCAAAGCAAAGCGGGTATAATAAAATTACTATCCCAAAGTTACTAAAAATTAGTGACGCGGTGAAAACTGAAGGAGGCGGTCTGAAATAAAAAAGCGGGAGGGAATTGCCCGGGGGGAACTATACGCCCATCAGCAGCCGCAGCGCATCTCTTAAACCGGCAGCCAGTCCTAGCGCAATGATTGCAAGAATAATCGTGTTCTTCAGAAGCTTGTCTTCCTTTGTATATTTGTTCAGGATGTAAAGCACAGGCACCAGAACAATCAGTTTCAGCGGGAACATCACCCATGCTCCGCCAAAAGTGTTTATCAAGAACGTGGGCAGAATGTGCTGTTCTCCATACCCGAAAAAAGTCATTGAGACAAATGTTGCAGACGCGTCAATCATGTGCGCTGCCAGTGCCCAGAAGCTCAGCAAATCAAACCTGATGAAATGCCGCACCGCCCCGATAAGCCCTATTGCGATTGCAAAGAAAATGAAAATCAGCAAAAATCCTTTCGGATTTACAATTTTGAAAAACGGGACATGCACAAGCGCGCCTATTGTCCCGGATACAGCCATTGTTTTCCAGAATGCAAAATTGTATTTTTTCTCCAGAAATTTTGCCAGGAACATGAATGGGATTATTAATACTACAAACAATATTTCTATTCCGGGCGTCTGCGTGAAGAATGTTGTAGGGTATATCCCTGCATCTTCGTACACCCGCACAAACGCCGCAAAAACAATCCACGGAACAATTCCGTATACAAAGTATTTGTCAAGGCTCAGATTAAGTTTCTTAAAAATATGGTAGAGAAGGTATGTTCCGCAGACAGCAACAATGCCGAGCACAATCGTGCTGAGAAGAGAGTATCCTTCAACCATATCTTCTTCCGCCGACAAGCATTCGCTCTATATAATCAAGTTTTTCATTGATTCTGTCTACGGATGTGCGCAGAGCATCAAGTTTTGATGAGATAACTTCAACTCTGCTCGCAAGAATATCGCTGTTCACGTGCTGCCCGCCATATCCCTGTCCAGGCTGCCCCATTGGTATTGACATTGACGAAGGTCCTGTCATAGGCGGTGGCGGTGGTGCTGCCTGTTCAGCAAAAAGCGGTGGAGCTCCTCCAAAATTTCCTGGAGTGCCGCCATAATTCCCAGGTGCGTTTCCTGGCATTCCTCCCAAGCCTCCAGCCCCCTGCATCGAAGGCATTTCTCCGCCTGGAAAAGCGGGTTCAGGGCCCAAATCTGCGCCCAAGTCTCCTAAGTCCTCATCTGTTTTCTTCTTGAAAAAATCGAAAATGCCCATTGGATAGCCACCTCATCGCCATATGCGTTATATTAATACTAATAAAAACAACTTTATAAAATATCTCATGTTTAGATTATACATGTCAATTCAAACAAACTGGGGGCAACTCAAGCCTGAACCCAAGAAAGCTCCTGTTTTCAAGGAAACGCTTGCAAAAAAATATGGCATCAAAACCTACGACGAGCTCAAAAGAAACGTAGACTTGATACTTCACAAGAACCGTATAAGGAAATATGAGTATGAAGAGGAAAGTTTTGGTCCGAGTGTAGAGCCAAAATATTTCTGGGTAATCGATTTCCTGCGTGTAATGCAATACAAGATTGAAAAGCACTGGGAAAAGATGGGCGCAAGTGTCGTATCCCAGTTTTTCGGAGAGATGTCAACACGAAGGCAGTTCCTTGAGCGCCGCGGTATGGAAATAATGGCGACTATAAATACCGTTGTAAAAACAATAATAAATCTTCTTTATGATTTGCGCGAGCTTGACAGACGGCTCCAGACATACGACCAGCTGAAAGCAGAGGACCCAAAGGATGTAGAATCTGCTGAATATTCATTAAAACGGGTCTGGATGGATGAAGTTGACGTGCGAAAAGGCGGCGCAAGCATAAACAATATGGCGCAGAAGGGGCTTGAGTTCATAACAATGCGTGATGCGTTCATGATTGCAAAGACTGCAAAAAATGTTGACGAGCTTGAGCTTAATGACAGGGTAAAACGGATACTAAAGATGCGTCTTGATGAATACGAGAAATGGAAAACAGAAAGCAACAGTGAACTGCACATGCGGCGCAGGGTTGAAAAAGCCTATCTTAAATCAGAAGTTGATTCCCTGAAACTTTATTCGCAGTGGGCGCGCCCGTATCTTAAGGCAGCGCAGCAGCTTCAGTTCGAGGATATTGACATAAAAGACCAGGATTTAATCCAGGCTTTTGACCAGAATTTCCTTGAAATCAAGGTAAGGGGCTACAATGAAATGCGCCTGAAAGACTTGTTTGAAAAGCGCGGAATTCCCCGCAAGATAACGCCTCCTGCAACCTGGACAGAAGAAAAAAAGAAGGCGTATCTGGACGAACAGCTGGGCCCTGCAATTTATGATGTGGCAGAAGTTACATTCAGGTACAGGACAAAACCAGCGCTGGTATCCCAGAGCCAGCAGGGTGGAGGGGCGTACAGGCATCTTGGAAAACTGAATATTGTTTTCGAAAGTTATCTTCTTACAAAAGAGGATTATGAGCTTCTTGAGCGCCAGGAACAGGGCGAAGCAATGGATTTCATAGAAGGGATGACAAAAGAATCCTTGGACGCCATGAGGGTTGACATTGACAGGTATCTCAACGAAGAGGATGAAAAAGAAGAGGGCAAAGCAGCTGAAGCAAAAAAACCTGGAAAGCCCATCATTGATGAATTTTTCGGAATGTTCGGAGGCGGGGGCGGAGGAAAGGGACTGCTGGCTGGATTCAATTTGTTCAACAAAGCAAAATACGCGCAAACCCTGCTGACTGCAAGAAAAAAAGTTGCTGACCGCGCATTCAATGTCTATGATATTTTCAAAAAATCCCAGGGATTGCTGTCTTTCCCGTACTATCCGTCTTATGAGACGCCCAAAGCAGGCAAATAATAACTTTTTTAAGCTATTACTTCATTTATTATACTGTTATGGCAGACTTTATCAAACAGCTCAGTGAGATGCTTAACAGGATAGGCAGCGCTCAGGAAAAACTGGTTTTACTGGAGAAACTTCTCAAGGAAGCAAAAGACCCTGAGATTCGCGATGCAATAAAAAAGTTCATGGCTCAGGTAGAAAAAGAGCTTGACGATAAAAAGAAAGAAGCGGCTGCAAAAGCAAAAAAACTCAGCGAGTTCGAGCGCATGATTGCCGGAGACTTTGAGCGCAAGCCCCTGCCGCCCCCTGTTGAAGAGACAAGAATAGAGCCTATTGAACGCCAGCTTGAGTTTGCAGAGGATGAAATCAAAAAGCCCACCATTGAAAAGGGGCTTGGCTATCTTGAAAAGCCGGCTGATGAACAGGCATACAATCCAAACGTGGCAAAAATCGCTGAGAAAGCATACAAGTCTGAAATCCACAGCATGGACGATTTTGAATCAATTGAGGAGCGCGGATTCAAAACAGAAACTTATCAAAAAAGGGAAATATCCAGCGAAAAAAATCTTGAAGGTTATTCTCCAAAAGACGAAATACTTGCAGAAAGCATGAAAGAGTATAAAAGAAAGAAGAGGCTGTAGATAGGTTATGTATGAACAAAGGTTTGAAACGCAGCACAGCAGCGCAATGGATTTTGGCCCGTACGGCTTAGGTGCAACCACAAACCACATGCAGAACCAGCTTATGACAGCAAATCTTGGAATGAACTGGGGAGTCAGGAACCTTGAGCTCGGGTTCATGGGCTCGCAATGGGAAGGCGCGCCTCTTGGAAAACTGAGCACGCTCGAGCGCGAGGAGATAATACATCTCGCAAAGCTCAACAACGTCAATCTTACTATCCACGGCCCCTACGTTGACCCTGCAGGCTTCAACTCAAACAGCCATGTTTTTGATGAAACTGAACGCATCAATGCAGTGCAGGAGTTCAAGCAGGCAATCTCATTTGCAGACCAGATTGGGACAAAGAACAATGTCCAGCACATCCCTGTTGTAATGCACGGCGCAAATGCAGCGCCTGGAAATCCCAACCCGAATGAAATACTGTATTACGCTGACAGGGAAACAGGCGGAGTCGGAACACTGCAGTCAAAGGGAAATTATATCTCAAAAGAGCTCGCAGCACAGTATCTTGACCCTAATACAATGAAAACAGATTTCAAGCCAAAAGAGGGGCATCCGGATATGGGGCTTTTATCCCCCCATGCATGGCTCAGACTGCACGAAGAGCGGACAAAACATGAAATAGGTGTTGAACTCGCAAATATTGATTATCATCTTGAGATATTGGCGGGGCAGATGGACAGGGCAATAAAGGCAAACGAGTCAAAAAGAATCGAACTGATGGATAAAGAAAGGCAGGCGCTTATATTCCAGAAAGAAATGAAGCAAACCCAGATGAACCATCTCGAACAGGAATATATCGAGCAGGGGAAAAATAGGCTTGTGCCTGCAGAACAGATGGCAATTGAAAAAGTTGCGCAGACCACAGCTGAACTTGCAGTATTCTCATACGGAACACAATCACAACCCACAATCGCGATTGAAAACATTTACCCGAACATGGCACTGAGCAAGATAGAGGACTTGAATGCAACAATCAAATTGGCACGGGAGCAATTTGTTGACAAGATGTCTCCAAAAATAGGCGGGGATGCTGCAAGGCAGGCAGCAGAGAATTTGATTGGCTCAACTCTTGATATCGGGCATCTTAACATGTGGACAAAATACCGTAATCCCGAAACAATAACTCCGGACAACCCCCAGGGAAGTAATTATACAAAAGAAGACATCGAGCGCTGGGCAATGGATGCGAAAAGATATGTAAAGCACATCCATCTTACAGACAATTTCGGAGACGCAGATGCGCACCTGCCTGTTGGCTGGGGAAATGCTCCAATCAAGGAAGTCGTTGAGAAATACAAAAAAGACGGGTTCAAAGGCGACATGATACTTGAGACTCCAGGTGTTGGGGAACAGGGGCACCAGATGATGGTAGGAATTCCTGCTTCATTTGATTCGCTCAATTACCAGCTCAACCCGTCAATGACATGGCACGATGCAGTCAACTCATATTTTCAGGCAGGCTATGCCTTCACAGGGTTCCAGACCCTGCCTGATGTGACTTTCCAGATGTATGGCGCAGGATTTTCCGGGCTTCCATACGGCACAGGCGCAGTCATGCCAGGTAAAGGGGACGCTTCACGGCTTTCCGGAGCGCCAATGAGTTAATTTATTAAATAATCAAAGCATTAAAAATTAAAAGGTGAGGCAATGATAAACAACAGGATGATTCAGACAGCTGGCATGACGCACCAGGAAAAAATGCGCAGAATCGGCGAGTCATACAGGATAGCGTATAACTTCGCTGACAAAGTTTTCAAAAAGTTCCCTGGAATAATAAAGACAATTGTTCTTTTTGGTTCTGTTGCAAAGGCGACCCTGACAAAAGCCAGCGACATAGACGTGCTGGTTGTTGTTGATGACACATCACTGACTCCTTCCCGCAGGTTCATAGACTGGTACAACACAGAAGTGATTGGTATTGTCCAGCAGATTGACCCCCGCATCCATCTTACAACAGTCACGCTTACAACGTTCTGGGAAAATGTAAAGGTCGGCGAACCTGTTGCAATAAACATACTCAGGTACGGGATATCCCTTATAGACACTGGATTTTTCGAGCCGTTACAGATGCTGCTCAGGCAGGGAAGAATACGCCCGACTGAAGAGGCTGTTGAAAACGCGCTCATGCGTGTGCCAGGGCATATGATTCGCGCAAAAGGCAGGATGCTTGCTGCAGTGATTGACTATTACTGGGCAATGATTGACTCCGCGCATGCAGCCCTTATGAAGCATGACCAGGTGCCTCCGTCCCCTGAATATGTTGAAAAACTTCTTGAAACAACCTTTGTGAACAAAGGGCTTCTGAAACAAAAATATGTCAGCTATTTCCACGAGCTTTGGCAGACATCAAAAGCCATAGTTCACGGGGAGCTTACACGCCTTGGCGGAGCTGATTATGACGGCTACCAGCGCATGGCTGAAGAATTTGAAAACGAAATGAGAAAATTAGTTCAAAAAAAGAAATAATAAGGAGGATTAATCATCCTCTGATTTTTGTGGTTTTTGCTGTTTAGCCTGCTCATTGGCTCGTTCAACCGATTTGTTGTATTCGGTTTCATAGCCGGCTATTGCACTGAGTTTGTTCTTGTTGTCATTGCAGTTTCCTATTGCTTCAGCATATTTTGCGTTCAGTTCAGTTATCTTGCTTGTTTTGCCAAAGTAGACTACAGCTTCATTGTACATTCCTGAAGTCATGTATTTTGAGTATTTCTCAAGGTACCATCTTTCACGTTTCTTCTCTGCATCGGTTGTTTTTAATGAGCTTACTTTCTTGTCAATGTAAGCGCCAACAAGTGAGTCAAGTGCTGCTTTGAATTCTGGGACGTTTTTGCCTGTTGAAGTTTTTATTGTAAGATAGTCTTTCAGTGTTTTATCCATCAATTTTTCTTCATCAACAGCCACGCCCGCTGCCCCAGCAATATGTTTCAAAATAAAGTATGAGTCATAAGGCAATTGCGAGTCTGCAACGCTTTTCTTGAATCCAGGCACAATCAAGGAATCAAGATTTGTCTGGACATCTCCTCCGACATCATAAAGGTAGTCATTAAGGAAACCGTTTGCATCCCTTGCAAGGCCTTCAGGCCCTATCTCAGGGTTCTGTAAGGCTGCGTTTACCTTATCATCTGTAAAAACAACGTCAGGGTTTAAAGCATTGGCGCATTTTGCTATAATTTGCGGAAAGCTCCTTGCAGTTTCAGCATTCAGTTTATTGTCTTTGTAAGCATTGTAAAGATGGGTATTAAGCAAACTGTTAGAAACCTTAGTAACCAAATCGTTATATTGAGCCATGTTAATCTGTTGTTCCTTTTTCTCAGATTTTGCCATTTTGATTACACCCCTAACCTTATATTTACTACTTTATAGTGATAATTAATAGTCAAAGGGTATTTATAAGCTTTTGGGTTGGGCTCCGGCATTTAAAAGCACATATTTAAATACCTCTATCCGCTTATTTTTTAAACAAAGGGTGAAACTAATGTCACGAAAAACACTTAAGAAAACAGCCAAAAGGCTCGAAAAACACGAAGAAACAGCTGAACCACAGGCTCAGGACAAGCCAGCACAGGAAGGAGGGCCCTCCCCGATAACAGAGATGCTTTCAAAATACCTTGACAAGGATGATGCCAAGGCAATAGAAAACTACACCAAGGCAGTGATAGGAAAGTTCACGCGCTATATCAAATCCGTTGCAATATTCGGCAGCAAAAAAACCAAAATAACAGTCTCAAAAAAGATAAAATCGCACGACATTGATATCGCAATAATTGTTGACGACACAGATGTCCAGCGCATGACCCGCTCAGAGCTCAAGGACAAGCTTTTCCAGCGGCTTCTTGAAATGGGCTACCCGATTTCAAAGAAAATACACCCGCAGCCATACCTTCTGACAGAGTTCTGGCAGTATGTTATGGAAGGAAACCCGGTTATCTACAATGTTCTGCGCGACGGAATCATAATTTACGATTCCGGCTTTTTCATGCCATTGCAGATGCTTATGCGCATGGGAAACATAAAGCCCAGCAAGGAAACAATTGACAAGCACATAAGCATAGCAAAGGAAATCCTGAGCTTGGGGGAGAATACAATGATTACAAAGCTCAGCTATGATTTGGAGCAGGCAGTTGTCTCTTCAGCGCAGGCTGTTTTGATGGAGCTCGGCTACCGCCCTCCTTCGCCAAGCGAAACCCCTGAGTTCGTGCGCAGGATAGTTGTCAATGAGCACAAGCTTGCACCTGAAAAATACGCTGACATGGCGCATGATGTTGTTAAATGCTACAAGGATATTGAGCACCAGGACAAAAAAACATTCAGCGGCGCTGAATGGGACAAGCTGCTGAAAGACACAAAGGAATTTGTCGCAAAAATGGAAGAGCTTCTCAAAAAAATCCGCAAGGACAAAGGCGAATCATACCTCTACGAGGCTGTCGAGGCAAAGAAAAACGGAAAAAAGCTCGAGCTAAAGCGCCCCACTGACGTTGACTTGTCAAAAGACGAGGCAAACAAGGCAGAGGAGCTCAAGGAGCAGCTCGGCCAGAGGTAAAAATGAAAAGTGACTATGACCTTGTTTCCGAACTCGAAAGAACAGGCATAGTTTCGCTTTCTATTCTTGAACGCGTATTTGAAAAAGTTGGCGTGCAGAGAGAAGATGCGAAAAAATCTGCAGAGGACATCATCCATTTTTTTGGATACAGCGACAGATTTGTGGACAATGGGTTACCCCCTAAAGTCAGGGATTTGTTTAGCATCGCGGAATTTATTACAAGAGATTCATCATTTGGCGTGGGCATCCTGGATACATACAGGGAAGAAACTACGCTTCCGCCAGGCTCGCGATGTCCGGGAACAAAATGGGACATCCTGTGGAGGGTTTGGAGAATGAACAGGATATACGAGATTCTGCTGCCTGTGGATAGTGCACCAAAACAGGACATTGATAAAAATTCTACAGTTTATGACGGGCTCTCTGATGAAGCATGGGACAGGCCCTATGCATCGGTAAAGGGTTAACATGAAGCTCGAAAAGATTTCTGAGGGGAAAGCAGCGCTTTATGTAAGCAAAGGCGCAAAGATTTCAAAAGAGCTTGAAGTTTTTTACAACCCTGCGAAGGAGTTTGACCGCGACCTGTCTGTGCTCCTTGTGAAAGCCGCAAAAAAGAAAACAGTTCTTGACCTTTTGGCTGCATCAGGCGCAAGAGGTATCCGCCTTGCAAAGGAAGCAGGATGCAAAGTCACATTCAACGAAGTCAGCAAGGACGCTGTCAAGGTCCTGAAAAAGAATCTTAAAATCAATAAGCTCAAATCAAAGGTTTACAATCTCGACGCAAACCGCTTTCTCGCCCAGTCATACGACAAGTTTGATTTCATTGACATTGACCCGTTCGGCTCTCCAATCAACTTCGTGTTCAACAGCATAAAGCGCCTGGACAAGAACGGGATTCTCGCAGTCACTGCAACAGACACAGCGCCTCTTTACGGGGTTTACAAGTACACCTGCATGAAAAAGTACGGCTCAGTCCCCTATCACACAAAAATTTCGCATGAGTTCGGGCTGCGCATTCTGGCGAAAGCAGTTATCGAGCTCGCTGCAAAATGGAACGTATCGCTCACTCCGATTTTTGCGCATGCAACCCAGCACTATTACAGGATTTATTTCCAGCACAGGCGCTCGCATGCAGACGAGCTGATGAAACAGATTGGGTTCATACACTTCTGCGAAAAATGCAAAGCGCGGTTCTCAAGCGGGTTCAATTTTCAGCAGAGCTGCGGCTGCGGAGGCAAGCTCCAGTCAGCAGGCCCCCTGTATCTTGGCAGTTTATGGAACGAAGAGCTGGTGAAACAGATGGAAAGCGAGCAGATTAAGGTGTTTGGCAGGACAAAATATCATAATTTTCTTGCTGTGCTCATGGAAGAATCCAGGATAAATATTCCTTACTATTTTGAGATAATGGAATTCGCAAAAATCGAGCCCAGGACAGATGCTGTAATTAAGAAGCTGAATGAAATCGGCTTTTTGGTTTCGCGCACGCACTTCTCAGACAAAGGCATCCGCACAAATGCGTCAATCAGCAAGCTCAGGGAATTGTTTGACAAAGCTTAGCGGGAACATCTTGCTTCTAACTATTCATTTTTAAAGTACGAACCGTGCCCCCAAGACTTTGAAACTTACTGAAATATCAAACAACATCACTATAACTCATAAATCAAGCCTTCAGATGCAATAATAATTTTGCCAAGAAAGACATTTTGTGCTTCAGTCAGGTATTCTTCCATATTATTCAGCCGTACATGAGGTGAGATTAATGTTAAAATCAGTGTTTTTGCACCAGACTTTTGTGCAACCTCTGCTGCTTGTTCAGAAGTCGAGTGTTTCCAGCTGCTTGCCTTTTCTTTGAATTTGTTTACAAAGCTGGCTTCATGTATTAATACATCAACATTTTTTGAAAGGTCGATTACTTCTTGAGACGGTACAGCATCGCCAGTATAAACAAAACTTTTTCCGTCTTTCTCAAATCTGTATGCTAAACAATCTCCCTTGTGCTCTACTTTGGCAGTTTTTATTTCGTATTCATCCAAAAATCTGAATTTATCTCCTGGATTTAATTCGATGATTCCTACTCTGTCTTTGTATGTACTGTCAATACGGTCTTCTATTTTTTCTTTTATGCCTGCAGGACTGTAGATGCAAAAATCCCTTTCTTTTCTTGCTTTTCTGTCTGTTTCAACAGCTAAGCCCAATGTAAGCGAGCTTATGCCAACTATGTGATCTTTATGCCCATGGGACAAAAATAATGCATCTAAGCTATCAAAATAAGGTCGTGGAAAATTTGTTATGCCACAATCTAAAAGGATTTTATCATCTAAACAAATACATCCCAAATTTTGGTTTTCGTAAGCATAGCCGTTTGATACGCCATGAAATTTGATTTTCATTTAACATCAGTCTATTTAATTCTAGAACCCCACCACTTATATTTTGCAGAATATACGTGTTTTTAAGTTTATTGGATTCCGGCACTAGTCTGAACCTTGCACAAAATTTCTGAGGAATCCACAAGCCCCAAATCAGGCATAACATTATTGTCGCCTTTTGTCACATACTTCCCGAACATTTCTCCGACAATCCTGTGGCTTACAACCTGGTTCTTGCACTGGAATGCAACAACATCTCCGATGCAATAATCATTTTCAACTTCGCACGGCTTTGTTTCTCCGTCCTTGATTGTCGGATACATGCTGTAGCCTGTCAGTTCAACAAACACTGACTGGTTTTTGTCAAGAGATATGGGTTCTGCTGTGTCTGGCTGGGTTTGGAGCAGCAAAGCGATTGCTAATCCTGCCACAAGCGTCAAGAAAATAGTTCGCTTAATCATCAAATCTGCAAAGGAGTAGTCATTTATATAATTTTTTATGAAAACACGCCTAAAAAAGATGTGGGAAAAGCATTTAATCCAACTTTGTCATTACTATATTATGAATTCCAATAAAATTGGAACCTACGTTTTGGTAGGCTTGATTATAATAAACGTAGTTTTAATCTTCCTAATTTTCACGCCATTTGCAGCGTTTATGGACAAAATAACGGGTTTTTACCCGGTTTCAACAACATTATTCGTCCTGGGACCTCCAGCGCCTCCAAATTTAACTGTATGGGTTGAAGGCCGTATAGACTTTGAAAATGTAAGCGTGCGTCTTAACTGGACTCCTTCAAACAGCACTGATGTTGCAAATTATATTTTGTATACAACTCCAAATTATTCTGCAGGCTTTGATTTTAGCGTTCCAAACCTGACGCTTCCAAACACAACTCTCACCATCGTTGAAACCAATGCAAGCAGTTTCAATGAGCTCTATTACCTGCTTCGTGCAAATGCATCATATGACCTTCAGGATGACAACAACAAAACATGGGGGATACTCGCAAGACAATTGTATAATACGTCAGGGGGATACAACATGGTATCCATCCCTGTTGAGTCCCTTAACAGAACAATAAAAGAAGTATTTGTACAGAATGAATCAGACTATTATGCAACACTGTTGTTCAGACGAAACGATACAACAGGGGATTTTGAAGCTGCAGTTTATCTTGGAGCAACTGTTTTTCACCTGGACCAGTGGATTGGACAGTTCAGCACAGTTGACCCTGGGTTTGGGTACTGGATTAAAGTATCAAGGCCGTACAAGTTCCCGGCTGTAGGCGAAGTAAGGGTTGAGAACAGGACAAAACAGCTTTACAATACAACATCAGTTGGAAACTTTGTCGGATGGGAATCTGTAACGCGCGAAAAAATTGAGGATGTGGTGCCAAATACATTAACTGATTATAACATAACCAGGATAGACCGAAGAGATGACGCAACAGGGGACTTTGACACAGTAATCTATCTTGGAGCCACAGTCTTCCGCATAGACGCCTGGGCAGGACAGTTTGACAAGTTTGAGCCTGGATACGGATACTGGCTAAGGACAGACGAAAATACAGTATGGACTTATGAGGGGAATGTAAGGCGAACATGAAAAACAGGATAGTTATACTGCTTGTACTTTGCTTATTTGCGATTAGCGCAGGCTTTGCTGCGGAAATTTTTCCACATATGGTATTGGGCGCTGTTTTCATGGAAGATGGCAGTCCGGCAAAAGCAGGGACAGAACTGACAATAATTGTAACATCCGGGGAATACGAGGGCGCCACAAAAACAGCAGTGGTTGATGATGCAAAGCTTGTCCCTGAAGAGCTGCGCGGGCTTGGCCTTTATTTTATAACAGATGATTCCCGTTTTGTTACAGGAGAAACATTCAGCATAATTGTTGATGACGGGACTCATTACGGAAGCACATCTGGAGTTTTCTATAGTTTTGGAAACGGAGAGTGGGGGACTGATGAAGTCAATATTTATCTGGACAAAGTCAAAGAACTTCCTCCAGGAGCTGTGGGTGGAGGTGGAGGATACAATCCGTCATATAACTATGAAATGCCCCAGGTAACAAAAGAGGATTATAGCAGGGTAGAAAAACTTGATGAGCCTGCGCCGGACATAGAGATTCCTGTTGCATATCTCCAGCTAAGGGCGGCAGAGCAGAATTTGACGCTGAAATTCATGGAAGTCACTTTCGCTGATGTTCGTGAGATTACAACAGTTCTTTCTGTCACAATTCTAGTCATCCTGATAATAATGGTATACACTGGAAAGGAGGATTCAGAAGAGGAACAAAAAAGGAAGAAAGTCCTGAAGATAATAGCTATTTTTGTTTTACTTGGATTGTCTGTCTTCCTCATGATAGCTTATGGCTCAAGATTAACAAATGTATTCACAGGCTCGTTCATAGACAAGGGAAGGATGTCTGAACCCGAGCCCGACAGCAAATTTATTTACATACCTGAAGCGGAGATGGGAGTTACAAAAGGGGATGCAGAAGAAACAGTTTACGCTGAAGAACAGCCAGATTCGTTCGGAACATTAGGCAAGCCTGTAAATGACAGCGCATGCCCTGGAACCCCCGGCATAGTCCCGCATACATTTACCGGAGTGGTAAAGCATTCAAATGGGACATATTACAACTGCACAACAATACCCTGCCCGAACGTAACAATAAAAATAATAACCGGTGCGAATGTGGGGGTGGGATTCACAAACATCTCTGTTGATGACCCTGAGGTTCCGGTAAAAGGATGGGGTTGGTATATCGCATGGGATGATGCGTGTTTTATTGAAGGAGACAATTTTACAGTAAGAGCAACCAATGGAACCTTTTATGGAGAAACAAATTCTACATTTAACACTTCTATGGATATCTGGGATTACACCGATGCAATAAACATAACATTAGACCAGCTAACAGTTTCTGTTGTTACGTTTATGCTCCCGACGCCATATAATAATACAACCATGGCTGGAAATTCAATCCCAATCAATGTTTCTGTAGCAGGAGGGTCCAACATTGACGCCTGCAATCTTACATGGAATGGCACAATTTATGCAATGCAAAAAGTGGGAACTGGGATAAGTGTTTATTGCAACATAACAATGCCCACAAATGATGATGGAACTTATGTTTTCAATGTAACTGCAAATGACTCAACAGGAGGAAATATAATCTCTGAAACCCGCACAGTTTTTGAAAACGCGGTTCCGTCCGCAACAACTCCGACAATCGAGCCTGCCTCGCCTTCGTCCGCAAACAATCTCTACTGCAATGCAACCCTGGAGGATTCTGGAAATGCAACTCTCAGTTCTTACTGGATTTGGTATAAGAACGGGGCGCAGAACCGCACAGGCATAGCAGCAGGGATTTCAAACAGCACAAACAGCAACATCACAATTCTTCTCTCAGGCAACCTTACCAAGGGCGACAACTGGAGCTGTGCAGTGATTCCATACGACAGCTTTGAGAACGGCACGCAGCAGAATTCCTCAAACGTGACAGTCCAGGACGCAGTCGCGTCTTTCTCCAGCCTGAATGTAAGCGATACAAATCACAATATAAGCGCAGAATATTCAGCATACATCCAGGATGCAGACGGGCTTTCAGGCTGCAAAATCCAGACAAACAACACAGGCGCAGAAGCCAATGTAAGCGGAACAGTCTCGTCTGGCTGGTGCAACATAACAATACAGAACAACGGCACAAACAATGTCAACATAACCTGGAGCGTCTGGGCAAATGACTCCGGCGGGACATGGTACCAGTCGGAAACAGAATCATTCCTCACAACAAACACAATCCCGATTCTAAGCTCGTTCACAATAAATAATTCCGGCCCTCAAGCGACAGAAGTAATTCTATGTACGAACGGGACTTACAGCGATTTCAACAGCGACCCTGAGTCAGGCAGGGAGTATCAATGGTGGAACATCACAGGAACTCCTGCACTTCTCGCAGCAACAACCCAGGAGCTTGACTTAAGCTCTATCAGCGCAAACATTGGAGACAAATACCGATGCTCCCAGCGCGTAACTGATGGGATAGCATTTTCAAACTGGTACAACTCAACAAACAACGCGACAATAACAGGCGGCGCTCCTGCAGCAGGGACAATAGAGTTCGCGAACTTCACAGCAGGGCATTCTTTTAATGCGACTGTAAACTGCTCGGACATTGACGGCGTAGCTGATTTGGACAGCGCGCGGATAAACTCAACAAGCTGCGCATTTGTCTATTTCAGCGGAGTCAACTCAACAACAAAAGAGGCGCGCTTCAACTGCACAGGCACAGCCCTGGCGCAGATTGCAATAAACATAACATGCAATGACACAACCTCACTGCAGGGTTCTGCAACAGGGGTAAACGCTTTTCCAAACAATATTCCTTCAATCGGGATTCCAGCGATTAACAACACATCGCCTTACACAAATGAGATGATTAACTGCACAAACGGGAGCTTCAGCGATGCTGACAGCGACACAGCAGTCTGGTATTACAGCTGGTATGTCAACAGCACTCTGCTTCCTGTAGCAGCAAACGCCCTTAACCTTTCAGTCACAGGTTATGGAAACAAAGGCGACAACATTACCTGCAGTGTTATTGCAGGCGATGGATACCAGAACGCAACAGCCTGGCAGAATTCCACAAATGCAACTGTGCTGAATTCAAAGCCTTTCCTTACAGCAGCGCCTTCAATAAATAACACCCTTCCGCAGTCAACCGACATAATAAACTGCGACAACGGCACCTATTCGGATGCAGACAGCGACAGCAACGCCAACAATTACTGGCGCTGGTGGAATGTGACCGGGACTCCGTCCATAGTCGGCACTAACCAGACTCTTAACCTGACTGAAATCGGCGCAGGCATGGGCGAGGAATACAACTGCTCGCAGCTGCCAAATGACGGCGAAGAAAATGCAACAGGCTGGTATAACTCAAGCAACACAGCAACAGTTGCGCCTCCGACAATGAATTACACGACTGCAGAGGGAGTTTACGAGACAACAGGGATATATTCAAAACCACTAACTCTTAACACAACTTACATAATATTCCCGAATCTTTCAGCAGGCCCGGGCTATTCGCTCAACTGCTCGATTGTACAAAGAAACGGGACTGTAATCCCTGTTAATAATATAACACCGGCAGTATCCCCTCCAAATTCATACAACTTTTCATACACAATCCCGGACAGCGCATTGGAAAACAACAGCGGGGCATATGAAACAACATGGTATGTTGCAAACTGCAGCCTGTATGACAGCAGCGGAGTCTGGATTTTAACCAGCAACACATCAGCGCCCATATATGCCAAGACCGACAATTGGTATTACAATGACAGCGGGGTGCTGAAAGCAAAGGACGCTGCAAATGCTTATGCTGCAAAGACAACAGGCATACGGATGTATTTCAGCCACAATGATGCGGATGACAGGGACATCTCATTTTCAGTTTACAAATACAGCGGGATACATTTCTTTGAGGGAATCTGCGATGACGGGACTGACAATGATGCAGACGGATTAACTGACTGCGCTGACCCTGATTGCCAGACAATATTTTTCCCGGGCTGCGGGCACGCAATAAACCGCGGCGCAACATTCGGGACTTTCTCTGAAATCGGGACAATGGAGCTTCCCGGAACAAATTGCACAGGCAACATCTGCAACTTCACTGACAGCGGCGCAACAGTATGGTACACCCAGACAATAAACAAGACAGGGCAGCTCAAGGTAAAAGTCGAGCGCAGCTTTGCGACAAATGATATTGTTCTTGTTACTGTAAAAAATATCACGGCAACAGCATTCAATATCTCAAACGCAACAACTTCGCTTTACGGCCCGAATCCGCTTGCATACAAGTGGCTCGGCCCTGACACAGCCCCTTATTATTATTTATCAGGCTCCTCGCGCGCAAGCGGAAGCGACACGACAGGTTTCTCAGGAAACCTTCAGATGGGAATGAACGAGAGCCTGCAGAACATAAACAATGTTTCATATCTCATGAACCTGAACATAGGCGTGGGAAGCACAGCAGTTGTTGACCACAACTTCACGATTTATGTTGACGCGACAGCGCCTGAAAACATTTATGAAAATGACTCGCGGCTTCAGCACACCACAACAACATTCATAACAGGCACGCAGAAAACCACAAGCCAGTCATGCAATGACGGCATAGACAATGACTTGAACTATGACAGCTATGACTGCAATGATTCTGATTGCAACGGAATACAAATAGGGGTCACAGCAGTCACCAGCGATGCGATACGCTGCGAGTACGCGGCTGAAACAACCTGCTGGGACGGGTTTGACAATGACATGGACGGGCTTGTTGACTGCAAAGACCCCAACTGCGCAGGCAGGATAGGGGCGTATCTTTCTGGCTCAGCTCCTGTGAAGTATAACTCAGGCGGCACTGCATTGTACTGCGAATCAATTGAAGGCGCAGCAAATTATTCATCAGCGCCAAGCAGCTGCAATGATTTGTTTGACAATGATGCAACAGGCGACGGCTATACAAATTACGCCTGCACAGACAACTCAACCTGCGACTCAAGGGAGATAGACTGCTATGATGAATATTCCTGCTGGGCAAGAAGCGGAACCAGTTCAGGCATATGCGCCCAGTTCGAAGCAAACTGCGCAGATGGATTTGACAATGACTATGACAAGGAGCTGCAGGGCAGCCAGGCAAACTGGAAAAACATTTTCATCCCTGACCCGAATTATGATTCAAGCGGGGCTGACTGCGATGATTATGATTGCGCAGGTTCAGGCTCATGCCCGACAAACGAATACATAAACAACGCATCGTGCTTTGACAGCATAGACAATGACTTGGATGCATATTACTGGAGCGGAACAAATTACACGCTCAACACAAGCACAGGCATTGACTGCGAAGACCCGGACTGCCTTGGAGTGGCTTATGCCGGGAGCATATGCGCAAGCACAGAATTCAATTCAACAGAGTATATGTTATGCTCAAACTCAATGGATGATGATGTTGATTCTGCCAGCACAAACGGCGGACAGGACTGCATGGACAGGAACAATTCTTATTCAAACGCGTACATTTCAAACACAGACTGCTTTGCAGCGTTCGAGTGGTGCGGGCCCTGCCCGACCTGGGAAAACAACACATGGAACAGCTGCGCAAACAGTGCAAATGATGACTATGACAGCAGCGGCGCATACCTTATCGGAGGCACAGGCGGAACTGACTGCAGCGACAGCGATTGCAACGGAATGATTGGCTCGACAACAAGCAGCCAGAAATGCGAGCTTACAACTGAATCCACTTGCAATGACAGCTTTGACAATGACGCGCAGGGAGGAATCGACTGCGCGGATTCAGACTGCAATGGAAACACAGGGCCTGTTGTTTCAGGATACTCTGGCACCTGCCAGCCGTCTGGAGAAACAAGCTGCAATGACAATTATGATAATGACGCAGACAGCTCAATGGATTGCATTGATTCAGGCTGTTACAGTGTCGGCTCCTGTCATGCAAAGGACTGGACCGAGGCATCATGCCTGTCTCTTCCAGCATACACAACAGCCACGCTCGGCTCAGCAAATGACATTCAGATAAACTATACTTCAGCAGAGCACCTGTTCCCTGGCAATTTCACAATCACATTCACAAATCTGCAGGCTATAACAGGAAGCGATTTGATATTCGTGATTGGGCAGTACCCGACTTCGCCAATCCCGTTCAATGTTACTGCAGCAGAAATAACGCTCAGCGGCGCGTCTGCAGGAAGTTTCGAAAAGACATTCAATAACAGCGTCCTGATTCTGGAGAACAACACGACAGTTACAAGCGTGAATCTCAAAGTCACAATACCTGCACAACTGGATACCCTGCCAGCAACATATCTGAACTTTTCATTCCCTGTGCTGACACAAACCCAGCACGGGCAGGGAAACGCAAACATAAACACAAAAGTCTACGAGAACATAACAACAAATGTGACTGAGATTGAGTATGAGCCCAGCAGTTCAGCAGTGAATCTCACTTACGGCGAATCAATGCAGTTCAGGGCAATACCAGGCAATGACTCTTCTGGAGTGTGTTCATGCGATTTCAGGTATACAGGAGGAAGCAGCCTTGAGTCTGACTGTGTGCTTGCTGTCGGCCCGATTTATGCAGACGTGGCATCATTCAGCGTGAATGCAACTGCAGAGGACGGCGCAGACAATTACAACAGCACATTCTATGTGAATCCTGTGTTCAGCATAAACATACTTCCAAAACAGGATTACATGAACGAAATAGCTCCAAAGTTCAGCAGGCAGGACTTTGATGCAGTAAATGTAAACAGTTCTTTCCTTACAGCAACAGGAAGAAGTTGGGGTTCAACATGCACATTTATAATTTCAAATTCAACCGGGACAGTCTACACAACAGGATTCACAGGCAGTGTTTCAAGCAATAGGATAACATGCCAGTCTGAAATTGACATACCCACAAATGTTCCTGCTCTTGACGGCATGTACTATGTCACGATAAATGCAACCGATGCAAGCGGATACAGCGTTGTTTCGGACAGGAAAGTTTTCTTTATGTGCGATAATCTTAGCTCATCAGGCACAGGATGGACTTGCGAGTGGGCAGACTTTGACAGCGACAATGCAACCGAGGGGTATTTGTCCGCATTCCATTCGCCGTATAATTTCACCTGCGACAACTGCCCAGGCATTTCAAATGCAAACCAGAGCGATTCTGACTGGGACGGAGTCGGTGACATGTGCGACAACTGCCCTGCTGTAAAGAACAGCAACCAGTCTGACAGCGACAGTGACGGAGTCGGGGACATGTGCGAGGGAGTCACGCCGACACCCAGTCCAGGCCCGTCAGGTCCGTCTGCACCAGGAGGGGCTGGAGGCGCACCAGCGCCAGCAGTCCAATTTGTCGTGCCTGAAGTTTTCACGCCAGGCGAGCCCGCATTTGTCGCATTCAATTACAGCAACACAGGCGGAAGCGAAAAAGAGATGTATTTGTTTGTAAACCTTAGCAGCCCTGACGGAACGCTTTACAGGCAGCTCACTGACGATTATCTGTTCATAGCGAATGGAACAGCCTCGATGTCCTGGATTAAATACCTTAACCCCGCAGTTGACTGCAGCGATGGATATGGAGTCTACAATTACTCAATAACACTGATGGACAAATGGAACAGCACAATAGCATCTGCAAAGCTGTCCTCACTGATGGACTGGTGCAAATCAGCAGGGATAGCAAACATAAGCTCTGACAAAAGCAGCTATTACACAAATGAAACCGCAACCTTCAAGACAGTTGTGCTGAATGACGGAAACTTTAATTTCACCTCAGATTCATTATTAGTCTCGGTAAGTCTTGCAGGCAAGTCAAAAGAATATCTGCTTGAATCCTTCAATACAACGTTATACATTGGCGAACAAAAAGAGTTTACTACAAAGTCAGCGCTCTCAACCCTCAAGCAGGACAAGTACAGCTTCGCAGCATCAGCATCATACAATGGAACCCAGCTTGACAGCGGTTCAATTGAGCTCAGCGTATTTGCAAAGCCGATTGTCATAAAGGTTCTTGGAGCGCGCTTTGACCTGCTCACGTTCCTGCTGATGCTCGCAATCACGCCTCTCTTATTCCTGCTGTACAAGTCATTGTGCCCAATCAGGATAAAAGAAAGTATAATCGGGCTGGTTGGGGAAAGCAGTTCAGTTGAGTTTAGGGTGCAGAATGTCGGGCTTGTAAATCTTAAAAAAGTCCTTTTGGAGTACACATTTGACTCAAACAGGATAAAAGTGTCTAATCTTTCAAGAAAGCCCATGAGCACAGTAAAGGCTTACAGGAAAGGCAAAACAACAAAAACATACAAATGGGAGATGCCTATCAGGATAAAGGAGACGCAGGATTTCAAGCTGATTGTTGACAAGATTGACCCGAATGCAGGCATACCCAGGCTTAGGGCAATAATAGAAAAAGACTAAAAATAAATAAAGACGGACTATTCCTTGTCCCGGATTTTCTTTATTTTGTCCTCAAGCTTCAGCTTGTCAAGAAGTTCCTTGTAGCGGTTTCTGATTGTAACCTCTGTGACTCCAGCCACATCAGCCACTTCGCGCTGCGTCTTTTTTTCGCCTGACAAAAGTGCTGCAACATACAATGAGGCTGCTGCGATTCCCATCGGCCCTTTCCCGGATGTTATTTCCATCTCATTTGCTTTTTTCATGATATCAATGGATGTGGAAACCGTCTTTGGCGAAAGCTTCAGCTCGCTTGCAAACCTGTGGATGTAATCCTGCGGTGAAGTCGGAAGTATCCTGATTCTCAGCTCCCTGCAGATGAACCTGTATGTTTTCCCTATCTCTTTCTTGTCAAGCGGGAATGCATTTGATATCTCATCAAGTGTTCGCGGGACTCCGTGCCTTCTGCATGAAGCATAAAGCGCTCCTGCAACAACAGACTCCATGCTTCTTCCCCGCACAAGCCCTTTTTCAGCAGCCATCCTGTAAATCATTGCTGCGTCTTCCTCTGCAATCTTAGGAACATCCAGGAATGATGAAATCCTTTTCAATTCAGCAAGGGAGTATTTCAGGTTTCTTTCGATTGGTGTGGAAATCCTTGTCTGCCATTTCCTCATCCTGTAATACATTCGCCTCTCGCTCGGCTTCATTTTTGTCAGGTCGCCGGCTTTTCCTATCTTTGTTGAAAGCCCCTTGTCATGTTTTGTGAATGTCAATGGCGAGCCTACGCGCCGCTTGCTTTCGCCGGATTCCGAGTCAAAGTCTCTCCACTCCTGTGTGAAGTCAATTCTCTTGTCCTCAAGAACGAATCCGCATCCGCGGCATGATACTTCTCCCCTGTTTCTGTCCCAAAAAACATCAGTAGAACCACATTCAGGGCATTTTTTAACTTGTTTCTGCATCATCAAAAACCCTCCCTAACAACCACAACATTTAAAAGAAGAAAGCGAAATTCACTTTATAAAGCTTTCGCTCGAACTATTTATAAATATTACGAAAAAAGAAAGAAGCTATCTAAGCATTACACCAAGTCTTTTACATCAGTTGTTTTTTCAATGGAAGTATACCACCCTGTTAGCTTTGTATTAACAAGTGCTACAACACCGTAAGTGTCATCGCAACCAACCTTGTAATAGAACTCTTTGAATCCTGGACAGGTTCTCAAAAGATTAATCATCTCAGGTGGTGCTAAATGCTGCAATGCGACTTCCATTGCGGCGTCTTCATCTTCTGCGTATGGCATATCTGCTGGTATTTCATCCTCATTGTAGTCAATGTCATTATCAGACTCGTCCAAAAGCGCGGTTTCAAGTGTATCGATGGGTTTACGGTTTTTAGTATTTCTTTTGGTTTCATCTTTGTCTGTTATAGTTTCATCATCTTCCCCGTCAAAGTATGCTTTTGTCTGGGCAAGCTCGAGGGTTTGTTTTGGCTTTGGAATTCTGCTGGCAGTATATTCCTCAAGTCTCTGTCCAAATCGCTCAAGATAAGTAGCCTTGATTTTAGGGTTTTTAGGGGTCGGGTTCATCACTGTAATGTCATATATAAGATTGCCTGCTTCTCTAGCAAGGACATCTGTGCTTGATAGCAGTGACAAGCTTCCTTCCAAAAGTGTTTTGTGTATTGCATATTTCTCTTCTTTAATGCTTGGGCATTTGCCATCAGTGAGGTAAATATATGTATCTACTAACTCATCAACAAAATCCAGTTTTTGGTTAATTAGGTTTATATTCTTTTTTGCATGTTTAGCTTTTTCTTCAACGTTCAGCTTTAACTCTTCCAGTTTGGATTCATTTACTAAATAAAGAATATTTCTCATTCGTTCGATAGAAATGTCAACTGAAGAAACTATATCGCTAAGGGCTCCGTTACGCTGTGTTTCTAAAGCATTCTTAAGGTATGGAACAATGTCTAAAGTATACTTTTTTGCAGATTCTTTCCCTTCTATGTCCGTTATGACGTTAATATTCGATTTTATGTTTAAAAGGAGGTCTCTTAAGTAATCGTTTTGGGTGTTACCAGAGCTTTTGTATGCATCCAATCTCTCATTTATAAAAGACATTGCTTGTTTATATTGTGTTATTTTTTGTTTTTGTTTTTTAACTTCTTTTGCCTGCGATTCGCTAGCGCGTTTAATTGCTGCCTCATTGGCTTTTAATTTCAAAACCTCAGTTCTCGAGGGCAAACCACCTAAATGATCATGTCCAGGTATGTTAGCTTCCATTGTGATACCTCCTTTAAACACCCTGAAGTGATAACACTCAAAACCTATATAAATTTAACGCTTTTATGAAACAACATGAATGAAGAAAAACCTGAGTTAAATGAAGAAAAAACAGAATCACGACTGGAAAGGCTTAAACGAATCTGTTCGCAAGAAAATTTTGATTCTGATATAACTGTATCTCTTGAAGAGCTGGCAAAACAGGAGATTCCGGTATACGAAAAGGCTATCTCACAGGAGAACAGTATTGAGTTGGACTTGGAAAAGGAAGAAAAAGTTAGTTCAATCGCAGATAGGGTTGAAAAATCAAAGATAGAACACAAAGCAGATATTCTTGGGAAAAAGTTGGGTGTTATCGAAGAAAGAGCCAAAGGTTTTGTTAACAGGATGGGGTCAACACTAAAAAGTTTGCGAACTAAACTGGACTCTATTGGTTTTGAGAATGATTTGACTTCAAGATTGATTTTGTCCATTGAAGGAAGTCTAAGATTTTACGGCGTGCATCTGATACATAATTCAACATTGAAGATCTATGACGACGAATTAAGTGTTATAACTGATGAAGCTGATGACTACATAAACTACATAGAAGATACAGTTAATAATATCTATATGCAGATTGGCAAAAATGCGATAGACTCCTTTGAATATGTTTCTCCACAGTCAGATATACTCAGGGATGTTATAGACAAAGATATTATAAAACAAATAAATGATCATTTGGATAAAAAACTCGGACAAAATGCATATGAAACCAAAAAAGAAGTATTTGAGCTTTTAAAAGAGAGTATTGAGGCTTATTCAAAATGCATAGGCTTGATTAAAAATGAAAATGTTAAGGAGTATCTCGCGTTATACGAACAGGAATCCAAATATAAGATATCAGCATTAGAAATTAAACTTGATTCTTTGAATAAAAATGTAAATGTCTACTTAAACAAGTATGGACAAAAACTAACAGCAAAAACAGAACCTGAGAATAAAATTGATTCCGGACTTGAAAAGACAGTTGAACCTAAATCTAAAGAACCTGACATAATGTTTGGTTAAGAATTATTCAACAAGAACCGCGTGGATTACGCCGTCCTGTCCTGGCCTGTTTGTTACTCTTGCTTTTCCCTTGTCAGTGTCAATCAATGCCCCTTTTGTTATGACACCCATTCTTGCAAAGTGCCTTGAAGCAGGGTTCTCAATTACTTTTTTTAGCTTTGCTTTCTCGATTTTCTTTGTAGTCGGGTTAAGAACATTTGCGTAGCTCAGTTTCAGTGCGCGCATCTTCTGGTTGTTTCCTCTTGCGCGTATTGGCCTGACATCATCTTTTTCGTCAAGCTTTGTCATGGCTGGTGTTTTGCCCAGCTCGAACTTTTTCTTGTCTCGTTTCATCTGGTACAAACTGCCTGAAACTTTTCTTCTTCGTTGCGCGTGCCACAATACCATAACATAATCCAAAATTATACTCTTTAAAAACCTTACTGCCAAAAAAGAAAACCTTTAAAAGTGGCGGATTCCGTTCTTATCTTATTGTTTAAATTTATTTGAGGGATGTAAAATGGATGTATCAAGACCTTTGGATCTGCTTAACAGCTCCAAAGACAGAAGAATAATGGTCGAACTTAAGAACGGCCGACAATTTATGGGAAGGCTTCTTGCCTTTGACATACACATAAACGTAGCATTGGATGATGTTGAGGAAATTGCAGAGGGCGCTACAAAGAGAAGAATCGGAAAGGCATTTCTCCGCGGCGACACAATAATCCTTATCTCACCAGCTGAAGAATAAACCGGTGAATTAAGATGGGAACTGGAACACCAGCAAAAGGAAAATTCTCACGCGGAAAAGGGCACATAGTGTGCAGGCGTTGCGGCAGGAGAAGCTACCATGCCACGCACAAAACCTGCGCCAGCTGCGGCTTCGGCAAAACGAGAAAGCTCAGGAAGTATAACTGGAAAAACAAATCAAAGAAGTAATATTTCTTTATTTTTCTTTTAATCCCAATTCTTTATTGAAATAGGCAGTGACATATCTCCACACAAACGCCCCGATCAGCGGAAACACTAAAATCCGTATTGCTAAATCAATTCCGCTGAACTGATTCACCCATATTGAAGCGATTGCAACAACCTGTCCAAATGCAGCTCCGTTTGCAAGCAGTTTTAGGTTCCAGTCGCTAAACAGGCATAATCCGTTCTTTACGCGGAAAAAGTAAACCACATTCCATAACCCTGCGAAAAGCGGAACCCACCATAAGTTCACAATGCTGTAAAGCGGGCCATATATGTTTGAAAGCCCGATTAATGCGGCATAAGCCACTGCAGGAAACACCGCTCCCGCAAAGAATTGTTTTACATACTCCATGTATTTCATAATAAAACATAATCAAAACAGCCTTAAATAAATTATCAAAATGCTTAAAAGGTAAAAAAATCACAAAATTGTTATGGCCTCGTAGCTCAGCCTGGCAGAGCAACTGACAAAGCCCTTCTTTCCAAAGAAGCGTTTGCGGAAGAAAGGCGCGGTTGATACTCTTAATCAGTGGGTCGAGGGTTCAAATCCCTCCGGGGCCACTTTATGGATTGGCTGACAGTAGTTATACTTAGCATTGTTCAGGGTATTACTGAGTGGCTACCAGTCTCAAGCTCCGGGCACCTCGCAATCATCCAGACAATTTTCAATCTTAATGTGCCTGTTTTCTTTGATATCCTCTTGCATCTTGGTTCAATCGCAGCAGTTGTTTTCATTTTCCGCGAGGACATAATAAAAATTATCACCGCAGTTCTAAGATTTGATTTCAAAAGCGAGGAAGGAAAGCTTGCGCTGTTCATAATCGCAGCAAGCATTCCAACAGCAATAATCGGCTTCGCATTCAAGAGCCTGTTTGAATCCTTTTTCACAAACCTTTTGGCAGTCGGAATCGCGCTTCTTGTTACAGGTACATTCTTGTTCATCTGCGAGCGCTTCAGCAAAAATAAAGAGCTCAAACTCAAGGATGCGCTTATTATCGGCGCTGTTCAGGGCATCGCGATTATCCCAGGAATCTCCCGCAGCGGCTCAACAATAGGCACGGGCTTGCTTCTTGGAATTGACAAGGAAAAAGCAGCAAGGTTCTCATTCCTTCTTGCAATACCTGCAATAGTCGGCGCAACAATCTTTGATTTCAGCGCAGCAGCAATATCCTCTGTCGGATTGCAGTTCGCAATAGCAGGGATAGTTCTTTCTGCGCTTGTCAGTTTCTTCGCAATCAAATGGCTGCTTGACATAATAAAAAAGCAGAGGTTCCACTGGTTTGCAGTCTATTGCTGGTTAATCGGACTAGCTGTAATAGTCTACACGTTGGTGTAAAATGTCAGGACTCAACCAACTCAAAAAAGAACTGCAGAAAGAAGCTAATCCAGTTCAGGCAAAAATACTTCAGCGCTTCTTCAAGACAGGCAAAGGCGAATATAGTGAGGGCACAATCTTTCTTGGAATAAAAACACCTGATGTAAGAGAGACAGCTAAAAGATATCCTGAATTGGATTTAAGAGAAATACAAAAACTATTGTCAACAAAGATATTTGATTTCAAACAAATTGCGCTCATAATATTAACAAACAAATTCAAAAAAGTGGATGAAAAAGAGAAAACGGAAATATTTGGGTTCTATATAAAAAATGCAGAAAAAATAAATAGTTGGGGATTGGTTGACATATCTGCATACCCCATAATAGGAAGTTATCTTCTTGACAAACCAAGGGACATCCTTTACCAGCTCGCGCATTCAGATAATCTCTGGAAAAAACGAATTGCAATGATTGCTACGTACGCATTCATCCGCAACAATCAATTTGATGATACATTCAAAATAGCTGAAATCCTTCTCAAGGACAAGCATAACTTAATCCACAAGGCAGTCGGCTGGATGCTCCGCGAAGCAGGAAAAAGGAATTTGGAGTTGGAAGAGCAGTTCCTGAAGCGCTATTACAAATCAATGCCACGCACAATGCTTCGCTATGCAATTGAAAGATTCCCTGAAACCAAGCGCAAGTTCTACCTAAAGAAATAAAATATGGTTCTTAGTGTTTTATTCCACAAACCACAGCGCAGCTGCCAAAACAAGCGCGATTGTGAAAAATATTGCCCCGATTACGCAAATAGGCACGCCCAACATTGTTGCTGTTGCACAAGTTGCGCATGTCTGAGCTCCGCAGAACAGCCCGGTTTCTTTGAACGAGTTGTACCACGCGAAAAGGCTTCCTGCAAACAGCACAAATATGAGCACAATGTGCACAATCTGTTTTGGAGTCACATTCACCTTTTTTGCCATGCTAAGATACATGCAGCGTAAGCATAAAAATATTAGGATTACTGGACATACTGGACAACACCCCGACAAACCCATATAGTATTATTTCTTTTAAATCACCTGTGAGCCTGGCTCAGCTTGCTTTATCGAGCTTTCGGTGAAACCGAAAACTTCGTAAAGCGCTTTCGCCCCAGTCGGCTCGGTGATTTAAAATGGAAAAAAGATTAATGCTTAACAAAGAGATTAACAAAAAACTCTTTATCAACTTAAAACAGTATACTAATTCAAAATCACTAAAAGAACTTTCAGTCAAGTTGAATATTAACTACAATACCCTTAAAGGATGGGCAAGAGGAGAACAAACACTCCCAGAGTATCTCTTAACTAATTTCCCGAAAGATGAAGCAGAATTATACATTAATAGTGGAATTCTGTTAAACCATAACTGGGGCGCTTCTAAAGGCGCCATGATTACTAATCAAAAGATTAAAGAAGGGAATAGTGATGCGCTTCAAAAAAGGATTGCAGGAATTAAAAGATGGCATCATGAGATGAAAACAAAAAGTCCTAAAGAGTATAGCAGATTACAAAGACAGAAATGGTATAATCTCTTGAAATTCTTCAAAACTAACAAAGAAATACATGCTAAATCAAAACAAACCTTACTGAAAAGGTATGGTGCAGATTATTATAGCAAGTTAGGCAATAAAGGCGCAGAACATGCAGAACTAAACCGCCTTGAATTAAAGGTTAAAAAACAAAATGAAACGTTAAAAGGCATAACTTTTGAGGTTCATAAACAAATTAATGGATGCAATATAGATTTTGTTTATTACAAAAATAATAAAATCGTTGCACTGGAAGAAGTTGTTGGTCTAAAAAAGAAAAAGAGCGCAATGTATTATGACATCGCAAGGATAAAGCGTAAACTAAGCAGAATTAAGCTAAATGTTCCTCTTTTGATAAGCTTTGAAATCCAAAACCAAAATTGGAAAACTCCAAAGAGAATGCAGCTTGAAATTGCAAAATATTTACTTGATACAGGAATCGTGCCAATAATTTTGAATAATACCAAGTTTATGGATATAAAACATGAATTAATCTGTAACAATAAAACAGATTTTATTCAAATTGATAATTGTTTGAACACAGAACTAAAGTCGAATAGTATCCGTTCAAAAGCAAATGCTCAATGCGAATCAAATAAAGATTTCATTGAAAGCGAGAATATTATAAGAGACATTTTGAAAGAAAAAGTGAAATTACTCGGAAAGAAATTACTTAAAACTAAATATGAGACTTATTTTGTTTCAGATGAAAGTTCTGAGGATACAGTATACTTTTTTTCAAAAAAGGGATTCAAGGAGTTAATAGGATATGGTTTTATGGTTAAAGAAATGATAAATAAAGATTTAAAAGTAGTTGGTGTCCTATTAGAAAAGGACAAACACGCAACCCAAACAGATATAGAACTTGCAAATAGATACGTCGACAAGATGTATTGGTGTTTGGATGAATTCAAGGAGGGCCCGTGGCGAAACGGCATCGCGTCCGCTTAAAACATTTCTTTTGCAAAAAAGAAAATTTTGCGGAGGGCGTTAGATACCAAAATGCGGGAGGCTCCGGGTTCGAATCCCGGCGGGTCCATTTATATATTGGGAGGCTGAGGGTTCGAATCCCTCCTAGTCCAATAAGCCTTTCTTCCAAAGAAAGCCTTAAGGGAAAGAAAGTGTTTGTGGTATGCTATGGAAAACTGCATATTTTGCAAAATCGCAAAGGGAGAGATTCCTTCATACAAAGTTTATGAGGACAACGAATTTCTTGCATTCCTAAGCATTCGTCCTATTACTGACGGACATGTATTAGTCATCCCCAAAAAGCATTACAGATGGGTATGGGATGTATCAAACATAGGAAGATACTATGAAGCCTGCCAAAAGATTGCGCAAGCCATGCAAAAGGCGTTTAACACTGAAAAGGTGTTGTCCTATGTATTGGGAGAAGAAATCCCGCATGCGCATGTTTGGCTGCTCCCGCGAAAAGAGGGGGATACTATCCAAAGATTGATGGATATCTCGAAAACAATAGAAACGGAATATTCTGTTGAAAAGTTTAAAAAAATTGCGGATATGATTAAAAAAGAATTGAGGTGAAAGTATGGATATAGTTGTAGCAAAAGACAGGTTAAATGAGATGAAAAAAGTCCTTAAGAAGGCGATAGACAGCAAAAAGATGGACACTCAGATAACATTCAGCCTTCTTGAAAAGCAGGCAATTGTTCTTGAGGACCTTATGAAAATGATTGAAGAGACTACCGAACGCCTTGACCTGATGGAAGACAGTATCAAAAAATAAGACTTATAAATGAGGGTTATTTTTCTTATCTTAATGTGGAGGTAGTTTAGCCTAGTAGAATGCCGCAAGTTTTGACAGAGATGTCAAACTGGCAAAGCTCATGAGATTACTGGGTAACGCGGAGATCGGGGGTGCGAATCCCCTCCTCCACACTTATTTTTTCCTTTAAAAAGCCTTTATAAATATCCGTTTCTTTCTGTATAGCATGTATAGAAAGGTGAGTGTGGTACTTTTGCTTGTGTTATTATTAGCCTTACCTGTTGCTTTTGCAAGCGTGGATGTAACCAAAACAATTTCTCCAAACGTAAAAGCAAATGAGGAGTTCAACACAACAATCACAATCACCGCAGATTCATGGACAGATACTCTTGATTTGCACGAATTTACACCAAGCGGCTGGATAGTTACAGGCTGGCATATTGACGGCTTTGACAAGGCATATGTGTTTTATGAAACCCGTGATATGTTTTATCAGGACAATTACAGGACATTAAGCCACTGGAAATTCGACAAAAGATTTTACGGGACAATAACAGTCAGCTACCAGACAACACCAACTGACACAGGTACATATGAAACTCTCACCACATGGACATATCTGGGCGGATTCGACAGCATAGTATCCTACATCAATGTTCTTCCATCCCTGACTAAATTCCCGGAAGCGGCGGTAAATCTGCTTCCTGAAGGGGAAAAGGAACTGGTTATCCAGGGATTCACAATAGACTTTACAGTTATAGTAACAGTGCTTATTGTGGCGGGCGCAATACTTTTTGCGCTTGTAATGTCAATTGCAGCAGGAAAGAAAATCGCTGAAATAAGTTCAGGGGGAACCAGGGTGCCGATTGAGGACCTGCGCACATTCATAAAGCTCGGATTAAGGAGAGGATACACATTAAGGGACATGGTTGACGCCCTAAAAGGCGGAAGGATAGACACAACTTACTTTAATGAAATTGCAAAAGAGGAGTCAATACAGCGCATGAATGAAGCTGCGATGGAAAATGAAACCAGGATTTCTGAAGCGTATACAAAGAGGCTCAAGTCAATCATTGAGCGCTTGAAAGGATAGTTTTTTATTGGCTCTCTGATTTGGTTCTTTCATGATAATTAAAATTGCCTCTGAAAAAAGTATTGAAGCGCTCAAACATAACACACACGGAAGCATTGACTCTGGAAAGCGCATGATTAACGAGGTGAATGTTGATTACATAACAGCGAAGCACATAGGGTTCTCCTGCAGGGATTACAAATACAAAACAAATCACTCAGTCATTTATTATTCTGAACGCCCTCTTGAAAAGGCATGGAACTGCGACTGCAAATGGTCCAGCCTTAAGGAAAAGTTCTGCGGGCACATACTTGCAGTATTCCTAAGGCTGTTAACAGATGAAAAATTCCTTAAAAAATTCAAAAAAGAGGCAGTAGATATATAAGCCCGGACTGCTTTTGGAGTATTCAAGATGGAAAAGAAATGGATTTTCATCATCGGAATTCTGGTTGTAATGATTCTTACAGCAATAGCAATTTTTGGGATAACCTCAATGACTGGCTCTGTGATTTACGGAAAGTGCTGGAATACTGAAAAACAGATTGGCTCAGATTCAGAACTTTTGCTAAAGATGCAGGGCTGCATTCTTGACAGAGCCAACTCAAAAGTATGCTGCCCGTTTGACTACTGCCCTGAATCAAAAGATGTCAAATGTGGTCCATAATAACATGGCTTGAAAAGCCAAGCACTGAAAACAAAACAAGGACTCCTATTCCTAATGGGTTATAGCCTAAAAACAAGCCCAGTACAATAACAGCGCCGGAAACCATCAGCAGCCCTGGAAATTTGTGTATTGCACCCCTGTGCCGTGGCATAAATTTCTCGTAAACTAACAGGAATACAAACGGAAATGCAATGAACAGCGCCTGTTCAAGCAGCGAATTGTTCCAGTAGCGCCATGAAAAATAGAGGTAAAGCGCAATAAGCCCGACCAGCCCAGGCACAATGCCGCGCATTATGTTACGCGGTGTTGAGTTTTCCTGGTCAATGTCAGGAAACATTGCTGCTCCTATGCACAGCACCGCGCCTATGAAAAGCATTGCAGGATTGACCCCGAAAAAGCTGAGCAAGAAAGCCAGGCTTACGCCCGCAATTGTTCCTGCAATGAGGTGTCCTTTAAGGTTTGCCATTTTGTTTCCTCTTTTTCTTGATCATAAAGAATAATATTGTTGCAATGGATATCACTGCAGCAAATGCGAATGTAAGGTTAGGATTAATTCTCCAGAGCAGCCCTGCAATTATTGAAGCCGGCAGATAGATGAGCCCCGTAACAAAATTGTATATCCCGATTGCGGTTGCGCGCCGTGATTTTTCCATGTCAGATATGTACGCCTTGCTTTGGCTCTCGTCTATTGCATAAAATATTCCGAACAAAACAAAAAGCAGCACGGTTTCAAACTTTGTCGTTGCAAGCAGGAACCCCATGCTCATTATAAAATATGTAAAATATCCGAACAAAACAATCTTTTTTCTGCCTATGAAATCTCCCAGCTTCCCAATCAGCGGAGCTGCAATGACAAATGCTACATTGAACAGCGCATACAGCAGTACAACATCTTTTATTTCAAATCCTACCAGATACGCCTTGAGCAGGAGGAAGCCAAAGCTGAAATATGCGAGCGAAAATATTCCTGCTGTCGCAAGATAATGCCTGAAATCCGCTTTCATGAATTTGAATGACAAAAAGGGGTTCTTGCTCTTCTTTGGCTTGGAATACTTTTCTTTTATGAAAAACAGGAGTATTACTGCGGCTGCCGCAGGCACAAGCGCCGCAATGAACAGCATTTTGAACGCAGGGAGGTTCTGCCCAAAATAATACAGGATTGCATACGCAATCAGCGGCCCGAGTATTGCGCCTGACTTGTCAAGCGCTTTGTGCACGCCAAATGCGTATCCCCTGATTTTTTTGGGGGCAAGCGAGCCTATCCACGCATCTCTCGGCGGGCCCCTGAATGATTTGCCAAGGCGCTCAACAATCCTGAAAACAAACACAGACAGCACAGAGTTTGCAACCAGCAGTATTGATTTTGCGATTGTCGAGAACCCGTATCCCAGAATTGCATACTTCTTGCGCTTGCCAGTCCTGTCAGATAGGAATCCTGAAACATAGTCAAGCGCAGATGCTGAAAAATCCGCAAGCCCCTCGACAACTCCGAGCAGGAACACCGAAGCGCCAAGTATTACCGTAAAGAATATTGAGAATACAGAGAATATCATCTCTGAGCTTACATCTGTAAGAAAGCTCACAATACCCAGCAGTATTATATTGCGGTTGAGCTTCCATGTATCCTTTTTCTGCATGTCCAGCACAAAGCTTTTAAAGTATTTTAAGTTTGCCACATCATAGGCGAACAACATTGGTATATGACACAGAGGGCATGAAAGTTATTTCAGTGATACCCCGCTGTCAAACGTGTTCGCGCCACACAGTATACATCGTAAAGAACAAGAAAAGCGGAGAGGCAAAATATTTCTGCGCATTATGCGGCCCTTTGGAGATTTTAAAATATCATAATAACAGCGATTGGGACACAATTGTCTTAAAATAAGTTCAGTAATCAGGGATTACCTGTCCTTTCTTCCTTAACTGCTTGAGCCCTATATAAAATTTCAGGAACTCAAGCCCGAAAACATAGAAGCATCCGAACACTGAGACTCCAAGGACCCATGGCGCCTTTGGGGCAACAAACAGACCCACTAATACAGTCAATACAAGAATGGATGACATTCTTACTATATCTACTAAGCCTATCAGCCCTCGCCACATGTAATATCCAAGTAAATGATAACTTTTAAATTAATCCTTTTTCTTGGCAATAAAAAGCATTAATGGAAAAAGAACAACGACACAGAAAACTTTTAAAGCCCAAAAGACTTTTCTTTTTCGCCAGCGTTTTTCTTTCCAAAAGAAAAAGGCTGCTCCTGTAGCTCAGTCAGAAGAGCACCTGCCTTGTAAGCAGGGGGTCGAGGGTGCAAATCCCTCCGGGGGCTTTCAGAGGTAATCATGCCAGCAGAAAATTATATCCATCCAAGTGCAGTTCTTCTCGGAACGATTAGTTTAGGCAGGAACATAAGCATCTGGCCGAATGCAGTCCTGCGCGCAGACTATAATTCTATAACCATCGGCGACAGCACGAACATACAGGACAATGTCACAATACATTCGGACAAACAAAACAAGGTTACAATAGGCAGCAATGTAAGTGTTGGGCACGCCGCAATAATCCACGGCTGCAAAATAAAGGACAGCTGTATCATTGGCATGGGCGCAATAATAATGGACAATGCTGAGATTGGCGAAAACTGCATAATTGCTGCGGGCGCCCTGGTTTCTCCAAACAAGAAAATACCCAACAATTCACTGGTAAAAGGCATTCCTGGTGTTATTGAACGGGAGCTCACTCCTGCAGAAGTCCAGTCAATAAGGGAAAATGCTGCGGAATACCTGCTTCTTAAAGACAGATATTCTAAATCTTAACTTTTATATACATCCGCCTTCTTTAGATTGCTCAGGTGGAGGTGTTTGCTATAGCAGACAAAGACGTTCCGATTTGGGAAGACGAAGGGGACTACGACGATGAATTTGAAGAAGAGGAACCTTAAAACGTAAGTTCCTTTTCTGTAATTTTTTCTCAGGAAAACATTTTAAAGCCTTATGTGACTAATAATAAACATGGGAAGACACAAAATATTAAGAAGGCGAACTTCGAACAAGGGAAAAGCAAGAATTATGGCTTGGAAGCGAAGACACAAGCACGGATAATATGGAAACTATCCAGCAGGCTATTATTGTAAACTCCAAAGAGCAGGTGCTCTTGCTTAAATGCGGCAAGGCGTTTGGAAAGGAGCTTGAAAACAAATGGGAGTTCCCAAACGGCTTTCTTGAGTCCGAAACCAGCCCTGAAAAAGATTTGATGGGTGAAGTCAAAAACCTCACCGGGCTTGACATAGACATAATTTACCAGTTCTTTTCAAGCATCATAAAGGAAGGGGACGCTGAACTGTTCAATGTTGCATACCTTTGCAGGCTGAAAGACATGAAGGCAAAGATAAAGCTGCACGAGGACTACGCAGAATCCAGATGGGTAAAGCCTGTTGAAATAAAAAAGATGAAGGTAACAACTCCGCAGATTCTAGAAATGGCTGAAAAAGCAATGCTAGTGCTCGGAGGCGGCGGCAGTGCCGAGTAAATTCTGATGACACATCTCAAAAAACTTGTTGAAACGCCAATTACAAAAGAGGACGTTGACAAAATCAAGTGGCTTTATTCAGGGATAAATGCGATAAACGAAAAGGGCAAAAAGATTGCGCTTGAAAAGCACCTGAAAGGCAAGGACAAATACATTACTGAAGAAGAGTTCGAGAAACTGCTTGGTGCAAAGAAGATTGTGCTACCAGATGTTTACAAAAAAGAGAGCGAGCGCTACCAGAAGCTCCTTGCAGAAAGCATCTATGACATGACCCACCTTGGGGAAATCAAGGGCGCAAAGCTGAGCAGGACAATAGGGATTCCCGATGCAAAGGAAAATCTTTTCGAGTTCAAAAAAGCAGGCAAGGCAGTATTCATCCACGTGAACAAGGACAACATGAAGATTGACATGATAACAGACAAAACCCGCCTCCCAAAGAAGTTCAAGGAGGCTATGAAATAATGGCGCACATAGTAAGGCGAGTAAAAGATGCAACTCCACGTGAAATAACCTGTGGAATAATGCGGGATTTGACAAATTCAAAAGACTCCAAGGATTTTGATTTTGTGCATGTTACAATAACAGACAAAACCAAAAGGCATTATCACAAAAAGCTTACAGAAGTTTACTTTGTTCTGAAAGGGGCAATAAATGTAGAAGTTGATGGCAAGGTTGAGCATCTTGAAAAAGGCGAAATGATAATGATATATCCTCACACAAATCACAAAGCTTGGAAAACAAGCAAGGAAGACGCTGAAATACTTGTAGCCTGCTGTCCTCCATGGCAAGAAGAAGATGAGATATTGGTGGAATAAATATAATGACAGATAAAGAATTTATGAATATCGCATTAAAAGAAGCAGAAAAAGCTCTAAAAAGAGGAGATTATCCTGCGGGTTGCGTTATTGCCAGAAATGGAAAACTAATTGTTAAGTCCTCAAGCTCTAAACTTACCACCAAAGATGCAACAGCTCATGCAGAGATTAATGCGATACGAAAAGCGTGTAAAATCTTAAATTCCAGTTTTCTTGATGGTTGTATGGTATACATCACAGTAGAACCTTGCTTGATGTGTGCTAATGCAATAATACGTGCCAGGATAAAGAAAGTTGTTTATGGAACTGAACATAAAGAATATGGAAACAAAAAATCGTTTGATATTTTAAAAGAAAATGGGATTGGAACCGATATTAAGATTATAAAAGGCATTAAAGAATTGGAATCCAAAAGATTAGTTAAAAAATTTATGGACTTTGTAGGGGTTGTGGAATAATGTCAGTCTGGACTGGAAAGGAAGTTGCAAAACACATTGAGCAGCCGCCAGAGATAAAGATAAATCCCAATGGCGTTGACTTGCGCATTTCTGAAGTCTGGAAACTTCCAGAGGAAGGAATCGCGACAATCCATGGAAGCATCCGGAAGATTGAGCCTGACAAATTCAAAATCGAGCCTGACTCTGACGGGTTCTATGTCCTGCCGCAGGGCACTTACGAAATTCGCGTTGCAAACAAAGTAAATATCCCAAAAACAGCTGTCGGACTTTTGTTCCCGCGAAGCACACTCAACAGGCTGGGCATGATTAAATCTGAGTCAGCTATATGGGACTCTGGCTATTCAGGCTTTGGCACCCAGACTGTCCGCGTCACAATACAGGAAATGCGCATCCACAGGGACGAGTGCTGGTTCCAGATGATGTTTTTGGGCATGGCTGAAGAAGTCGACCAAGTCTATCAGGGGCATTGGCAGAACGAAAAGCCGAGATAATCATTTCTTTTTGAAGATATAATCATCAAAATTCTTTCCTTCGCGCTTGCAGTATGCCCTGAGCGTATTTTTAAAATCCATGTCATAATCTTTTAATTTCTTAATCGCTGGAAAAATCTCGTTTTCAAAATATTCTTCTTTCTCAACAAATTCATTGTTCTTTATCTTCATGTAATGGGCCAATTTATGACTAAGCTGGGGAATTGTCTCCCTTATCCAGACAAGGCTCTCAAGGTTCTTCACAGCAGGATATTGGTTAAATTTCGAACTTTTTTTGATATCAAGTTCATAAAAAGAATCAATGCGCTTAATCAGCGAAAAAAGCTTGAACCTGCAGTCGGTGAGAGTTGATTCATCCGTTTTGGTTGAATACATCCTGCTGCACACAATCGAGATGGAACTAAGAATATCCGCAAAATTGGGCATGAAATATTTAGCCAGCTCATCTGCCTTGCTGTCTTTTCCAGAGCCCATAACTGGGTTACAGGTGCCTGCTTGTTTTCCGGCTGCCAGACTGTTTTCCATAAAGTTTTTAATGTCTCTGCCTTTAAGAATTTTTATAAAATGTGTTTAAACATGAAAGTAATCGGGCTTTGCGGTGAAATAGGCGGAGGCAAGGACGCTTTTGCTGACTATCTGGTACGCAAGCGAGGCTACCAGAAGATAGTAATGAGCGAGGTGGTAACTGAAGAGCTCAAAAAACTCAAGCTTCCTATAAACCGCGAGGAGATGCAGAAGCTTTCCAGGGAATACAAATCAAAATATGGCAATGGCGTCTGGGCAAAAGCATGCCTGGAATATGCGCGCAAACAGGGCATGCGAAGGGCTGTAATCTCCGGGCTTCGCGACATAGACGAAGTAAAATTGTTCAAGAGAGAGCTTGGCAGGGATTTCATTCTGGTTTATATCACAGCAGAGCAGGAAATCAGGTATCAGCGCCTGATAAAGCGCGCAGGAGTCAAGGACCCCAAAACAATAGCTGAAATCGAAGCGCAGGAGCAGAAAGAGCGGGAGATATTCAATCTTTATAATCATTTCAGGGATTATGCTGACAAGATAGTCTCAAACAACGGGCTTGTAGTGGAGCTATTCGCAGCAGCTGACTTGCTTCTCAAGGAAACTGGTTTTCAGTCAATAGAAAATTAAAATGGGGCTGCCCGGATTTGAACCGGGAGTCACAAGGTCCCGAACCTCGCATCATACCAAGTTAGACCACAGCCCCAACAGCTTAGTTCTTCCGCAAGCGCTTCTTCGCAAGAAGGGCTTGAGGGAACGAAAGATATTACCTTTTAATAATCTTTCCGCCAGCGCTTCTTTCCCAAGGCTTTCTTTGCAAGAAAGGCTTAAGGGCTGATTGCGAAGCATCTTTCCGCCAGCGCTTCTTTCCCAAGGCTTTCTTTGCAAGAAAGGTTTAAGGGCTGATTGCGAAGCATCTTTCCGCCAGCGCTTTTCTAAAGGGCTGAAAGAAAAGAAATTTAAATAGATATCTAATGGGTGAATGTATGAAAATTTTGCAGAACTGGCGGATAATAGTCATTGTGTTTCTTGTTATATGGGGGGCTTTAATGATACACCCCTTCACAAAACAGGCAGTCGAGATTACAGCAACAGAATTCCCTGCCTCATTGTCATTCCGGCCTTATGACTTGGTTTACAGCATAAACGGAGAAAAGATAGCGTCTATTGAATCCTTTTCAGGCATTGTAGGCAGCATAGGGGCAAACGAAAGCCTGAAAGTTGTTATTGAACGGGAAACTTTCCCTTACAGCTACAGGCAGTTTGCGCACAATTACATAACAAATACAGATGATAATCCGATTGCATTTTATGCAAAAGAGAATTCATTTTCAAATCTCAAGTTCAATGCCCAGCTCCAGGAGTCAAATAGGTTCACAATCAAAACTTCTGACCCTGACAACACGATTGATGTTCTTTCAAAACGGTTCAAAACAGCAAGAGTCTCGGATTATATATTCCAGAAACAGGGCAGTGATGTTGTATTGTACACTTCCGCTGGCAGGGACATATCAAAACTGATAGAATCAAACGGGGTTTTTGAAGCCAAAATAGGTGAAAACGTACTTTTCACAGACAGGGAGATTGCAAAATACTGCATAAGCGGCGTTGACTGCATGGTCCACACATACGCTGTTCTTAACCAGTCCCAGGAATCAAAAGAGGTTCTCTGGAAGTTCGGATTTGAAACCCAGATTACAGATGAGGCTGCAGCACGATTCCCTGAGCTTGCAAAAAGCCTGAGCATTCTCAAATGCGAGTACGAGCGCTGTGAGCTCAATGATTCAATAAAGTTCTACCTTGACGGAGAAACTGTCGGGTTCGAAACAATCTATGCAATTGACAAGGGAAAGAACCTGTCAAGTGTTTTCATCGGCGGAGAGGAAAAGACAAAGGACGATGCGTTCAATACCCTTCACTTCGTACAGGCTGTGCTTCAGGGCAGGACAGATGCGGAGATACAAAGCGTGGATTTGGCAGCCCCGTTAACCGGTGAAAAGACAGTGTTTGTGTTCTTTGCAGTAATCGCAGGAATCCTGTTCATAAACGCATTGCTTAACCTCATAATATTCAGGGACATCAAAACAGCTGCAGTTGCATTGCTGCTTGGGGCGTCTGAAATAATCGTAATAATCGGGACGATTTCAGGATTAAAGATGACAATAACTCTCCTGACAATGGCAGCGATTGTGCTGGTCTCAGTCATGAATCTTGTTTATCAGAATTATTCTGTGTTCTGGATAAAGAAAGAGGGAATTATAATGCGCAAGATTGCAGAGCTCAACTCAAGGCTCAACAAGATTTTCTGGATGGCAATAGGGATAACAACTGTTGTAACCCTGCTCTGGGCTGATTTGGGAACGCCTATCCTGATTTATCTGATGCTTGAGGTAATCATAACAAAAGGGCTGTTATTCAGGACAATAAAAGCAAAAGAATAAAATAAAAAAGAGAAAAATTACTTTTTCTTGGCTGGTTTATCGGATTTATAAAAATCTGTAAATGCATCCATCAGATTTTCGAACTTAAGATAGAGTTCTTCAGCAGTCATGTATTCTACTGAGCTGCCTATTTGGTAATCTGAACGCGTATGGACGCGTGGGACGCTGGTGGAGAGTGCTAAGACTATGAAATCTCCGTCGCATTGGCTGCCAATGCCGACCCAATGTTCATCAGTCATGTGAAAACCGTCAACTGAGGGGTTCTCTTTTGCAAGCCTTTTATAATCCTCTTGGAACTTGCGGCCTATTTTTTTGACATCAGCCGTTACATTAGATTTGAACGTGTTTAAACTGCTGTTTATCTTACTTACAAGAGCTTCCAGTCCTTTGGAATGCTTATTCCCTTGTGTTTCATAATCCATCCAGTTTGGGTAATGCTTTGTGACGTTTAAATATCCTGAAACGCTGCCAGGTTCATCTTTGTACAAAACAATGGAAAGCTCGCCATAATCAGTCTGCAAACAATAGGTTTCTATATTTTTGTTGTCCTTTTTCTTAGCACCCTTTTCTTCGCTTTTTTCCTGGGGTTGCAATATAAAACTCCTGGATTTGAGCCATAGAATGTTTCTCTCATAAAGATTTTCTGTATTTTGTTTAACCAATGCCATTTGTATCACCTATCCGTTTTTATTAATATACCAGAACCCCACCCTATTGTTAATATTATTACGAATATGCCATTTATAAATATAATGAAAAAAAATAATAAAAGAAGTCAGTCTTCCTTGAGCTCAAGAATCGTTTTTGCAATGTCCCCGTTGTTTTCTTTTAATTTGTCCATGACTGTTTTTTCATCGCTGCCAGTCTGTTCCATGACCATCTCAACGTCGTCCTGCGTAAACGATGTCTTTTCCTCAGCTTCCTCTTCGCTTATTTCCCCGGCAATCTGGAAAGTCTCCTGCCCAGCCATCTTCACTTTCGTGACATCAGGGTTTGAGATAACAATCTTTTTAGTCGCTGTCTTTATGATTACCTCTTCTGCATCGATTTTTTCTGATTGTATCCCCATCTGGCGCATTGCCTTTTCCATCTGCTTCGGATTGATTCCAGGAAACATGGTTCTAGCCTCGTCTCTTTATTGCGCGTGACCTGTCCTTGGAACTTCTCTTTGCAGGGAACTTGGATTCTTTCCTTCTTGCTTCTTTTGAGCGTTTTCCCGCTGCTGTCAGTCCCCGCGCTGCTCTTCCTCTCTGGTTGATTATCCAGTTTATATCTCTGTCATTTATGATTGCGGGATGCGCCCTGTCAATAAGTATGACTTCATACCATTGGCTTTTGCTGTCTCCGGCAACATAATATGAATTAAGGACTTCCATATTGGGATATTTTCTGTTTACCCTGAGCTCGGCGATTGCCTGCAGGTTTTTTGTTGTGGAAAAGTTCTGTCCAAACCTTTTTGGCTTCCTTCCCTTGTTGACTGACGGCCTGAATCTGCCTCCAGCCCCGAGTCTTATCCTTGCGACAATGAATCCCTGCTTTGCTTTGTAGCCGAGCATTCTTGCCTTGTCCAACCTGGTTGGATGTTCCATAACTACTATAGAAGGCTCTCTTCGCCATTGAATCAGTCTTTCACGGATTAAATCTTTAGATTCTGTTTTCTGGTCCTGCCAGAACTTGTTAAGATACTTATACAAACCCATTGTTAATCACCTTGCCAAATCAAGATTATTTCAATCCTATCATCTTGGCAAAAAAGTCAAGAAAAGAGGGTTATTTAAATCTATTGTTTATTATCCTAAATATGTCAAACGAAGTTTCTGCCGGGGCTGTAATTTTCAGAAGAGAAGACGGCATTGTGAAATATCTTTTTCTGCACTACAAAGCCGGACACTGGGACTATGTTAAGGGGCACATAGAAAAGGGCGAGGCAGAGCTTGAAACATTAAAACGCGAATGCAGGGAGGAAACCGGCATAACAGATTTGGAGATAGTGCCGGAATTTCGCCATAAAATCCAGTATTTCTACAGGAATTGGAAGGAAACAGTCTCAAAAGAGGTGTATATGTATCTTGCTGAAACAAAGACCAGCACAGTTAAGATATCATTCGAGCACACCGGCTATGAATGGCTCACATACGAAGAAGCAATGCAGAGAGTGACTTTTGCCAATTCCCGAGATTTGCTTAAAAAAGCCAATGACATCGTCACAAAGCTTTAATAAATATCGCAGTCTTATTCTCAATTATGGTTTTAAGCGAGATACTGCAGGCGCAGATAATAAACATAGTCCAGTTTGTGATTATAGTTGTAATAGGCCTTACCCTTACAAAATTCATAACTGACGCTCTCAAGTACTTCTTCAAGCGCAGGGAAGTGCAGAAAACAATCTCTGACATGGGGTACGAGGCGCCCTTGGTTGACCTGATTCTTGTAACAATCAGATATCTGCTTTATTTTATTACAATAATCATAGCCCTCTCGCAGTTCGGGTTCGCAACAATAGTTTTCAACATACTGATAATAGCGCTCATAGTGCTTGTTGCATTTTTTGTGGTATACAGCCTTAAGGACGTAATCTCAAATGCTGTTGCCGGTGTTTTCATTCACATAACCAAGTCAATAAAGGAAGGAGATAACATAACTGTAGGCGTCTACAGCGGGAAAGTGCAGGAAATAACACTGATGACAACAATGCTCAAGGACTCGACCGGAAGGACAATTGTTATCCCAAATGCCAATCTTACTCGCAAAGAGATTATAAAGGAAAAAGCACTTAAAAAATCAGGACAAAGGAGGTAAAACAATGGTAGTAGCATACGTTTTACTGATCGTAAAACCAGGGGACGAATCTAACGTAGCAGAGAAACTGAAGAAAAAGAAGGAAGTAAAGGATGTCAGCGTTGTTTATGGCGAATACGACATAATCGCAAAAGTTGAGATGCCGAACATGGAAGGGCTGCAGAATTTTCTTATAAAGGAAATACGCGGTATGGATGAAATCGAGCGAACCTCAACAATGATTTCACTGAAATGAGCCTTGACTTAAGCACTATTTTATTTTTTCAGAATTTTGCAAATCCTGTATTTAATTTTATTTCCCTTTCCTTTGCCTTGTTTTTTACATTCTGGGCAGCCTCTGCAGCTTTTGCAGTGGGATACATTGCATCGCGGAACAAAAAGATATTTTCAGCCCTTGTTGCGGTTCTCGGCTCAAACCTGCTCGTTTTCATCATAAAGGAGCTTGTGCACCGTTCACGCCCCATGCTTGATTTAGTCCAGACACAGCTGGCTTTTGCTGCAGGCTACTCATACCCTTCCGGGCACACTGCAACAGCCTTTGCAGCAGCAGTTATTCTGTCCTATTGCTGGCCAAAGTATGCTAAACTGTTTTATCCGCTCGCAATCCTTGTTGGCTTGAGCAGGATTTACCTTGGAGTCCACTACCCGACTGACGTTATCGCAGGCGCAATTGTAGGGATAATATCTGCAATAACGGTGCTGAGCCTCAGAAAGCCTGTGGAAATGATTGAAAAAAAAGTAAATAAATACGCCAGTTCTGTCTTTTAATATGACAACACTTGTTTTTGCAGCGCATGCTGATGATGAGGTAATTGGCGCAGGCGGAACCATAGCAAAGCTCGCAGAAACTGAAAAGGTAATTGTAGTCATCTTTTCATATGGCGCGGATTTCTGGGGCCAGCTGACTTCCTGGCCTCCAATGATGAATCCGCAGGAGCTAATCAAGGCAAGGGTGGCTGAATCGCAGAAAGCAGGGGACATGCTTGGTGTCAGCGAAACAATTTTCCTTGGGATAGACCCCAGCAGGGGGATAAACGACGAGCAAAAAAAGAAAATCACGGACATAATCAAAAAATACAATCCAAAGCGCATTTTTTATCATTCAATAAAGGACGGGCATCCTGACCACCGCGCAGTAACCAGGGCAATGAACGAAATTGTTTCAAAACTGGCAAAAAAGCCGGAAGTCCTGAAGTATCAGATCAATTTATTTGACGTTTCAAGCAAGGACCCAAGCTGGATTTATGATATTTCTGACAAATACAAACTTAAGCTCAAGGCTCTGCGCCAGTTCAAGTCGCAGAAATTATGGACCGCTCCGCTTAAGCCGCTGATTCTCCTGAAGGGAGTCGTCTTTGGAAAGCGCAGCAACTGCAAATTCGCAGAATACTTTTATTCGGAGTAAAAATGAAAATTTTGGTTTCGGTAGTCGGCATAGGACTCGGGCACGCAACGCGTAGCGAGGCCATTGTCAAATCACTTGAGAAACAGGGTGACAGTGTAAAGATAATAACCTGGGGCGATGCTTATGAATTCTTCAAAAAGAAGGGCTACAATGTATCAGACACAGGCGGTTACGATTACAAGGGGCAGGAATACACTTTCAGCGTGATGCTTAATGTGCTTGACTCTTTCCGCGACCCCACAAAGCTCAAGCGGGACTACTACCAGTTTGTGAAGCTGGCTGACGAGTTCAAGCCGGACAAGGTGGTAAGCGACACAGACCCAAACGCATTCTACTATTCACACCGCAGGAACCTGAAGAATTACATGCTGTCAAATCTGCCAACCACAATAAATAATTATGAGCGGATACCAAAAAGCCTGCGCACAAATGACCTTATGATGCAGCACTTCATGGTAAAGCGCCTTATGGATTTCATCGCAAAGCGGACTCACAAGATTTTTGTTCCTTCATTTGAATCAAAGGTGAGATACGAGGAGAATGTGCGTTATACTGATTTGGTTATACGCAAGCGGTCGGGCGAACTCCCTCCGGAAGACAAACTGCGCATTAAGATGGGCATCCCCGACGAGTTCTATCTCGTGACAGTCGGAGGCTCTGAAATAGAGAAACCATTGTTCGGAGTGCTGCGCAATGTGCTTCCACAGTTCAAGAACAAGAGATTCATTGTTTCAAGCAACAATGTAACAACAAAGATTGAAAAAACAAAAAATATGATAATTGTTCCGTTTATCCCTAACATTCTTGAGTACCTGAAAATATCAAAAGGCGTGATTGCGCCGGCAGGGCATTCTACAATCTCAGAGGCAATCTGCTATCAGAAGCCGATTCTCGCAATCCCTCTCCGCAATCATGTTGAGCAGCTCGTTAATGCAGCTCTCGTGGAAAAAGAGGGCTACGGCTCTGCATGCTTCCTTAAGGGCAAAATCAATCCCGAAGAGATAAAAAAGGGCCTCGAGCACTTCTTTGCGCATGAAAAGGAGTACCAGAAGAATCTCAGCACCTGCGGCTTGCGCGGAAAAGGCGCAGACGAAATCGCGAACTGGATATCAAGAGACTAAAAAAGTTTATAATTGATTATTGCATAATAATGACAAATAAGGGGCTTATAAGTGACAAAGAAATGCGAACCAACAAATCTTGAAGCTGCAAAAGAAATGGGCGCAGATATCGGCAGATTCATGAAGGGTTTTGGATACGGTTTTATAACACCTTATTTTGCTCCAACCGCAATAATGATTTTAAATGATTCTGAAGATTGCAAAAAGGTTTTTCATAACCTAAAAACTACTGAAATTGCAGGCTATGCTACAGGGGTTGTAGCAGGCGTTGAATCTTTGTTTTTGCCATTGATTTTCTTAGATTCGGAGCTGTCTCTTTATATTGCTGCCGGAACAAATGCCCTTGATGCCGTATATGAATGGTCAAGGTATCAATTTAATAAAGAAATAAGAAGCTATTATAGAGACCAGTTAAAAAAACGCAGAAAGCTTAAAGTGCTAGCAAAAAACAGCCTGGAAGACATTGCTGACAAAGCTGCTGGCGAGCCAGCAGATTAGTTCAGAAGCATATCTATCCTGTCAATCATTTCTTTTATGTCCTGTTTCCTTAAAATCGTGGAATTCTTCCAGTTCACTGCCTTGAATATTCCGCCGAACTTTTTAATGTCGCAGCCCGCAAGATTGCGCACCTGTCCGTACAGTTCGTACTTGTCAATGTTATCTGCAGGCATGAGTTCAATCGCATTCATGACATAATTAAAAATCTGCTTCAGCTCGTTCTCAGAAATTTCCTCAAAAGTTTCGAAAAGAAGCTGCGCTCTCTCAAGTTTTGTGCGCGCCAGTTCAATGTTTTTCAACTATACCAGTCCCTTTTCCGTCTTGGTAATAAAATCTTTTGCATCTTTTAAATATTTCTTTATCTTGTCGTCATTTACCGAAACCGTTTCGTAGCTTGGCAGCACAATCAGCTGGTTTTGCCCGCGTTCAATCTCAACCTGGCTTTTTTTGTATGACTTCAGGATGTGTTCAAGTTCATTGATGAACCTTTCATCCAGTGAAGAGAGCCCCAGGCTGTCCGTGTACATTTCAAAGAACAATTGTTTTGCAAGCTCGTTGCTTTCCGGCACTATTCTGAGCTCCTTGTGCTCCTTTTTCATGAGCAAAAACGAGCGCATGCCATTGAAAATAGCATTGTTGATGTGCTCTAGGATGTTGAAATAAATTTTCTTGTCATTTAAGAACGGCAGCGTCACAGTCATTATGTGCTCGGCTAAGCTAAGCTCCCGCTTTGCCTCCCTGAACATCTGGTTGTACTCCATACACTCTCCATAAGGCAGTCCGCATAGAAAAACCTTTGTAATACAATATAATATAGCCGCCAAAAAGTCTTTCTTTTGGCAACCTACATTTTCTTTCTTTAGAAAGAAAAGGCGGGCGGAAAGCTTTTAAATAGAAATTCTTTAGCCTAACACATGGCAAAGTTACGAAAAGGATGCTGCTACAAGAGACCGGAGAGGCCATACACTCGAAAGTCCAAGCGAAGGGAAAAATCATTCGTAAGAGGAGTGCCTTTCTCAAAAATAGTATCCTTTGACATGGGCGACAAGGCAAAAGCCCAGGAATATCCCTGCATTATTCATTTTATCTCAAAAGACACAGCGCAGGTCCGCCACAATGCGCTTGAAGCAGCCCGTGTTGCAGTGAACAAGGTTCTTACAACAGACATCGGGCTAAACGGTTATTATTTCAAGATAAAAACATACCCGCATCACGTTCTCAGGGAAAACGCGCTTGCAGCAGGCGCAGGCGCAGACAGGTTCTCAACAGGCATGGCGCACAGCTTTGGCAAGCCAACAGGGATTGCAGCCCAGATAAAAGCAGGACAGGAAGTCATGTACATAACAACAACTCCAAAATATGCTGAGATTGCAAAAAAAGCAATGCACCAGGCGAGATACAAGCTTTCACTGCGTGCAAACATTTTCGTTGAAAACCGCGAACCAAAAGCCAAGCTTTAACAAAACTTATATACTTCTCTAAAATTTTATAGTATAGGGTAGGTGATTGCTAAATGGATTCAGGCTCAAAAGCAGAAAGATTAATCCTCAATTTTAAGGAGATAAGCAAAGATGATATTCCTTATGTCGGCGGAAAAGGCGCAAACCTCGGGGAGATGTACAATGCAGGCTTCCCAGTTCCCCCGGGATTTGTCATAACAGCGCTCACCTATAAAAAATTCTTGGAAGACACTGGAATAAAGCAGGAAATGCAGGAAGTTCTCGCTGAGTTGAATGTTGATGACAACGACTCACTGCAGTCTGCCTCAAAGCAAATCCAGACAATCATCCGTTCTGAACTGATTCCAGAATATATTGCAGCAGAGATAACACGCGCATATGATGCGATGTACAAGAGCGCATATGATTTGCCGCGCACAGCAGCGTCATTCATAAACGCCTCGCGCGAGCCACCTTTTGTCGCAGTGCGTTCAAGCGCAACAGCAGAGGATTTGCCGCAGGCGTCTTTTGCAGGGCAGCAGCAGACATTCCTCAATGTCAAAGGCTCAAAAAATGTTCTTGAGGCAGTGCGCGACTGCTGGGCATCGCTGTTCACAGCCCGTGCAATATTCTACCGCGAAAAAAACAATTTTGACCATTTCAAGGTCTTTATAGCAGTTGTAATCCAGCGGATGGTTGATTCCACAAAAAGCGGGGTTGCATTCTCAGTTGACCCTGTTTCGCAGGACCCAAACAAAATAGTCATTGAAGCGGGATTCGGGCTCGGAGAGGCGGTTGTTTCAGGCTCAATAAACCCTGACAATTACGTTGTCTCAAAGGATGAATTCAAGATTCTTGAAACAAAAATCATGAAAAAAGATTTCATGATACGCAGGAGCCCCGAAGGCAAGAATATACACATTGACCTTGAAGAGCCAAAGAGCACCTCAAAAGTTCTTGATGACGAAGAAATTGTCCAGCTTGCAAAGGCAATCAAGATGATTGAGGACCATTATGGCGGCAAGCCGCAGGACAGCGAATGGGCTGTTGAGGGAAAAAAGCTCTATATTGTGCAGACGCGCCCGATCACAACACTGCGCGAAAAAGGTGTTGGCGGGCCTGAAGAAAAAGCAATTGAACCAGCAGGCGACGCAATACTTACCGGGCTTCCTGCAAGCCATGGAGTAATCAGCGGCACAGTAAAGATAGTCCATGATATGGATGAGCTTGACAAGGTTCAGGTTGGAGACATCATGGTTACAAAAATGACTGACCCTGATTTTGTCCCTGCAATGAAGCGTGCAAGCGCAATTGTCACAGACGAAGGTGGAATGACAAGCCATGCAGCAATCGTATCCCGCGAGATGGGTGTGCCCTGCATTGTCGGCACAGGCAAGGCATCAACAACACTGCATGACGGCGACAAGATTACAGTCGATGCAACCCATGGCAAAGTTTACATGGGAGAGATTAAGATAGAACAGCCTAAAGAAGCTGAGACTGCAAACCTGAAGCCAATCGAGGAAATCCAGACGCACACAAAGATTTACATGAACCTTGGAATCCCCGACATGATTGACAAATATGTCAACCTTCCGTTCGATGGGATAGGCTTAATGCGTCTCGAGTTCATTATTGCGGACGAAATCAAGGAGCATCCCCTAAAGATGCTCAAAGAGGGACGCCAGGACGAGTATGTTGAAAAGCTCGCGAATGGAATCCAGAAGGTTGCGAAAGCGATTTTCCCGCGTCCGGTTGTGATTAGATTCAGCGACTTCAAGACAAATGAATACTCTGGCTTGGCTGGCGGAAAAGAATTCGAGCCAAGCGAAGAGAACCCCATGATTGGCTGGCGAGGTGTATCGCGTTATGTCTCCGGGATATTTGAGCCTGCGTTCAGGCTTGAATGCAAGGCAATAAAGAAGCTCCGTGATGACGGCTTGACAAATGTTCATGTGATGTTCCCGTTCGTGCGAAACACAGCAGAAGTCATGAAGGGAATTGAAATCCTGAACAGCGAGGGATTGGAGCGCAGCGAAGATTTCAAAATCTGGCTCATGGCAGAGGTTCCCTCGATGGCAATCATTCCGGAGGAGTTTGCAAAGCTTGACATTGACGGCGCATCAATCGGAAGCAATGATTTGACCCAGCTGACTCTTGGTGTGGACAGGGATTCCCAGCTTCTCGGAAACATGGGATACTTTGACGAGCGCAACCCTGCGGTGCTTCATGCAATCAGCAGGATTATCCGCGGCTTCAAGAAGCACAACAAAACAATATCATTGTGCGGACAAAGCGTAAGCGTTTACCCAGAAATAGCTGAGTTCTTGGTTGCTTGTGGCATAACTTCAGTGAGCGTCAATCCAGATGTGGTTGAATCAGTAAAGAGGCATATCGCTGAAATAGAAGCTAAGCAGGCGTTTTTAGACATTGCCCAGGAAAAAGAAGGGCTATAGGTTAAACAGATACCCTGCAGCCGACAGGAAAAGAATCAGCATTATTATTGCAACAACTACAAGTATCCATGAATTCAGCCGCATTTCTTTTTTGAAATCGTCTGTTGTTGCTTTTTTCATATTTTGTCACAGTAATTGCCTTTCTTTTGGCAGCTTGCATTTTCTTTCTGCGAAAGAAAAGGCAGTTTCATTTATTTGGCCTCAAAAGGAGGTTAACATATTCCTGTATTTCCTCAAATGAAACTCCGCATCCGCCGAACCTCAGCGCATACAGCACACCCTCAATAACGTGCTTGCGCGATTCCCTGTCATACTTGCTTGCATTGCTTATTGACAGGTTAAAGATTCCCGCGTCTATCGCATATGCAGCCAAATCAACCGAGCGGAACACAGGAATGTCGCCAATCATCTGCTTTAGTTTTGCAAGGTTATCCCTGTCGGTCTGCACATTTGTGTGAAACCTGTGCTCATATAATTTTTCCAGCGAGCCAGGGTTCTCGAAAAATAATCTGAGCGTTCGCTCATCAGTCAGTATGAAGTCTGCGTTGATTTCTTTTGCAAGCGCAGCAACCTCTGCATCAGCTTCCTGCAGGACCTTAAGGTACTGGTTCTTTACGCGGAAGCTTGAGTTCGCATACTTCAAAAGTTCGCTTGCCTTCTGCTGCATGTTCTTGGGGTGCGAAACCAGCGAGCCGTTGATAAAATGGTGCATGACACGGATTGCCTCGTACTTGTACTTCAGCGTCTTCAAACCGCTTGAGATGATTTCCTGCTCAACGCCTTTCGGGACTATGAACTTGAATCCTTTTTTCTTCAGCTCGTCAAACATCCATAATATGCAGTTCGCTGCGCATGAGATTATTGTGGAGGAATCTACGACAACAGTTGGCATGTTAATCACTTTTTTGAAAGCTTTTTCAGCTCCTCCAGTCTTTGTTTTGAGCTTTTTGTTACGCCAAAAACATGTTCTTCCTCTGGCTTTTCTTTGAGCTCCCCGACCTTTCGCATCAAATCCCACTTGCTTACCCCGAGCATCTCTGCGATGCCTGAAAGGGATATCCCGTGCTCATAGATGCGCGCTCCCTTCTGCACCTTTGAGAACTCAAGCACTTCCTGCGCATATCGCGAGAAAGAAACATCAAAATCTGATATCTGCTTCATCATCTGTGTTATCAGCGCATCAAACTTTCCAATGTTCTTGCTTTCCAGTGCTTCAACAGCCTGAACCATCTCTTTCAGCAGGTTTGCTATGAAATTGCTCCATTTGTCTTTCTCAACAAGATGCTCCCGCTTCTTCTCAACGAGCTTTGAAAGGGAATATGCAATTATTGCAATGTAAACCGCCCGCTTTTCCCTGTATATCGCAATAGAATGAATTGTGTGGTTGCTCCACTCGGACAGCGCATCAATGTCCATGCGTTCCAGCGCATCCTTTACCTGCTCCAGAACCTCAATCAGGTCATAGCGCACATTTTCTGCCAGTGCCTCACCATTTGCCATAAGTTATAGTAATCGCGAGGATTATATAACATTTACCACCATATTAGTCGACATACTGGACAGCACCCTAAACATTAAATACCCTCAAACACACTTCTCAGTTATGGAGCTTTTTCCTTTTGACAATATGCGCCCTGTGCAGAAACAGATGATTAGTGACATAACGCAGGCAATAAATGACGGAAAGCATATTATAGCGCATGCTCCGACCGGACTTGGAAAAACAGCAGCAGCACTTTCTCCTGCTCTCGCGTATGCAATAGAAAATGGCAAGAACATATTATTTCTCACTCCAAAGCACACCCAGCATCACAATGTTGTTGAGACTCTCAGGAAAATAAAGGAAAAATACAAAATCAACGTCAATGTTGTTGATTTCATTGGAAAGGTCTGGATGTGCCTTGTGCCAGGAGTCCAGTCCCTGACCAGCGGAGATTTCGCAGAGTTCTGCAGGGAAATGAAAAAAGAGGAGCGCTGTGTTTTCTACAACAAGGTGCGCAAGACAACAAATCTTACAAAGGACGCTGAAAAACTTGTTAAGGCATTGACAGCTGAAAGTCCGCTCAATGTTGAGGATGTCTGTTCAGTCTGCGGGAAATGTGAAATGTGCCCGTACGAAATAGCCTGCGAGCTTGGAAAAGGCGCAAAGGTAATCATTGCGGATTATTACCACATATTCCATCCGAGCGTTCGCAAGTCCTTTCTTAACAAGACAAACAAGGAGCTTGATGACTGCATAATTATTGTTGACGAGGCGCAGAACCTTCCCGAACGAATCCGCGAGGTTCTTTCCTCAACAGTTTCCACATTCTCAGTTGACCGTGCAGTAGCTGAAGCCCGCAAGTTCGAATACCTTGAAATAGCAAACCAGCTCACTGAAATACACAACATCCTGATTGATTTGTCTGAACAGCGCTTTGATGAAAAAAAAGAGACAACCATCACACGCGAGGATTTCCAGAAGCGCGTTGTGGATGCAACAGGCATTGATTTTGAAACCCTTGCAGGAGAGTTCCTGGTCGCGGGAGAAAAGATTCGCACTGAAAACAAGAAGAGCTTTGTCGGAAGCATTGGCAATTTCATGCAGTTCTGGGTTGAGGAAGGGGACGGATATGTCCGCATTCTGCGCGAGAAATACTGGAAAGACAAACGGATAATCCAGCTCAACTTTCGCTGCCTTGACCCTGCAAAAGCGTCAAAAGAGGTTTTTGACAGCTGCCACTCTGCAATCTTGATGAGCGGCACCCTCACTCCAACGCGCATGTACCGTGACTTGCTCGGCATGGAGGAAAAGCGGACAGTCTGTCATGAATACGAGAATCCTTTTCCGAAAGCAAACAAACTCTCAATCATTGTGCCGGATACAACAACAAAATACACCCGCAGGAACGAGGCTGAGTTCGAGAAGATTGCAAAGTGGTGCGGTGATGTTGTCAACGCAGTTCCAGGAAATGTTGCTGTATTTTTCCCTTCGTATTGGCTTCGCGACCAGGTGCTGAAAAAGTTCGAGCGCCTGAGCTCAAAAAGTATTTTCCTTGAGCGCCAGGGGCTCAGCAAAAAAGAGCGGCTTGACATGCTGAACGAGTTCAAGAGCTTCTCAAACACAGGCGCAGTCTTTCTTGGCGCAGCAGCAGGAAGCTTTTCAGAGGGCATCGACCTCCCAGGCAAGTTCCTCAACGCAGTTGTTGTCGTTGGAGTGCCGCTGGAATCGCCTGACTTGGAAACCCAGTCCCTTATCGAATATTATGAAAAGCTTTTCGGAGCTGGCTGGGATTATGGCTACATCTTTCCTGCAATGAACAAGGTCGTGCAGGCCTGCGGCAGGACAATCCGCTCAGAAAGCGACCGCGGAGTAATCGTCCTGATTGACGAGCGCTTCACATGGAAGAATTATTTCAAGTGCCTTCCATTGGACTGGAAAGTCGTTGTTACGAAAGAACCTGTAAAGCGGATTGTTGATTTCTTCAAGAATGCCTAGACCCCTTTCTTTTGGCAGCTTACATTTTCTTCATTGCGAACACGTTCGCGATGCCAGAGACTTTGTCTCATGGTAACAAAGAAAAGGCAGATTCAAGCAATAACGAACTTGTCAAAATCATTTGCAAGAGCAACATGCGGGAAAATCTTCTTTGCATCGTCTTCAATTGGCTTCAGCGATGTGTAGCGCTGCGAGAAATGGGTGAGTATAAGGTTCTTTACTCCTGCATCCTTCGCAATCTTCGCAGAATCCGCTGCAGTCAGGTGTGAGTATTCCTCTGCCCTTCCTCCAACATCGCTCGCATAGGTTGCCTCGGAAATCAGGATGTCCGCATCTTTTGCAAACTTCTCAATCCCCTTGAAATATGATGTGTCTGCTATGTAAACCAGCTTCTTGTCCGGTGTTGTAAATGTTGCTTTAGAAGCCAGAACTTTCTTTCCGTTCAGTGTTATGTTCTTTCCTCTCTGCAAATCGCCCAGTATGGGATGCTGTGTTATCCCAATCTGTTTCTTGACGTATTCTATGTCAATCTTGCGCTTTCCCTTTTCAATGAAAGAATATCCGCAGCAGGGTATTATGTGTCGCAGCGGAAATGCTTCCACTGCAAATGCGTCTTCATCAACAATCCTGTGGGATTTCCCTTTTGGCGTTATCTCGTTTACTTCAATCTTAAAGCGCATGTCAAACGAAAACGAACGCAACAGGTGATACATAAACTTCTCTGTGCCTTTTGGCCCGTAAACCTGCAGCTTTTCACTGCGCTTGTTTGCAGCCATTGACTGTATTAATCCGCTTAATCCCAGCGCATGGTCTCCGTGCCAGTGGGATATGAATATCCTGTTCACTTTCATTGGAGAAATGCCTGCAATCCGCATCTGCCTCTGGCAGCTTTCCCCGCAGTCAAAAAGTATGTTCTCTGGCCCGTCCCTTATAAAAATGCTTGAATGCGCCCTCTTTTCAGTGGGAAACATGCTGCTGGTTCCCAAAAATATAACCTCTATCATAATGATTTATAAAACCCTGACTCTTTAAAATAGTTATTATAAGGGGGTATTTTATGCCACGATGCTCTATATGCAGACAAGTTAAGGACGAAATAGCAACATGTAAGGAATGCGGGCAGAAGTTCTGCCGTGATTGTGGAAACTATAACAAGGGCTATTGTGACGACTGCAAGGAATATGAAAAAGACGATGAAGAAAAAACAGAAGAAGACAAGGAAGTAGCCCACGAAGTGCAGGAAATAGAACAGGAAGACATAGAAGCTAAGGGAGATTAATTCGTTTTTATTTTATTTTTGGTGAACTATGCAATTAGTGATTGGTGACGGGAAAAGTATTGATGCTGACAAGATAGTTACCGGGCGCACCTGTATAATCGGGCAGTCCGGCTCAGGCAAGTCATACGCTGTCGCTGTGCTCTGCGAGGAGCTTGCAAAAAAGAACATAGGGTTCTGCATTATTGACACTGAAGGGGAATATTTCAGCCTAAAGGAGAAATACCCTGTTCTCTGGGTCGGCTCTGACCCTGATGCAGATGTTGACATTGCAAACATAGATTACAAAACCTTCGCGCACAAGATAATCGAAAAGGGGTTCCCAACTATTTTTGATATTTCTGAGGTTAACAATCCTGAAGAAGCAGTCAAATCGCTGCTTCGTGAGCTTTATACAGTTGAAACCAAGGATAAAAAACCATTTTTGGTGATTATTGAGGAAATTGACAAGTTCGCTCCGCAAAAGGGAAAGGTGCTTTACGAGGTCGAGGAAATCAGCCGCCGCGGACGAAAGCGCGGGCTCGGCTTGCTTGTTGCAACCCAGCGCCCTGCCCTGGTAAACAAGAACATCCTTTCCCAGTGCGCAAACCAGATTATCGGCAAGCTCACAATAATGAATGATTTGGAGTCTGTCAAGATATTTTTCCCAGACAAGGAACAGCTTGAAAAGCTTCCGACAATTGAGCCGGGATATTTCTTTATACAGGGCGGAATAAATCCCACAGGAGAGATGGTAAAAATCCGCAAGCGCGAGACAACTCACAAAGGAACCACTCCAAAGCTTGTCCAGCGCAGTGCAATACAGTCCGAGGATTTGAAAACTCTTGAAGTTGAAATCGAAAGCAAGGAAATTATTGAAGAAACATTCGAAGAAGTCAAAAAACAGTATGTAAAGCCCAAAATTTCGCAGGAGCAGGCATTTGAAAAAATTAAAAAAGCAACCAGCGGATTCCTGTTCTTTGGCAGCGAATCAAACATAACAAACCTGCATTTGAAGCTTTATCCAGTATATGAATGCCAGCTGCGCTTCCTGAAAAAGAAGATGATAGGCAAGGAGCTGAAGGAGTTCTACACTTATATTAACGCCCTCACAGGAGATATGGTTTCGCTCGACAAAGGCATACGAATCCAGTCTGAAACCTCCCAGATTGCAGATTTATCCGAGCAGGAAATAAAAGTCTTCAAAGCGGTGATGAATGCGAAGGAGCTTTCAATAACAGAAATCTCATTCAAGACAGGAATGTCCGAAACAACAGTGCGCAGCATAATCAAGGTGCTTCTTGAAAGGAATCTTGTCAGGTCAAAGAAAATCGGCAATGCGCTGCTTTACTCAAGCTTTACTGCATTTTCAATGCCGGACATCAAGGAATTAAAACAGAACAAAGTTGAGCTTATAGATGAGAAGATATCTGCAGAGCTCATAAAGCCGAAGGTTGATATCAGGAATGTAAAAATAATAATAAACGGAATCAACGAAAACTCCGAAATAATCTCAAAAAAAGAAATCTATTACCCGTTCTACGAAGCAATAGTCATAAAGAAAGACAAAAAATCAAAAGTTGAAATGGATGCTGTAACAGGCAAGATGTCTTAATCACAGCATTTGTCGCACAGAAATCTCTTCATATCGCCGTGAATTACACAGAATGATTTGCCGCATCCTTTGCAGAATGCCAGTCTTGAGTCTGCAGTGTGATTGCCGTGCTCGCAGTGTTTTGCAGCAGCCACATTGCTCATCCTTACCATGTCACTGTACTGCTCGCAGTTCTGCCTAATCAGTTTTAAAGCTTCTCCCTTATATTTCTCTGCCCACGCATCCATGCTCTACCTTCGTCTACCAACAGGCAAATTCTTAAAGAATCCGAATCCTCCGGTTCCTTCCTGGACCTGTCCGCTTGGATAAACCAAAGCTATCTGGTCCCAGTCAAAACCGTCCTTTGTAGCGTGCACTGAAATTAGCTTATTTGAGCGCACAGCATTTTCGCGCGCTGCTCTCATTGCAGAGTCTTTGTCATTAAATTCAATTTCTGATTTATCAGCCAGTCTTACTTTGAATTTCATATTACTTTTATGGCGTTTTATTCTTAAAAGCTTTTCCCACAGGAAATTGTGCCCCTGTAACTGCCTAAAAGTTAAATAACTTTTATAAGAGGGTAAAAATTAGGGATTTTAAACAAAAAAAGAGGTGCTTTTTAAATGGGTTCATCAAAAGATTTGTGGCTTATTAAAAAACCAGAAGGAAATGAAACTGGAATTGGTATTTTTACGCTGACTGATGATTTCTCGGTGTTTGATTATGGGAAGATGGGAAAAGGTATACCTGGGAAGGGGCATGCGCTTTGGCTGATGTCCACCTATAATTTTGAACACGCTGGATGTGTAGACGCTAAAACACATTACATAACAAAGGATTTTCCTAATAAAATAGCATTCAGGGCTGCAAATGTGTTCACTGAGCACAAGGACTCTGAGCTAAGCCCTGGTTTTGTTTATGACATCCCAAACAATTCCACTTTTGTTATACCCTTGGAAATAATTTACCGAAACGAGCTTGGTAAAGAAAGTTCAATAATTAAGATGTACGATCGTAAAGAAATAACTCCCCAGGACGTAGGATTGGAAGCAATTGCAGAGAATGGGGTTTTGCCGCACCCAATAATAACGTATACTACAAAATTTGAACCTGGTGACAGATTCCTCAAAAGGGAGGAAGCAATGCGATTGTCCGGACTCTCAAAAGAGAATTTTGACAAAGCTGAGCAAGTTGCATTAAAACTGAATGATTTGCTTAATGAAAGAACCAGACAGATAGCAGGTGCTTACAATATCAACCTCACGCACCCAGACGGGAAATGCGAGTTGGTGTATGTCCCAAACGAAGGAATTATTGTTGGCGATGTTTTCGGGACTCTTGACGAGGACAGGTTCAAGATTGTTCTTGACGACGGGGTTGAGATGAAGCTTTCAAAACAAATTCTGCGTGACTGGTACAAAAAAACTGAATGGTACAACAAGTTTGAAGCATGGAAAGAAATAAGGGGAAAGGTGGAAAGGGGGGAACTCAGCGTTAAAAAACTTCCAAATGCACCAAAACCCCCAGCTGCGCCAAAGGAACTCATTGCATATGCCAGTTCTGCTTATCTGACATTTGCAAGTATGTGGTCCTCGAATGAATCGCATGAACGAAGTTTGTTTGAAACGCTTGAAACAAAATTCAGGAAACTTAAATCAGAGGGACTGCTATAAACCGAAATTGAAATGGTGATTAAAAAATGACAGAAACTAATCTTGATTTGTTCGGAAAACTTCCTGAAACAGAACAGACAAATCTTGAGTTCAGGATGAAATGTGTGAGTCCTGATGATGGCAAATATGGCAAAGCATCAAACGACCTTGAAGCTTATCTTTCTCCACGTGCAGAGTGGCTCGCTTTCGCCGAAGTCCAGAAAGCTCTGCTTGAAACAAGGGTAGAATACGGTAAGGCAGAACAGAAGCATCTTGATGAAGTAATCGCAGCGTTGCCAAAATTGAGCCCTGAAAACATGCAGCTCCTTGAAGATGAAGTAACAAAGCATGACCAGCTTGCTGTCATTGAAGAATTTGGGAGACACATTTCACTTGAGGCAAAATCAATGCTTCATCCAGGAACAACATCATACGACATAGTTGATACAGCACGGGCATATCTTCAAAAAAATTGCTGGAACAAAAAGCTAAAGCCTCAAATATTCAAAACAATAGAACTTCTTTGCGAACTATCTAAAAAATGCATCAAGGAAGACATAATCCAGGTTGGCAGGACTCACCTGCAGCACACTACGCCTGTACCTTTTGCAACCACACTGGCAGGATATACTGCAAGAGTAGCTGAAAGAACAGAAAAAGCAGATTATGCATTCAATAATCTGCGCGGAAAAATTAGCGGCATCGTAGGCACAGGCGCTGGAATTGAAACTGTCATAGGCAAGGGAAAGGCAGAAGACTTTGAAGAGGATGTCCTCAAAAAGCTCGGGCTTGAACCTGATTCAACTGGAACACAAATCACTCAAAAAGAAAGGTTTGCTGATGTCGGGCACTATCTAACAACTTTGATGCATGTGCTTGGAGATTTTTGCCATGACATACGATTGCTTTACTCTTCAGACATACAGGAAGTCACTTCAAGGGACAATGCAGAAAGGCTTGGCGGCTCAAGCACAGATGCCGGCAAGAACAACCCTATAAATTATGAGAATATTGAAGGGAAAGGTGCAGTTGTAGAAAGCGGTATGCGTGTTCTGTACGAAATGATAAAGACTGACCTGCAAAGGGACTTAAGGAGTTCAGTGCAGGCAAGATACCAGCCACAGCAAATGATGGCTGAAGTATACGAGTCTTTCAAGCGCATTAACAAATCTCTTGAACAGCTTTCAATAAACACAGACAGGATGAATGAGAATCTTGCGGAGATAAACCTTTATCCGACTGAAGCAATGGTCACAATACTCAAGGGGGAAAATTTTATCCACAGCAAATATGGCATGCCGCATGATTTTGTAAAAGAGATGACAAAAAAGGCAAAAAAGAGCAAATCAGGGTTGTTGGAAATAAGTCTTCAGGATGAAGAATTCAAAAAGACATATGAAATGCTTGACAGCAAAAAGAAGGAAATGATTTCAGGGCGTATAGAGCTTTACATCGGCAATGCTTATGAGAAAGCCGTTAAAAACATGGAATACGCGCTTGAAACTGTTGAACTTCTTAAACAGGGGGCAAAATAATGGTATCTGTAAGTATAATCGCAGGAAGCAAGAGTGATGAAAACTTTGTTAATGCAGCAAAAGAAGCGTTTAACCCAGAGATTACAGTGAGTATCGCTTATCTTTCTGCGCACCGTGACAGAGAAGAATTAAGTAAATATGTTAAAGAATCAAATGCTGATTACTTTGTTGCAATTGCAGGACTTGCAGCAGCTTTGCCAGGCTCAATTGCAGTTGATACAGACAAACCAGTGATTGCACTTCCTGTGTTCAGCAGCCCTGACATGAGCCCAGGCGGCCTTGATGCACTTTTTGCAGCAGTGCAGATGCCCCCTCCAAAAGAAGGAAAAAATGTTGCGCTTGCAACAGTTGGGATAAACCAGGTGCAAAGCCCGGCAAAATTCATAAATTTGGTTTCAAAGCAGGGGCAAAAAGAGGTTCCTGTGTGCGTTATTGCAGATGAAACAAATAAAGTTTATGTTGAAAAATTGGAAGCCGTACTCAAAGAACTAAAAATCAGCTACAAAGAAGCAGGGCCAATAGACATGATAGCTGAGGATTCAAACATTTACATGGTGGCGTTTGATAACTGGAAAACGCGGGCGGATTTGGTGTGGCATCTTACAAAGCACGACAAGCCGTCAGTGGTGATTCCCCTGCTTTCTGAAAATTCAAAAAGGATAATTCAAGAAGCATCTAAGAATGGCTACATGAAAGAGGATCATGATGCAAAGGATTTGGTCAAAGAACTGTTCAACAGCGCATCATTGGAAAACAAGGCATCCGTAAGCGTGGGCTATGCGAACGTCAAAAATGCAGCATATTTTGTAAAAAAGCTTTTGGGAAAGTAAATATAAACTCCCTTTTTCTTTTATTTATTATGAAATTCAGGGCAGTTGCAGAGTATTTTGAGAAGCTCGAGGCAACCAGCAAGCGCCTTGAAATGTTCAAGATTCTTTCCGAACTTTTCCAAAATACCCCTGAAGATGACATAGACAAGCTCGTTTACCTAATTGAGGAGCGCATCCGCCCAGCTTTTGAGGGTGTTGAAATAGGGATGGCAGAAAAAATGCTTGAAAAAGCAATTGCAAAAGCCACAGGAACCGAACTCAGCAAAGTCACTGCCTTGTATAAAAAGAAAGGCGACCAGGGGCTCGCTGCAGAGGAGCTTGCAAAAAAAGTTACTGCAAAGCTTGTGAAACCAAAGGAACTCACTCTTGCTGAAACTTATGAGGGATTCTACAAAACTGCAAAAATCTCTGGCAGCGGTGCAGTTGACCAGAAAGTTGGCATAATTGCAGGATTGCTCAGCCGCGCTTCGCCTATTGAAGCAAAATACATTGCGCGCTTTGTCATCGGCAGATTGCGCCTTGGAATAGGCGACCCGACAATAATGGATTCTCTTGCGCAGGCAAAGGAAGGGAACCGCGAGCTTCGCCCTGAACTTGAGCGCGCATACAACTTATGTTCTGATTTGGGATTGGTTGCAAAAACATATTTCACAAAAGGCCTTGCTGCAATAAAAAAATTCAGCGTCACTCCTGGCAAGCCAATCCGCATGGCACTTGCAGAGCGCCTTCCCACTGCAAAAGAAATCATTGAAAAAATCGGGAAATGCTCTGTTGAAGCAAAATATGACGGTTTTCGAATCCAGGCACACAAGATTGGCGACAAAGTTTCGCTCTTCTCCAGAAATTTGGAAAACATGACTTCAATGCTTCCTGATGTTGCCGAATCAATAAAAAAGTATGTCAGGGCAAAGGATGCAATTCTTGAAGGCGAGGCTCTTGTTTACAACGAGGACACTGGCGAACTCATGCCTTTCCAGATTACAATCACACGCAAGCGCAAATATGACATTGCATCAAAGAAAGTTGAACTTCCTCTCAAGATGTTTGTGTTTGATTTGCTTTACGCAGACGGAAAGGATTATACTTCTGAACCATACAGCGAGCGAATCAGGGCAATTGAAAAATACGTGAAAACAGGCGAGGCTCTTGAATATGCAAACCGCATTATAACTGATGACCCCAAAGTCATGCAGAAATTCTTTGATGAATCAGTAACTGCAGGCTTGGAAGGTGTCATGGCAAAGCGTTTGGATGCTCCGTATTCAGCAGGCGCACGAAACTTTAACTGGATCAAGCTAAAACGTTCCTATCGTGCTGAACTCAGTGATACAGTTGATGTCGTGATTATTGGCTACATCAAAGGACGCGGAATGCGCACAAAGTTTGGAATCGGCGCAGTGCTTGGAGCTGTTTACAATGACAAAAAAGATGTCTTCGAATCAATCTGCAAGATAGGCACAGGATTCAGCGAGGAAAACTGGGTAAAGATACGCAAGCTTCTGGATGAAATAAAAGTCTCGCATCAGCCAGCGCGCGTTGACAGCGAACTTAAGCCAGATGTCTGGGTCGAGCCGAAATATGTGCTTGAGATAACTGCAGACGAAATCACGCTGTCACCAATGCACACAGCAGGAAAAACAAACAAGGACGACTCTGGATATGCGCTTCGTTTCCCGCGCGTCAAGGGATTCATCCGCGAGGACAAGAAGCCAGAGGACGCCACAACAGTCAAGGAAATTGAAAAGATGTTCAAGCAGCAGAAAAATGTAGGTTCTGCAAGCTCAGAGAGTTGAATTATGAAAGTAGGCCCAATTCAAATTTTTGTATCTGACTTTAAAAAGGCAGAGAAATGGTACTCAACAGTCCTTGGCATGAAACTGGTTAAGCGATACCCGAAATTCAAATGTGTTCTCATGAAGCTCAGTCCTGTTGAATTTGATATTGGGACTCCAATTCCCAACTGGGGCAAAGACTGGGATAAATTAAAAATTGGTGGTAGGACTCCTATATTCTTTGAAACAGACAACATAAAAAATACTGTGAAAGAGCTGAAACAAAAAGGCGTGAAATTCACAGAAGAGATATCAATGCGTTCATGGGGCGAATACAAGGCTGTATTTGTCGACCCTGATGGCAATGAGTTCAGCTTGATAGAAATAAATGTTGGAAGCTCTTATTCTGAAATGCAAAAAGGTGTGTATACAGGCAGAGCAAAAGCAGTAAGCAAAGATGAAATGCTCAGGGAGTATGCCAAAGAAAAAGGCTACAAATTATAACCCCTTCAGGCTCGGATTTACAAATTAGCTAGAAGTTGCAATAGGCGCGACAGGAAGGACAATTTCTTTTTTAATACCAGCCTGCTTAAAAATGAGTATAACTGCAAAATAATTGTCTGTACGCTTGACATTCATGCCTACCTGTTCTATTTTGTTGATGTCTATTCTAAAGTCTTTAAGAACCGCATTAGCATCAATTATTTCAACACCGCTAACTTTCCCGTTGAAATCCAAGTCTACTACAAAAGTATTCATCAGCCCAATACTGGACTTCACTTTTTTGTCTGAGTCTCCGATGTAAGCACATCCAGATTCAGTGTCATAGTTGAATTTCATTTTCATCACGTATGTCCACTAATCAGAAGTGTTCATAAACAAATCTGAGTATTACAGGCGTTGCAATTGTTGTTCCAAGAACAAACACTACCAGCAGCGTGAAGATGTTCGCGCCTATTGCCCCTAAGCCCAATGCGAGCTGCCCGATTGCAAGGGTGTATTCTGCGCGCGGAATCATCCCGAACCCAAGCTTCAGCGAATCGTTGTGTTCATAACCGCCCATTCGTGAGCCTACGTAAGTTCCGACAAGTTTCCCAACTATTGCAACAACAAATATCACGACAAGGAACAGCAGGTCAGGCCCTATTGAGAATATGTTTACATTCACGCCAGTATACGCAAAGAACAGCGGGATAAGGAAACCATAGCCCAATGTTTTTGCTTTTGGCATTATCGTGTTTTCAGCATATTTTGTCTTTGCAAGTATTATACCTGCAAGGAATGCTCCGGTGATTCCGGCGATGTTAATCTGCTGGCTCAGCAGCGCGATAAGAAACATTATTACAACTGGAATTGCAATCATGGATTCCTGGTCCTTCATGCTGACTGTGAAATCCATTATTTTCTCAGCTATTTTTCCGCCGAACTTCAGCAGGACAATGAAAAAGCCTATTACAATCAGGAATATTTTCCACGACTCAAGGAAATTGATTGTGCTGTATGTTACAAACCCCACAAAAAGCGACATGACAATTATTGAAAAGATGTCATCCGCAACATTTGCAGCAATCAGCGTCTTTGTAGTCTTATCATAGAATTTTCCGATTTCAGTGATTGTCCGCAGGGATATCCCCATTGCAGTGGAAGTTATTGCTGCTCCGACAGTCACAGCGACAAGAATGCTGTACCCCAAGCCAATCCCTGCTACAAAAGCGAGCGCAAATGAAAGCGAGCCTCCAAGTATTGCAATCAGCGCCCCTCTGTACATGTTGTTCTCCATCGCTTCCTCGAACTTTGCAGAAAGCCCGATGATAAACATCAGCAGGAGTATCCCTATTCCAGCAAGCGCGCTCATTGTTTCATTCGGCGTTATAACATTAAGAAGCGAGGGCCCGAGCAGTATTCCTGCCAGCACCTCTCCAATTATCGAAGAGTATCCTATCCTTTCGCACAGCTCCCCGAGGACTTTTGCCGCAACAAGCAGCAGTGCAATATCAATCAAAACAGTTTCCAGCGCCATTAAAGGTTCTCCAGCATCTTGTCAATGATTCTCCTGAACCGTATTATTCCAACAAGTTTATCATCCATGTCAAGAACCATAATCGCTTTTACATTTGTGACATTCATCAGGTTCAAGGCATCTTTTATTTCTGCCCTTTCGCTTATCGTGACTGGGTGCGAGTTCATAAGTTCTGAAACTTTTCGCTCAGCAATGTCTTTTGGTATATTTGTCCACACCGAAGATGCGGTTGGGAGCGGCTGCAGCTTTACAAGTTTCATCAAATCAGTCTCTGAAAATGCTCCAACAACATAATTCATTTCGTTTACAACCGGAAGAAGCCTGTGCTTGTGCTTTACCAAAAGCTGCACAGCGGATTTTATTGATATGTCCTGTGTTATTGTAACAGGGCAGTCATCCATCAGCTCTTTAACCATTGTTCCCATAATGTGAAGAACCCAATATCCCAATAAAAGCTTTATTGTTGTATAGACAATAGTTTTTTAAGTCAACAAAAGTTTTCTTATGTCAGAGCTTTTCGTTTTCCCTAAAGGCTTTGCGAACAGGGTAAGCGAAAGGCTTTGCCGGGATCGCCTAACTCGGTATGGCGCCAAGCTTTTCTTTTTCAAGAAGAAAAACGCGCATGCCTGGAAATGCCTTTGAAAAAAGGCGTACAGAACTACCTGTTAGCTGGTTTCCGCAAGGATATCTGGGTTCAAATGCACCCTTTCGCGCTGCGCTAAAAGCGTGCACGGAAAGACGCTGAAATTCCCAGTCCCGGCGATTTTACACAATCTAGCCATGCTTACACCAAAAGGTTTATAAATAGTTACTTATTAGTAGTAACAATAAATAGGGGTGCTATAAATGGAACGTTCGGAATTAGAAGAAATTGTAAGATCAAAGCTTATAGAACAGCGAACCGAGATATTAGTTAAATTTGTTTCCAAAGATGATACATACAAGCAAAAAGTTACAGAAGCTGTAAAAGAATATGTAGACATAATATTTGATAATCTAGTTGAAGTCGGACTCGAAGATCTTGATAAAGACGAAAAAAAAGAAATGAAACAAGAGCTTAATAAGCACAGAAATGAGTTCAGAAAAGAACATTTAAAAGAACTGGAAAAACGATTATCGCCTAGAAATTTAAAACAATCAATGTATGACATAGCAAAAAAGGATTATTCTTCGCTAAACGAAACCAAGGAAAAATTGGATGGTGTATACGCTGTACTTCAAGAATGCGAAACTGAAAAAAGTGTCATTCAACAATACAAAGCTGCAGCTAAATCTATTCTTAAAAACAATAAACAAAAGGACCTGTTTATAAAAGAACTAACAAACATGATTGAAAAAGATGAAAAATTAGACAAGGTTCTCGAACTAAACACACAATATGAGGTTATAAGAAAGATGTATCCTACAGCTGATGCGTACAGAACATCTCAAATATACGCAAGAAAACAAATAAATGACTACTTTGAAAAGCTGGGTAAAATAGAGTCAGCCAATAAACAAGGAAACAGTCCTACTCTAGAAGCTCAATACAAATTTCTTCAAAAATTGATGAAAATTGATGAAAAAATGCATTTGGCTTATCTTGAAAAACAAATCAAAGAGATTTATGGAACTAAAGGGTGATATAAATGGAATTACCTATGAATACAATCGTAATAACAATGCTGGCTATGTTCGTACTGATAGCAGTCGGGATATTCTTCTTTTCTGAGGCAAGCGCAAGCAACCATTCTTTTGACAAGGTGCAGTGCACACAGATGTGCTTGACAGCGCAGGCAAGAGTGGCTGCAGGCGACTCAAAAGACAATGCAAAATCAGACTTTTGCGGAAACAGCTGCGCAAACGAATGTTTTATAACTTCAGCAGACAAGATTAGTTGTTAAGCAAAAGGGTGATAAAATGGCTTACGAAGTTCGCAATGAAGCGTACAAAAATCTAATGCTTAGTTCAGGAATTACTAGGGAAGAGATTAAAGAAATGAAAGATCTTGAACGAAGATGGTCAGACTATCGAAGAATGGTTGACCTTGGCGCTGTCTGCGGCAAATAGTTTGGTTTTATACTTTCTTTTTGATTTCTGTCAGCATATCCTTGGTCATTTTTGCGATGTCATAATCCGGCTTCCAGCCCCACTCATTGCGCGCAGCGCTGTCATCAATTGACTTGGGCCATGAATCCGCGATTTTCTGCCTGAAATCAGGCTCATAAGTGCATTCAAATTCAGGAATATGCTTCTTGATTTCTTTCGCAAGCTCTTCTGCTGAAAAGCTCATTGCAGTCAGGTTGAACACGCGGTGCTTCAGCTTTGAATTGTCTGCTGCCATCAAATCAAGCGTTGCTTTTACGCAGTCAGGCATATACATCATCGGAAGCACAGTGTCCTTTCGCACAAAGCATTTGTACTTCTTGTTCTTGATTGCCTCAAAGTATATTGCAACCGCATAATCGGTTGTCCCTCCGCCAGGAAGGGTTTTGTAGCTTATGATGCCGGGATAACGGATGCTTCTGACGTCAACTCCGTATTTCTTGTTGTAATATTCGCATAATAATTCTCCGGCAACCTTTGTGACTCCATACATTGTCGATGGCCTGAGAATAGTCTCGTTGGGAGTGTTGTTTTTTGGCGTGTCTGGTCCGAACGCGGCTATTGAGCTTGGCCAGAACACCTGTTCAATCTTAAAGTCCCGTGCAATATCAAGCACATTTTTCAGGCTCTGCATGTTAATGTGCCACGCAATGTCAGGCTTCTGCTCCCCGACTGCTGAAAGGAGCGAAACAAGGTGATAAATGATTTTAATGTCGTACTTTTCAACTATTTTTCGAAGTGTATCTACATTTGTTATGTCAGCAATCTCAAAAGGGCCTGACTTCAGAAACTCGTCCGAAGGCATTGTGCTGTGCCCAGTTGCAATAACATTTTCTGCGCCGTATTTTTTGCGCAATGCAGGCACAAGTTCCGAGCCAATCTGCCCCACTGCTCCTGTAACAAGAATTTTCTTTGCCATTTTCATTTCACCCCAATAAAAATATGTAATCCTTTTCTTCTTCAATAAAATTTTTTACCTTAAAAAACTTCCCTATCCTCGTTTTAACATCTTCAATGTCTTTTCCGCGCTTCAAAAGCGTCAAAACAACATCTCCCTTACAAACTCTTTTGATTTCTGCGAGCACAGACCTCCATTCCTTTATGTCCTGAATCATTGTAAGTGAAATAACCGCGTCAAAATACTTGTCTTCAAAAGGAATATCCGCTGCATCCCCAAGCACATAAATCGCATTTTCAAGTTTCGGAGCTTTTTCCAGCATTCCTGAGGAATAATCCATACCCACAACCATTTTTGTCTGCTTTGCAATCTCTGGGATTATCAAACCAGTGCCACATCCCAAATCCAGCACAACATCGCTTTTTGAGAAGGAAATCAGTTTCTTTGCAATTGCCCACTTTTTCTTCTGCTCTTCTCCGTAAAGCTCATCATATCCTTTCGCAATTTCATCATAGTATTTCATTACCTTTTTATATAGACGTGAATTTAAAAGAATTATGCCTGACAAAGAAAAGCGATTCAAGTTCCGCGAACACACAGCTGACTTTTACATAGAGTCATACGGGAAAACTCTTGAAGAGGCTTTCCAGAACGCTGCAATCGGCTTGGGCAAATTCATAGTAACTTCTGACAATGTCAAATCTTCAATAAAAAAGGCAATCAAAATCGAGGCAGAAGACAAACAGTCATTGCTTTTCGAGTTTCTTAACAAGTTCATTTATTTCCAGGACGCTGAATCAATGATTTTTCATAACATAAAAGTTGACAAAATCGAGCATAAAAACAACAAATGGACCCTTACAGCAACAGCCTCAGGTGAGGAGTTCAATCCTGACAAACATACTGAAGGAAAAGCTGTAAAAGCAGTCACTTACCATTTCATGGAAATCGAGGAAAAGAAAGGCAAATATAGGGTAAAAGTTCTGATAGACATTTAAAGGGGTAATCATTATGGCAGACGAAAGATGGCAGACACTCAAAGCAGAGCGAAAGAACCAGACAGGTAGCAGGAACTTTATCGAGGTAAAGCGCACAAAGGATGCTGAAACCGGAAACGAGTTCATAACAATCGCAAAAGGCTTCACAACCCCGGACGGCGAGCCTCGCTACAACAAGGCAGTCACTGTTCCGCTTGAGCTTGTGGATTTTGTGTCTGAAACTCTGAAAAAAATGAAGTAACAAGGGTGATTACTGGACATACTGGACAACACCTCAAATTAAATAAAGCAAAATGTGTAATACTAATATATGAGCATAAAATCATTTCATATTTCTGAATTCCCGCAATCAAAGATTTGTGTTCTATTAAACAAGAAGCTCAGAAATAAAATTCTGTGTAACAAAAGATTGGTATGTTCTCTGACAAACAAAAGCCCCAGTACAGTATCCAGATGGCTAACCGGAACTTGCGATAGGGGCAAATCAATGGGCCCATGGAGAAAAGGAAAACAGTATATCCCTTTGTTAAACGTCTTAACATTAACAAGGTATTACAAGATTAAAATTAATGGACTGGAAAAGAATATTGTTTCATACAAAACAATCGGTGCAGGCAACAAATTTAATAGTCCAGTTCTTCCTCTCAAAGAAACTCCTGAACTTTTTGGTTTAATAACACATATATTATGTGATGGCTCAGGACTCCCGAATAATACAAATTATTACAGAAGCTACAATGAAAAACAATTAGATGAATTTGCTTATTATATCAAACGATGTTTTGGAGATGTTGAAATTACAAAAACGCCAACTTCAATAATTTTCCCTAAATGTATCTGTTATACAATATCCAAGTTATACAAACTAAAATTTGGAACATTTAATGGAAGGTTGCCAAAAAGACTGTTTGAGTTGCCTAAAAAATTTTCAACTCTCGCAATTAGGGCATTTATAGATGATGAAGGAAGTATCGGACATTCTGGAATTCGTACTTATTCTGCTAACTTTAAACTGTTAAACGATTTAAAGAAACTTATTGAGCTTCACCATCCAAAAATAAAATTGAGTTCGACTTATACAAGAAGCAGGGACCAAAGAATTGAACACTCTTTTGGGATATCACCTTTCGCGTTTAAATATTTCAAAGAAAATATAGGTTTTACCAATAACAAAAAGAGCGCAGATTTGGAGTTTTATTTAAGTATAAAAGAACGTAATTGGAATCACAGACCTAAAGGGGTAACTAAAAATCAAATATTGAAAGAATTGGGCAACGGACAACATTCGACAAAGGAATTGGCAAAAAAGTTGGATATAACTCCAAAGCTCATAACTTACCATTTATCAGGTTATACCAAAAGAGGGAAAAGAATAAAAGGATTAGAAAAATTAGATTATGTTAGACGACAAAGAAAAGGCAATGAAATTATTTGGAGCTTAAATGAATGCCAGCAATGTAACACTGAATAAAATCAACGACACTGAGTGGGAAATTCCTGTCGGAACAATTCCGAACATGAACGTTCCCGGACGCGTCTTTGCTTCCCAGAATCTTCTGGAAAAGATGAAACAGGACCGGACCTTAACTCAATGCGCTGGAGTAGCCACTTTGCCTGGAATCTATAAGTACGCAATAACCCTGCCAGATGGGCACGAAGGATTTCCAATGAAAATCGGACCTTAGACGGGTTCCCAATTGGCGGCGTTGCAGCTTTGGATTTCAAGGAAGGGGGTATCTCACCCGGCGGCATAGGATTGGATTATAGGAAAACTATGTCCCCTAAGATGATATAAACTGCGGTGTGAGACTAGTTAGAACTAACCTTGTCAAAAAGCAGGCAGAAGAAAATATACATCCGCTTCTTGAAGCTCTTTTCCGCAATGTTCCAAGCGGATTAGGAAGCAAGGGAAAAACAAAGGTGCAGACTCAGGAAGAGTTCGACAATGTCCTGAAGCTTGGAGCGCGATGGGCAGTTGAACACGGATTTGGCACTGAACAGGATTTGAAGCACCTTGAGGAAGAGGGCTGCATAAAAGTCGCTGACCCAAAATATGTGAGCCCAGAGGCAAAGAAGCGCGGAATGCCGCAACTTGGAAGCCTTGGCTCAGGCAATCATTTTCTTGAAATCCAGTATGTTGAAAAAATCTTTGACAAAAAAGTTGCAAAAGCATTCGGGCTTGAGGAAGGCCAGGTCACACTGATGATTCACACAGGCAGTAGGGGAATCGGGCATCAGGTCTGCAGCGATTACATACGCGAGATGGAAAAAGCTTATCCAGATATAATTGCAAAACTTCCTGACCGCGAATTAATTTATGCGCCAGCAGGCAGCGACATAGCCGAAAGGTATCTCAAGGCAATGAGCGCAGCAGCAAACTTTGCATGGTGCAACCGCCAGATGATTCTTCACTGGTCACGACAGGCATTTGAAGAAGCCCTTGGAAAAAGCTGGGAAGACCTGGATATGCAGGTTGTCTATGATGTTGCGCACAATCTTGCAAAAGTTGAGGAGCACAAGATTGATGGCAAACTCCGAAAGGTTTACGTGCACCGAAAGGGCGCAACCCGTTCATTTGGTCCAGGCAGGCCAGAGATTCCAAGCGACTATCGTTCAGTCGGGCAGCCGGTTCTTATTCCGGGCAGCATGGGAACAGCATCATATGTTCTTGTTGGCAGCGAAACTGCAATGGAAAAAACATTCGGAAGCACTGCTCATGGCGCAGGAAGAATGATGAGCCGCGGAGAAGCAATCCGAAGCTATCGCGCAGACACAATAGTCAAGGAGCTCGGAGACCGCGGAATTATAATAAAGGCGGCATCAAAGATGGGAATCGTAGAGGAGGCTCCTGGTGCTTACAAGGACATTGACGAGGTTGCAAGAGTCTCGCACGAAGCAGGAATCGGAAACCTTGTCGCAAGGCTGAAGCCCATTGGCGTTGTCAAAGGATAAAGAATTCATTTTTTACATTTGGGCTTATTAGATTTGTATTTCTTTTTCTCCCCGTTATTGTCTTGGGGTTTATAAGTAACCTTAACGTCTAGTTCATGATCATCCGTCATATACCTAAGGAACTGGTATGCAAGTATTAACACACCCACTCCAACAACCACGCTGGATACACAACAGCAGGTTAATGAACATACATCATCAAGCAGTTTATCTGCTTCTTCTTGCACAGTATCATTCCTCATATTATCAAGGATGCTGCCCAAATCAATGTTGCGCACGTAATCAACAGTCCTGTCTGCTAAATAGCACAAATCTGCTGGCTTTGCCATGCTGTATCCCGCTTCCAAAACATCAGTTGGATTTATCATTTTATATCCCAGAACCCCGCCAAGCGCTACAAATGTTAAAGTGTATATAAACATTGCTGAGCCCGCAACCTTTAAATAGGGTTAAACTTTAATTTTTCTTAGCCTGATAACGACAGATAACTGGTTGCCGTTACAACCGATAGTTAAATGTCAAATGAACAGCGTAATGCCGGATTCTCTTTAGCTTAGAACCCAAAATGAAGGGGATAAGCTTTAAAAAGCCGAAAATTTGTGGAAAGTATATTCAAAGGCGTGAAAAATGGGTCATCAGATTGGTAAGGCGCATTCGCCGAGTCAGGGAAGTCAGGGATTTTCGCCTAGAGTGCGTGCTAGCAGGATGTTTTCCCGCATTAAGAACTGGATGAACACTGACACCGCACGCTTGCTCGGGTTTGCAGGCTACAAAGCAGGCATGGCCCACGTCACATATGTTGACAATCATCCTCATTCTCCAACAAAAGGCGAAGTCATTTGCGTTCCTGTCACGATTCTTGAAGTTCCTAAAACAAAAATATATTCAATAAGGCTCTACGGCAAAAATGACCGCAGGCAAAAAGTCTGTCTCTTTGAAGTTCACACTGACAAAATAACAAAAGACCTTGGCAACAGGTTGACAATGCCCAAGAAAAAGAAAAATGTTGAAGAACTGCTGAATAAGGCAGAAGCGCTCCTTGGAAAAACAGAGGATGTCACAGTTACGGTTTATACAATGCCCGAAGGAATTTTCGGAAAAAAGAAACCTGATATTTTTGAAATAAAAGTCGGCGGAAAAACCTCAAAAGAAAAATTTGATTTCGCAAAATCAGTCCTTGGAAAGGATGTTTCTGCAAAAGAAGTTCTCAAAGCAGGCGAGCTTGTAGATATAATTGCAGTAACAAAAGGAAAAGGATTCCAGGGCCCGGTAAAGAGATTCGGTGTAAAGTGCCAGCCAAGATATAAAAGCGACACTACACGAAGAGGAGTCGCTTCAATAGGCCCGGATGTGCCAAGAAAAGTAAGCTTCAAGGTTGCAATGCCCGGACAGATGGGATTCCACAATCGCGTTGATTACAAAAAATGGATTCTGAAAATTGGTGATAATGGCGCAGATGTGAACCCAAAAGCAGGGTTCCTCAGCTATGGAAACGTTGCCGGCGAATACATAATGATTCATGGTTCAGTTCCAGGCCCGGCAAAGAGGCTTATCCGTATGCGATTGACAGTAAAGCCGCACAGGCACATGCCGACTCAGGCTCCTGAAATATTAACAGTCAGCAAGGTGAACAAATGAACATACTTGACTTGAACGGGACTGCAACAGGAAAGGCGAACTTGCCAAGACAGTTCACTGAAGAATACCGCCCGGACATTATCAAGAGGGCAGTGCTTGCCTTGCAGACACACAGGCTCCAGCCGCACAGTGTAAAGATTGGCGCAGGAAGCCGGCACTCAGCATACATATCAAAACGAAGACACGAATACCGCACAACCTACGGGCGCGGAGCAGCAAGATGCCCTGCAAAGACAATGTCACATGCAGGAGCACACTTCAACAGGGTAGGGGCGAACGTACCGCAGACAAGAGGCGGACGCGAAGCGCATCCTCCATGCATTAACAAGGTGATTGTTGAAAAAATAAATGACAAGGAAAGAAAGAAGGCAATCAGGAGCGCGCTCGCAGCAACAACAATAAAGCAGATTGTCGAGGCACGCAACCACCAGATTGCAGACATAAAAGAACTTCCAATCATAATACAAGACAGTTTCGAAAAAATTTCAAAAACATCTGAAGTTGTAAAAGTGCTTGAAGCTCTCGGGCTTTCAGCTGAGCTTGAGCGTACAAAAGAGAAGAAAGTGCGTGCAGGCAGAGGAAAAACCAGAGGGCGCATCTACAAGAAAAAAACAGGCCCGCTGATTGTTGTTTCAAAAAGGAGCGAACTGCTGGACTCGGCAAAGAACATACCTGGCGTTGATGTTGTTGAAGTGAAGAAGCTTAATGTAGAGCTCCTTGCGCCAGGAACCCAGGCAGGCAGATTGACGGTCTGGACACACGCAGCACTTAAGGAAATGGAAGAAAAGAAATTGTTCATGTGATTAAAATGGAAAAACTGCTTTACCCGCTTGCAACTGAAAAGGCAATCCGCCTTATCGAGTCAGACAACGTAATCACATTCATAGTCAATGAAAAATCGACAAAAACAGGCGTGCAGAAAGAATTTGAGGAAAAATTCAAATCAAAAGTTCAGGCAATAAGGATGGTGCGCACAACAAAAGGAACAAAAAAAGCGTACATAAAGCTTTCAAAAGAGCAGCCTGCAATTGATGTTGCAACACAGTTAGGATTAATGTAATACGAGGGAAAAAATGCCAAAGAGATTGCGATCGCAGCGAAGAGGAAAGGCAAAGCTTGTATTTAGTTCCAACGGGTTCCATTTCACATACCCTTCCCAGTATAGATTTATTGATGATAAAGAACGCACAGACAAAATTGAGGGGAAGATTGTAGATTTCGTAGACGAAACAGCACGCTCTGCCCCTACAATGATTGTGAAGTATGCAGACGGCACAAAAGCAACAATCCCCGCGCCGTATGGCATGAGAGTAGGTGATGTTGTATACGCAGGGCTCACAGCGCCTGTAAAAGACGGAAACATCCTTCCGCTTAAAAGCATAGCGCCGGGAACTTCTGTTTACAACATAGAAAACGCCCCTGGAGACGGAGGAAAACTTGTCCGCGCAGGCGGAGTAAGCGCAAGAATCGTAACCAAGGAATCCGGAAAAGTCATAGTCAAACTGCCAAGCAAGGAGTTCAAGAAATTTAACGAGGACTGCAGGGCAACAATAGGTGTTGTTGCGGGATTCGGAAGAAAAGAGATGCCGATTGTCAAGGCAGGAAAGCATTATTTCATGACACGCGCGACAGGAAAATACTGGCCGCATGTTTCAGGAGTGGCAATGAACGCAATCAACCACCCGCACGGCGGAAAGAGGCGTTCAACACAGCACTCAAAGAACAAGAGCGTCTCAAGAAATGCACCGCCTGGAAGAAAGGTTGGTTCAATAGCGCCGCGACGCACAGGAAGAGTAAAGAAAGAATAGGTGAAACCAAATGGCTGAATTAAGAAAGTTCCAATACAAAGGTTTTGCATTTGAAGACCTGAAGAGGATGGAAATAAAGGATTTCATGAAGATAATCCCAGCCAGGCCAAGACGAAGCTTGACAAAAGGTTTCACTGAACAGCAAAAGATATTCGTCAGAAACCTAAAGAGGGCAAAAGCAGAGCTTGAAGCGGGCAGGGAGCCAAAAATTGTCAAGACGCACTGCAGAGACATGGTTGTCATCCCGCTTATGATTGGGCTCCAGCTTGGAATTTATGATGGAAGAGAATTCGTAAAAGTTGAAATGAAGCCAGATATGCTCGGGCACTATCTCGGCGAGTTCACATACAACCGCAAGAGAGTGCAGCACCACTCACCAGGTATCGGAGCTACAAGAGGTTCAGCCTTCGTAGCAGTCAAGTAAAGGTAACAAAATGGATAAACTCGAAGCACGGCAGGAAAAAGCAAAGGAAATGTTTGAAGAGAAAGCTAAAGAGAAAAAGGAAGAGGCAGCCGGAGTCGCGGAAGAGAAAAAAGAAGCGCCAAAAAAGAAAAAGGTCGAGATAAAGAAGCCGGTTGTTACCGAAGCAAAAGGTTATGTTGAGTACGCGCCGATTTCAACAAAAACATCGGTTGAAGTTGCACGTTCAGTCCGTGGAAAGCCTATAAAGAAGGTATACACTTATCTGGACGAAGTCATTGCAATGAAAAAGCCGGTAAGGTATTACAGGTTCAACAAGGAAATTCCGCACAGGCGCGGTGAAGGGTTCGGCGCAGGACAATACCCGATAAAAGTTGCGAAAGTTTTCAAGGAAGTAATAAGAAATGCTGTTGCAAACGCACAGTACCTCAACCTTGACCCTGACAAGCTTTACATTAAGGCGGCAGTCCCAAACCGTGCAATATCACGCAGACGCCAGGGACGGTATACAAACCTCACAATCACAGTTGCTGAAATAAAAGAGGAGAAGAAGAAATAATGGTAATTGAGCGAAAATTCATCAAGGACAAGCTAAGGGAATACAGCGTCAAAGAATACCTTGCAGGTTTCCTTGACAGGGTGGGATTTTCGCACATTGACATACAAAAAACACCTGTCGGATTCAGCATTTTGATATATTCATCAAAACCCGGCTTGATTGTCGGAAGAAAAGGAATCAACATAAAGGAAATCCAGGACACGCTCCAGAAAGAATTCAAGCTCGAATCGCCTGTCGTAGAAGTGCAGGAAGTTTCAAACCCGAACCTGGATTCAAAGATAGTTGCGGAGCAGATTGGCAACCAGCTCAGGAAATTCGGGGCAGCAAGATTCAAGGCAATCGGACACAAGGCAATTGAAAAGATGATGCAATGCGGAGCGGTTGGATGCGAAATAAGAATTGCGGGATTGGTCCCAAGTTCACGTGCAAAAGCATGGAGATTTTATGCAGGCTACCTTCCAAAATGCGGGGATGTGGCAATAAGATGCGTTGACAAGGGATACAAAGTTGTCCAGCTGAAGAGGGGCATAATCGGTGTGACAGTAAAGATACTTCCGCCAGGAATTGAAATGCCTGACCAGATTCATATTAAAGAGCTTCCAAAAAAGACAATAACTGCAGAGGAGCTCAGCAAGGAAGAGGCAAAAAAAGAGCACGAGAAACTGAAGAAAGCAATAAAACCAAAAGAGGACGCGGAAGAAAAGAAAATAGAAGAAGCGGAGAAAGAGCTTCCAAAAGCTGAGAAGGAAGAGCAAAAGGAGATAATCGCAGAGGAAATAGCCGAAGCTGAAGAGGAGCTCGAAGAGGAAAAGGAAGAGCTGGCTGAAGCCAAAACAGAAGAAGCTGCAAAAGAGCTCACTGAAGACGAAGCTGGGGAAGAGAAGGAATCATAATCATGGCAATATTACACATCCAGGAATTGCGTAAAATGAAATCAGAGGAATTGGATAAAAAGATTGCCGAGCTCAAAAAAGAGTTCATGAGAATCAAAACGCAGATATCACAGGGCACAGCGCCTGAAAAGCCGGGGCGCGCGAGACAGATCAGAAAAACAATCGCGAAGATACTCACAATTAAAAAAGAACAAGAGGTGAAACAGGCTAAATGAGTGTTTGTCCAAAATGCGGATTGCCTCCTGAACTTTGCGTTTGCGAGACAATAGCAAAAGAAGCGCAGAAAATCCGCATCGGCACTGAAAAGAAGCGTTACGGCAAACTTACGACAATAGTCCAGGGGATTGACGCAAAGGACATCGACATCAAAGAGCTGGCAAAAAAACTCAAATCCGAACTTGCATGCGGCGGAACAATCAAGGACAGCATAATTGAGCTGCAGGGTGACCACAAGCGAAAAATAAAAGACATCCTGATTCGCAACGGATTTTCAGAAAGCCAGATTGAAGTAAGATGATGCCAATGCAAAAACCTTCAAACATAACAAAGCACGAGCTTATCGGGCTTGAAGCGGAAGTTGTTGAGTCCCGAAACAAAAGTGAAGCCGGCATCAAGGGAACTGTTATTGATGAAACGCGAAACATGCTGACAATAAAAACCGAAGCTGGAGAAAAAAGAGTAGCAAAGGAAAACACAAAAATCATGCTAAAACTTCCGGACAGCAGGACAGTCATTGTGGACGGGAATCTGCTGGTTGGAAAGCCTGAATCACGCATACAAAAAAGGATGATAAAAAAGAGGGTATGAAAAAATGGCAGTAAAAGAAAACGCACGAAACATCGGAATTCCGGGGATAGAGATTCCTAGTGAGAAATGTTCTGATGTCAACTGCCCGTTCCACGGAACACTTGGAATCCGCGGAAGAACTTATGCAGGAAAAGTAATGAGCAACAAGGCGGGAAAAACCGCAATCGTACAGTGGGACAGGAGGTTCTTTGTTCCAAAGTATGAACGTTTTGAAAAGAGAAAAAGCAAGGTTTTCGCTCATGCGCCTGAATGTCTTCACATAAAGAAAGATGATATGGTGATGATTGGGGAATGCAGGCCAATTTCAAAAGCAAAAAAATTCGTGATAATAAAAAGGATTGAGGCAAAAGAATGAAGGGGCTCAAGGCAAAGGTTTCCAGGGGACTGACAACAGGAACATTCGTCAAGGTAGCTGACAACTCCGGCGCAAAGGATGCAATGATTATCTCGGTGCGCGGGTTCAAGGGGCTGCGAAAGAGACAGCCAAGCTGCGGAGTCGGCGATGTGGTAACCTGCACAGTCAAGACAGGAAACACCGAGATGAAGCACCAGAAAGTGCAGTGTGTTGTCATAAGGCAGCGTAAGGAATACCGCAGGAAAAGCGGTGTCCGTGTTAAGTTCGAGGATAACGCAGTCATTGTCATGAAAGACATCAAGAAAGGCGAGGCAAAAGGCACTGTAATCAAGGGCCCGATTGCACGCGAGGCAATTGAAAGATTCAACATGCTGACAAAAATAGCAAGTATAGTGGCGTGATACAAATGAAAAGTTCAAAACCGCGAAAACAGAGAAAACAGATTTACAGCAGAAATATCTCTGTGCTCAAAAGAGCGATGCATGCGCACCTTTCAAAAGCGCTAAGGGAAAAGTACCAGAAGAGGAGCTTCGGGGTAAAGAAGGATGATACTGTAAAGATTGTGCGCGGAAAGTTCAGGGGAAAGGACGGAAAGATAGAGCGGGTAAACCTTGAAAAGCAGAAAGTTTATGTTGAGGGAATCCAGAAGGCAAAAGCAGACGGCACATTTTCAAAGCTGGGGATTCATCCTTCAAATGTCATAATCATCGAATTAGACCTTAAGGACAAGCTGCGAAAAGAAATGCTTGAGGGAAAAACAAAAGCAAAGGAAACAGCAAAAGAGAAACCGAAAAAAGGTGAAAACTGATGACAACAAGGCACACAGCACACATGAAGAGGATTGCAGCGCCGAAGAAGTACCATATACTCAGGAAGAAGTCTGTGTATCTCCTTAAGACAATGCCCGGCGCGCACAAGGCAGAAAACAGTTTGCCTATCGCAGTGCTGTTGCGGGACATGATGAAGCTGGTTGACTCAAGCCGCGAAGCAAAGAGGATACTTAATGACAACAAAGTGCTGGTTGACCAGAAAGTTCGCAAGGAACTGCGACTGCCGGTCGGGCTCATGGATGTTATTTCAATAACTCCGCTTAACGAAAACTTCAGGATACTTTTCGGAATGGACGGAAGAATAAAACTTATACGGATACCGCATGAAAATGCAAAATTCAAGCTGTGCAAGATACTTGACAAGACAAAAATATCAAACGGCAGGCTGCAGCTTAACCTTCACGACGGACGAAATATAATCACAGAGGACAGTTCAATGAAAACGGGGGACACATTGAAGATATCGCTTCCAGACCAGAAAGTGCTGAAGCATATTGCGCTTGAAAAAGGCGTAAAGGTAATGATTACAGACGGAAAGCACATCGGGGAAATAGCTGTGCTTGACGAGTTCAAACCGCAGCCAGGCTCAAAGCAGGACAGGGTAATCCTGACTGCTGAGAACGGGGACAAATTTGAGACACTTAAGAATTATATTTTTGTAATAGGAAAAGAAAACTCTGAGATAAGGCTGAAAGAGGAATAAAATGGTAGACAACATGAACAACCCAATGAAGGAAATTGTAATCGAGAAAGTTACGCTTAACATTGGCACTGGAGAAGCAGGAGACAGGCTTGAGAAAGCGCAGAAGCTTCTTGAAAGAATCTCCGGAAAGAAAGTGGTAAAGACAGTCACCAAGAAAAGGATACCTTCATGGGGCGTGCGCCCGGGCCTTACAATCGGGGTAAAGACAATACTTCGCGGCAGCGAAGCTGTTGAGATTTTGAAAAAACTGTTCGCAGCAGTTGAAAACCGCGTGAAGCCAAGGAACTTTGATGCTGAAGGGAATCTTGCATTTGGAATGGCAGAATACATACACATCCCAGGCGTGCGTTACGACCCTTCAATCGGGATAATGGGGCTCGATATCTGCATAACACTGAAGCGAAAGGGCGGATACCGCACAAAGCGGAAGGCGTACAGAAGCGCAAAAATAGGAAAGGCGCACAGGATAACAATCCCGGAATCACAGGAATTTTTCAAGAACAAGTTCGGAATCGATGTGTCCGAGAAGGCAGTAAAAACATACTATTAAGGTGAAAAAGTGAGCATAAAAAGTTACAAAAAATTGCTGAAGCAAATTGCAAACAAGCCGTCAAAGCGGAAGAAGTTCATTAAGCACAGCAAGCCAAAGAAGAGAAGCTGCGGCATAGCAACAAGGAAATGTTTGCGATGCGGAAAGTTCAAGGCCCACATCAACAAGTACGGGCTTCACTTGTGCAGGCAGTGCTTCAGGGAAATGGCGGCAGAACTGGGATTCCACAAATACGGACATGAGGTATGACTATGAAAGACATACTCGCTGAAAAGCTCATACAGATAAAAAATGCGGAAAAGAAAGGGGAACAGGAATGCATACTGAAAGGTGCGTCAAAGCTCCTGAAGGACATACTCACAGTTATGAACAAGGAAGGATACATCGGGGAATTTGAAATCATTGATGACGGGCGCGGAGGGCTGCTTAAGCTCAGCCTTATCGGACAAATAAACATGGCCGGGGCAATAAAGCCGCGCTTCTCCGCAAAGATGAGCGACTTCGAGAAGTTCGAGAAGAGATACCTTCCGGCAAAGAACTTCGGAATACTGATTTTATCAACGATAAAGGGAATCATGACGCACGAGCAGGCAAAGAAAGCAGGAATCGGAGGGCAGCTGCTCGCTTATGTTTATTAGGTGGACAAATGAAAGACATCATAAAAATTCCGGACGGGGCAAAAGTGGAGCTTTTACATAACGATGTAAAGGTGTCCGGAAAGCTCGGGGAAATCAAAAGGACATTCATTGAGCCTGATGTCAAAAAGGAGATTCAGGGCGGAGAAATAATACTTTCAACTGTGAAAGAATCAAGAAAAGCAAAGAGAATAATCAAGTCGTATAAATCCATAATCAAGAGCATGCTTATTGGCGTGATTAAGGGATATGAATACAAAATGAAAATCATATTCACACATTTCCCGACAACAGCAAAAGTTGAGGGAACCAAGCTTCGCATAGACAATTTTTTGGGAGAACGTGCCCCGCGCTATGCGAAAATATTGCCTGGTGTTGAAATAAAAATCAACAAACAGGAACTTGTATTAACAGGGGCTGACCTTTGCGCAGTATCCCAGACCGCAGGAAACATAGAGCAGACAACAAGAGTCGTTGGAAAGGACCGAAGGGTTTTCCAGGACGGAATTTACATAACCGAAAAGGCGTTATAATCATGGCAAACAAAATATTAAGACACAGGAGAATGGTGCCGCGATTCCCCAGGCAGGAGTCTCACAAGAGAATCAGGCTTATGGACAAGGGATGGAGGCACCCGAAGGGAAGGCACGGAAGGGTAAAGAAGCTTCATTTTTCACACGGATATTCACCAAAAATAGGATATGGAACTCCGGCAGCATTCAGGAACATGCATTCAAGCGGGCTTGGTGTTGTTGAAGTTTCAAATGTGGACGAGCTTTCAAAAATAAACCCTGAAACACAGGGAATCAAAATAAAGAGCATAGGAAACCGCAAAAAAATCATGGTGATAAAGGCGGCAGTTGAAAGGAAGATAAGGATTTTCAATGTGCGCAACACAGAAGAATTCCTGAAACAGCACGAGAAGAAGCCAAAAGCAGCTGTGCAAGAAACAAAAACACATGAGGCGAAGAAGAAATGAGCTCAATAATTCAGAAGCGTCTCGCAGCGGATATACTGAAGGCGGGAGAATCACGCATTTGGATAGACCCGAACAGCGCAGATGAAGTCTCAAAAGCAATCACACGCGAGGATGTACGCGGGCTCATTGTCAGGAATGTAATCCAGTTGAAGCCCAAGATAGGGGTATCACGCGGCCGTGCAAAGAAACTTGCAATACAGCGTGGAAAAGGAAGAAGAAAGGGTCAGGGGCAGCGAAAAGGGCTTGCCACGGCACGCACGCCTGAAAAAAGGGAATGGATGAACAAAGTGCGTGCGCTGAGGCAGATGCTGGCGACAACACACAACAAGGGAACAATAAGCAGCAAGGAATACCGCGACTTGTACATGAAGATAAAAGGGAACTTTTTCAGAAATCGCGCTCACTTGAAATCATATGTTGAAAAGATGAAGAAGGAGTAATGCAAATGGCAACAGGACCACGATACAGGGTTGAATTCAGGAGAAAACAGGCAGGCTTGACTAATTATGACAAGCGCTTGAAGCTGATTAAATCAGGCATGCCAAGGCTTGTCGTGCGCAAATCCAACAATGCGACTGTCTGCCAGGTGGTAGAATATGCTGACAACGGCGACAGGACAGTCGCGGCAGCAACATCATTATCATTGAAGAAGCTTGGTTACAAAGCCCATACAAAAAACATTCCGGCTTCGTATCTAACAGGATACATGTGCGGATTGAAAGCCAAGAAAAAGGGAATCACAGAAGCAATCCTTGACACAGGGCTTTACCGCTCAACAAAAGGCTCGCGCATTTATGCTGCGCTCAAGGGATTCGCAGACGCAGGAATAAAAATAGCATTTGATGCGAAAATATGTCCGGAAGAGCGTAAGATACACGGATACCAGATTGAGGATTACGCAAAGGTGCTCGAATCAAAGCAGCCTGAAAAATACGAGAAAGTATATTCAAAAATCCTGAACGAGAACAAGTTTGAGCCGACAAAGATGGTGGAGCATTTCCAGGAAATCAAAAAGAGAATAAGTGGTGAATTTGCATGAGCGAAGAATGGAATCCGAAAACTGAACTTGGGAAAAAGGTCAAGTCCGGAGAGATAAAGTCAATAGACGAGATAATTGACAAAGGAATCCAGATACGCGAAGAACAGATAGTTGATGCTCTTTTGCCTGGATTGGAAACAGACCTCATCTCAGTAGGACAGTCAAAAGGCAAGTTCGGCGGCGGAAAGAGGAGAGCGTTCAGGCAGACTCAGAAAAAAACAGCGGAAGGAAACAAAATCAAGTTCACATGCATAGCAGTAGTCGGGAACAGGAACGGATACATTGGACTGGGCATAGGCACCTCTGATGAAACAGTTCCTGCAAAGAACAAGGCGCTGCGAAATGCAAAATTAAACATAATCAGGATAAAACGCGGATGCGGAAGCTGGGAATGCGCATGCGGGGAGCCGCACTCAATACCGTTCAAGGTAAATGGAAAATGCGGAAGCAATGAGGTAAAGCTGGTTCCGGCGCCAAAAGGGCTTAAATTGGCATGCTCAAACGAGCTGAAAAAAATACTGCATCTTGCAGGAATAAAGGATGTCTGGAGCAAGGCTCGCGGACAGACAGCAACACGCATGAACCTTGTGTTTGCATGCTTTGATGCTCTTAAAGAATTAAGCAGGACAAAAACACGCGACAAATTTGAAAAATTTGCAGGCGTGTGTGAAGGAGCTGTAAGTGAGAAAGTATGATATTCGCAGTAATTAGGCTAAAGGGAATGATTCATGTCAGGAAAGGCGTGTTCAAGACAATGAAGATGCTCAGGCTGAACCGAAAGCACCATTGCATACTTGTTCCGGCAAACTCTCCTAATGTAGGCATGATTACAAAGATAAAGAACTGCGTCACATGGGGCGAAATAGACCATGAAACCCTTGCGCTTTTGCTTAAAAAACGGGGAAGAATGTCAGGCAACCAGCGTTTCACAGAGGAATATTTAAAACAGAGTTCAGGAAAAACAATAGAGCAGGTCTCAAAGGAAATCGTGGAGCTCAAACTGAAAATAAAGGATGTTCCAGGATTAAAGCCGGTTTTCAGGCTTCGCCCGCCATCCCACGGATTTGAAACAAAGGGAATGAGCGCAGAATTTTCAATGGGCGGAAGCTTCGGGTATCGCGGCAAGGAAATAAATGAATTACTAAAGAGGATGATTTAATATGTTCCGCAGACAAAAGAAATTACGTGGCACTCGTGGATACAAAAGACGAAGAGGCGCAAAGAAGCGCTGCCGAAATGCAGGAAACCGCGGAGGACGCGGACGCGCCGGATGCGGAAAGCGCGCAGCACATAATAAATTGCGCTATCTTTCAAACCCGGGGCTAGGGCTCCCAGGCAAGCATGGATTCACAAGCATTGAACAGCGTGAAGGCAAGAAGCCAACCATACTCAATGTTGACCAGCTTGACAAGCTTGCAGTGAAGCTTGGAAAGACAGAGCTCAACCTTACAGAAATGGGGTATAACAAGCTGCTTGGAAGCGGAAAAGTCACCCAAAAGCTCACAGTCAATGTTTCAACCTTTTCAGAGTCTGCAAAAACAAAAATAGAGGCAGCTGGCGGAAAGATAACAGGCGCTCTTTCTGAGGACGAAAAGGAAGACTGAATATAATATTGCAGGTGGTTTATGGGACTTGAAAGTTTGTTCACAAATTTGCCAGAAGTGTCAAAACCAATAAAAAAACTTTCTCTCAAGGAAAAATTAATCTGGACTCTTGTCGTACTTGTGCTCTATTTCGTGCTTTGCATGCTTCCTCTTTATGGGCTGAGCCCGAGCTATGTGTCCCAGTTCGAGACAATGGCAATCCTTCTCGCAGCAAGCTTCGGCTCAATAATCACTTTAGGAATCGGGCCTCTTGTTACCGGAAGCATCATGCTCCAGCTTCTTACAGGCGCAGGAATAATCCAGGTTGATACAAAGACGCCTGAAGGGCGAAAAAAGTACCAGGGATACCAGAAGATGTTTTCAATATTCTTTATCGTGTTTGAAAACGCAGCCTATGTAATTTCAGGCGCGCTTCCGCCCACAAACCCAGGATGGTTTAACATAATGCTGCTGATAATCCAGCTAGTGGTAGGCGGGCTTTTGCTTATGCTTCTTGACGAATTGACAAGCAAATGGGGCGTTGGCTCAGGCATCTCACTGTTCATCGCAGCAGGAGTCAGCAGGGAAATGTTCACCAACGCAATCTCGCCGATGATTGACCCGCGAACCCAGCTGCCGATTGGAGCAATACCCAAGATAATCACGCTCATTTCCCACGGCAACGGCTCCCTGGCATTCTGGCCGTTCATCAGCCTCGTGGCAACAGCCATCGTATTCATAATGGCAATATATTTTTCAGGCATCCAAATCAACATACCCCTGTCATTCGGAAAAGTGCGCGGATTCGGGATAAAATGGCCAATCAAATGGTTTTACACATCAAACATCCCAGTCATTCTTACAGCAGCCCTGCTTGCATCGCTTCAGTTCTGGGCATTGATGATGTTCAAGGCAGGAGTCCCGCTCCTGGGCGCGTATGAGGAAGTCTCTGTCGGGGCTGGAAAGTTCACGCAGCAGCCTATTTCAGGGCTTGCGCACCTGCTTCAGCACGCGTCAATGTCAAGCATGTTTGAGATGGGCATGAGCATAGACACGTTTACATCAATATTATTTTACGCGGGCTTCATGATAGTTGGCTCTGTATTCTTCGCATACCTGTGGATAAATGTAGGCAAAGCCTCTCCCAGTGATGTCGCAGACCAGATACTGAGCTCAGGGTTAAGCATCCCAGGATTCAGGAGGGACAAGCGCATACTTGAAAAGATACTCGCGCGATACATTGTGCCTCTTGCGCTTCTCGGAGGAGTTACAGTGGGGGTACTGGCGACAATAGCTGATGTTCTTGGCGCGCTTAGCCGCGGAACCGGAATACTTTTGACAGTCATGATTATTTATCAGTTCTATGAACAGATACAGAAACATCATATGGAAGAGATGAATCCGATGATGAGCAAGGTAATGGGGTAGGTGAATCAAGATGGATATGTTACTCATTTGGCTGGTGCTTCTCGCATCAGGGCTTTCGCTGATGACTCAGATAGTCAACAAGCTGACAATAAATGAAAAAAAAGCTGACCAGTACCGCGAGGAAATGAAAAAGATGCAGAACGAGCTCAAAACAATGGACCCCAAAAGCGCAGAGTTCACAAAGAAACAGGATGAGATGCTCGACAAAAACATGTGGATAATGAAGCAGCAGTTCAAGCCAATGATGTTCACGCTATTACCGTACCTGATTGTTTTTTATTTTGTAACCCCGATATTTGCATACAACGCAATAGCAATAGGCTCGCAGGTGACAGTCTCTGTTACAGGCACAGGAGATGTTTTCTCTGACTGCCTTGGGATTGACACCGCAGTGAGCGGAAGTTTCAAGAATATTACTACAGTCTCCTCTGAAAACTGCACAGCAAACCTGGGAGGCACTGAAGTGGACCTTAACCTCATCGGCTCAGGCAATATCAATACGTTTGAAGCTGGCGGGCTGAAGATGTCGGTTATGCCGCCTGAAAAAGAATACATAAAGTTCCCGATAAGCATACCTTTTGCGGGAAAATCATTCGGCTGGCTTGGCACTTTCATCTGGTCATCGCTGTTTGCATCATTGATACTTACAAAGGTCTTGAAGGGAAGATATTTGCGTAAATGGGAATGAACACAGCATAAAGGAGTTGATATAAATGTTTGAAATCGGAAGAGTTGTTAAAAAAATTGTCGGCAGAGAATCAGGAAAAATCGGCGTTGTAGTCGAGGTTCTTGACAAAAATACTGTTCTTATAGACGGGGATGTTAAGAGGCGCAAGTGCAGCATACACCATCTGATGCCTATGACAGAAAAGATTGAGCTTGAAAAAGGCGCATCAACCGAGCACATCAAGAAGCTTCTTGAGCACCACAAGCTGATTTTGCACCGCAAAGAGACCAAAAAAGTTGCGAAGCAGGAGCGAAAGAAAGGCGCAAAGCCAAAGCACATCCGAAAAGCAAAGGCAAAACCGGCAGAGAAAGGCAAGAAAAAGAAAGCAAAGAAATCCGAAGCAGAGCTGGTTGAGGATTCGCTCGCAAAAGTCTAGCCCAGCAGCGCTTCTTCCAGATTGTTAAGATTTTCCACTGAGGGCCTGAATGCATTTTTTCCTGACATGGGTTTTCCAGCAAAAGAGACGCCTTTCTCTTTTTTCACGTAAGGTTTCTTGTTGAGTGTCTTGTACTCCACTTCAACATCATGTTTTGTCATTGAGAACAGACTGAAAAGTCCCCATGGCTTCAACGCAAGCAGTGGCATATCGTCTACAACTTTTAATGTGTTTTGTATTACCTCTGCATCATAAGGCTTGGCAAATTTTGAGTATCCTTCTCCGAGCGCAAGAATTGCTCCATTGTCAACTTTGTCCAGCATTGAAATATCTGTCAGCGGTTCAACATAAATCAGGCTGCTGCAGAAGAGCTTGTGCCCGTGATTAATCATGAGCTGTGTTGCTTGATCCTGCCATCCAGGGTACAGGCGCTGTCCTGTGCTTGCGTCAACCCAATCAAGGGCAGCAGGATGTGTGTCATCAATCTGCCCTATGTCATGCATCATAGGAAAGCTATATCCACGCAATGAATGGGAATCAGGTATATACCCAATGATATCTTTTGTTTTGTCCAGCAAGGCAGCCTCGAAGTCTGTCCGCGTCTTGAATCTCCATTCGATTTCTGTCCTGTCTGGCTTTTCACAGCCAGGCGGGAAAAATATGCTCGTGCCGCTGATGGGATTCTGTAGTTTAATGTCATGGTATATATCGTTGAACCAGTTTGTGAAGTCCAGCTGTGCTAGGGGTTTATGACATCCTTCTGCAATCTTGCGCGCATTTGATTTTTCCCTGTTTGAGATTACTACAACATGGTTAGTGGGCGCTTGTTTGCCAAATGTTTTCTCTGCAATCCATGCTTCGTATAGCTCTCTGTCACCAGTTACACCACTCCCTGAAATCCAGACACCTGTTGTAACAGATTCGCCTTTGTCGCTTATATTCTGCCACGAATCGCTCTTGTCAATATTGCACTGTATCGCTTTTATAGAACCATACTCGTCCAGCAGACATCTGCTTGTATGTCTTATGTTATTTATCCTGTACTCTCCCAAACGTCCGATAGCCACCGTATCCATTGAAATCACATCCCCTCAAAACAATCAATATATTTTTATCAACAAATTTTTGGTATAAAAATCTGATGTAACTTAAGCTAAGTAACATTCTCAAAAGTATGATTTTCTGATTATCAGAAAAGTATATAAATATGAAAAAGCTCGGGTAACATAGGGAAATGTTAATGGTTGAGGTGAAGTGAGATGGAAAAGGTGGAAATGGAAATAACCAAAATGGGGGAACGGGGACAGTTAGTTATTCCAAAAGATATACGTGATGAACTTGGACTTAGCTGTGGTTCAGCTGTAGAGCTGATAAAAGCTGATGGTCTTATTGTCATGAAAAAGATTGAACCCTCAATAAACAAAGAAGATATTCATACTCTAGATCGAATAAACAATGCCTGGAAAGAAATAGAAGAAGGCAAGGGCAAAAGATATACTGAAGAAGAATTCAAAAAAAAGGTTTTGAGCGGTAAATTATAATCAAAGCTGAAGGATCGAAAGATCTTTAGCAGGAGAGGGATAATAGAAGGATGAAAATTATTACATCCAAAACGTTCGGAAAGCAGATAAATAAACTAGACAATTCTGAACGAGAACGCGCTTGGAAGATAATAAAGAATATTATAGATGGAAAAGTTCGCGGCAAACCCTTGAAGTATGACCGAAAAGGGACAATGGAAGTTTATATGGGCTCGAAACGCTTGTACTCCAAAGTTGAGGATAACACACTGTATTTATTGGAGATTTCTCATAAAAATCAACAGTAAACTACGAATATTAAACAGCCTTGCCAAAACCTAAAGAGTTCTATAGCTTTGGTTGTCAATACTCTTAAATACCCCTCAAAATTTATTCTTTTCATGGCGGAAATCCTGGTAAAAGAAACGGACGAAACAAATCCTGCTTACGGCTGCGACCCTCAAAAGCGCCCCATTGACGAGCACATACGCAACGGAATAATCAATCTTGACAAGCTGAGCGGCCCTACTTCGCACCAGGTTTCTGACTGGGTTAAAAAGATATTCTGCTTGAAAAAGGCAGGGCACGGCGGCACCCTTGACCCTGCAGTCACAGGCGTTCTTCCTGTTGCGCTTGAAAATGCAACAAAAATAATCAAGCTCATGCTGATTGGCGGAAAGGAATATGTCGCCTTGATGCATGTTCACGAGGATGTTGATGAAAAAACAGTCAGGCTAGCAATGGAGAAGTTCATCGGAAAAATCAAGCAGCTTCCACCAAAGCGCAGCAGCGTGAAGCGCGTAGTTCGCGAGCGCGAGATTTACGAGATTGAGTTCCTTGACATGCAGAAACGCGATGTGCTTTTCCGTGTGCGCTGCCAGCACGGCACATACATAAGGCGATTGTGCGAGGACTTTGGCAAGGAGCTCGGCACTGGCGCCCACATGATTGAGCTCCGCAGGACAAAGGCAGGCGGGTTCTCAGAGAATGACCGCCTTGTGACCCTGCAGGACTTGTGCGATGCCCTTGCGTTCTGGAAAGAGGAGGGAAACGAAAAGTTCCTGCGCTACTGCGTCCAGCCCCTTGAAAATGCGCTGGGAAAAACCCCGAAAGTCTGGATTTTTGACACGACAATTGAGTCTGTATGCAACGGCACAAAGCTCGCAGTTCCAGGAATTTCAAAGCTTGAGGACAACATCAAGCCAGAAGACACTGTCGCTGTAATGAGTTTGAAAGGCGAGCTTGTCGGCATTGGCACTGCAAAGATGTCTTCCGCAGAGATGATGTCAGCAAAGAACGGCATTGCAGTGAAGCTGGACAGGATTGTCTTGCGTGCCGGAACTTATCCTGCATACAAGAAAGAATAATCACGCCAGGAAAATGTCTTTCATAATCTTAAAGCGCGCTTTTACTTCAGCAGGCCCGATTGGCTTCTTGACAGCGTCTCTTTCAACAACGAGCGATGTCGCGGCTTCAGCATAAAACCCCGCTTCTTTTGGGTCATGGGTTTCAGCGAACTTCAATGCAAAACACGTGTCATAAACTTCCCCAAGCCCTTTCTTTGAGGGCAGGGATGTCTTGACTTTATAGAACGGCATTTTGAGATATGTCTTGTCATAGAATATGTAATTGCACTGGTCTTTTACAGTGAGGACCACAAGTTTTGGCCCGAATTTAAGAAGGTCGTTTGCAGAGTTAAGGCTCACTTTCCCGGTGAGATAGAACAGGTCATTGATGTTGAGGGAGAGGATATCAACATGTTTTAGATATTTCTCCTTGTCAAGCCATGGCTTGTTGAGAAGCATGCCGTCTGCGCCGCGGTGTTTTGTGTAACTCTGGGTGTCAAGGCAGACAATGTTTTCCGGAGTTTTCAAGGTCTTGATTACCTCTGAGTTCACATATCCGTAATAAGAGGATATCAAGACAACATCATAGTTTCCAGGTATAGCCTTGACAATCGGCCCGGCATCGCTCAGAACCTTTATCTGCTTGCCATTTTTTGTGTATATTGATTCGTAAACAGTCTCCATCCAGGCGCTCTGTTTCTGCAGGGTTATTTTTTCCTTCCTGAGCTGGCTCAAAACATCAGTGTTGTCCGGGACTCTGGAGATTAATGTGACATCATGCCCGAGCCTTGCTGCTGTAAGCGCTGAAATAAAAGAGCCTGCTATTTCTGGCTTTGATTTCTTGTTGTCCCGCACTTCTATCCGTTTGCATATATTGCCTACTACAGCTACTTTCATAGGAATATTATTAAATAACTGCATATATTTAATCTTTTATGTTCGAATTGCTGAAAAACAGGGATTTTAGGCTGTTTGCCCTAAAAATGGCGGTTTTCCTGCTTTCAGTCTCTTTCGGATTCTTTTTGATAAAGTTCATTTTAGGGCATTTTGTACCGCTGCCTGTAATAACAACCAATTTTGACAGGAACATTATTTACGCCCTGTTCTACACTGGGCTGTTCTTTTTGATGGTTAAGGATGAAATCACGGGCATAAAGCTTCCAAAACACAATTTTCTGCAGACTGCTGTTTTCGGGGCTGCGGCAATTGCAGGAGTAATCATTGCTGAACTGCTGGTTCGCGCCATTTTTGTAGCCTCAGGCGCATCTCCTGTGGCTCTCATACGCCTATATTATATAGAAATCTTCCTGCTGGCTGCTCCGGCAGTGCTTCTTTGGCTTTCAGTGTTCAATCTAAACTTTTCAAAAGAGTTTATGGCTAAGTTCGGCAACCGCCTGCTGATAACAATAATTATGTTCTTCCTTACCGCGATAATTTCTGCAGCGCTACAACAGAACTGGATTATTTTTTCTACAGCAGTGGCAAAAGGCGCAAGTTTCCTTCTGGGGCTTACATTCAACAGTTCATCATCCGCAAGTTCGTACGGCACTCCAGTGCTTTCTGTCGGGAACTTTGAAGTCAATATAGGCGCGCCGTGTTCAGGGATTGAGTCCGGAAGCCTTTTCATTTTCTTTTACATGGCAATAGTAATACTGGACTGGAAGCGCATAAACAAGAAACTCGCGGCATTACTGTGGATTCCAGGGCTGATTGGAATGTTCTGCGTCAATATTTTGCGTATTTATGTCCTGATGCTGATAGGGCACCTGGTTTCCCCGAAAATCGCGATTTCAATATTCCACGAGAATGCGGGCTGGATGTTCTTTGTGGTTTACATTTTTGTATTCTGGTATCTGGCTTATCCTAAAATACGGAAAAAAGAATAAAGGATTATGTCGGGTTGTTTGAAATCAGGGTCGCTGTCTTGTCTATCCCGTCAACCTTTCTCAGTTTGTTTACAAGGAAGTCCTGCAGTGATTCCATGGTCTTTGACTTAATCTTTAGGATTGCATCATATTCCCCGTAAAGCAATGATACATCCTGTACTTCAGCCATTTTCTTTATTGAGTCTGTTATGCCCAATTCTCCGCCGCGTTTTACCTTTAACAGTACGAATGCAGTAATCACAGTTTCCACCCCTTGTATTGTTATAAAAAAGCAAGTAAATAAACAAATAAAAAGCTTTTCATACTTAGTAATACGAGTATGAGGATTCGGAATTATGAAACTAAACAGGCATGAACATTACTTTTCGCCGTGTCCTATCTGCAAGCGGAAAGAGTACGAATTCAGGGCAAATGTGCTAGGGATTCCGCTGGATTTTATTACAGCCTCTGGAATTTTCTCCCCGCGCGAAATTGACAGGGGAAGCCTTATCCTTGTTGAAAATATGGAGCTCAGGAGAAACTCGAAAGTTCTTGACCTTGGATGCGGCTACGGTTTTATAGGGATAATGGCTGCAAAGCTCTGCCCCAGCTGCCATGTCACAATGGTTGACATAAATGAGCGCGCTGTCTGGGCTGCAAAAATAAATCTTAAACGAAATCTTGTCGGGAACGCCTCTGCAAAACAGAGTTTCATGTTCAGCACGCTGAAAGACGAGATGTTTGACATAATCCTGCTGAATCCGCCAATGGCAGCAGGGCTGGACATCTGCTATGAAATGATTCAGAAATCATTCGAGCATCTTAAGCTGGACGGCTTGTTTCAGATTGTTGCGCGGAACAACAAAGGCGGCTCACGCCTGTCGGATAAAATGAGCGCAATTTTCGGGAATGTGGAAGTGCTTGCAAAGGAAGCTGGCTTCTGGGTATACAAATCTATAAAAACAAATAATTCATTGCTATAATAAAGATGAGGTGGTTTAATGGCAAAAGAAGAGCATCATAATGACTTGATTACCTGCATATGCCAGTGGCAGAACAACATATTCATAGGTGTGGTTTTATTCATAACAGGGGTTCTTATGTGGCTTGCAAACGCGCGCATAATCAACCCGAACTTGCTGTGGACAGATGTTTTGATGATAGCAGGACTTTTGTTCGCGCTTAAGGGAGCATTTTTCTCAGCGTTCAAAAAGTAATTTTTTCTTTCTTTTTTATTTAGTAAGCATTTTAAAGGCTAAATTGTTTTCTTTTGGTAGCCTTCATTGAAAGCAGCATGCGGGGTTTCTTCCGCTAACGCTTCTTTTCAAAGAAGGGTTAGCCGGGATCGCCTAACTCGGTATGGCGCTAGCCTTGAGAGCTAGTTTCCTTCGGGATATCGGGGTTCAAATCCCTGTCCCGGCGATTTTATTTTTTATAGAAAAAGAATCAGAGTTTTCGCACCATCAGCTTATATTTCTTTTCAAGGCTTTTTACTATTTTGAAGCCGAGCTTCTTGTAAAATTTCGGGAATGTCGTGGTTATGGAAACAAGATGCGCCTTGTCAATTCCCCTGCGTTTTCTGATGTGCCTTATTGCTTCCCTGACCAGCGCTGTCCCAATGCCCTTATGCTGCTGCTCTGGCAAGACATTTACCCAGAGCAGTTCATACACGCTGTAATCCTCCCATGACTGCACATATCCTGCAAAGCCCACCATCCTGTTTTTGTCTTCAGCAACTATAAAATGTGGCCTGATAACTTCTTTTGCAAACATCGCATTCATTTCTTTCCTGGCGCGTTTCTCAAATGTTTTGGAATAATTGGCTCTGACTATCCCGGATACTTTGTTTACTTCATTTTTCCTGAGAGTGCGTATCATCATGTGTTCTTAACCCACAAAAGCCTTGAAACATTTATTGTCGCAGCTACTTCAAAGATGAACATTGTTAAGATTAATATTTTGAACCCGAATGCAAAGGCTATCAAGCCTCCGACTATCGAGGCTATTCCTATGGATATCTGCTTGCATCCTTCCCAGAATCCCCATTCTGTCGCTTCCTTGTTTTTCTTTACGTTCCTCCCAAAGAGCGCATTCCACCCAGGGTCAATCAGCGCACTTGATACTCCAAGGACAATCTGTATTGCAAACAGCTCCCACGGGCTTTTTACAAAGTAGTACCCGAGGAACGCGAGCGCAGCAAGGGCATATCCTGCAACAATCAGCTTTGCCCTGTGCTGCTTGTTGTCTGAAATCTTTCCTATTATTATTGTGACAATTCCCAAAGCCATGGCGTAAAGCCCCATGGAGATTGACGCTTCGAGTATGAATCCGCCTATTCTCTCAACAAAAATGGCATAGATGGGCTCAAGAAAAGCGAATGCTGCATTGCACAGCACGCTTGTTGTTATCAGTATCCTGAGTATTTTGTTCATTACAGTAATCAAGAACATGATAAATATAAACATTGGGCTGAACATGTTTTGAAACATTTTTAAATAACTGCGCTGTTAAACATTCATGCACCACAGCCCGTTTTTTTACATAAACAGCAAGACGCGCAATATAGCGGTGCTTTTCGGGCTCGTAACGCTTATCGAGGGAATCCTCTGGTATTTCATGCCAATCTATTTTGAATCCAGGCTTAACAGCCTTTTCCTTGTCGGAGTCATCTTGTCATCGCATCCCATAGCCTCGCTGTTTGCAAGCCTGCCTGCGGGTGACTTGTGCGACAAGCTTGGAAAAAAGTTTGTCTTTATTCTTGGGTTGCTGGGCTTTGCAGCTTCCTTTCTGTTCCTGTTCGGAGGGAATTTTCAGGCATTTTTATTTTTCATGATTATGTACGGGATATTTTCAACAATGTACGGCATAAGCGCATTTGTTTTTGTCTTGGACCACGCGCGCCCGCACATTGTTGGCGAGTCTGCAGGATTTTTCACATCAGTCAACTACGCAGGCTGGCTGTTTGGCTCGCTCATTGCAGGAGTCCTCATGCTTTTGTTCGATGTAACTTTCATGCTCAAGCTTCTTATGCTGTCTGTATTGGTTATACTCTCTTTTGCAATATTTCTCTTCCCTGGAAAAACCCACATTAATCTTGACGGGTTCAAGCGGGCAAAGAACATTCTTTGGCACGACGGATTGTTTTTTGGGGAAGCAAAGGCAGTCTACAAGCTGGGCAAGCCTTTGATAGCAATTTTTGCATTTTCCTTTGTCTTCGGTTACTGGGAATACGCAATCTGGACTTTTGAGCCGATTTATGCAAACAGCCTTGGCTCAGGCATACTGCTTGGCGCGGCAATCCTTGCATTAATCTCCCTGCCTGGGGCAATTTCTGCATTGATTGCGGGAAAATTGCTGGATTCGCTTGGTGTAAAGAAGATACTGCCGATTGGCGCGGTGCTGATTCTTTTTGGGCAGGCAATATTTTTGTTGCAGCAGAACCTTATCACGCTCGCAATTTCACTTGTGCTGACATCGTTCGGTGCGATGTTCATACTGATAATCATTGATTATTACATAAAGGAACGGGTAGCGCGGAATCTGCGCGGGGAAGTTGACGGCGCAGCTGAAATGCTTTACAATATTGGCGGCATCTTTGGCCCGCTGACAATAGGCGCTGTCCTAACTGTCGCTGAGCTTGGAAACCTGTTTTACTTTACTACTGCGCTTTTCATAGCTGCCATAGCAACGCTGGTTTTCCTTAAAGACATTTAAGAAATCATGTTTTTACATACTATTTTTATGCTCGCCCGAAAGGTTTATATATGATTGAATACTAAATTAGTCATATGAATAAAAAAGTATTCAATGAAAAAGCTATGGGAATAATTGGTTTGTTTACCAAGGACATTAATAATTCTTATTATGGCAGGGACCTCGCAAGGAAGCTTAAGTCAAACCAGAGAACAGTTCAGTTGACGCTTAATGCTCTTGAACAGGAAAGGATACTACAAAGCAAAACAAAGGGCAAGCTGAAAGAATTTTTTCTTAATAAGGCAAATATGCTGACAAAGAGCATGTTGATTGCGGCTGAGATTTACAAATTTAACAAATTCGCTTCTTCAAACTTTGAGGTTTACCAGATAGTCGCGGATATAATGAAACTAACTGATGCGCCCTTTCTTGTATTCGGCTCCTTTGCAAAAGGATATGCTACAAAAGAAAGTGATTTGGATGTTTTGATTGTAGGAAAAGTTCCGAAGGGAAAGACTCTGGGATTGCAGGAAAAGTACTCAAGGGAGATTCATTTTATGGAACTTTCCCAAATACAATTTTTGAAAGGGCTTAAAAACAAAGAGAAATTTATGCTTGAGATACTTGAAAGCCACATAATATGCCAGGGCTTTGAGGAGTTCACGAACTGGAGGCACAAATATGGACCAGCTTGAATGGTGCAAGAAGCAGAAAAGCGGGATAATCATAGTTGAACCCAATCAGAATATGGCAGAAGACTACTTTGTCAAGGCCGACAACTCGCTAAGCATGGCCAGCACTTCAAAAACAAACGACTGGAAAGCAGTAGGACTCTACTATGCATGCTATGATTCTGTATACGCATTGTTACAGAAGGCAGGGGTTAAGTGCGAAATTCATGAATGCTCAATCGTGCTGATGAGCTTCTTTGGGTTTTCTGATTCAGAAATAAATTTTGTAAAAGACCTAAAAGGCAACAGGAAAAATGCGCAGTACTACGTTGACCGAGAATTTAAGGTCGAAGATTTCAACAAAGTAAAGGACTTCATACTGAGATGCAGAGAACTATTCCATAAGGCAGATTTCAAAAAAATCAGGGATGAGATTGTCAAAGCAGTGAATCCAACAAAGGTTTAGCTCGCCCAGAGATTTATTTTTTCCTGCTTTTTATCGTAATCATGTCCCCGAGCGTGAAATCTTTTGAGCCGCTGCTTCCAGTATCTGCTTTTTCTTCCTCGACAGTTTCTATAAGGACAACATTGAACATCTTCTCAAGCTTGCCTGCCAAATCAAATGAGGGGATTGTTTTTCCGCTTTCAATGCCTTTCATCAGGCTCTCTTTTTCATTTATCTTCTTTGCAAACTCTTCCTGCGTCAAACCAAGCTTCTCGCGAATCTTCCGCACAATCTTTGCGTAATTATCAACAATTTTCTGCTCAGGCTCCTCTTTTTCAGCCTTCTTCCCCTTAAGGCTTTCTTTGGAAGAAAGGCTTATTTTTGCAGGCGTATAAAGGACTTTGCCGAAGCGGGCGCATTTGGCGCACGCATCCATCTGGGTTCCTTCTATCTCGGCCCGATAGATTTCTTCAGTTGCTTTTCCGCAAACTTCGCAGTTTACCATCAACAGGCTTAAAAGCCAGTAAATTAATTAATCTTTTGGATGAAGAAGCTCATGAGCGCTGAACCTTAGGGTGGTGACGAATCTCTAGCTTCCGACATAATTATGCTCTTTCTTTTGGCAGCCTACATTTTCTTTCTCAGCGAGAAAGAAAAGGCGGTTAGCTTCCGACATTATGTTTATTAACTAATACTTGTTTCATAGATACATGGATGAGGTATCAGCAAAAATAAACCAAGTTTTGGGAGTTTATCCTGACAATCTTGAGCGCCGTGTGGCTGTAGCAATGTCTGCTGCGGTAATAGCTGCGGTATTTGTACTTATGGGGCTTCTCTATACGTTCACAAGTTTTAGGACATCAATACTTCCAAGCGCAGGCAGCATATCAGTTGCGACTTACGCATCCCGAAACATAGGCTATTTCCTGATGGGAGTTTATGCTCTCACAATAGGCTCTCTTGTCTACTTTGTTTTCCTGCCGTGGAAATCAAAAATCAAGAAATATTAGATGCTCCTTATTGAAACAAACGTTGTGTTTCCTGTGCAGTTTCCAACCATGCCTAAAGGCATGAACAGTCTCCACCAGCTGTCTTTGCTGCTTGTTGTATCATTAAGTGTGTTAGTTATGTTTATGTTCAATGTTGCAAGCGCAGAAGTAAGCGCATTGTACCCGCTTGCCTGCGCAGACGAGTAGGATATGTTGCTTACGCCAACTGTCCCCAAGCCGCAATTCATCTGTGTCCCGTTATGCATTGTGTCCAGCTCGACATTTCCGCAGTTCTGTATATTGAAGCTTATGTTGCTGCTGTATGTGTTCACAACTACGCTGTTGAAATTTATGCCTGTACTTATGTTTATTGCAGTAAGATTATTCATGGTGGCGCTTGCCTCGGCTGACTTTGTGGCTCCGACCGTATCATTCACGGTAATATTGCACTTCCAGTTGCCTCCGAGCGCATAATGTCTTACGCCCATGAAAGTGCAGTTTGCAGTGCAGGATGTACTTGCGCAGTCCGTCTTTATGCAGCTGCTGTTCAGGTAGCACTTTGTTGCATTTGCAGTGCAGGCATTGTTTGTCAAGTCGCTGTTGAAAAGCGTTGCTTTTACATTTTGTAAATCAGTATAACCGTCTGAATCTGCAACAGTTGCGCTGCAATTGACAGTGATGTTTCCGCATGGCGTCAAATCAATCGTGCTTGGGACTACTGCAGCACTGCTGACTACTGGAACTGTGTTGATTATTGTCAAATTGCTGCTATTGTTTGAAACGCCATCTGCTTCTCCGTCATTTGGAGTCACAGTAACCGACCAGTTCTCTCCTGTTGTTGTCTCGTCGCTGTGTATTGTGGAATTGCTTGAGTATCCATCCTTTGTGTCAAGGTATCTCTGCATTACTTGTCCTGCTGTAAGCGACCTGTTGTAAATCATTACATCATCAATTGAACCATTAAAGCTAGAAATATCAGAGCCTATAAGAACATCTTTAGTTATTCCAGTCGCAACATAGTTTATATTACCTACATTTGACCCGTTTAAATAGAGTATGCCATTTGTCCCATTTATGACTACAGTTAGAAGAGTCCAGCCTGTTGAAATTGTTCCTGAACTAATAATTGCAACCCCATCCAAAGTAATTCTATAAGCGTTACTGCTCCTTATTGTTATTGCAAAAATATTGGTTCCATCATTGTATCCAAATATAGTTTTTGTTGCGCCCAAACTTGCTGGGTTTACCCACATGCTGGCAGTCAATGGTTTTGATGTATTAATTACAGTATCAGAAATATTGATGTATTCAGTTGTTCCGTCAAAGCTGTATGCCCCGCCAACCTTTCCTGAACTTGTCCATGTTGGCTCTGCTGCATCCCCATCTGCAGAACTGCCCAGCTGCCCGTGGTTTCCTCTTCCTGAATAATCTTTTGTTGTATTTACCCCGCCAGAATCATCGCTGTCAAACGGCATGTTAAGCAGGGATATTGACGCTCCGTTCTTGTACCAATTGTAAATATGTGTAACACTGTCTGCGTCTGTATCAGTTGAAGCAGCATAAGCAGTCAGGTTCTCAGTCGTCAGGTTGGTGCCATATGTTGAGTTAAGCACAAGCGAGGTCATGTTTGGCGCAACATTAAGGCGTTCCATCGGCGCAAAGATGCTGAATGTTGAGATGTTCGCCCACACCCAGTTGTTTGTGGTATCAGTGCCATTGCTGACTATGCCTGTCTGCGTCCATGCTGTTCCGTTATGTTTCCACATTGCCAGCCTTGATTCATTGATAGGTTCTGTTCCTGTATAAGTTATGTTAAAGTAATCTCCTCCAAATCCGCCTGTTGCAGTCAAGTTAGTTATATTGACATAATAAGTTATGTTTTTATACCATGCACTATCTGTTGGAGGGCTTGTGACTTTTTCAAGCTTGACATTATTTGCAGTCGCGAACTTTGTATTTGTCCCGCTGATGTTTACTGAGCCGCCAGTGTATCCGTATGTTCCATTCAACGAGATGTAATCTGCAATTCTTGTGATTCCGCTCGTGGCATTAAATGTGGCTCCAGAGTCTACTGTAAGCGAATCAAAAGAATAGTTACCTGTGCGGGCAACTTCATAACCAAGGTATGCCCCGTTCTTTACAACAGCATCGCCGTCAACAGTAAGATAATCTCCCACGTTATAGCTTCTGAATTGTGCTGCGTATAACGTAAAGTTTCCAGTTATATTTGTATTAAAGAAAACTTTTGCATAACCATATGCATCCAGATTGTAAAGTGAATTTGTGCCAGTCAGCCCTCTGAGCCACTGATATGCTGGTGAAGTAAGGTTTACAAGCCCTGTATTCCTGGTAAATGTTCCGCCGTTCACATAAATTGCATAATTGCCTGCATCTGCTGAGGTGATGGTTGTTTTTCCGTTTGTCGCATTGTATGTTCCTCCTGAGTTTATTGTAAGCGAGCCGAATGTAGCATTACTTGTTGCTGTTTCTCCTGCTCCGTGAAGCGTGCCTCCGTTTATTACAACGTTTCCAAGCACCGTAAAGTTGTTTGTTGCAGAATTGCTTGAAGCATAATAAGTCCCGCTGCCCTGTACTGTAAGGTCATGGTCAACAATTATTTTGTTTGCGAGGTAATTAAGATAATGTGTGCCTCCTGTTGCAGCCAATACCAAGTCATAGAAATTGCCTGTGCCTGCCTGGTATATGCTCCATGTTGAAGCCGAAGTCAGGTTTACAGTCCCGTTGTTATGTGTTAATGTTCCTGCCTGGTACCATGCGTAATTGACGCCTGAAACAAAGTAGCTTGTTACTGTAGTCACTCCGCTCGTTGCATTGTAAACTCCGCCTGCATTGATTGTCATGCTTCCTGCGGTGACATTTGGATTATACCAACCAGCATTGCCCTGCAGATACCCAGTATTTGATTTCCCGCTTGAGTCTACCGCTGTTGTTCCTGTTGCATCGCTGAGCTTCCACCAACCCGCAAGGTTTGTTGTTTCAGTGAAATCGTTTTTATATAATTGTTCTATTTCCGCAGAAGTAAGCGAACGATTGTAAACTCTCACGTCATTTATATATCCGTTTGGTGAAGTACTGTCAGCATGACCATATCTGCCCAGTTCGTATTTATATGTTGAGCTTGAGATTGTCCCTGTAAGCGCTGCAGGTGTTCCTATAAGCTGCCCGTCAACGTAAACTAGCACGTGTGTTGAGTTGTAGACGCCCACACCATGGTGCCATTTGTTGTCCTGCACGCTCCCTCCGCTTGATGTTGCTGCAGATGCTGTAGTTGTATCTACTCTGAAATAAAGCTTGTTATCAGTGGTGCCTGTGAAAAGAAGGGTTGACATGTCAGTATTAGAACTCCATGCGCCCGCAATGCCTTTGCTTACCCCATCATTGTTGAATCTAAACCATGCTGAGACAGTAACATTAGTCAGTCCTGCTGTGGGGTCTGTTGTCATATTGATGTAATCTCCTGTTCCGTCAAAAGATGCGCTTCCAGCTGCTTCGGAATCCAGCTCTCCGTTCAAGGTCACATCAGAGCTTGCAACTAAGTTATCTTTATGTATTACTTCTATGCCAGAAGGAACAATCATCTTGTAGAAGGGGTATGTTGCATTTATCCCGACAACAGTTGCATTTGAAGCGAAGTTGACTGTCCCGGTATTTGCTGTAAAGTTCCCGTAATTGACAAGATTGCCGTTTGTTATGTTCGTAATCTGGTTTGTTGCGTCATATTTACAGCCAGACCCGATATACAGCGAACCAAATGTCATGTAACCGAAAGTATAAAGCGGGTTAGTTGCATACCATCCAATTCTCCCGCCTGAGATGTAAGCAGTTCCATCAACAGTAAGATTGTTATACTGGCCTCCCATACTTATTAGGTTTCCAGCGCCTGTTTTGTTCAGATAGTTAAGCACATGAAGGTTTGAGACCACGTAAATGTAAGATGAGGCTGCGTCCTCAAAGTTGTACAAATCTTTTCCAGCGCCAGTTCCTCCCATGGTGATGTACGTATCTGCTGTTGTAATTTTAAGCAGGCCGTTATTGTGCGTGAATGTTCCTGCGCTCTGGATAGCATAGCTTCCTGCACTCTCTGAAGTTATCGTTGTTGTTCCGCTGGTCGCATTGTAAGTTCCTCCTGAATTTATTGTCAGCGAGCCGAATGTGTGGCTATTGGTTCTGCCTTGTATTGTTCCGGTGTTCTGCACCAGAACATCTCCTGTCGCAGTTATATAATAATTAACAGCAGCATTGCCTGTTGTCTCAATCTCCCCCGAAACAACAGTGATGTTGCGCGCAAGCAAATCATTTGTGTAAAGCTGGAGCTCCTGCGTTCCCTTGTCAATTATCACATAATTAAATGTCTGGTCGCTCTGTGTCCTTATTCTCTGCTGGTTTGCCCTGTCGCTGAACACAAATGTTCCGCTGTTGTTGCTGAACGTGCTCGGGTCAAACTTTGCAAATGCATAATTCGTGGCTGCATCCCTTGAGGTTATGTTTGTAACCCCGCTCGTTGCAGTGTATGTTCCGTTGTCTATTGTTATGTACCCTATCCAACTGTTGCCTGTCCAGCTGGCTGAGCCGAATGTTGCGTCTGGGTAAACAAGCGCTCCGCCTGTAACATTAAGCACTGTCGCGCCTGTCGCGTTCAGAACCCCTGAGTCATTAAGTGTCCCGACAACAGTGACATTGTATCCTGCTGTATGCAGGATTCCGGTTGAAGTTATGTTCATGCCGTTTGAGCATGCAAGGTTTGAATTAAGGGTGAACTCTGTTGTTATGTGGCAAGCGCTGTCTTCAAGCAGTCCGAATATGCTGAATGTTGAGATGTTCGCCCACACCCAGTTGTTTGTCGTGTCAACGCCGGTGCTTGTTATCCCTGTCTGCACCCAGTTTGAGCCGTCGTGTTTCCACATCTCAAGCGTGGATTCCCGCAGGGCATCTGCATCATTATAAGTAATGTTAAAGTAATTATTGCCAAATCCCCCTGTTGCAGTCAGGTTTGTGATGTTCACAAAGTATCCTATGCTGTGGTTGCCAATAGGGTCAGCAGGCGGGCTCGTGACTTTTTCAAGCTTCACGCCGGAAGCGGTTGCGAATTTCGTGTTTGTTCCGCTGATGTTTATTGAGCCTCCATTGTAGGTATATGTTCCATTAAGGAAAATGAAATTTCCTATAGTTGTAACTCCAGTTGTTGCACTGAGGGTTCCTGCAGAGTTTACAGTAAGGTTTCCATATGTCTGGGCTCCTGTGCTCCCATCAAGGCTTCCCTCGGTTACAACAACGTTATTATTTACAATCAGGGAATCCGCTGCATTATAGCCTCTGAGCCATCTTGCATCATCAAGTGTCAAGTCATGCGCTATTGTTGTTGTGCTGCCATATCTTCCATAGTAAACCTCTCCAGCTCCGCCAGCTCCGCTGGCATTTATCTCCAAATCATAAAGGAAGTTCTGGAACTCATTGTATGTAAATGCAGTGCTTTGTATTTTGAACTTGCCGTTGTTGTGCGTGATTATAGCCCCTGAATTAAGGTTTACTGCAATGTCCCCTGTTGTCTTCGATGTTATTGTTGTTATCTGGCTTGTCGCATCATATGTTGCGCCTGAGTTTACTATAAGCGCGCCGAATGTCTGGTTTTTGTCTGCCCCGCCATTATTGTTATGTGCATATATCCCCCCTGTTATTGTTGCAGCACCAGTAACAGTAAGCGAGTGTTCGCTTGTTGATGCCCACGAATCTCGGGTGTCAAGGGCTCCGGAAATAATATCAAGAGCGCCTAATATTGTAGTGTCTGTCTTGAAATACTGTGAAACTCCAGGGCTGTTTATCTCAAGAGCATAGAAAGTTCCTCCAGTAACATATGTATATGTCTGGCTCCCATCCTTTGAAAACAAGAATTTGCCATTGTTGTGTGTCAGTGTTCCTGTTCTGTAAAGCGAATAATCAGTTGCAGCATTACTTTTTGTTATGTTTGTGGTTCCGCTCGTTGCGTTGTAAACTCCGCCTGCGTTGATTGCCATGCTTCCTGCAGTTACATTTGGACTGAACCACAACAGGTCTCCATTCACAGTTCCGGTTCTGCTTTTTCCACTTGTATCTGCTGCAACTGAACCCGAACCTTCGTTAAGCTTCCACAAACCCTGTAAATCTGTGCTGCTAACAGGCGAGTTCTCATAGATTTGCCCGATTTCCGCAGATGAAAGAGAAGCGTTGTATAATCTTACATCGCTTAGCATACCATTGTAAATCCTGTGCAGAGTTGTGCTGTATGCACCTATGTATTTGACCCTGTCTGCAGACGGGAACAACATCGTATTTGCTGTGGTATAATTGTAGAATAAGTCTCCATTCCTGTAGAATGCTATGTATTTGTTGGTGTAATCAGCTACCACAGTAACATAAATCCATTTTTTGTCATAACCAGCAAAGAAGTTGCTTGCAGTTGCTGCTACAGCACTAGAACCTGTCGCGTATTGGTATGAAAGATCGTTTGTATTAGAATCACGATACATGAATATAAAACCTGCCCCATTTGCCTGAGCATTGTCGCCCATAAAAGTCTGATAATATCCAACCAAGGATGTATTTGCCCAGAATGAATACGACAAGACACTGCCTGACAGAGGGAATGATGTTGTGTTTATGTAGTCTCCAGTTCCGTCAAACAAAAGTCCGCCTGCAGCTTTTGAATCCAGCTCGCCATTCAGATTCACGTCAGAACTTGCAATCAGACTGTCTTTGTGCGTTACTTTTGCGCCAGCCTCAACAGCCAATTTATAAAATGGATATGTTGCATTTATCCCGACAACAGTTCCGTTTGAAGCAAAATTAACAGTCCCTGTGTTGCAGGTGAAGATTCCATAGTTAATGATATTCCCTGCAGTGATGTTCGTGATAAGGTGCGTTGCATCATATCTTCCGCCTGAATTTATGAGAAGCGAACCGAATGTCATGTAGCCTGGAGAGTATCCTGGGTCATCCGAGCGCGTTCCTATTCGCCCTGCAGTGATTGTCGCAAGTCCGCCTACAGTAAAGTTCCTGTATTGGGTGCTTCCGCTTATTAATTTTCCAGCGCCAGTGTGTTGGAAATTATTCAGAACCTGAACGTTTGAATACAGGTATATATATGCTGGAGTCGCGTCTTCAAGATTGTAAAAGTCTTTTCCTGCGCCGGTTCCGCCCATGTCAACTAATACCCAGCCTGATGCGCCTCCCGTTATATTAACCAAACCATTATTATGGGTAAATGTTCCCGCATTTTTCAATGCATAACTTGATCCATCCTTTGAGTTTATTGTTGTTGTTCCAGTTGTCGCATTGTAGCTTCCTGTCGAGGTTATATCTAACCAGCCAAGAGTGTGTTGGCCATTGCCTCCAATGAAAGTTGCGTTTACATAGAAACGGTTCGTTACATTAACTGTTGTTGATGTTAGGTTAACATATGCGCGGCTGATATTGAAGGCGCCTGCTGATATCTGGCCTGCACCAATATCCCAAATATAAGATCCATCTATACTGACACCCAATATGTTTGATACAAGCAGTTTTCCGCCCTCTATCCAGACATATCCTGCGCCTGTGCTCCCTAAATAAAAGCTCTGCCCGTTGGTTACGTTTACTGTATACCCACTCATATTTAGTATCGATGCTGCAGCAGCGCTCCAATGGCCGATTCCTGAACTTGAACCTGGATAAACAAGGGTAAGATTTCCATAAAGTGTTGCCGTCCCGCCGTTCCCTAAAATAAACCTGCTCCATGTCGAAGTTGGTACAGCCGTGTTTCCAACAGCATTAAGGACTATTGTTGTGACATTTGCATTTGGGCCCATGATGAAACTGGCTATGCTTGAAATGTACCATGTTACCAGCTGGTCATTGCCCGAAATAAAGGCAAGTGTACCGTTTATCTCAACTGTTCCATCGACACTTACATAAGTGCCTGTCTTTCTTACAGTCGCTCCTTCAGGGATAATTAAATGATACGCAAAATTGTTTTGGAATTGAGAAACAGGGCTTATCTCGCTGCCATTATACATTATGATATCTGAAGTCTGTGGATCATATCCTGTATCTGTGACTACCTTTCCGTATACATGTATTGTTGAGCCCAAGCCCATGCCTGTTGTTGCTCCGCTACTGTGCGTAAAGTTGGCAGTTATGTTCAAAATAGCGTTGTTTGCAATATTAAAAGCTCCGCCGGAATTAACAGTTATATTATCCGAAAACTTTGTAGTTCCGTTTGAAGAGGTGTATATTCCTCCAGAATTTATTGTCAATGAATCAAAATAAGAACTGCCTGTCCAGGTTGCTGAACCCAATGTTGCTCCACTGTATATATAAGTATTGCCAGTCGTATTAAGCACTGTGGCTCCGGTTGCATTCAAGCTTCCAGAAGCGTTCAACTGCCCGACAACAGTGACGTTGTAGGCTGCGGTGTTCAGTTTTCCTGTTGAGGTTACAGTCAAATCATTTTCACATACAAGATTTCCAGTAAGAGTCACTGTTGTTGTAATGTAACAGGGATCCTTCTGCAGCAGCAAATCTGTTGCGTTCTTTGCAGCCGCGTCATCCATTCCATCTGTAGGGATTGCTTCGCATGTCCAGTTCTCTCCAACGTTTGTCTGGCTGTCCGAGACAAAATCATAGTTTTCGCGGTAATGCTCAAGAACCTCTTCTGCATTAAGCGACCTGTTGTAGATGCGGGCTTCATCAATTGTGCCGTTGAAATACAACCCTGCTGCAGTCGGTGTGCCGATATATGTCTGTGCTGAATAACTTCGCGGGCTTCCTACAAAACTAACTGACTCCTTTAAAGCACCGTTAAGGTATATGTATATTTTTGACTGGCTCGCATCATAAACTCCAGCCACGTGGTACCATGTGTCTGCAGAGATTGCGCCTGACCAAACTGAAAAAAATGAATTGGAACTGTTGTAGAGATAAAAGAAGTATTGTGCGCCATATCTTCCGATTCCCATGTCCCACCCTGCTTTTCCCATAATGTACCCGTACTCGGAAGCTGTAATCTCCTTTGTATTTGCCCACGCTTCAAAGGTAAAGGAGTCAGCAGTTACTGCCAAACCTGCTCCGCTACCGAGATTGATATAATCATTTGTTCCGTCAAAGACATAAGCTCCTCCAATTTTTCCTGAAGTTGTCCAGACAGGCGCGTTTGCAGCTGTCCCGCCTCCAAGCGTACCGTTATTCTGGTACACAGAATAATCCCTTACCTTGTTTGCAGTCACGCTGCTGACGTTGTTATTGAACGGCATTATAAGCCTGGAATAGCTTATGTCATTGTAATACCATCTGTAAACAGGTATCAGTGTGTCTCCGTCTGCGTCTGCTGAACCGTTCATTGAACATGCCAAATCTCCTTCTGCAGAAACATTTGCTGGCCCTGCTGTGGAATTATAAAGTTCCTGTATGGCAGCTGCTGAAAGGTTTCTGTTGTATATCATTACTTCGTCAATCGTGCCGTTGAAAGGGCCCGCATCTGCAGGTTTTCTTTGTCCGATTGCAAAATTAGCACTGCCTGTGTTAGGTGTTCGTGTCCATGTATATGTAGTTCCTCCACCTGCGTCTTGTGTGCCTTGGGCTACACCATTGTAATACAAACTTACTCCGTTCTGAAGAGTCCCTCCTGAATAAACTGCGCAAACAAACTGCCAAACATCAGGTGTTATGGGAGTAGATGTTGTGGCTATCCCGCTGTCCCAAATGTGAACAACTAATCTCCCATTTTGGGCTACATTCCATCCGTTAATTTCAAAATCCCATTTTTGATCAACTACATTATTACCATAAGATTCAATCATGCCTCTTGCTGTTGTCGAAGTCGGTTTTATCCAGGCACACATAGTTCTTGGATTTGCTCCTGTGGGCGGGCTTATACTTGAAATATTAATGAAATCATTGCTTCCGTCAAAGCTGTATGCCTTGCCGACTCTGCCTTCATAAGTCACAGTGGCTCCTGAAACAGTCCCGTTGTTGGCAAACTTATCGTCATAGGCGTTCCCGTCCAAGCGCCAGTACGAAACCATGTCTGTGCTGGGCCTTGCATGCGCCCCTGAAAAAGGTGTTGAATGGGTCGGGGCTATGTTAATCACTTCAAGCGGTGCGAACACGCTGCTGAAATTGGAGATGTTCGCGTAGACATAATTGGCTGTTGTATTGACTCCGCTTACAAGAGTTCCTGTAAGGTTAAGCTTCTGGTTCCATCCGTCTGAAGAACTTTTGAATATGCGCATGGAAGTCTCATTAGACCCCCAGTCAGTCTCCAGATATGAGATATTAATGTAAATCCATGCAGGGTTTGCTGTTACATTTGTTATGTTGAGATATTTTCCAATGTTTGAGTATCCTACAGGGTCTCCGCCTGCAGGCGCAGTTGTTGATTTAAGATAAAAGTCTCCTACGTATGTAAAGCTGGATTGGACATTATCTGTTGTCAGGTTGGTTATTATATTGTTTGAACTGGAGAATGAATAAATGTCATAGGCATTGAGGGATACTGTGTTGTTGGCAAGAATGTTATTGCTTGATGCCCCAAGAAGGATTCCGCCACCGTTGAAGCTGGCATTGTTGTTAGTGAAAATGTTGTTGTTTGAAAGACCATAGAAATAGACTCCCCAGGATGGGTTGCTGTAAATTGTATTATTGGCTAAGCTGGTATTGCTTGAATACAGGTCTATAAAAATTCCGTAATTTGTGTTTAGATTTAACGTGTTATTGGTCAGGGTGCCGTTACTGCTGTAATTTAAATGAATCCCTGCAGTGTAATTAAAAACCCTGCAGTTCTTTATGGTGGTAGTATTATAGCCTTGGACATTAACGCCTGTAGTTGTTCCTGGAACATTTTCAGTGATGCTGTAACCTGCGCAGTTCAGTGTAACATTATTTGCTTTGATTTCAATGCATACTCCGTGCGACTGGTTGCCAATGAGATTATTGGTAAGCGTATAAACGGTATTTGCTGTTGTAATATTTCTGCAATTAACAATTTGATTGTTTGTCAGCGGAAGAGAATCGCTTCGTCCTGCGCTGCCTGAGATTGTGTGCGGTACGTTTCCTAGCCCGTCCCCATCCGAGTCTCCGCCTGTATAGTCGTCATAATAGTTCCCGCCCATATATGTTCCGCCGATTATGTTGGTGCCTGCAGTCTTTGTGCGGTTCCAGAAATCTGTCACGGTTGAATTGTCCTGCGCGTTTATGGTATTGTTTGCAAGGAAGTTGTTCCAGATTGAATTGTTCCCGTTTCCCCATACTCCGCCAAGGAGGTTTAAAACAAATATGCCTATTGAAGAGTTGGTGACATTATTCCGTGTGATGTTGCAGTATACAGTATCAATGCCAGCATATCCAACATAGATGCCCCTGTTACTTGCGCCGGATACGTTGTTCCCTTCTACAACATATGACATTCCGCCTTCAAGGTATATGCCATTTTCCCCGCAGTTTTTCAGAGTGTTGTTTATTGCGCTGTTGTTATAGCAATTTCCGTAACCTGCGCAGGGGTAGTAAACGCAGCGGGAGCTTGCACCGCTGAGCCCGGTGAAATTGCTATTTTTTACAATAGTGTTATTGGATTCAAAAATATCTATACAATGTTCAGTCATGTCTGAAACTGTTGTTATATTATCTATAGTGCTGTTGGTTACATAGTCAAAGCTTATCCCGACACTGCTGTGATTTATTCTGCAGTTTTTTATTATAGAATTGTTATAACTGTCTGATGTTATCGCAGAGGCAATTCCGTTGCCGTCAATGTTATGGTTCTGGCAGTCAAAAGTTACATTATTTGCATTTATGCTAATGCATGCTGTTCTTCCGTCGCTTACGACCCTGTTTATGTCGGCAGTCACAGTATAAGCTTTGGATTGCATTGCCAGGTCCCTGCAGACGCTTACATCAGTTGTCTCGCCCATCGGCGCAAAGATGCTGCTGAAATTTGAAATGTTCGCGTAGACATATCTGCTTGTTGTGTTGACTCCGCTCACCAGTGCTCCAACCTGGTTGAGGTTCTGGCTCCATCCCCCAGTGGCATTCTTCCAGATTCGCAACGTGGAGTTATCAAGTATATTCACGACATCCGATGCTGTGTACGAAATGTTAATGTAAATCCATGCGCCTGCTGAATCATTTGTTATGTTCAGATATTTGCTTATATTCCTGTAGTTTGTCGCGTCTCCGCCTGCAGGCGCTGTTGCTGATTTTAATCCGATGGTGCCGTTATATGTAAAGCTGGATTGGACATTATTTATTGTCTGGTTGATTACCGTATTGTTTAAGCTGACGTACGAATAGAAATCCCAGATACTGTTGAAAGACGCATTGTTGTTTGTGAAGCTGTTGTTGTCTGAAAATGAAAAAATAATTCCGGAGTCCAGGTTGTTGTAAACAGAATTGTTTGTAAATATGTTGTTTGAAGCATATGAAAGGGAAAGCCCATAAAATGAGTTGCTATAGAAAGAGTTGTTGGTAAGGACGTTGTTTAGGGAATTGTCCAGCTGGATTGAAGCAAAACTGCCAAAGGCAGAGTTGTTGGTAAGGTTGTTGTTTAAGGATGACAAAAGGTAAATGCCATAACCAGAATTGTTGCCTAAAGTGTTGTTGATGACGGTGCTGTTTGAGGACGAAGAAAGGTAAATGCCAGTTGAATAATTGCCAACCCCGCAGTTCTTTACAGTGGTGTTGTTCCCATTAATGTTAATGCCTTTAGTGGACGCTCCCGGATAAATGCCTGTTATGTTGTAGTTGCTGCAGTTCAGGATTATGTTATTTGCCTGGATATCAATGCATATGCCGTTTGACTGGTTGCCCGTAAGATTCTGCGTTAAAGTATAAAGGGTATTCGCTGTCGTCAGGTTTTGGCAGGAGCTAATAGAACTAATGTCCTCATGAAAAAGCCTCATCCTTACTCCGTCCCAGTTTGAGTCATTCTGCGACTGGTATGTAACCACATAATCATTTGTTCCGTTGCGGCTTTCCACGCGCGGGTAAGTCTGGCTGTTTGTCCTGTTTTCGTTCATTATGAAATGTGTTGAATTGGCAAGGGTTCCGTTTTTGTAATAAAGCGCCCCGAGTATGTCATAGCTGTTTGTTCCGCCGAAGTCAGCCTGGTACACATAAATGAAATTACCATTCTCAAGCCGCGCAACAGACGGCCAATATTTGTTGAGAGTCCCTGTTGCATTGACTGTCTGGTCAGCAGCGATTGCAGTTCCGTTTGCATAGTATATTGAAAACATTACTTTGGCAGGGGTGCTGAACTCTGTGTATGCTACAACAAAGCGGTCATTGTCAAGCCATACCAAATCTGAGGGCCGTATGCTGTTTGCAGTTGCTTCATATCCAAATGCTGCAGCCTTTGCATATCCTGTGCTGTTGAAGGTCCTGCACAATCCGTTATATCGTACTGAACCATCATATCTTACCCAGCATATTACAAAATCGTTTGTTGCGTTTACCTGGAAATCCATTACGCAGGTTAAGTCCCTGTCTGCGCTGGCTTGCGAGGACGCGCTTGATTCGTTTCCAGTGCAGAATGTGCCGCAACTGTTGTTGCCTGTCGGTTTAACCTGCTGGGTCTGGTAGTTTATTCCTGTCGGAGTGCCGTCCCAAAGCTTGAATATAATTTCCCAGTCCGGATAGCTCCCCATGTATTCCTGCCAGCATGCTCCGTATCTGTTGCCGTCAGTGCTTGCTGCAGCATATGCAATATGCTGGTTTCCAGAGGTTGTATCGCACATTCGTACTGTCGGCCTTGCTGCTGCTGCGCCCCCGTTTGTACAGGACTCTCCGTTAATGGTTTCGGAAACATCTCCTGGGCGCGCCCATGTCATGTACACATCATTGCCTGTGCCTGCTCCGTCTGAACCGTTTGTGTAAACTGAAAGGATTTCTCCGCCAGCCTCGCTTGCTGCAGTGGATGTTATGTAAATCTGGTTAACGTTTCCAATGCCAGTGCTCACTTCAGGCATTCTCTTCTCATTGCACTGTGTAAAATCATATTCTGAAGTAAGGTTTACTGTGCTGAAATCATTAAACTGTTTTGCCTTAAGCGCGTTGGTTACACCGTCAGCTCCAGAATAATTTATCCATGTTACAACAAAGTCTCCAGCTGCATTGTAAAACGCAGGGAACGCTTGCTGCTGGTATCCGAGCTGCTGGTCATTTATCCAGCCTGTTTCAGGCAGTGCATAGAACTTTGTTATTGTTGGGTCAATATAGACAGGATAAACCCGCGCCGCGTCAAGCAGCCATGCTGAGTCAACAATTATGTCCAGCGCAATCTTTCCGCCCCTGTCCATAAATTTGTATGTGATTTCTGTTGATGCATTGCTGCTGTCATAGACTTTTCCTGCAGGGATATAGAACACAGTCCCGAAGTCTGCGTTAAAGTCAACGTCTTCTGTTGTCTCAATTGATTCGATGGAGCTTCCAAGCGCAGATATCAAAACCGAGGACGGCGCGATTCCATCCGCCATTGTCCTGAAGTTTCCGCTGGTTTTCTGGGTTTCAAGAACAGCAGACGCGCTCATTTTTTCTTTGCTGTCTGTGTAGACAATCTGCGCATCAGGGTTCACTGAAACTGTTGAGAGCTTGTCAACATACATTTGCTCTGAAATAACAAAGTCATCTGTCTGTCCAGGGGCGCTGTTGAGCACAAAAATTTCTTTTATTGAATCCGCGCTTGTCACGTATTCAAGGGATATATTGTCAAGCACATTCGCATAAACTATTTTGTTTTCTGATTCAGTGAGGTTGACAGTGTTCAGGCTTTTATTGTTTATCGAGGTTATTCCGAATTTAAGGGACACCCCCTCGGCAAATGAAATGCTTACCATCTCGTCAGGATTAATCTCTTTCTTGAAGTTCCCATTGAACCCGTTTCCTGAAAAAACTTTTTCAGCCAAAGGAACTGTAGCATTCGTTTCATTAATCGTCGCATTTGTCTCATTGGCAGTTGCATTAGTTTCATTTGCAGGCGCCTCAATTACAGGTTCCGCGATAATCTGCGGGATTTCTGTTTCAGGTATTGTGATTATCAGGGGTTTTGCTTCCCCTGTTTCCTCAACAATTGCCCTGCCTTTCTTGAACGGCGCAACAGGCTCTCCTGAAAGCGAGCCATAGAATATATAATACGTTTTGAATTCTTCTGCCTGGAACGAGCCTGTAACTGATTCTGATACCTGCCCTGTTATGGTTATGCGCTCACTGCCTGTGAGCTCTTCCTGCACGCCCCTGCCTTTGTCAATTGCAGGCTCAGAATCCGCAGGAGTTTCGGTGGGCGCTTCAACAGTTGTTGTTCCGCTTTCCTCATCAGCCTGCGCTTCTTCAGTGACTCCATAAATTTCGTTCTTGAATTTGATTGTTGCGCGCATGCAGATGCCGTCTGCGTATTCCGAGTCAATTAACTCAAAATCAACCTTGTCTTCGCCATCGCTGACATAAATCCCGTTCTCGCATTTGTCAGGCTTGTATTCATCAAAGGTAATGTCATAAGTTATGAACTCCACATTCTTGTCTGCAGTAATGGCATCAACATGTTCCCATTGCGGCGAAACAAACACGCCGCTTACCTTTGATGCGTAAAAAAGAATGAAAACTGCTGCGATTAGAAGGATAGTCCTGATAATAAGCGTACCTACTCGTTCTCTTTTCATCCATGGTGTCTTAATCACCATCACCTGCTCATTTTTAGCTTATTTACTGCTTAAGCTATGCAAATACAAGTCTTTCAATGTTTAAAAATGTTTTTTAGGAGAAAAAATCCTTAAAATTAATTTTTATGCCTCTTTTTTAAAATGTTTTTGGTTATTACCACAGCCAAAAGAATCAAGATGAGTACAGACGCAAAAATATTAAATGCCATTCGCGGCGATTTGAATATCCAGCTGAACATGCCTTCATTTGCTGAAGAATCTGTCTGTTTCCCAGCGGGAAGTTCCGGGCATGCACTTGAAACATTAACGTTTACAATGACGCTTATGCAATGCACAACTTCAACACCCTGGCTTTCATTGTTTTCGCTTAATGCTGCGCTCGGGCAAAACATAAAAGTTCCGTTATAATAGCCCTCTGCAACTTTGCTTGTGTTCAAAAAAATGGGGATGTCCTGCCCTGATTTTGGAAGGAACAAATAAGTGTTGCTTTCCATGCTTGCAAAGCTTATCCCTGAAGCCGATGCTTCGTACTCATACGTTGAACTTGCTCCGCTGTCGCAATGAACTTCAATAAATCCTGTCCTGTCAGGCTTGATGCATGTATCGCTGGGCTTTGCCACGCCTATGACAAAAGCAAAAGCGCTGTTAGCTAAACAAAATAGCACTAAAACAAAAAATAAAAGCCTGAGATACCTCATCAATATCCTCTTCTCATTCGCAGCCATATAAGTATGGCTATCAGCAATATTGCAAGTGGTATCGCCACTATTATGATTATTATTGTCAGCCCAAGCTCAACAGCAAGTTCTGATTCAATAAAGTTGGTGGATTTTCCGCCGAAGTTAACGCTGCTTTTAAGCTGGAATTCCCCGAGCTCTTTTGGCGTGAAATATGCAGTTACATTTGTTATCTGCCCTGGGTCTGAAAGTGTTTCCTCGCCAGTCACTATTTCAACAAGCCTGTCGCCTTTGTATGCCTCGACCTTAAGTTTTGACTGCTCAGTCGAAACTCCTGTGTTCTCAAAAGCGCCTGTTATCTTTACAGGCTCTCCAAGCTTTGCAGTATCCTTGTGTTTGATATCCTTAAGGTTTCCGCTTAATGAAATCGCCCCTTTTTGGAGGATATAAACTGGAACGCTGCCTGTGTAGAACTCTTTTCCAAACTGGTCAGTCGCAGTCAGGGTTGCTGTGTAGTCTCCTGCAGGCAGACAAAGGAACTGCTCCCAGTTTGCCCCAAGCCCTGTTGTAGAATAGCCTAATGCCAGCGTGTCTGTTCTCTGGATAGTCGGCCTGACAGCCTCTGTTGTAATTGATTCTATCTTGACAAAACCTTTTTCGTTGTGGTACAATGAAACTGAATATGAGGGTATCGTATCAACATTTCCTTTGTTCTGAAGCGCAACCTTAATGTTTATGGGCCTGCACTCTTCAGTCCGCTCAGCAGTGACAGAGCTTACAAAGATTGAGTGTATCTCCTGGTCAGATATCTCGATTACAGCGTTGATTGCAGAGCCGACTGCTATTACAACCCCGGCTCCGCCTCCGCTTTCGCCTCCGGCAACTGTTGTTGTGACAAAGGTTATTTGTCCGGTATAAACTCCGTTCGGCACAAATGGCGGCGGCTGTATTGTAACATCAACATAATTCTGTTCATTGGGCTGGAGTGTAAGGTCCGCAGGAGAAAGTGTTATCCAGTCTGCAATGTCTCCTGTAAGCCATGCGCCAACTCCGACAGGGAATGGATTCGGGTTGTTAACTGTAAGCCTTGATGTTGCAAATCCTCCACGCAAAACATCCTTAAGAACAACTTGCCCCCCGACTCCCAAGCCGTATGCCTGGGCTGCGGGCGCAATAACTAATAATAGGGATACAATTAACAAAACACAAATGATTACTTTTTTCACTTTGCCTCACCGTTAATATTAATGTGTCTAGCTGTCTTCTATTGCCACAAAAGTAGCATTGCCTTTGCATGAGCCTGTTGTTCCTCTTGGCATTGACAGGTTCCAGTATGTTGTTTCATTTGGCAATGGGGTTTCCTGTGTTGGTATTGAATGGTTCGTCTGGAGTGTCTGCAGGTTTCCTGTAAGGTTGAAGTTTTCTGCTGCTGAACCCACGCTTATTGAAATGTTTTGGGAGCCAATGGTTGTGCCGCTGTCGCATTCCATGTTTGTGCCGTTTACCTGTATGTCAATCGGCCTGTTTCCGCAGTTTGTAACATTGTCTTGAATCTGTGATTTGGACCCCACAGTTACAGCGCCCCAGTAGATGTCTGTATTGATATTTATTGCATAATATGCGCTTCTGGCTCGTGTTGTTAACGTAGCATCGTTCGAATTGTCTGTTGCAGAAGGCCCGATACTGTCATTAACCCACATTGTGCAGTTCCATGTTCCGTTCAATGCATAATTTGCCAGATTTTTGAAACTGCAGTTGATTGTTGTTGCAGTGGCATTCGATGAAGTATTTACAAAGCATGATGTGTTCACATAGCACTTGGACATGTTTGCTTCGCTTGCCGTGTCGCAGGCTGCTGCGCCGATTTCATTTGCCCATAATGTTGCGTTTGCTGAAGTTATATTTCTCCATCCGTTGTCATCAATTGCAATTCCCCAGCACCATACTGTGCTAGTGTCGTTTGCGCAGCCTGCTGAAGGCGTTGCAACCATTGAGAAATTTACATTGGTGAGCCCGGGATTGGCATTTGGTGCGCTTGCATTTGTTGTTGCTGTCCTGTTTTGCTGGATTGTGAATCCTGTGATAAGGTTTGTTGTCTGCACGAATAAAACCACCACTAAGATGCCTATAACAATTAGTAAAATTGGTTTGGATATACTCATATTTACTCGCCTCCGATATATCTATCCAAAAAGCTGTTTGTTTATAAATATTGTTACCAAACAGTTGCAAGACAGCCTTGGCAGAAAGTAGAGATATAAAAAAACAAAAAAGAAACTGCGTTTAAGAGTCTTCTATTGCAACGAATGTTGCATTGCCTGTGCACTGGCCTATTGCCCCTGCCGGGATTGTTACGTTCCAGTAGGTTGTTACATTTACTCCAGGCACTTCAGGTATTGCTACTGAATGGTTCGTCTGGAGTGTCTGCAGTGTTCCTGAAAGGTTGAAGTTTGCTGCTGCTGAACTCACGCTTACTGAAATATTTGAGACCCCGATTGAAGTTCCTGAATAGCAGTCCATGCTTGTGCCGTTTATCTGTATATCCAGCGGCCTGTTTCCGCAGTTCTCTACTATGTCAGTGTCTTGTTTCTTGTCCCCGACTTTTCCAGCGCCCCAGTAAATGTCTGTTTCAACATTTATTGCGTAATATGCTTCTCTGTCCCGTATAGTTCCTGTTGCGGTTCCTGAGTCCCCTTTTCCAGTTCCAATTCCGTCAGTTGCCCACATTGTGCAGTTCCATGCTCCGTTCCATGCATAATATGCAAGAGGCTTAAAGCTGCAGTTGTATGTTGCTGCTGTTGCATTTCCTGGAAACGAAGCATTGACATAACATGATGCATTCACATAGCATTTTGACAGGTTTGCTTCGCCTGCTGTGTCACAGCCAGATTCTCCCAGTGCATTCGCCCACAATGTTGCGTTTACGCTTGAAACGTTAACTGCTCCGTTGAGGTCGTTTACAGTTCCCCAGCACCATACTGTGCTTGTGTCGTTTGCGCAGCCATTCTCCGGTGTTGCAACCATTGAGAAGTTTACGTCAAACACTGCAGGCTCTGAATTGTTGGTGCTTACGTTTGTCGTTGATGTCCTGTTTTGCTGGACTGAAAATCCAGTCATCAGGTTTGTCGTCTGCAAGAATATGACTACTGCAAGAAATCCTATTACCACCCATAAAAATGTCTTGAATGCGTTTACCATTTTATAACCTCTCCATTGGATGTATTCAGGAGCTGTTATTTTATAAGATTATCGCATAGAACCTGTTGGCACAGGGCATAAAAAAGAAAATATAAAAAAAGAAAAAAAGATAAAAGACGTTTAAGAGTCTTCTATTGCAACGAATGTTGCATTGCCTTTACAGGTTCCTGTCGCACCGCTTGGAATTGTTATGTTCCAGAAGGTTGTTTCATTTGCGCAACCTGTTGCTCCACAAGCGTCTACAGCTACTGAATGGTTCGTCTGAAGTGTTTGTAGTGTTCCTGAAAGGTCAATGTTCTTAGCAGCTGAACCAACGCTCGCTGTAATGTTTGTAGATCCAATCTTTGTTCCGGAGTCACATTCCATGTCTGTACCGTTTACCTGTACATCAAGTGGCCTGTTTCCGCAGTTCTCTACTACGTCAGTGTCCTGTTTCTTTTCTCCAACTGTTGCTGCGCCCCAGTAAATGTCTGTGTCAATGTTTATTGCGTAATATTCGCTTCTGTCTCTTGTTGTTAATGTTGCATCAGCTGAGTTGTCTTTAGAGCTATTGATTCCGTCAGTTGCCCACATTGTGCAGTTCCATGTGCCGTTCCATGCATAATATGGAAGCGACTTAAAGCTGCAGTTGTAGATTGCTGCTGTTGCGTTTCCTGACAACGAAGCATTGGAGTTGCATGATGTGTTAAAATAGCATTTTGAAGCGTTTTCTTCTGTAGCGCCCCAGTCACAACTTGATTCTCCCAGTGCATTCGCCCACAATGTTGCGTTTACGCTTGAAATGTTAACTACTCCGTTAAGGTCGTTTACAGTTCCCCAGCACCATACTGTGGCTGAGTCGTTTGCGCAACCTGTTGGTGTTACAACCATTGAAAAGTTTACGTCAAACACTGTTGGTTCTGCGTTGTTAGTACTTACGTTTGTCGTTGCTGACATGTTTTGCCCTATTGTAAAGCCTGTAATTAAGCTGCTTGTCTGTAAGAACAGTACAACTGCAAGAATTCCGACTACTGCCAATAAAATTGGTTTTGTTATACTTGCCATTATTTTTCCTCCTTTGTTTTAATAATCATCAGATAACCTCTACTCTTGTAGTGGCGTGTATAGTTGGGTCATATACCGAGACCATTGTTGTTACCGAACTTCGCAGTGGTATCCTGGCTGGTAATGGCTTGTCTATACTTACGGATTCTTCTATTTGCCCGACAGGTGCTGTATTAACAACTATCAATGCAATTACAAGAATGCCGATAACTAACATCAAAGCTATATCCTGTGTGTCCATTTGACCTCCTCCTTATGGGTTATACTAATGATTTAGAACGAATTTGGTTTTTATAAATATTATCCTTAAGATATTAACTGGAATGTAATAAAAAAAGAAAAAATTAGATATGTCGGCATTCGTAATTATCATGCAAAATTATTGTATCATTTGGAAATGACTGTTCTGTCGTGCCAATATATTTGCATGTGCACTTGTCTGACGCAACACCCTGGTATTCTGTATCCGCATTCATGCATTGTTCTATGTTTCCTGAGCCTGTTTTAACGTCCACAAGCTTGCAGTCGCTGGTTTTTTCGCATGAAAGCGTGAATTTTGACTGGTCCAACGGCGCTTCATAAACCGGAGGCGCTAAGATGTCAACTCTTGTTTCTGGCGCTGCTGTCTCTATTGGTGCTGGTGTCTCTGCTGTTGTTTTTTGTGAAGTGCATCCTAAAATTACAATTGCTGCGACTAATAAAGTTCCTAATAAAAGCAATTTGTTTACCATAAAAATAAAAAGGAAGATAAGAATTAAATAGGTTTGTATTGCTCAGCCTTCAATATCGCTTATCCCGTTCTCATCAATCTTGAATGCGCACTCTCCCTCTGGCAGGCATGGCGAGTCAACAAGTTTTGCAACTCTCTTGTCGCCTTTTGAGTGCCTGAGGTACACGCGGTAGGTTGATGCATGTGCGAGCACATGCCCTCCGACAGCCTGTGTCGGGTCTCCGAAAAACATGTCTGGCTTTGCCATAACCTGGTTAGTAATATAGACAGCCGCATTGTATCTGTCTGCCAGCCTCTGCAAATCATGGATGTGTTTGTTCAGCTTTTGCTGCCTGTCTGCAAGAGTCCCCCTTCCGACGAATTCGCTCCTGAAAATTGAGGAGATTGAGTCCACAATTATCAGCTTAATTTCAGGATGCTGCTGGAAAAGTTCAGGCACTTTTTCTGCCAGCAAAATCTGGTGGTCAGCTGAGAATGCGCGCGCAACATGAAGTTTTGCAAGAACTCTTTCAGGGTCAAGCCCTTTTACTTTTGCAAGCTGGATGATTCGGTTCGGACGGAATGTCCCTTCTGTATCAATCCAGACAACATCTCCGTTCAGCCCTCCCTGCTCTTCAGGAAGCTGGACATTCACTGCAAGCTGGAATGCAAGCTGTGATTTTCCCGAGCCGAATGCGCCGTATGCTTCTGTGATTGACTGGGTTTCCACACCTCCGCCAATCAGCCCGTCCAGGGCTTTCGAGCCCGTCTTTATGAGCTTGACTTTTTTCATCTTCTCAAGCATTTCTGTGCCTGTGATGAAATTCATTTTAAGATGCGAGCGCGCCACTTCGATTATTTTTCTGGCAGTTGCCTCGCCTATTTCGCACACTTCAGCCAGTCCAACAGGAGACGCGGTTGCAATCCCCATTGCATCCTTGTATCCTGCCTCGCGCATCTTGCGTGCTGTTGTTGCGCCCACGCCAGGAATATGCTCAATATCAAATACCTCGTCCACGCCATTTGTTGCAGCGGGTTTTGCCTCTGCAGTTTCTTCTTCTTCAGTTTCTTTTTCAGATTCCTCTTCAAAAGACTCTTCTTCAGAATTTTCCTCAGTTTCAACTTGTTTTTTTGCCATAATCATAACACCTTTACAGAGCATAACTCAAAAAGACTATATGAATTTTAGGGTGTTGTCCAGTATGTCCAGTATTCGGCCCTTTTCTTGCAATTTTTCTTTGGTACAGCTTTCTTTTCACAAAAGAAAGATGTGTCCAGTATTCCGCCCTTTTTCGCTAAAATGAATCATTCTTTTGGAAAAAATTGTATGGCAGGATATAAACAGGCTCGGGTATTCTTTTTTCTGTAAAATAGCATTTCAGCAGGGGCTTGTCCTTTTTCTGGTACTTGACAATATAAACTGCGCCCATGCCGAGCTCATCCGCTCTTTCTTCCAGATACGCCTTAAGTGATTTTGGGATATAATCAAACCAGTCAAACAGAAATTCCTGCAGTGGAGAAAGTCCATGTCTTTTTGTCTCTATGCGGTAATTTATGTCTTTCAGGGGAACGTTCCTTTTCGGCGGCGCTCCAACAATTATTTCCAGTTCACTTTCTTTCTTCATTATCCTGCCCCAGAACCCCACCATTATACTAAAATATATAAGTTAAAACATACTATATAATAGTTATGCTTTGTTCTAACTGCGGCAGCCCAAGAACTAGGTATGTGAAAACATTAAACCAGAATAGTTCCCGCTTCACAAACGAGCAGCTTCTTCAGGAAAAGATTGAGTCTGTGGATATTTACAAGTGCATGACTTGCGGCAGCTCATTTGACATCAGGAACCGCTGAAAGGAATCCAAAAAATTTATGTAGTTATCGCAACAAATGATTCGTATGGTACTTGTTGCAATCCTAAATGCGCTTGATGTCATGGCAGGAATCACCCTCATAGCAAACATAGGCTTCCTTCTTCTGCCTCTTGGACTGTTCCATTTTGTAAAGGGGGGCTGGACTCTTTACACCAGTTTCAAGCAGGGTTTTTTCTTCGAGGTTCTTGGAGGAATAGACTTCCTTGGGGGAATCTGCTGCATTCTTGCGTATCACGGGATAATACCTGTCTCGTTCCTGGTGATAGGAATCATTATGGTGATTAAAGGCGTGTTCTGTTTCATGATTGGCGGATTTTCTTCGTCCTAAAGTTTCCGCGCAAAAAGAATGAATGCCGTGTGCGCCAGCTGCATGCTTTGCGGCCGTGTTGCATCTCCGAGCTTCCATTCCTGCATGTTGACGTCAACAACCTTTGTTATTTTCAGTTTTGTTTTTGCCAGCGCATCGTTCAGCACCATAAGCTGGTTGACAGTCGGCAGATATGAAACAAAAAATCCGCCTGTCTTGAGCGCCTTTTCAGCTTTTTTTACAATGTGCCACGGCTCAGCCAAATCAAGGATTACAGCATCAACTTCTTTCTCGCTTATGGTTTTTGCATCCTTGTTTTTGAAAGTAACGTATTCTCCAAGCTCAAAAGTCTCCACGTTTTCTTTTGCTATCTCCATGAACTTTTTTTCGCGTTCATAGCTGACTATGTGCCCGAGCGGGCGTACAAGGTTCGCCAGATAACATGTCAGTGCTCCGCTTCCTGAACCTGCTTCGACAACAAAGCTTCCAGGAGAAATTCCGGTATGCGCAGAGATTATTCCTGCATCTTTCAATAAAACAATTGCAGGACCGCGCCTTAGGTTCTCAAAGTAATCAACAATAGTGGGGTCAACAACAAGGAATTTGTGGTTCTTGTGGCTCTTTATGTACGAGCCGGATTTTGCCTTGAAAACATCTTTTCTGCTCATCATCCCAAGGTGTGAGTGGATTTCATCCTGTTTGGCATTTTTTTGCACAAATATTTTTTTCCCTTTTTCATCAATAAGCATTCTCATAAGGATATAAAAACAATCAAGGTTTATAAATCCTGTTTTAATTATTGCAGATATGAAAACTCTTTTTATTCCGGCGAAGTATACAAAGCCGCTGGGCAGCGAGTTTATGAAAGCAATAGCTGCAGAAATCAGGCAAAAGAATATCGGGCTCTTCACAACCATCCAGTTCATCGGGCAGATGAAGCAGCTGAAGCAGTTCCTTGAGAAGAACGGGAAAAATATCCTTGTCGGGCATCCGGATTACAAGGCAGTTGAGCCGGGGCAGGTCCTTGGCTGCGATGTAAGCGCTCCAAAATCAATTGAGGACAAATGCGATATTTTTCTTTACCTAGGCTCTGGAAAGTTCCACCAGCTCAATCTGGCAGTCCAGACAGGCAAGCAGATTATACAGGCAAATCCATTGACTGAAACAGTCTCAGCAATAAGCAAGGCTGAGGTAGAACATTTCAAAAAGATGCGGGATGAAACTTTGAAAAAGGCGGTTTCAGGAAAAGTCTATGGAATCCTTATTTCAGCAAAACCTGGGCAGTACAATCCTTTGCTCGCAGAAAAAATAAAAAAGCGCCTTGAATCAAAAGGCAAAACAGTTTACATGTTCATTTCTGACACGATAAGCCCGGACGAGACATACAATTTCCCGCAGATAGATGTCTGGGTTAATACAGCCTGCTACAGGATAGGGCTTGATGATGCAGAAAATTATCCTAAGCCGCTTGTAAATGCCAGCGATTTATTAGAGTACTGGAACAAGGATAGTAAGCAGTAATCCGGTTCCCAATGGTATCCAAAGGTTGTCATCTGGCAGCGGGATAAGTTCTATCAACGCAGCTGCAAGCGCAACACACAAAGCCAGGGGAATGCTTACAAAAAACTGCAGAATAACAAAAGCGGTAATAAAAAAGGAAAGGCTGCCGAATAATGTTCTCTTGTCAAGTATTTGTATGCTTGGAAAATAAGTTCCGCATATCGCAGATATTGCATCTGCAAATGCCACCACCAAAATTGCAGGCATTGCTGCATATGAAGGGAAAAAGAAAACTGTCAGCGCTATTCCCAGCACAAGGGTCTGCGCCCCAAACCCTCTCCAGTTCTCAGCCTCGTCTTCAGTTTCAAAGAATTTGAGGGTTTCTTCAAGCATCGGGAACTTTTTTCCGCGCCTGAGCTGCATCTGGAACCAGCTGCCAACCAAAAATAATGCCAGCATAAACCAGAAGCTTATTGCCCTGCCAAGGAGCAGATATGTAAAAAACAGCATCAGGCCTACCCCGATGTGCATAAGGTTTCTTCGCAGTATAAACATAATATTTAATAGGCATCCTTTCTTTTTATTCATTATGGGAGCGCGGTTAGGGCAGCACTTTTTGAAGTCTGAGCACCTGCTTAAGCAGATTTCAGATTACGCACAGATTAGCTCCAGTGATGTGGTTCTTGAGGTTGGCTCTGCATTCGGCAATCTCACAAAGTATCTTACAGCGGCAAAAAAGGTTTACGCAGTTGAGATTGACAAAAAAATCTTCCCGCAGCTTGTTGAGGCAATGAAGCAGCACAAAAATGTGGAATGCATCAATATGGACATCCTCAAATATGATTTTCCAAGCGATGTCAACAAGATTATCGGAAATCTCCCCTATGAAATCTCCTCGCCAATCACAGAAAAGATTCTTTTGTTTCTCAACAGGCAGAAGCGCGCAAACAAGAAGAACCTGCTTACAATATTGATGTACCAGAAGGAGTTTGCCGAGCGCATGACAGCTTTCCCATGGCTCAGCGACTACTCGCGGCTCTCGGTGCTTGTAAATTATTTTGCTGAAGCGGAAATCATGATGTCAGTCCCGCGCACAGCATTCCGTCCTGCGCCCAAGATTGAGTCTGCAGTCGTTAAGCTCACGCCTCTTGATGTTGAGCCCAACCCTGATTTGTTCAGGCTCGCAAAGATTCTTTTTACGCACAAGAACAAGAACGTAATCAAGGCAATCATTGACAGCCGTGACATGTTAAGGCTCAAAGACAAGAAACAGCTGAAAGAAATCCTGCCTGCGCTCATCAAGAAGTTCAGCGAAACCAAAGTGTTCTATCTGGAGATTAAGGACATGGAAGAGCTTCTAGAAATTTTAAAAAAAGAAAAAATAATTTAGTCTTCTCTGAATAGCCGGTATGGAAATAAACAAAGTTTGATTCCCACTTTTTTTGCTTCTTCAGAAATCTCTGGAAACCTTATCCCTTTTGATGGCGCTTTTGGATAAAGAATGCTCCCAACACAATTGTTATAGGCTTCTGTTATATTGTCTACAAACGGAAGAAAACCGCAAGTCGTTGCCCTAAAACTGTCCCACTTTCTGTTTTCCATAACATCCTTTATCATAACTCTTTTTTCTGTTTTGGTTTTTCCGTTTAAGAAAGTTTCAACTATCTGGGTTTGCAGCTGTATCTTGTCATACATTGATTTGGACAGTTTATCTGCTATCGGCTTGATATTTTGTACTTCTTCTGATTGTCTCAGTAGCCACATAATTGATTTTTCACCAGCCCATCTGATAGAATCAACTCTTGACATCTGGCCGGGCATCACGCCTGCTGTTTGTCCGTCAATGGTGTATATTGTTTTGTTGGATTTGGTGTACTTTGCAATGACTGCGCCAAGTTTCAAGTCTCTTGTCTCGTTTTCAGTAAGCGGTGCTCCAACAACATCCTCAAGCAATTCATTAGTAACTTTATAATTGTCTCTGTCAAATGTGAATTCGACATCTCCTTCATTAATAGTATGCTGTGGGGGGAGTTCATATTTAGGATCGTACTGTATGATTACCATCCTGCTCTCTTTTTTCTTTTTAAGAATTTCCAGCGCTTCAGGCTCATAACCTGGAGCTACAACTACATCAATAACACGCTTTTTCATTTCCAGTGCTGTGGGGACATCAATTGTTCTGCTAAGACAGGTAGTTCCGCCATAAGCAGATTTAGGGTCTGTGCCTTCTGCGCGAAGGTACGCAGCCGCCAGCTGCGTCAATTTTTTGTCTGCACAAAAATAAATGTTTTTATAAACATCATCTAAGGGAAGCCCAATCGCCGCGCCTGCTGCATTCTTGTGTTTTAATGCTGCTGCCGCAGGCATGTCAAACGTTTTGTCAATCTCTGCTACCAAACCTATGCCACGTAATGCTTCCAACAGATTAACAGTTCCGGGGTTCCCGTTTAAAATTTCTATTGGATACCCTTTCTTGCTCATGCGCATACTAGCATTTCCATTATGCGGGTTTATGCCGTATTTTAGCTTGGTAGAATATGCCATTTTTAATCTCCTTTTATTTATCTCCGTGCATGTTTTTCACAGCAACATCCCAGAACGTTCCGTTCCATACCGCAGCTACCGTGCATACAACAAGGTTCGGGTCAATTTTGTTGTAAACGTTTCCTGCCAATTCACCTGCAGTTTTTCCGTCCAGCTCCCATCGCTCAATAACATCTTCCAGTTTTTTGAACTCTGGTGCAGCAGGATTGCTATCATCCAAACCTGAATATGTTGAAATTGTTCGCACCTCGCCTTTTTTTAGTTCACTAAAATTTATAGCGTCGCAGGCAACCAAATCTGTCGTAGAATAAGGGATTATTCCAATACTGGCATATTTTGATTCCAAATGCATATTCAGCTCGCCTCCGATTCGTGCAGTATGCAGTGTGTCCGGCTCGGGACCGAAAAGCTTGAGTGTTTTTAGCACAGTATTGTTATTGTCAGGTGTTGCATGGCGCACATTTGCGATTGTATCTGTATGCACGCCATTGCTGATTGCAAGATACGGCAAACCATCCACCAAGTCTCCAAACATTTTCATCGCATTATAAAAATAGATATCAGCTTTTCGTTTTTGTTCTTCTGTCGGCTCTCCCCATGAGTCTATAAAAACACGTTTGGTGTAACCTTCATCAAAATATTTTGCAACCCTTTTCTTGCTGTTATCAGAACGACCTGAAATAGCATAAACAGCAACTGGGTTTCCTTCCTTTGTCAAACCCAACCCTATAATTCTTCCCTTGTACACCATAGTCCCACCCCTGATTTGTTTTATTATAATATCTATTTGTGGTATATAAAACCGTGCCACTGAAAATCAGTTACTGCTTCTTTTCTGCGAGCCAGATTCTTGCCCTGTAGCAGTTTCCGATTTTGCACAAATCTTTCCAGTGCCCAACTGTTTTGCTTAGTTCGCTTTCAGGCTCTTTGATTAATATTTCGTCTGCATGCAGGTTTGCAAGCATTTTGTACGGCGCCCTCTCCGCCTTGGTTTCTGCTGAATGAATCTTTTCTATAAGCAGGTCATTAACAGTCCTGACATACGCGCTAATTTTTTTTACAAAAAAATTTGGTTTTGGGAATGCTTCATCCAGCTGAGTTTCTAAATCGCTCCTCTTAAGTCTAGAACATGTATAGCATTCATCACAGTTACCTGACAATAACCCATAGCGCGGTTCTGTTTCATTCAATCTAATCACTCCTGAAACAATTTATAGACAGCCCCACCAATTTAGCAGACAGATTAGTAATATATAAAACTGTGCCACTGGGAAACAGTTAAAAGCCCTGAAATCTCTTTTTAATTTATGGAAAAACTGCCTGTGCGCGAGATATCCGGAGAGGTGTTTGCCTACGAGAGCGAGTATCCTGAAAAAGTCCAGCAGGCATTCGAGACGTTCTTTCCAAAAAAAGCCATAAGCAGGCTGAATTCCGACGGCGCATTCGGCACAAAAATAGTGATTTTCCGCGCAAAGCTTGCGAAGAAGCCAGCGCGAGAGCTCGCAGAAAAGATTCTTGCGAGCATGACTAGCGGCGAGAAAGAGGCGCTGCTCAAGAAGCTTGACCTGCATCTTGACGAGGAAGGCAGTCTTTACCTCCGCTTTGACAAGCAGTTTGCATTTGAAAAAAACAAAATCAAATTCACTCCGGAGGAAGAGGGCAACATACAAATTGTGCTTTCGCTTGAGGCGTTCCCTGCAAATGCACAGAACTTCAAAGCAGTATGCCAGAAACTTCTTCAGTAAGACAAAAAGTTTATTTCTACTTTTGAAAGTTTTTCGTAAAACTCAAACTCTGCGTTCTTTGTTCCGCTGGGATTCATTATTTTTTCCAGTCCTGTCCATACAGTAAACCACCCTGCAGGCTCAAGGAAAAGAAAAAGAGTCATTAAGGCAATATGCAGTGAGATGAATTTGTACACATAAGTTGCCGCAAGCATAAGCAGAACTCCCAAACCCACAATGCCAATGCCCTTTGTCCGGTTCAGATTTATCTCCTTATGCAAAAAGTTATGGTGTCTCTTAAAATGTTCTTTCAGCCGCTTCTTAATCAGTTGTTCATCCTCAGAATTTCTCATGTCCATCGGCATGATAAAATTCAATACAACATCCCCTGAAGGCTTGTCCCTGATAGCTCTTTTCATTTCTGAGATTAAATCATCTGAAAGAGCGCGCTCAGAATACTGGCGCGAGTCAAAATCAGAAAATATATCGTCGTACGTATCCAAAGAAAGGCTTATTTCAGACAGCTTAACCAGCTTTTCTTTCATTGCCTCGTCTGTTTTTGCCATATTAAGTTAATATCAATAGTGTTTTAAATAACTGTTTGCTTGTTTTAAACGGTGTTAAACTATGAGTATACTAACCCAAAAAACAATAGTTGAAAGAGCTGAAGGACAGTTCCAGGTCAAAGAGATGCAGAACAAGCATCTGTTCTATGATTTATATGCGCGCGTAGGCGACCCTGAAGAATTGCGAAGTTATATTCAGCAGCTTATGCAGGACATGGACTGGAAAACCTCGATTAATGAGCTCACAAGATGGGAAGAAAAAGACACAGAGGATATTTACCGCGGCGGAAGACTGAAGCCGATACGCACAGTACTCAAGTCTCACAAGGAGATTGTCAAGGGTTCGCGATGGCCGTGGGTATGGAAAATTCTTCTGGCAGTCGGGATTGGTTTCCTTGCATTCTACCTCTACACAGTTTTCAATGTGGAAGCTGGGCTGCGGTTCAACAAGACTTTGATACTTGCAGCAACGCCGTTCTGGTTCCTTGGCTCAATAATCTTTTATATGATTAAGGAAAAGGTAAGCATGGCAATCTGGGCAAAAGTCTCGGGCGTGTATGATATATCAAGCGAAGAAGCAGATGTCAGGATTGTCCTTGCAGCAGATGCGGCAAAGGCAGACAAGCAGGCATTTGACAAGCTTGAAGAGGACCTTTCAGAGATTTACAATGTCTTGAGCAGGAAATATGTCAAAAAGAAGTCGATTGGAACAACAGTGGTGCATGAGATTGGAAAGGAAGTCGGCACCAAAGGCGACCCTGGCGTAAAAATCCTTAAGGCATTGGCTGAGCTTGACAAGCAGATGGCTGATTTGGCGAACCAGCTCGCGTCCGGAAAAATCAAGGAAGACACATACAACCAGGTAAAGAAGGACATGGACCAGCGGAAAACCAAGCTTCAGACTTTGATTGACCTGCTTTCAACAGGTTAATTCTTTCTTTAATTTTTCTTTCAGTTCTTCGACTTTCTTAAATGTCACAATCGCATCAGAAATCCCTTCAAGAGACCTGCTTATGCTTGTTTTATCTGACAGCAGGACAATTATTTTCTTGCCGAGCGCCTTTGCATAGCCTGCCTCGGCTCCCATGCCTGTGCTCTTGCTGTTGTAATAAAAAACGCATTTATCAGATTTTTTGATTTCCTCAAAAATCGCTTTCATGAACTCGCTTGCTTTCATTTTGCCGCATTCATAATTATCAATATCAGCAGGCCCGACAAAAACAGTTCCAAACCCCTGAAGGACAATGCGTATGTTTTCAATCCTGTCCCTGTCATAAGGCCCGCTTGCGCCTAAGAAAATTTTCATAAGATAAAGAACAAGGGTGAGTGTATTAAAGCTTTTGAATTAGTGTTTTGTCGGACAGCATACAATCGCTCCGATTGTGCCGCCGCATTGTCCGCAGTAAACATGCCTGCCGTCTGCAACATCTGTAGAATATGGCTTTTGGGTAACCGGGCATATGTCAGTGTGCCCGAGGAATAATTTGTTATACTCTGCAGGATATGTCTTAATTGCACAGTCAATTATTTTGCCGAACTTTGTCGGATTGATGTCTGGACCTAAACTCTCTCCAACAAATTTTAGTAATTCTGGGTCTCTTAACCTTTCTGCAGTTTCGCTTTTTTCTATTGGAACAAATACTTTTTCAATACCCATATTCTCACTCCAGAACTTTGGCGTAGTTTATTTAGCCAACAAAAAGATGATACTTGTCAACCTGCATTATTTCGTCAATTATCCTCTTGATTATGCTCTGCTTCGGGTCTGGAATCAGCTTTACGCGCTCCTTGATTTCTGCAAAGCTCTCGAACTGCTTTTCCTTTCGCGCGTTGATTATGTCCCACATGTGTTTTTTTCCGATTCCAGGGAGTATTTCAAGAGTGTGAAGCCGTGTTGAGATTGCACCGCAGGTGTTGTAGAATTTTACATAGTCCGCTTCTTTTTCGGTTACAAGTTTTTCCACGAATTTGTCCAGCTCGCCTTTTGCAGTCGGAGTCAGCTTGTCGTACGGGATTCTTCCTGCAACATGGTGCACTTTGTCGCGCTTTGCAGGCCCGATGTAGACTCTTTCGCCAGGCTGGATTGTGGCTTCTTTTCGCGGGATGATTTCAAGCAGGACAAGGTGCTGTTCCCCAAGAACCTGGGCTACTGCCGAGCGGTTCATTGCGCCTGCATGTCCGTGTGATAAGAAATCAAGCACTATGCCATACTCTTCCTTTATGACATTCTGCCTCATCTCAGACCTGTCTGACAGCATAGTACACCCCACCTAATACTTTTTTACAATCTCAATTATCTGCTGAAGTTCCTCATCTTTGAATGGAACATCTGCATGCATGAGTATTATCTTTAAATCGTCCACAGATTTTGGAGCCAAATCAACAATTTTGATTACATGCTCTGGCTTGAGTTTGCGCATGTTGATGCTTTCAAGCTCCTTAATCAGCTTGTTTGCATCTGCAGTGCTCATTTTGGCGAATTTCTTTACGTGTTCCAGTGCAAGCTTCTGTTCGTAGCTTTTTTCCTCTACTTTTTCAAGAATGTCTTTAGCCTTCTGTATTGGAACAAATTCTTCCTTAATGATTTCGTACTCGATATCTACCATCTGAACACCCCTATAATTTTCTCAAATGAACTGGAGCGCAAATAACGCTCTTTGTTTTTCCGCCTTCTTTAACGCTGATAACATAAGCGTTTCCGCGTTGTTCAATGACTTTTCCCTGTTTTCCGAAAAATCTTTTGAAAGGCATTCCTTTTTGCACTGCAGAGTCCACTTTGATATGAACGTTATCTCCGATGTTAAACGTCTGGAGATGCGCCCTTATCTTTATCTTTCCCCGCTCTCTAACCGGCTTTGAAAGCTTTCTGCGAGTGCCTCCTCTAAGCCCATGCGTTCTTTTTACCATAGTTCAAATCAAGAATAAAACCCTATTTAAAGGTTTTTAATCAGTGCAAAATGACAAAAAAAGAGTAAAAATAAAAGAAAAAAGAGGAATTATAAGTCCTCTGGCCTGACTGTCTTCCTTCCGTTTGCCTTTGCTCTTTCGATTGCCCTCTTTATTTTGTGCTCAACTACTGCGCTGAGTGCTTCTGCAAGGTCTCCGGAGCAGTTCATATCTGCTTTTCCTATCTCTTCTTTAACTTTTGATTGTACAATTAAAACTTCTGACATTATTCCACCTCTTTTTTGGTAATAAAGCCAACAAATAATGTCATTAAAAAGCTTTCTGGATGGTATTTTTGCGAAAAAAAGTTTATAAATAGCCGAAGGATAAATTTGCAATTAAAATAAAAAATTCCGCCAGCGCTTTTGCGCCAGCAAAAGGGCTGAATTACTTCTTCTTGTGTCCAAGTGTCTGTGCACTCAATGTTTTCTTTCCGAATGCCTTTGCTATGTTGCATTTTGCAACTATTTTGTCCATGATTAATTTGTTGAATGCTGGCATGAAGTCACTTGCTGTGTTCATTCCGTTTTTCTTTGCTAATGCTTTTACTTTTGATGCTACTATCAATAAATCTCCCATAAAGCTACCCCCATTAAATTTTGTTTTAAACGCTGTTTATCAACGTTTATAAGCATTTTAAGAAATCGCTGTCTTATATACTTTATTGCATGCATTTCATCATTCTGATACGACAACAAATCTACATCCCGGGGAACTTAAATCCCTTAGGGAGGGGCATTCCCTTCAATGCGCCCTTGCCCATGCGCTTTGACATTTTTTCTAAATCCTTCCCTTTGAGCCCTTTCATCATTGCCTTGATTTGCTTGTACTGCTTTAGCAATTCCCTGACGTCGTCTTCGCTTGTTCCGCTTCCTGCTGCAATGCGCGCGATTCGTGATGCGTTTATTTTGTCAGGGTTTTCAAGCTCGTACTGCGTCATTGAATCAAGGACATAATTGTATACTTTCATCCTGCCTTCCTGCATGTCAAGCATGTCTTTTGGTATGCCTGCCATGCCGAGTCCGGGAATCATGTTGATTAATTTTGAAAGCGAGCCCATCTTTTTCATTGCATTGAGCTGTGCGCGGTAGTCTTTAAGATTGAATTCCCCTTTCTTGAGCCGCTCTTCCATGTCTTTTTCGATGTTCTGCTCTTTCTGGAGCTCCTGCGCTTTCTCAAGCAGGGTTTCAATGTCTCCCATCCCAAGGATGCGCGACACGAATCTTTTCGGCTCAAACTCTTCCAGGTCATCTACTTTTTCTCCGACTGTGAGGAATTTCACAGGCGCATGTGCGATTGTTGTCGCTGTTATTGCGCCTCCGCCTTTTGCAGTTCCGTCAAGTTTAGTGATTATTACTCCGCTGATGTTCAGCGCCTGCCTGAATGCAGTTGCCTGCTCTTTCGCATTCTGCCCGATGTCAGCCCCCTGCACAAGCAAAACTTCCTGCGGCTTCAGCACTTTGTTTATCCCTGTTATCTCGTCAATCATTTCTTTTGAGAGGGCGTTTCTTCCTGCCGAATCCGCGATTATGACATCGTATTTGTCAAACTCATGCTTGAATTTATCAATGACTTTTTCTGGATTTTTCTGCGAAGGGTCCCCGAACACCGGAACTTTTATCTGCGCCCCTATCTGCATCAGCTGTTCGTATGCAGCTGCCCTGAACGTGTCCAGCGCAAGAAGGCAGACTTTCTTTCCGCGGTTCAGATAATATTTTGCAAGCTTCCCGGCTGTTGTTGTTTTTCCGTTTCCGAACAGTCCAAGCAGAAGAATCTTGTAGGGCCTTTCCCTAAGCTCTATTTTGCTGCCCTGTTCGCCAAGAACCTTGACAAGTTCCTCGTAAACAATCTTGATTATGTGCTCTTTTGCAACCTGCCCCTTGCCGATTTCCTCTTTTGCGCGCTTTTTTATGTCCTCGCTTATCTTAAAGACAAGTTTTACCTCAACATCTGCCTGCAGCAGCGCCCGCTGCATGTCATTTACAAACGCATTGAGCGTAGTCTCATCTATGAAAATCGCGCTGATGAATTTGCGCATTCCTGATTTTAGCGCGTCAGAAAGTTTGTCTAACATATAAAATCAAAAAGAAACGTCGGTTTTAAATGTTTTCTCTTTAGGCGTATGCCTCTACAAATGCTGTCTTGAGTTCGGCAATCAATGCTGGTGCCTGTGACGGGTTTCTCATTGCTGAGATTATTTTGCTGTGATACGCTCCAAGCTCAGGGTGCTCTTTCTGCTTTCCATACAATGTCTTGTCAAGGTTATCCAGCTCTTTGATTATTTTGTAATTATTATGTGTGACAGCATTCTCTGCAAACATTTCCCTTGTTTTCTTGGGGTACATGTTCTCGCAGGTAAGCTCGTCCATGTCAAAGTATCCGCCTAACGACCAGCCAGGCTCTTTGCTTTTTTGGTATTTTTCTGCAAGGCCCTTGCTTTGCTTGGTGTAGTAGCTTATGTCTCCAAGCTGCCCGATAAGGGAATATGGAACTTTTGATGCTGTAGGCGCTTCTGTCCTAGCCTCGGTTTCAGCAGGTTTTGCTGCTTCAGCTTTAACAGGTTTCTTTTTGTTTTCATGATTAAAATCTCTAAGTTCTACAATAATCCCTCTGTCGTAATCAGCTATCTGGTTAACAACTATATTCTTTAGTTCGCCAGTCTCATCGTCAACTTCGATTTCGTAGAAGCATCCAGTTGCGCCTTTTCCTCTGCCAAGCCTTCCTGGGTTAAGAAAGTATGTATCCTTGGAGCTCATTATGCCATAGTCTCCGTGTATATGTCCGCTCAAAACAATTTTTGGCTTTTTTTCAAGAATGTATTTTGCAAGTTCTGGGTCTCCAACATGTTCTCCAGTGTTGTCTTTCTCTGTTTTGTTTTCGCCTTTTGTAATAGAATCAAGTACTCCACGTGGAGGATTGTGTATAACTGCAATCTGAGGTTTTTCTTTTGAAAAAAATGAATAAGGTTCGGACTTAACTTTGCCGTCTTCATCAAATTCATAGTAATCAGTAATAAGATGTTCGGGAATTGCAAATGAAGCTATATAGTTTGAGCTTCCGTATCCTGATATTTTGACATTCTTTATTTTTTTTGACTTTTTATGCAGGTTGTCTTCCTTGAAAAGCTCTTCAAGTCCGAATCCATCATAATTGCCAGGCAAAACTGCATGCGGAACTCCTGTTTCTGAAAGAATCTTTTTTACAATCATGTACTGGGACAGCATTCCCTTTTTTGCAGGTTCAATTGAATCAGCGTAATCAGATGCAGCTGATTTTAACTTTTTATCAGAACTCTTATCAGCAATTATCTCATTCGCTATCTCTTCAAGTCCTTTTTGGATTTTGTTATCAGTTCTGTGTTTGTGCAATGTTACAAAAGAATCATAATATTTTTTATGTTCGTCAGGCTCAGGAAATGCTGTGTCCAAAATGTCGCCTGAAACAATCATTAAGTCAGGTTTTGTTTTTTTGGCATGAGCAGCAACGAATCTAAGGGCGTTGTAGTCCCCGTGGATGTCAGTTGCATAGATTATCTTCATTACACTATCACCTTACAGATTGTTAGTACGCTTGCCTTTATATATCTTATCATTTTAACCACTTATAAGTAGTGAACAACACAAAGTTTATAAGGCACTTTTGTCTGTAAAATACCATGAAACTTGTCAAAACAATAGACGACATCGAAAGGCTTTGCGATAGTGTAAGGCCGCGTTCTAGACCCAGGCTGGTAGTAATTGATACTGACAATAAAGCGCACATTAATGAGCTGGAGAGTTTGATAACAAAAACATTTCAAGAGGGAAAAGGCTTCAAGGGCGACAGCGTCATTAAAGGCATTTCAGGTTATGATTACAAAGACGGCGTTCTTTACATCAATCAAAACGGTGTTTTGTTCCCAGCTGAAAGATATAACAAAAATATTGACACAGACCCTGATTTTGGGCCGACTACAGGATTAATTCTTCATTGTTATGATGCTATACATGGTTTGTATGCCATGCAGATTCGTGGAAAAGCAATTGACCATGCCAACACAATACAGGTCGGTGCAGCAGGCCATGGAGAATACAACGAAAAATTCGAGGAAACTGCCATGAAAGAGTTGAGGGAAGAACTAAGCGTACCTGGCAGTCTTGTCCTGCCTAACGGAACTTTTTTGGACGCTGTTCCATTCAATGTTCATAAAAAACCAAATGTTGCTTTTACTTATATCGCAGTTACAGACCTGAGCGGGCTTCCGTATAAGGAAAATGTAGGAGAAATTGAAGAAGTTATCAAGCTTCGTTCCGAAAAGAACAGTGAAGTCAAGAACAAATTTACAGTTTCCCTTAAGAATCTTGGAGAAATCGCGTATGAACTTGAGGTAACGGGATTGTTCCTCGGTCCTCAGGCGCGAACAGTGTATTCTTTTATAGACTGGTTAAACAAACAGTAATTAGAATATTCTTTTAAGCAATTTTTCCCTGTCAAAGGGCTCGATATCCTTATACTCCTGCCCAGTTCCAAGGAATGCTATCGGCTTGCCTGAAACATAGCTGACTGAAAGTATTGCCCCGCCCTTCTGGTCAACATCTGTCTTTCCGAGTATTGAGAAATCAAATCCTATCTGCTCGCCGAATTCGCGCGCCTGCTCAACTGCATCATTGCCAGTCATTGCATCCGCAACAAATATGCTGAAATCCGGCTTTGCAACCCGCTTCAGCTTTTTCAGCTCATCCATCAGGTTGGCGCTTGTATGCTGCCTTCCTGCTGAGTCAATGAGCACCACGTCTATCTTCTTTGACTTCGCGTGCTCGATTGCGTCAAATGCAACTGCTGCAGGGTCTCCGCCGTATTTGTGCTTTATGACATCCACGCCCAATCGCGATGCATGCTTCTCCAGCTGTTCAATGCTTGCTGCCCTGAATGTGTCGCTCGCTGAGATTACAGCAGAATAGCCTTTGTCCTTGAGCCACTGGCACATTTTTGCAAGTGTCGTTGTTTTGCCCACTCCGTTGACTCCAAGGAACAGGAATTTTGTGGGCACGCCCTTTGCCTTGTTTTCGTTTATGACTTTTAATATCTCGTCAGGGTGTTTTTCAAACAGTATTCCCCTGAAAGTGTCCTCGATTGTCTTGAACAGGATTTCCTCACCTTTTCCTCGCGGTATCTTCTTGCCTACGAGCTCCGCTTTCAGCCTTTTTTTCAAAAGCTGGGTTACCTCGTATGCAAGATTGCTTTCAAGCAGAGATATTTCAAGATTGGCAAAGAATTTTTCAAATTCTTCCTCGTTAAGGGTCTTCTCAAAAAGCCCCGCAAACAGCCCTTTTTTTTCTTCAGGCTTTTTTTCCGCAGGTTTTGCTTCTTCAATCTTCTTTCCCTTAAGGCTTCGTAGCGACTCTGTCGCTACGCCCTGCGATGCAATCGCTTGGTCTTCTGAAGAAAGGCTTACTTCTTTCTTCCCGTGTTTGCCAAAAAGTTTCCCGAAGAATCCTTTCTTTTCCTCTTTTGGTTTTTCAGGTGTGGGTTCTTCTTTCTTTTCCTCAACTGCTTCTTCTTTTTTTGTTTCTGCGCCAAGCCCTTTCAGCGCTTCTTTTGCCTTTGCAGCCAGCTCCTTGAGTTTTTTTGCTGCTACAAAGTCTTCCTCTTCAACTGCCTTTTCTATGACTTTTTCTGTTTTCTCGACTTCTTTTTGCAGCTCTTTTACTTCCTCGGCAACATGCTTTTGTTCTTCCTCTTTTACAGCCTCTTCTTTCTTCTCCTCTTTAATCTCCTCGTTAACCTCTTCTTTTACTTCCTGCATTGCTTCTTTTTCAGGTTCAGAAATAGGTTCTATCTCTTTTGCAGGCTTCTTTCCCTCAAGGCTTTCTTCGGAAGAAAGGCTTGTTTTGAATATGTTTTTCAGGCTGTTTACAGATTCCTTTAACTTTTTCTTCAAAAAATCGAACATATTCTAGCCTCTGTGGGATTATACTGTAAGGATTCGCTGCAGTTCTTGTTCAAAAAGTTCTCTTGCCCTGTCGAGTTCAGATATCTGCGCCTCAATGAGTTTTTTTGTCTCTTCTGCGCTCTTTGTTACAACGATATTTGAACCTATGTTGACAAGAAATTCGTTTGAATCCAGAAGTTTAGCCTTGCCAAGAACACCCATGCCTATCGGAACCATGATTTCTGCGTTTGTTTTGCCGTCCAGCGAGCTTATGCTTTCTGAAACCATTTCAAGCTCCTGTTTTTTCTGCTCAACCTGGTTAAGCTGCGATTCTATTTCCATGAGTTTCTGCTGGAGAATCTGCTGCTCAAGCATCCTGCGCTGCTCTTCCATGTTGTTGTCTTCTTCGTGCCCGTGCTCATGTCCGCATTCGCATTTGTGCTCGTGTTCTTTCTTGGCCATCAGGATTTCGCCTCATGTGAATACTCGGCTTTGAAGTCTGGCTTGTGCTCTTTCCTGAACTCTTTTTTTTCTACCTTGAGCTCTTCTTTTCGTTCCACTTCTTTTTTCTCTTCTTTTATTTCTGTTTTTTTCTGCTCTTCGGTTTTCTTTTCTTCCTTCTTCTCTTCCTTCTTTTCCTCTTCTTTCTCTTCTATCTTTGGAAGCGGAGCTCCTTTAAGGTTCATTCGCACAATATCATCTTCTTTAACAGCGTAAATCTCGACTTTGTTCGGCACATATTTTCCGCCGCGCGCCCAAACCAGTTCATTTAATTCCTGCCCCATTTTGACATTGTCACATTTCATGTGGCGTTTCATAAATGCCCTGATAAAGTTCATTGCGCGTTTTGCCCTGCGCCATCTCTCGACTTTAACACTGTCTTTCCTTATAGGAATAATATAAGTCCTTTCTAATTTTTCAGTTGTTTTTTTATCTGCCATTTATATCACCATTATAACTTCAATTTTGTTCTTCTCCAGGATCTTCTTTCCTGCTGGTTAAGTCTCCATCTGTATACCCTTCGTTTTCCGAAAACTCTCAAAAGCGCCCAGAACGGAGCAGCTACTGCCCTCTTTGCCGCTTTTATGAGCCTCTTTTTCCGTGAAACGTGTTTGTTTCGTGCCATTTTAAAACCTCTTAAACATGTTTTTGTCTGGATTGTGTGATTTCTTCCAATATTTTTTTCAACTGCGTGTCAGTTATGCTTTCTTTAATCTGGCCGAGCTGTATTGCCTGTATGAGCGCAAACTCAACCTGCTCTGCAAGTTCTGGCTTCACAAGTTTCACGCGGCTTAGGCGCTCCCTTGCTTCCTTTGTCATGTATTTCAGGGCTGCAACTTTCCTTACAACCTGCATCTGTTGTTTCTGCATTGCTTCCTGAAGCTTGCGCGCTTTTATTTCTTCAAGCTCGTCTGCCATCTTAACCTTTCAAAACAGTCCTTGCAACTTTGTCAATGAAGCTTTTTCCCTTTGGAGTCAGCACTCGTCCTGCATGTTTGTTGACTGTTGTCTTTTTAACAAACCCTGCGCTCTCAAGCTGCTGCATGAGCTTCCTGATTATGCTTCCAGAGCCCTTTTTGTAGTGCGCTGGTTTTGACCTGTTCTGTTCCTTACCGCCGTATTTTGTTCGCAATCGCTGTACACCCAGAGGCCTGTCTGTTTTGTACATCTGTCTGAGCATTGCTGCAGCTCTTGTGTACCAAAAATCATCCTCTTGGGGAGGGCGTGACTTTACCACAGCTGTTTTTACGAATTTTGACCATGCCGGTGGCTTAATCTGCTCAACTTTCTTGAGCTCGTCCTTCAGTTTAGGGATTAATTTTCCCGCTTCCACATCAAATATATTTACCATTCTAACTCTCCTTTCAACGCCGGTAACTCATAAGAACCCTGAAATTAGGCATTTTTAAAACTTTCTTTAATGTAGGGATACCTTCGGATTGCCCCGCAATCAAGGCAGGTAAACACAATGTGTTTTTCTTTCTTTTTAGAGCGCACTCTTACTGTTTTGCCGGGAACCCAGAAAACCCCGCATTTTTTGCAGTATCTCCTCTTCCATTCCCTGGGCATTGAGAGCTGGAATTTCATGCCTATGCGCAGTGCAAGCCCAACGTATTTCTTTGCAAGGGACTTTTCCCCTTTCTCCATTGCCTGCTCTGCCTGCCTGAAAAGGTAGATTATCCTGTCTTTTGCAATGTCCTTGTCATTTGCTCTTTTCATAAGATAGAGTAAAGCTTTTTCTTTCATTAATGTTTCTGTTACAAGTTTTCTTTTTCATTAATATTTTTCTTTTCTAAAGAAAAAGATTAGAGTGTTCGCAGCTATGCCAGATTCCCCTGTGAACAGAGTACAAGAGGCACCGCGGCAGGGATTAACTTCTGTGTTCGAAATGGGAACAGGTTTTGCCCCTACCCTATGACCGCGAACAGAATATTATTTAAAATCCTGATTTATAAAGTTAACTATATTCGAGGTGGCTAAAGTGATAAAAAAAGTCGTTATGTTAATTGCTTCTAGCAGGTTCAGGGATGAAGAGCTGTTCAAGACAATGGAAGTGCTTGAAGCCAGCGGAATCAATGTTACTGTTGCTTCAAAAAAGACAGGAATCATAAGCGGGGCGCTTGGCGGCACTGTCACAGTCACAATGAACTACAAGGACATCAGCGTGAATAATTTTGACGCGATTGTTTTCATAGGCGGGCAGGGTGCAACCGAGTATTTCAATGACGAGCATGCTAAAAAGCTCGCAACAGACTTCTTCAATCGCGGAAGAGTTGTCGCAGCAATCTGTATTGCTCCTTCAATCCTCGCAAATGCAGGGCTTTTGAAAGGCAGGCAGGCAGCATGCCATGCATCTGAGTCATACAATATGCGTTCAAAAGGCGTTGAATACATGAACGAGGACGTTGTTGTTGACGGCAGGCTTATTACAGCAAAAGGCCCGCAGGCTGCAGAAGAATTCGGTGCAGAAATCGCAAGAGCGCTCGGTGCAGTCAAGCCGCAGGTTCTCTAAACGCTTGCGTACAAAAGCGGCAGAAGGATTGTTGCATCGCCAGGTATGGTTACGTGCTTCGCATCTTCGCGAACTTTTCCCCAGCTTATTGCTTCGTGAACTTTTGCGCCTGATAATGAGCCGTCCCACTCTGGTGCTGTTGAAATTTGTATAGCATAATTCAAGCCATCACGGAACTGGTTCCACCAAATCACGTGGTGCTTTGAGATTCCTCCGCCAAGCATCAGTGCGCCTGTTTTCTTTGCATCATAAACAATATCACTTAGAGCGTGCTCGTCCTCAAAAAGATTAATCTTGAAGTCCTTGTGGTTCTGCCAGAACATCCACATCTGCGAGCCCCAGCTTCCGTCAGTCGGCCCGGGGATGAACACGGGTATCTGGTTCTTCCATGCCCAGTAGCAGATTGTGTCCTGCGCTCCTTTCTCGTCCTTTATTGCCTCGCCAAATGCCCACACCAAATCGCGCGTGTTCCATTCCTTGCGCTTGGCATAGAGTTTCTCAAGGACTTCTTTGCATTTCGTTTCAAGAATTATCCCGTATGAATCATTCGGCACAAAAACATTTCCAAGGCGGTTGATTCCTTTCTTGTGCAGTTCTCTGTCATCAACATCAAAACTTCCTTCATAATAGCTTTTCCACAATCGCGCCATGTCATGGTCCATTGTTCCGCAGGTTGTTATTATCACATCAACCATCTTGTTCTTCACCATGTCGCGTATAACACCGCGCGTTCCTGTTGCGCAGATGCATGCTGGAAATGAAAAGAACTTTGTGCAGTCCTTGTCCTTAACCATATTCCTGAATATCTCCACCCCGTCTGCAAACATCTTTGCAGTGAAGCCGCCTGAATGCGAGAACTGGCTAACCAAGTCCTTGACGCTTTGGTTTTCCTTTATGAGAATGTCCTTGACAGGTTCCATAAAAAACAAAGAAAAAACAGCCATTTATAAAGTTTGAGAAATTTGGAATTTTAGGTGGTGCTAATGGACATTAAATCTATGCAGGACATAAATGCAAAGTTCTCTGAAAGCCGCGGATGGTTTTATCACAAGGCAAGCAATACGGATGACATGATAAGCAAGCTGGGCTACAATGCAGTCGCGATTTCCGGAGAGGTCGGGGAGTTCGCAAATCTTGTCAAGAAGGTGCTGCGGAACAAGGAAAGATTAAACGATGAAATGCTGGCTCACATGAAAGAGAAAGTCGCTGATGTCTTTATTTACACACTGATAGTTTCACAGCTTTTGAATATGGACTTGGAATCAGAGTTCCTCAAAAAGCAGGGAAAGAACGAAGGCAGGTTTGAAAAGAAAAATTAGCTCAATTTTTGATTTCTTGTCAAAGTGTCGCATCTTCTGCCAGATAATTGAGTTTGACTGTAAATTTTGCCTTGTCCGAAGGCCCAAGGGATATCGTGACATTGCCGCCAGACAAAAAGTTGTAGGCGTTCACTCTTTTTGCAAAGTTCGCCAGGAATTCCCTGTGGCTCTCATGAAGGGCAGATAAGCCTTCCTGTGCATCATCTATCCACTGCTCTTTTGTCCTGTCTGGCCAGGGTTCTTCTTCCCTGTAATGCGGAACCATGCTTTCAAATATTTTCATTGATGCAGGCAGGGAATCATTAAACAACATGTTTTCATGGCTATAATATGTATTGACTTTGATGGGCTCTTTCATCCCGCCGAAAACATCTGTCTTGACAATTGCAAGGTTGTTTATGCCGCAGTTGCGTACAGCATTTCTAACCATAACCTCGCATGGCCAGCAGACATCCCTTGGCCTGCCTGTAGTAGTTCCATACTCCTTTCCTTTTTCTCTTAGCCTGTCTTCCAGCTCCCCGCCTATCTTTGTTGGCTTGCAGCCCCCGCCTACTCTGGACATGGGAAGCTTGACAACCCCGACGACTTTTTTGTGTTTGGCGGGCACGTTGCCCAAAGGGAAACCCGCGTCTGATTCTATGGAAAACATGTTTGAGGATGTGCCATAAGGATAAATTCCGAGGTCGACATCAAGGAGGAATCCCTGCGCGCCTTCAAAGACAATTTTCTCATTTTTTTCAAAGTATGCATTTGTCAAAATGATGGAAAGGTCCACTATGTTGTCGCTGAGAGTTTTGCCTATCTCGCAATATTTTTTTGTCAGCTCAGTTGGGCCCAGAGAAACCGCATCCTGGAACATTTCTTCCCCTTTGCCCTTGAACTTTTCTTTCATGCTGGCTTCGATTGCAGGAAGATGCTGTTTATAGCTCTCAAATATGTTCCTGTGGTAACCCATTATATGTTCCATCTTGTTTTCCAGGGTATCCTGTTCCAGAAGGTCTGAGAATGTGATGCCTAACCTGTACGCCTTGTCCCCGTAAGTCGGGGCAATCCCCCTGAATGTTGACTTTGCGCTCATGCTCCCTTGTATAATCCCCAGCAATCCGTCCATTACGATGTGCGAAGGGAGTGTTACATGTGCCCTCTCGCTGATGTGAACCTTTTCTATAAGCTCGGAAGGAATGCCGTTTTCAGCCATTTCCTCAAAAATCGCGGGAGGGTATATTACCATGCCATTGCCAAGGCCAACTTTTGTCCCCCTAAGAATCCCTGCTGGAAGGTAATGCAGTTTCTTGCCTTCGACTTCATGCCCGGCGTTGTTTCCGCCATTGAACCTTACGCTCCAGTCTGTATCTGGAACAAGATGATAACTTATTCCTCCTTTTGACTCATCACCAAATTGTGAGCCCAGGATTACGTAAACATCAGACTTTGTACCCATGTTATCACCGGAGTTTAGATTCAGAATCCATATAAAAATATTTTGTAACTAAAACAAAGTTACTTGGCGTCTAATTTAGCCTTCTTTATTTTAAGTATCCCTGAGTTATGTTCCCAGATAATTTCCGAATCAAGGATGTTTATTCTTTTCTTGAATATCGGGCCGTCAGTCGCAAAGGATTCGTACTCCCCTCCCTCGCCGACCATTGAAACCTGATATTTTTCATGCAATTTTTTAAGCTCTTTTATGGAATTCTCGTCAATATCCTTTCCAAGCCAGCTCTTGTCCAAGCCTTCTGCAAACACTCCGACAATCTTTGCCTTGAAACCTTCCTTGACAAAATTATGCAGGTATTCTTCGTTATTGGTGTGCCACAGCGGTGCAATGCTCTTCAAGCCGAGCTCTTCGCACATCTTGTCCACGCGCTCTTTCTGGTAGTTGCTTTCTATTGCGCCTGACACAAGCCCCTCAATTTTGTATTCCTGCTGCAGCCAGAACACCCCCGTTTTCATCTCGCCGACTTCAAACTCCTTGTCTCCGCTTACCTGGAATATATGTATTGGGATTCCCAGCGCTTTTTCAAACAATTCAACCTTCTCGATATTGGGGATATGGAACATATAGCTCTCCTGGTTTTTTGCAACAAAGGAAATCATGGCAACAACTTCGTGCCCTTCCTGCTGCGCTTTGTATAGCGCATAAATCGAGTCTTTTCCGCCTGAAACCAGTGCCGCTACTTTCATATCTTCATCAGCTCACCAATTAATTTTTTTGCCGCCTTAAGTGATGCTACAACATAGTCTGCCTTGTCAGCATCTGCAGTATTATGAACAGCCTGGGATATTATTACTTTTACGCCTGCGCCATGTGCGGATTCAATGTCAACATTTGCATCGCCCAGATAGACAACCTCGTTTTTATGCAGCTGCAGTTTCTTTAGCCCGGTTATGGTGGGCTCAGGGCTTGGTTTGGGTTTTCCATCCTCCTTTCCGACAGTTGCATTAAACATTTTTTCCCATTTCAGGTGTTTCAGCAGGTGGGTTATTTCGTTTTGTGAATTGTTTGTTACAAGGCATAGCTTTAGGTTGTTATCTCTTATGAATCTCAGAAGCTCATTCGCGCCATTTACCTTTTTCATCAGCCTGAAATAATTTTGGAGCTTCATCTTTTTGAGGTAAGCGACTTTTGCAACGGTTTCTTCATTCATCCTTGGAAAATTCAGCCGCAACAAATCTTCCGAGGTTATCCCGTAAACCCATTCCCTTATTTTTGGGAAGCCGTTCATCTCAAGCGCATGATTAAGCGAAGCCTCGTGCATTTGCCGTGAATTTATTAGTGTCTGGTCAATGTCTGTTATGACGCCTTTTAGCATTCAACTCACCTATCACCGAAATTATATCTGAAAAACGTTCAGCATAGCAGTCTGATGTGGCTCCCCTGTCCATGTTGTATCCGATTGTCCGCAGCCCTGCTTTGGAGGCTCCTTCAAGCTCATCTTTTGCGTGCCCTACAAACATAACCTCGTTTTGTTTTGCTTTTGTCGCCTTAACAGCAGCATCATACGCTTCTTTGTGCGGTTTGTAAGTGCCTATCTGGCTTGAGCACACAACACAATCTATATAGCCCAGCACGCCAAGAGCCTCAAGCCTGCTGTTCACTTTTTCAGGGGACTGGATTGTGTCTGTAAGAAGCACAATTTTGATTTTTCGTTTTTTAAGCGCTTTTAATGTGTCAATAACGCCCTCTCTGGGCTTGATTTTTTTTCTGAGCTTTTCAATGTCATTCTCAGTGTATTGTTTTTTGTAAAAACCCAGTTTTACCATGAAAGAAGTTATCTTGAACAGGATTTGTTCTACCCCTATTTTAATCATAAACGGCGAGATATATTTGTACTTTAGGGGGATGTCATAAAGGATATCTCCGATATCAAATATAAGTCCTTTAATCATGGCTAAACGAAAGCGTAAAAGCTTATTAAGTCTTGCTGATTAAATTAGGATTATGATAAAAATAGCAAAGGCAATCGTGTACAAAGATGCGCGTGTTCTCATTGCAAAATTAAGGTATACTGACGCGCTTGTCCCGAAGATGGAATGGACTTTTCCATATGTTATGCTAAAGGAGAACGAATCTCCGCGCGTACTCGTTAAAAACGTATTCAGTGAATTCGGACTGCAGGTTGACCCTGGAAAATTTTTCCTGAAATGCGTGCCTTCTGAGAACTTCAAGATAGAGGAGTATTATTACGAATCAAAATATCAAAGGGGGTTCGTAACCAACTCAAAGGTGTATTCCCAGTTTGCATGGGTGCTTCCGACTCAGATTCTAAAGTATTTCACAACAACAATAAATACAGAAATAATGGATTATCTGCGCAGCCTTGAAGAAACAGGTAAGGGTGTAGTAATCGAATGAAATTATGGCTGGGCCCTGCAGGAACCCCTATTGATTCTAAAAGTTCATTAAGCGCAATTACAGACCTTGCCGGGCTTGGGCTCAATGCAATGGAGCTTCAGTTCACTTACGGCGTAAAGATGGGCATTGAAACCGCAAGGAGAATTGGCGAGCTGGCAAAACAGGGCGGCATCCGCTTGAGCATACATGCGCCGTATTACATAAACCTTCTCCAGCAGGACAAGGCAAAGCTGAACCGCTCGCTTTCAAATATTTATGAATCAGCAAAGCGCGCAGACCTGCTTGGCGCAAAGGTTGTTGTTTTCCATCCGGGCGCTTATATGAAGATGCAAAAGGGTGCTGCAATGGAGCAGATGATTTCTGTGTGCGAGGAGGCGTCAAAAAATGTTTCTGTTCCGCTCGGGCTTGAACTTACAGGAAAGCAGGGGCAGTTCGGGAACATAGACGAGATAGTTGCTGTGTGCAAGGCGGTAAAAGGCTGCGTTCCTGTTGTTGACTTCGCGCACGATTATGCGCGCAATGCAGGGCATATTGATTATGATTCAATTTTCAAAAAACTTAACACTCTGAAGCTGAAAGAGCACCATTTTCATTTCTCTGGGATAAATTTCAGCGTCAGGGAGGATGGACTTGGAAATGAACGCAATCATGAGCCCATTTCAGTCAATAAGCCCCCCTTCAAACCCTTGGCTGAAAAGATTCTAAAAGAAAAGATAGACAGCGCAATTATCTGCGAATCTCCATTGCTGGACAGGGACTCGCTTGCCATGAAACGAATTTTTAGAGAAATTGGTTACGGGTTCTAGATACGAACCCCTAAAAACAAAGTTTGCAAGTCCAGATTTTACTCTTCCTCGAATCCTTTCTGGAAGGGTTTGTTTTCTTCCTTTGGGAACGAATCGTAGTCGCTTTCTTCTGGATATTCGTCGTCAAAAAAGTCGTTTAGCTCTTCGTCTTTGACCTCTTCTGCTGGCTCAGCAACGCCGGCTTTCTTTTCAGCAGCTTTCTCTTTTTTTGCTGTTTTTTTAACGACTTTTTTCACTACTTTTTTCTTTGCTTTCTTTGTGGTTGTCTTCTTTTTCAAATGTTTCTTTTTAATTTTTTTGGCAGCCACTTTGGACACCTATCCTATGTAAACTTTTCCAGGAGACTTTGTTTCGGACTCTGTCACCTGTTTTGCCTTTTCGATAACTGACATCAGCTGGTCTTCAAGTTTTTTTGATTCCTTCTCAAGGTCACCGACATCAATATCAAGGCCGTAAAGCATGTTAACTTTTTTTACAATTGACGCTGCAGCAAGTCCGTCTGGGAACTCTGCATGGGCTTCCGCTATGAGGCATATTGAGGGCACATTAAGAACTTTCGCGTGTGTCATCAGTGCCGCTGAAATGCCCACGATTATGCCGCTCTGCAAAATCGGGATTTTAGTGCCTATCTTCTTGTCGAGAACCCTTGATGTTGCAAATGCGAATACATTTGACTCGCTTGGGGGATGCGCTGTTGCAATGCCCTCAAGGCATACAATCTGTTTCGCCTTGTTTTTCTTTGCAAATTCAGCAATTGATTCTGCAAGGTCATTAATAAGTTTGTGCGGTATCGGAAGTTCTGATTCAAATATCAGATAATTTTGCCCGTTTCTTTTAAAGTGGTATACTACCATCGGATTTTTGATTTCGCCTTTTACAAGAAGCGCCATCGGTGGAAAAGAAGATGATGAAATGTGCCCTATTACTCTTGCGTTGGTGCTGTCAGCTATGTACTGCGCTGCAAGGGTTGCAACAAGCCCGATGCCCTGGAATCCTTCAAAGATTATTGCATTTTTAGGAATAGCACCATTCATTTTTATTTCAATTTTGTCTGCCATGTTTACACTTCACCTTTTTGTCCTGCACAGTAGTATATGCAACCGTGTCTTATAAAGATTCTGTAACTAAACATGCAGGTATTACACCCAAACCCAAGAAACAAAACTATTAAAATAAGTTTTCATCGGATTTGCTCAGAACAATAAGGTCCTCAGTTGTAAGTTTTTTGTTTTTCTTGAACTTTTCTTTAACTTCCTGTATCTTTTGGCTTAATCTTTTCTCGGCAAAAGTTGCAAATGCCTTGGATTCTTTGTCTTTTTCCGCACGCTCATCAGCATGTCTCTTTTTCATATCGCCTTTTACAGCCCCTATCTCTGTCTTCAATGCTGTTATTTTGGCATCCAGCTCAGACAGCTTCTTTTTCTTTTCGTCTATGCCGGATGAAAGCTTTTTCATCTCAGAATCAATAACTTCCCAGTCTTTGGCATATCTCATTACGCAGCTGTGCAGAAGCTTCTGTTCCTGCATGAACGTGCCGAGTTCGTTTCGGGCTTCGTTTTCGCTCCTGAAAACGCTCTCTTTCTCTTTTGCTTTGTCAAGCTTTGCTTCAAGCTCCTTGCGCATCTTGACAAGCTCCTCTTCTTTCTTGTAAGGCATGGATTCAGTCCAGATTTTCCACTCAATCTGGTCTATCTGCTTGCACAAACGCGCAAAATCGTCAATTTCGCTCAGTTCCTTCTTTTTTTCCGAAACATTTCTCAATTGCCCTAATTTCTCTTTCACCACGCTTTGGGCTTTGTTTCGTTCTTCCTTTGTTTTTTTGATGAATTCAACCAGTTTCTTCTTTTCGTCTTTATAGCCCCTGATCTTGTCAAAAATTTCGATAAGAGAATTCCTGATTCTTTTGTGTTCATCAAACATTTTTTTAAGCTCGGCAAATTTATCGTCTAGCACGGGCTTTTTTAATTCTACTTCGTCCATTAAGAAATCAACCGTTTTAGGCTATAATAAAACTTTCTATTAAAAAGGGTGCACTCTTTTGTTGATTACAGCCATAAAGCAGTCTTTACACATTCCCTCATTTTTTTCCCGTTCGAATACATCTATGGATTTACCGCATTTCTTGCAAACCAAATCTGCCATTATATCACCTCATTATCAAACAATTTAGTCATTAATATTGTTTTCCAATATAATGCGCCAACCGGGATTCGAACCCGGGTCACAGCCTTGGGAAGGCCGCATACTAACCACTATACGATTAGCGCATAACAAATTCTTCTAAAAATTACATATAGAAAACCTTTTCGGTTCATGTTAAAAAAATAAAAAATGCGCCGGCCGGGATTTGAACCCGGGTCAAAAGCTATCGTCGGCTTTCTTTTCCGAGGTTTTCTTTCGGAAAGAAAAGCTCTTGGAAGGCTTTCATACTTGCCAAAATACAGTCTTATCCGCCATTCTTTCAGCGAAAACGACTTCTGTACGACCAGCGCATACATTAAAATAAATAAAACTGTTTTTAAAAAGGTTTCAGTCAAACAAAGCGATTCCTGCGCCTGCATTTTCTGTAAGCTCAGCGAATTTCTTGATGACCTTTTCCTTTTCCTTGCCTGTGACTTCTTTTAAGTCCTTAAGCGCTTCAACTACATCCTTCTGCTTGAACCATTTGTCTTCTGCCTTGATCAAGACGTAAAATCCGTCTTTTTCCATGCCAAGCGCTGCATTTCCTTCGTATTCAAATCCATTCATTTTAAGGACCTCATTGTCTGCAAACGCTTTTTTCTCGCTGAAAAACACTTTTTCTTCAATCATCTTCATTACCTCTTTTTACCATGAACATTGTTGTCTCAAATTTGTTATGCCGCATCCTTTGGATTGCCTTTATTTCATAGCATTTTGAAAGAATGCCTGTTGCACCCTCAATATGCTTGTTTCGGTTCCGCGTAACAAACTTTATTGTCATTATAGCAAAACTATGCCCTTTTAAAAGTTTAGCTAAATCGCACATTATATGGGCTGATTCTGCAGGCTCAAGGTTCATGTCATCCACAATTATGTCGAACTTTCCGATTCTGCCTGCATTTTCAATGCGCTTTTTGATGTGTTTTACATTCTTCAGGATTTTTACTTCGTCTGCAAGCTCTCCAGGGTCTACCGCAACAACCTCTTTCACCTGTTCAGCCAGCACCTTGGTCCAGCCACCTGGCGCTGCGCCTATATCTAGCGCTCTCCACTCTGGTTTGAGCTCGACACCAAACTCTTCCAGCGCTTCCCTGAGCTTGAATTCTGCCCTGTTAAGCGGGCGTTCTTCGTACTTGTTGCCTGCAGTTATGACTTTGATGATAATGTCCTTTGATTTGCATATCCCTACAAAGCAAACATCCTGCACAATTTGGATTACAACAGTCGTGGCTGGCTTGTCCAAGTCAACTTTTGAGTCTATCCTGTCTGCAACTGCTGAGATGACATCCCTGCTTGAAAAGTCGTGCATCCCCCTTCGCTCGCAGTCTATTGCAAAAGTCTCGCTTTCAGAAATGTCGTTCAGCTTTTCAACAGCTTCTGCTATTTTCTCGGCATTATCCTTGCTTTTTGTTATTTCAAGTCTTTGCTGCACAGGATAAATGTGCGAAAGATAAACAGTATTCGCGGCTTCGAGTATTTGCAGCGCATCTTCGTGCTCGCTTTCCAGCAGAAGAAGCCCTTTCATGAAAAGAATCGAAACCTTTGCATTGCTATCCAGCAAACCCAAAATCTCTCTTTTTGCCTCTTTCTCAAATCCTGAAGCGCAGGTTATAAAAAACATTGCCATGCTAAAGAACTAGAATTACGAAAAAAATAAAAAACATTGCATTGGAGCTTAGTCTCCCTCGTCTCCACTATCGTCTCCGCTGTCGTCATCAGGGTTTTCGTCTGTGTCATCGTCTCCAAAATCTTCATCGTCTGACATATTGATACCTCCAGACATTTGATTTACAATGCCTTTTCCAAGAAACTTCCTATTTTAAAAGTTTTTTATGCCATGTTTCACAAAAAGAAAGTGAATCCAGCCTGCCAAAATTTTAATAAGCCACCCTGCTTGGTTCTAGGTATGGCAAAAAAGAAGCCCCAAACGATTTCAGAAGTTGGATCCCTAACACAGCCAGGCTCGACTATCTATAACCGAAGTGAGCTCAAAAAGGTCGTAGAAAAACCTCTTTTGCCTGCCTGCGAAGAGCTTTATGACAAGAATATCCGAACAACCCAGTCTTCAGCAAACCAAAAAGATATCGGGCTTTATGGCAGAGCATTTATCGAAATAGATTATCAAGGTCTTTCCTCTGAAAACAAAAAGATTGCTGACGATTTGGTTGCTAAAGGTTTAGGCGGGTTTAGGGACAAAGAAACTATTGATGTATACATTCCTGTGAACCAAGAAACAACAGTTGACGAAGTAAAAAGAAAATCGCTTGAGCTTGCGCACAGATTCAAGAAACAGCCAGTTACATGGGGAATGCTTACGTTAAAAGAAATTACGGATTCGACACCACTACTTGAATCGGATAGAACAGACCCTGAAAAAGTTGCAAAGATGACAGGCCTTGTTTATGACAAAGACGAAAACATTTTCTATCAAAGTAAAGAACTGCACAAAAAAGCGAAGGAATACGATGCTAAGAAATAAGCTGAGGTTACTAAAAACTTTTTTTGTACAAAAAGCATTCAATGAATTCGGTTGCACTGCATTTCCACTTAATCTCCCCAACTTTTTTGTAGCTATTCAGTTCCCAAAATTTGAACACACCGTTCTTTTTGAATGGATGATTTTTGCTCAAAGGAACGTACGATTCAACACAACCTAACCCTTTTGCAATCTTTTCACCAGCCAAAAGAAGCTTTGATTCAGATATCTTGTCTTTGTAGTTAGTTGGACCTGTAAACGCAACTGCATGCATCCATTTACCCTTGATCGGCTCATTCAGTTTTATATCACAAAAATCTTCAGGCACATCATTTTTAGCCAGTATCTCAAAAACAAAGAACCCTGTTATCTTTCCTTCATCCTCAAAAACTAAAACGCCTCCAGGAAAAGAACTCAATTTTTTAATGAAATATTTTTTCTCAGAGCCATACTCTCCAAACGCTTTTCTATCAACTTCTACCATTCCGTCCAAGTCGCTAACTGTTGCTTGTCTGATTTTCATTGTTTAGCCTATATCTATTGAAAGCCCCCGGTGGGAATTGCACCCACGACCTCGTGCTCTTCGGATTTTGGGTTTTCTTTCCCAAGGTTTTCTTTCGCAAAAGAAAGGCTTTACCAAGCACGCGCTCTTCTGACTGAGCTACAGGAGCACAAAAAGAACAATGTCAAATTGGTTTAAAAAAGTTGCCCTAACAAAGCAATTAACAAAAGTCCAGCAGAATTGGATAACCACGAGATAAGCAGGAACTTTCTTGTATTGTATTTGATCGCTCCAAGTATTGTCGCGCCCATCTCGTCTGGAAGAAACGGCATGGCAAAGAAGAACCCTGCAATGAATGGCGCAGCTTCATTTATGTAATGTATGAGTTTATGGTTTTTTATTTTTGGAATTTTCAAATCATGTGCAAGAAGCTTTGCTTCAGGTAAGATGTCCGTTTTGATAAACTTAAAGATGATTAGGTCCCCGCACATCGCGCCCAGTCCTCCGAGCGCAGCTGCAACAAATGGATTGATGCTCTGTGCCAGCACAAAGAATACTGCTGCTGCAGGCGGAGATGTTATGCTGTATGTGTAAAAAGACCCAACAATAAATGCTCCGACATAGCCCCAGGTGCCAGCGCTTGAGATAAGAGCTCTTATCTGGCTGCTTGACAGTACAAATATCGCTGCAATAATGCTTATCGTAAAGAACACGAGATAGCGGTAGCGCCACATCTCGTATTCAACAAGCTTCAAACCTTTTCGTTTCATTGAGCTATACCTTTCCTGCAATTAAAGCAGTTATTGTCATAATTATCATGAACAATGCGTAACCTGCCAGCAGTATGCCGCCTTCTCGTCTGGCAAGTTTTCCGTCTGATATAAAATACCAGACAAAGATTACTGCAGCAATAAGCGCAGTGGATAAAACAGAAAAGATTGGTACATTTACTATGACAGGTCGTATAATCAGGATTAACCCAAGTATTAGACCCAGATTAGCTATCGCACTACCTATGGCGTTTCCAAGTGCGATATCAAACTTGCGTTTTATTGCGGCCTGCACCGAAACAGAAAGTTCTGGGAGGGTTGTCCCAAAAGCAACTATTGTTGCGCCGATGAATGATTTCGCAAGGCCAAGATGTTCTGCTATGCTTGATGCTGAAAGAAGCGCAAAATGTGCAGCAACTAGTAAGGTAGCAATAGCCAAAACAAAACCTAAAATATTATAAAAATTTGTTTTAAACTGTTTGTTAGGCATATCAGTCACAATTTCGGCAGGATGTTCGATTTCTTTTCTTCGTCTGAACATATTAACGGTAAAGATAATATATGCTGCCAAGAGCAAAAAGCCTACAAATCTGCTATGAGGGATTGCTATAATCAAGATTGGAAAAAGCGCTGTCAAAAAGAGTATCCCAGACAGGTCCTGAAATAATTTTTTGCGTATGATTATTGGGGTGGCTATTGCAGCTATTCCTAAAACAAGTGTCAAGTCTGCTATATTCGCGCCAAAAATGTCTCCAATTGATACATTGATTAATTCCCCTCCGGATATCATTGCATTCACCGCGAGTCCAAACTCAGGGAGTGATGTTGCAACAGAGATTATGACAACACCCAGTATTGCTTCACTGATATTGAAGTTTTTCGCCAGTCTGATACCATATTTCACGACATATCCTGACGATTTGACTACGATGAACAGCATGAACAAAAGTGCTGCAAAAAGGATTATCAGACTAAAAATAGAATTCATAGTTCAACCTCAACAAGCTTGTCCTTTGAAGTGGCTCCCTTAAGAACATGCACTTTTGATTTTTTGACATTGTAATGCTTTGCAAGGACTTCAGTCAGCATGGCATTTGCCTTTCCTTTCTGCGGAACTGCAGTGAGCTTGACCTTGAGCGAGCCGTTGAGCTGTGTCTCAACAAGATTCATTGATGCATTCGGAATTGCCCTCACATTTAGTTTCATAGATTAAAGAAATATGCTCTTAAATTTAAGCTTTTAGAAGCACAATTTAGTGTCGATTACTGGACATAGTGGACAAACTGGACAGCACCCCGACAAACCCATATAGTATTATTCCTTTTAAATCACCTGTGAGCCTGGCTCAGCTTGTTTATTGAGTTTTCCACTTCGTGTCGCTTCGCTAAAACTTCATAAACAATCTTCGCCCAAGTCGGCTCGGTGATTTAAAATGGAAATTGACTTGTTCAAATTACAGGATTACTCAAGGGATATCAAAGCAAGAGGTTGGATAGTTTGCAAAGGTAAAAATGTTAAAACAGAACTAAACATTATGATTAAGTCGCTTAAGGAAAAGGGGATCTCACAATATAAACTGTTTAGACTAATAGAAAAAGAGCTTCATGTGTCTAATTCAAATGCTCAACGAATGGCTTATCTTAAAAAAGAATGGTTTCCTTTGATTTTCATAGAATACCTGATAAAGTTAACAAATGGCTCCAAAAACAAGTTTCAAGAAAATATTGAATTCTTAAAGATTAACAATTCTGTAGCAAAACCAGTTAAGGCAGTTAAAGGATTGAACACAGAACTATGTAAAGTTATGGGAGCCCATGCTGCAGATGGAACTGTACATGATAATTTTTTCCGTATTTCAGATGGATATAAATCAAATTTAATCGCATTTAAATCTTGGATAGAAAACATATTTGAAACAAGAGTGGGCTCAATAAAACAAATAAGTGAAAATGAATGGGCAATATCATTTCATAACAAAGTAATAACAAGATACATAACTCAAATATTTAATTTTCCTAATGGAGAAAAAGTGTATACTGTTAGAGAACCAGAAATAATTAAAAAATCAAGATTTAGAAACGCATTCGCAATAGGGGCGTTAAGTTTTGAGGCAGGTGTAGGAATAAAAAATCAGGTTGAGTTATGTGTCGTAAGCAAACAGTTTAGAGATGACCTTTTTGAAATTTTAAACTTATGTGGACTAAAGATAACGCTAATGAACAAGCCAAGCGGGAGCTATTGGAGATTCTGGAGCAATAAATTATCAAAAGACGAAGCAAAAATCTGGTTAAACTTTTTTGAGCCCAAAACTGAAAAGTGGTATAAACTTTATGACTATGTCTATGGTTTCCAAACTTGCATAAACAATGAAAAAGATGCAATATGTATACTAAATAATATTTTTAAAAATGGTTCAGGTAACAAAATTTGTATTGAAGATGTATTCAATGCAATAAAGGAACTTAAAGAGTGTTGTAGATATGAACTAGTTAATCGCATCATAACATCAAAAAATCTTAAAAGCTATGGCGGAAAGTGGGCGCATTCAATTGCGCATTATCTTAAAATTTTTGAGCAAGCAAATATAATAATAGTTACAAAAGGAAAGTTCGGAAAAAAGAAATCGTTTGGGAGCATAATACGCCAAGTATACACATTCAATCCGAACATAAGCGATTGGAAATTACCGTATAGACCAAATCTAAACTAAATTGTTAAAGTCAAGTAATCTAGTTTGACGTAAAATTTTACTGTCTCTCAGATAATTGTGCATAGGTAACTTAAGTTTAGAACTAATAAAATTTAATGCCTCTTTCAAAGAATTAAATTTAGTTGGATGGCTGTCAAACGCATGTTTAACAGTGCTACGAACCAACCAAACTCCTAAGGGTACAACGTATTTTTCTGAAATTTCTCTAAATGCAACAACTCTAGCTTGTCGTTTAATATTATGTAAATACTCGACTATTGAAAATCTACTTGCGTAATAACCACCGCTCTGTCCTTGCGCATAAGTCGTTCTTCCTTCAAAAGGTTCGTATTCTCCAACTACTTGTGTTTCTTTTGCATCCATTGCCCATGTTGAACCTGGAGACCAAGCCTCGAAATTCTCAAATTCCCATTTACCAGGAATCAACAAAATAATGAAGTGATTCCCAAGATACTCGCTTTCAAATGTCTGAATTTCTTTAATTTCAGATGAGGTTCTTAAGTCTTCTAACAAATTTTTAGTGACCATATCGTCAAATGCTGTAATTGACCATTTTGTCGGAACCATTTTCTGGTTCTCTTCAACGCCAAGCGCTCCTGAGCTGAGTATGTTCATGACCTTATGGATGTCCACACCAACTTGGTACATTGAATAGCATTGCTCAGCTGATTTCAAGTCATCATGCACAATGTAATCCACTTTTCTGGAGATGTGGACATTGTCAATTATTTTCAGCCTGTCAAGCGGCGCGCTCGGCCCCATTGGCTGCACAATATCAGAGAACGAGAATTTGTAGCTAGGCTCTTTCTTGAAGTTCATCTCAACATCAGTTGGAGTCTCAGCCATTGCAAGGAGCTGGCTGTCTTCCACGATTCTTGATTTTGACTTGACATGCTGTGACATTTTTGAGCGAAGAGTGAGCGAGCGCATTTCAATCACGTCATTGTACTCCATGCCGAACCATTGCTCTGGCGCATCAATCTTTTCCTTGAATCCCAGCGCCCCGACTGGCCCGACATTCACGCTCGGATATCCCACATGCCCGACAAATATTGATGTGCTTGGCCCGAAGAATTCCTTTGTTTTCATCTGGCTTGCAATCTTTGGAAGCGCTTCTACCCTGCTAAGCAGCGGGCATCTCTGGTTTCCGCACAGCGCCCTTCCACCTTTGCACATCAGGCACATGTTTGGAGACTTCATAGTTCCCCACTAAAATATTTTGTAAAGTCCGCCTGTCGCGGGTCAACACCATGAGATATGGCATATTTTTCCGCTTTCTTTGAATTGGTTAACTCGCCTTGAGTAATCCTAAAAATTTTGTTCTTGAGTATAATAAAGGCTTCATCTCCTTTCCTGAAATCCATCCACCATCCTTCCTTTATGCATTTGCTTCCAAGCTTGACAACAGCGTCTATGTTCTTGTCTTCAACTTCAACACTGTGCAAATGCCAGTCCATCTGTGTTATATCGTCAAAGGATTCTTTTGTCTTTACTATTTTTACTTGTTTTAGGACTGCTTTGTCCTCAAGGCTTTCTTCAATTATCATTCCCATCCACACATCAATCACCATCCTTTAGTTTCCATAATGTCAAACATGCATAAGTGCGATAAGGCGACCATTTCATGCTGATTTCATTTAGTTCTTTGTCTGTAACCTTTTCGTCCAACCCATAAAGTTTTATTATTGCTTTCCTGAGCCCCAAGTCCTTATCTGAAAAAACATCCTCTCTGCCGAGAGTGAACATCAAAAACATGTCTGCAGTCCACGGCCCGATGCCTTTTACTTTTGTCAGCATCTCAACAACCTGCCCATTAGTCATGGATTCCATTTTTCTGAATTGTAAAGTCTTGTCTTCTGTTTTCTGGGCTAGGTCTTTTATTGCCCTGACTTTTGACCATGCCATTCCCACATCTCGCAGCTTCTGCTCAGGGAATTCAAGGATTCTTTGCGCTGTAATCTTTTTTCCTGGAAAAAGCTCTGTAAACCTTTCAAAAATCACGCGCGCCACTTTGCCTGCAAGCTGCTGCCCTATGATTTCCCTGCATATGCTTTTGAAGTAATCTCTGGGCTTACGTGGCTTAAGAGGTTCTAGAGCTATACTTTTAGCAGCATCAAACAGTTTCTTGTCCACTTTTTTAAAATGATTAAGAGCACGTTTCATAAAACTTTAAAATTGATTTGCCTTTATCAAATTTAGGGTGCTGTCCAGTATGTCCAGTATTCGCAATAAAGTTTATAAATAACAATGTTTACAATTGTAAACATGGAACAGGTTATTATAAGCACGCGGCTGCCAAAGAACATGGCAACTGAAGTTCGCGGCTGCATAAAGGGGGCTTTCCTGAATGAGGCTGATTTTTTCAGGGCTGCGATACGGGATGCTCTGCTCAAGTACAAAATTGCACAAATCAGGACAGATTACAAAAAAGAAAGGAATGCAGTTGCTGCAGTGCGAAAGCTGCGTAAGATTACAAGCAGTTTGAGCGATGCTGAGTATGAAAAATGGATTTTTGAGAATGCAAAAAATATGCCTTAAAGTGTTTTGATTCCTTCAAGCCTGGCAATCCTAATCAAATCTTTGTCTTTTGAAAATATCTCGAGTTTCCTCATCTTGGCAACAGCAATTATCCGTCTATCTGTCCTGTCTATAGCGTGCCCCAACTCTTCAAAACATTTCTGGGTTAGTTCCTCTGCATATTCGCGTTCGCTGTCCTCCAGCTCGACTTTGTGGTAAATCTGGCATTTTTGCAGTTCAGTTATCAGGTTGTAAATTTTCTGGAAATCAAGGGACATTACTCTTGCCTCAGCATAAACATCTTTCAGGACATGAATCTGGACTTCTGAGCTGTATCTTGCTTTGCTAAAGAATGTCAATGCATACTTTTGTCCTTCGCTGTAATGGATAAAAACATTCGTGTCAACTAGAACTTGCTTCACCATAAATGCAGAATAATGTGGTCGGGCTTTATCAAATTTAGGGTGTTGTCCAGTATGTCCAGTAATCCATTTTATTATTAAAAATCGAAATAATTAGCTTTTGCCGCCGAATTGTTTCTTTGCAGCCACATAGGATTCGCATTTTTCTTCTTTAGGGCATAGTTTAGTGCATAGTTTGTACTTTTCTTTAGTCATTGGACCTTCTTCAACAACATGTAATTCAACGCCAGCAATACCAAACAAATCACCGAAAGGATTAAAAGGTGTATTCAGCAAACGGAATCTGTTTTCCAAATACTTCTGCATTTGCAAATCTTGCTTTGCTTTTAGTCCGGGATTTTCGTTTAAGTACTTCACTAAAAGTTGAGCTGCTGCATACCTTTCAAGCTCAGGTGCAATCAACTTGTTCAGAGGATTTCTTACAGAGTATATATCAAAACTGGTTTTGCCACCAAGCCTTTTGTTATGTTGTTTTACTAGTTCTTCTATTATTTTAGGTGAGTCAATATACTCCCAGTGCAAGGGTGTGCTTTCGTTTTGTACCAAATACTTGCCTTTCTCAAGGTCCAGCTCTCCCGTATATACAACATTATCATTGCCGAGCACGTAAAGGATTGCCCTGCTATTCATTTTTTTAGAATTATGCAAAGGGGTTATTTCAGTTAACTTATAAGCCGCTTCCTGAATTTTTTTGTCGATTTTTTCAATATGTTCAGCTTCTTTTTTAAATTTCTCAATTCTTTTTTCAGTTTCTTTTTTAAATTTCTCAATTCTTTTGTCTATGTATTCTCTCTTTTTGTCGATTATTCCAAAAGCATTTAGTACATCATCTGTATTTGTTAAATCAATTCCTTTTAGTAGCGATTCAAGATTTTTTGACATTGTTAAGCACCTTTTTGTCAGACAGGGCAAATGTAATAGTGGTTTATAAATATAACTAAAAAGGGACAAAAATACCAGTGATTATAGCCACCAAAGCTTTATTTTGCCTGTAATCCAGTCATGATAGATTCGCCTTGCAGCGCGTTCAGTGTCAGCAACTCCGCCTTTCCGCAGGAGATTGTACTTTTTTGCAAAAGCTTCAAGAAATCCATCCGGAGTCGTAAGAGGCATGCCATATTTTGCTTCGACTTTGTCTGCAACGCCTTTTTTGATGAATTCTCCGAGCATTTCCTCAACAGACTGTTCAATATCCTGCACTTTTATCACATCAATAGCCCCTCTGAGGAACGCGCCTTTCTTTCCTTTCAGCGGAACCACTCCTGGCGTATCATAAAGCATTATGTCCGGAGAGATGCGTATCCACTGCACACTTTTGGTTATTCCGGGTTTTGACCCTGTTGGTGCAGAGTGCTTTCCTCTCAGGACGTTGATTATCATTGACTTGCCGACATTTGGATAGCCGATTACGCCAATCTTGACTCTGTCACCGCGCTTCAGCTGGTTTATCGCATCAAACAATTTCCGGGTGCCATGGCGTTCTGTTGAAGAAATGTACGTGCATGAAACCTCTTCGGATATCCTTTTGGCTGCAAATCGTGCGAATTCTTCCGGCACCAAATCTGCTTTGTTTATCACTACAATGAACTTTTTATTGAGCTGGGTTATCATCCTTTCCAGTTCAAAGTTGCGCGAATCCATCGGGAATCTCGCATCAACTACCTCAATTATCAGGTCTACAGTCTTGATTACTTTTTTTACAGTATCCAAAAAATATTTTCCCATTCTAACAAGTCATCCCTGCCAGCAGCTGTTTTACCATCTGTACTGGTTTCTTTTTCGCTTCGCTAAACTTCATTTTGGTGTTGTCGATTATTAAGTCATAAATCCGTTTGTCTGCAATGTTGAAGCCGTATACATGTTTGTAGCGTCTTGCATCATTTTTGTCCCGCTTGATAAGGTCTTTTTTTGCCTGTGCAACTGTTTTATTGTCCCGCAGAGCAACCCTTTTTGCGCGCACATTTATGTCACAGTCAACAAATATCCTCACATCAGCATTGTCTCCCGCAACCCACGCAGTAAGCCTCCCATTGAGCAGGACTTTTCCTTTTTTAGCAAGCTCAAGTGTCTTTTTGTCTGCTTCAAAATCAATTTTCCTGCCCACAGTTTCAGAAAGTGTCTCAAGCTTGACCTTTTTCTTTTTTGCGATGCTTCTGAATATGTCTCCGACATTGACATGCTTCAGATGGAATGCTTTTGCAATTGCGTCTGCTATTGTTGATTTTCCTGAGCCAGACTGCCCTGAAATAGTTATGGTAACTCCTTTCTTTTTTATCTTTAGCTTAGCTTCATAGCTTTTCAGCGCTTTTATGCACGTTCCCATGGTATCTGATAGCAATGAAACAAATTTAAAGATTTAGTGTCTTGAACAGTTATGGTTGAATTGATGCAAATCATTGGAATTGCGGGCGCTGTGGTTTTGGCAGCCGCATGGATTCCAGAGATAATTGAAATAATCAGGATACGTGAATCAAAGCTCAACCCGAACTTTGCAAAAATCGCGCTGTTAGGCACAACACTTCTTTTGGCTTACAGCATAATAAAGGCAGATTTCGTTTTTATTGCAGTAAACGGATTCATTTTTGCCCAGCTCTGCATTGCTCTTTACTATGAATATGTTGTCGAGCCGAAAAGCAAAAAAAGGAATAAAAAGAGTTAATGATTCAAGCGGGGGTGCCGGAGCGGTCAAACGGGCAGGGTTTAGGAGAGTCCTTTCTTGCGAAGAAAGCACTCGTGGAAAGAACTCTAAGACACCCTGTGGGTTAGTCCCTTCGAGAGTTCGAATCTCTTCCCCCGCAATCTATCGGGTAATGTGAGCAATTATGGAGATTAAACGCGGTAAGTACAGGCATTACAAAGGCGATGAATACGAAGTCTTAGGCGTAGCAAAACACAGTGAAACGCAGGAAGAATTGGTTGTTTATCAGGCATTGTATGGCGAACATCAGATTTGGGTGAGGCCGCTAAAAATGTTTAAAGGGGCTGTGATTGTTGACGGAATCAAAAAACCACGATTCGAATTCATTGGCAGGTCCTAATAAAAGAAAAGCTTAATTATACATGCTGTTCAAAAAATTATAGTGGCTGCGGGGGTAGCCAAGCGGTCAAAGGTGCTAGGTTCAGGGCCTAGTCTCTTAGTGAGTTCGAGGGTTCGAATCCCTTCCCCCGCATAATCCTTCTTTTCCAGAAAAGAAGCATTAATGGAAGAAAAGCACGCATTTCTCTTTTTGACAGCCTATATTTTTCTCTTTATTAAAGAGAAAAAGACGGAAAAAATAAAAAAGAAAAAATAACGGAAGAAAACAAATTTTTCTTTCCGCAACTTACGCTTTCTTTTTGAAAAAAAGAAAGGGCAGTTTAAAAGTTAAACTTCTCTGCAAATTTCCCGATTATTGGTGTCAGTTTCTCTGTGCCTGAGAATGTGTTTATTATTGCTATTATCCACAGCACGAATATTACCAACGCTATAATTGGGGACACTATCCAGCCTAGTACCGGGATTATTGCAATTACAAATGAAATAACCCATGCTATCATCAATACAAGGCTTTGTTTTGCATAAAACATTGCATACTTGTCTTTTTTCTGTGTCAGCAATACCAGGATAAATCCAATGATGCCTAAAAATACTGCCAAAAATGCCCAAATCTGGGACTCTCCTACTTTTCCTTTCGCCATGTTGTTTCCTCCTTGAATTTAAAGATTATTTTTCAGCGTACGCCTGTCCCAAGACAGTGTACATGAATATTGAAAGCGCAGTTCCCATTGAAACTGAAACCAAAAGCGGTACGAATGGTATGGGCACCAAAAGCAGCAACATTGCAACAGCCAGTGCAACTAAAAATGAGATGAGTCCTGCAACACAAAGGGCTACAATGAATTTTTGGCTGAATGTTTTTTTGATTATAGCCCCAAACTCGAATGCAGCGCCAAACTTTCTTGTCTCCGCATATCGCATGGTTGCTCCGATGATTAAAATGCTGTATAATGTTGCAATCACAACAAAAACAAGGATTGTTATCAGTGTTCCAGCTGTGTTATTCTCAAAAATAGTAATAAGGACAATGAACAGCATCGTAATTATCAGGAACGGAAGCATGTAAATAAGACTGATAACGAATGAAATAAGCCCATGAACAAAGTTAGTTCCGTATCTCCATTCTGGAAGTTTGTACTTCTTTTTCATCGCAGTCTTGGCAACATCCAGGATGTATCCTGTAAACATGAAGCTAATAATTGGGATGACGCTGAGGAGTATTGCTATAAGGAGTTTTTTTATGTCACTGAACGGCCGTTTAAGCGCATTACTATAGTCTACCATGTCATCTCACCAACCTATCCTAAAAGATGGGCATTTTTATATGTTTTTAAATCACGCCTGCAAAAACAAGTGTCTGGTAAACCATCCCAAACAGGAAAAGCAAAAGCACCGCATATATCAGGGGTTTTCCTCCAGGCACGACAAATGCAGGCTTGACATCCCCTTTTTTTCGCGCCTTAAGCACCATAAGCGCAGCAAGCACCCCGGTTAGCCCGCCTGAATAGATTCCGACAATATCCAGCATTGTGATAAAGCTCGGTGAAAAAACAACAAGCAGTCCGAGCGGCACAAAACATGCAATAAGCCATGCAAGCCAGCGTTTGAGTTTCAAATCATAAACAAAAACATCTGTCATTACGGTGCCGAGCGAAAGGAATGCGGCTGACATTGCAGCCAGTGCAACAAGGTTCCCGAGTATCTTCGGAAGCCCTGTAAAAGACATCGTTGCAATCTCTGCAACACTGCTGCCATAAGCTCCCAGCACAGCCAGCGTGAAAAGGACATAGATTGTGATACAAGCCGCAGATGCAAGTATTATTGCGCCAAGCATTTTCTTCTTTTCATTCTTAAGGACAATCTCAACTTCAGGGATAATCGAGTACCCGAGCAGCGCAAGAAGTATTATACCGAACGGAAAAAAGAAGTTGTTTGTATCAATATAGCCCACATTCTGGGCGTTTATGTTCGGGAACATTATGAAACATACAATCAAAATTACCGCAATGAGAACTGAGGTAAGAACCAGCATGGCTTTTCCAATGCTTTTCAATCCAAAATAAATAAGGAACGATGCTATTGCGAAGAACGCAAATGTGAAAATCAGCGGTGAGCCGAACCCGAACAGCGTGTGGGCTGTGTTTCCTATTCCGACAAGATATGCGGTAAGGACTCCAATCATCCCAATTACTGTGCTCAAAAACATAAGGGACTTGCCGGGTTTTCCAAGATATTTTTCAGCCAAACCCACGAACTGCTTTGTTTTATTTGTCCGCAGCACGACTTCAGCCATATAAAGCGTCATCAGGGTTACCGCAATCCCAAGCACAACAATAAGTATGAGCCCGAGCGGGAATCCTGCTTTTGATACTGCGTAAGGTATCCCGAAGACTCCAGCGCCAAAGATTGTGCCTATTATTAGTGCTGTCGCAATAAAAAAATTCAGATTTGACTTTTTCACCATAATTAAAATCAGAATTTGCTGATATTAAAAGTCTTCTAGTTAAGCACAACAATCGCGATGTTTAGTATTGTCGCGAATGAAACCCACAATAAGTATGGAATGTTCATTATCGCTGCTGCTTTTGATATGTGATAAAAGTTGACTATCATCAGCAGTATAAGCCCCCACAAAAGGAGTATTGTAACCAAAGCCACTAATGGCGCCATGAACCCGAAGAATGCAAATGACCAAAACATGTTCACTGCAAGCTGGCATGCAAAGATTGCGATTGCCATCCGTGCTGCTTCGCTGTTGATTCCTTTTCGCCATACCAAGAACAATGAAACGCCCATCAAAATGTAAAGTATTGTCCACACAGGCCCGAAAATCCAGCCTGGAGGGCTGAAAAAAGGTTTGTTCAGGGCAGCATACCATGTTGTTACAGTAAAACTTGTTATTATCGCCCCAAAAACTCCTGCATAAATAGGGAAGAACAGGCTTATGATAAGTTTTATTGCATCGCCGACCCCTATTTCACTTTTTGTCATGTCTTGCCTTAGGACACATGATTATAAAAAGTTTGCTTTAAAAAGGACAGGCTGTTTGTTATATTTATGAAGATTTTAAGCCAGGACCTGAAGAACAATTCAATCAAAGTCAGGGTTGATAATCTTGATGACTTGTGGATACTGTCGCGCATAATCGAGCCTCTTGATGCTGTTGCAGGAGAAACAACCCGCATCACTAAAAAAGAAGAGGGGCAGGAAGGAATCCGCAAAAAGATTTATGTCAGGCTTGGCGTCGAGAAGGTTGAGTTCAAAAAACACGGCGACACTCTCAGGATTCTTGGCACAATATCTGAGTCCTCAAATGAGGATGTTCCGCACGGAGAGTATCACGCTCTTAGCATAGGCCCTGGGCGCACTCTTGAAATTTTTAAAGTTTTCCAGAAATGGCATTTGGAACGCTTGAAAGACGCAGAAGCAGCGTCAAAACAGCCGCGGCTTCTTCTTTGCGCAGCTGATTACGGCGAGGCAGACATCGCAGTGCTCCGCGAGTTTGGAATTGAACACATAAGCGAACTAAGCAAATCCCTGCCAGGCAAGAAAAAAGAAACAATGAAGGAGTATGACAAGTCCCGCTCCGCATTCATGGAAGAGCTCGCAAAAATGCTTGATGAAATCTCAAAGTCGCAGGGCATTGGAAAAATAATTCTGGGAGGCCCTGGATTTTTTGCAGAAAATTTTGAAAAATCCCTTGAACGCATGCCTGAGCTTAAAAAAAGGATTGTTTTTGTCAAAATATCCAGCGCAGGAAAGCCGGGAATTAATGAGATAATAAAACGCGGCGAGGTTGACAAAGTTGTAAAAGGCAGCCGCGTGCAGGAAGAAACACAGATAATTGAGCGTTTCTTTGGAGAAGTCTCAAAAAGCAGCCAGTTTGCAGTTTATGGGGTTGAAGACGTCCAAAAAGCTGTTGAATTTGGCGCAGTTGACCTCCTGCTGGTTTCTGATTACGCGATTTCAAAGCACCGCGAAGCAGGGACATTTGAGGTTATTGACCAGCTGATGCGGAATGCAGAGTCCGGCGGCGCCCGCATAATGATAATTTCTGACGAGCACGAATCTGGCGAGCGTTTCAGCAAGATTGAAGTCGCAGCAATGCTCAGGTTCCCGATTGGATAAAATTTCTAAAAGTATGATGTTTAAAATTGGTGACAAAAACTTTATAACCACTTATTGTATTAAGTGAAATTACGGGTGTAACTATGTCGAAAATCAATTTAGAGATTTTGAAAAAGTTGTACTGTTCGGCATGCGGCTCAAATAAGCTGGCAAAGACAGAAGGACGCGAAGAAGAGATGTTCTGCAAAAAATGCGGAAATGTTGAAGAGCTCTTCTTGCAATGACTACACAATTCCTACAAAAAGCAGCAACTGGTAAACAATTGCCGCGACAAAGACCAGGGCAGTTAGGGCCATTAGTGCGACTCCTCCCGGAACTACGTATCCTGGCACAACTTCAGGCTTGTTCTGCCTTGCCTTGTAAAGCGTGTATACTGTTATTACTCCAAGAAGTCCGAATGCGAACACTCCTGCATAGCTTATCAGGCTCACAAATGAGAATCCTCCATAAAGGAAAATCATGTACGGGACAAAGCATGCAAGGAACCACGAGAATCTTCTGTCAATATTCAGGTCATGCGTGTAAATATCCTTGATTACTGATGTCAATGCTATAAATGGAGTCACGAGCGTGATGAGCACAAACAGCGCTCCTGCCCAGGCAAGTTTTCCAATCAGCGAATTTGTTGCAACCTCTGAAACGCCGGTTCCAAAGTTTCCCAGGAAAACATAGCTGAATACGAGATAAAACAGCAGGACTATTGCCATTCCTGCAATAACAATGTACCAGATTGACTTTTTGTCTTTATGCAGAATTTTTGTCTCTATCTCAGGGAGTACAGTATAGCAGTTGAATGCGAAAATCGCCACTCCTATCGGGATGAGCGCTGTTGTCCAGTCAAAGCCAGTTCCAAGATTTGCTGTCTTTGCCCCAGGCAGTATAAATGCGATTATAGCCACAAGCAGTGCAATTTTCAAAAATGTAAACAGGAATTCTGTCCTGCTTGTGCGTTCATAGCCAAAGAACACTGCCAAAGCAACGAGCACAAAAAATATTGTTGACGCAATGGTTGCATTTATGCCAAAAATCTGTGATGCAACCATCCCGATTCCAATCAGGTATGCGATAAGGATTGCATAGATTCCGATTGTCTCAACTGCAAGAACAATATATTTCCATTTGTTGCCCAGGTATTTTTTTGCGAACCCTGAAAGGTGATAATTCTCTTTTGTACGCAATGAAATCTCTCCAAAATAAAGAGTTACAAGGGTCATGGCTATCCCGACAACAACAAGTGTTATTGCTCCGCCCAAGAACCCTGATTTTGCGAATAGATACGGGAGCCCGAGAATTCCGGCTCCGATTGAAGTTCCGATTATCAGCGCCAATGCTGTAAGCTTCGGAAAAAGACTTTCCTTAGATTTAGTCACCTTAACCATGCTATAGTAAAGTTTTTAACCAATATTTAACCTTTTTCTTATTAGTGCTCCGATTGTCTAGTCCGGTCAAGGATTTCGGACTCTCGAAGCCCTTTGCAGGCAAAGCGCTTGCGGAAAGGCTGAAGACATCCGAAGACCCGGGTTCAAATCAACCCTTTCGCGCTTCGCTAAAAGCGTTGGCGGAAAGTTGTGAATGTCCCGGTCGGAGCACTTCTTGTTCACACTATATATTAATGCTTCCAAAAATCAGCCACTATCAGAGCTTGTAAACCACGTCGCCCGGCTTTACTTCGCTGTCAACCTTCATTCCGACTGAGTCGCCTTTTTTTGCTGACTTGATTGCTTCCCTGTCAACCTGCATCGAGGAGACTGTCTGCTCAAACTTTGTTGTTCCGCCCTCGATTGAGATTTTATCTCCTACTTTAAGTGGCGCTTCTACCTCGACAACAGCAACGCCGATTTTAGAAAAATAGTGGCTTATTTTGCCTACTCTTGTTTTTGCCATGCAAACAATAAGGGCAGGGTATTATAAAAAATTTAGCTTTTGTTATGTTTCTTGCCGAAAGGTATGAGCGAAATGCATCTGAGCAGTATTTCAATGCCAACTACAAAGCCAATATAATACACTATTGTGCGTACAAAAGTCGGGACTGCAGCCAGCGTTGCAAGCGAGCTCTCAAGGGAAAAATATCCCATGTCCACAAGGAAAACGCCAAGCAAGGCGATTGGAATCATCTTTGCCAGTTCTTTTGAAAGCGCCTCGTTGAAATATGAAGTTATTCTTATTGTTGCCACAAGAGTCATTGCAATAAGAAGTATTGTTTCAACGCTCTGGTTCTTAGACAGGAAAGAAAAGAATACCACCAGCACAAGAAAGCAGAACGAAACTATGACAGGGAATATTACAATGTGTTTTAATATATAGCTAAACACGTCAAATCCTTTGCGCAAATGGCTGCCTGCCTGCGTCATTTCAAATTTGAATATTTCCTTCTTTGACATGAAATTGTAAAAATTAAAAACGAAAACAGCGTAAACAAGGATTGCGCCTATGAAGATTGCCAAAGGCGGCAAAAATGTAAATGCGTCTGTAAATGAAAGGCTTGACAGCGTAAGCTGGTCAAGATTTGCCGTAACATTTGAAATGATATCCATTATTGTTCACCTCAGTTTTTTGACAACATTTATCATTGAATCTTTAAACCCCAGCTTTTTATAGAACTTTCTCCCCTTTTTGTTCTGGGCCCTGACTCCAAGCCATGCGCAAAATGCCTTTCGCTTTTTGCCTATCTTAAAAATTGCTTTCATCAGCTTTGTTCCGATGCCTTTTCCGCGGTATCCTTCTGCAATACTGATGTTGTCTATGTCCAGTGTCAGATTTTTGTTAAACAGGAATCTTGGCTTAAGCGAACCATCCACATAACCTACAACTTTTCCGTTTTCTTCAGCAACAAGAACTATAGTCTTTTTGGATCTTATTTTTGTCTTTACTTTTTTAAGATAAATGGTTTTCCAGTTTTTTGCAAGTTCATTTGTATCGTAATAAACGTCATTAAAAGAACTGTGGTGCTTAACTAGGTCATTCATCAGGTTCACGATTGCCTTTGCATCCTTTTGCGTTGCCTTGCGTATTATCATTTACACCCTCACGGATACAATCGCGTCATTGTCCTTGGGAACGGGATTGTGTCCATTATGTGTTCTGCAGATGCAAGCCACATTACAAGTCGCTCCATGCCCAGCCCGAACCCGGAGTGCGGGACAGTGCCGTATTTTCTCAAATCCATGTACCAGCTGTAGTCCTCTTTCTTGAGTTTAAATAGTTTCAGCGAATCCTCAAGCTCTTTGGAGTCTGAAATTCTCTCGCTTCCGCCTATTGTTTCGCCGACTCCAGGCATGAGCAAATCAGCGCCAAGCACAACTCTCCTGTCTTTTTGGTCAACCTTCATGTAGAACGCTTTCATCTCGCGCGGAAAGTGCGTCAAAAATATTGGCTTGCCAGCGTCTGCAACAAGCTTTCGCTCGTCCTCGTCAGTCAGGTCATAGCCCCACTTTTGCCCGAGTATTTTTATTGCTTCCTCGTACCTCATCCGTATGAAAGGCCCTTTGAACTTCTTCAGTGCCTCAACATCTCTGCCAAGCTCTTTCAGGTCAGTCTCGCATTTCTCTGCAACATAATGCGCAATAAATGTAATCATTTCTTCCTCGAACCCCATCAGTTCCTCGAATCCCATCCATGCTGTTTCCATCTCATGGTGCCAGTACTCTGCAAGGTGCCTTCGTGTCCTTGATTTTTCCGCCCTGTAGCTTGGTGCAATGCAGTAAATTTTCTGCAGTGAGAAAATCATTGCTTCTGCATACAGCTGCCAGCTCTGCGTAAGATATGCTTTCTGGTCAAAGTATTTCACTTCGAACAGTGTTGAGCCGCCTTCACACGCGCTTCCTGTAAAGCTCGGTGACTGTATCTCAAAATATCCTTTCTGTTTGTAGAACTCATGCACAGCCTCGAACACAGCCGCCCTTATTTTAAGGACTAAAGTCATTTTTCTGCTGCGTATCCAAAGATGGCGCACATCCCTAAGGAATTCTTCGCTCTGGTCTTTTGTAATCGGGTATCTTTCTGCAACTCCGACAACCTCAAGCTTGTCAACGCTGATTTCATAGCCTCCAGGAGCTCGCTTGTCTTCCTTAACAGTCCCTTCTATTGCTGCTGAGGACTCGATTGTCAATTTCTGAGATTCATCCCAGTACTTGCTTTCGGGTTTTATTGCAGTCTGCACTATCCCAGAATCATCTCTTAACAGGAAGAAAGAAACTGCTTTTTGTTTTCTTTCCCTGTGAACCCAGCCGCGTATTGCGACTTTTTTGCCAGTATGCTCGCCTTTCAGGATTTCTCCGATTGGAACAAATTTCATACTCTTATCTATGCGCTCTCCTTTAAAATGCTTTTCTTCAGCAGAATCCAATATTCCGTAAATCACCTGTTTCACTTAACTTTTTCATTTTTAAAACCCCTCTCTCACCGCTAAGCTTTCTTGGCAGCTTACCTTCTTTAGAAAAGAAGGCAGTTTGAGAAAATGAATGAAAAGAATGTGGGCTAAATAAATCTACTCTAAAACTTTCAGTTCCGTAAATCACTTGTGTATTTCATTTTAACCCATAAATACTATATATTTTGAAGTATTTAAATATTTCTAATCCAGCGCTTTCTCAAGCTTTTTTTCTTCTGTCTTGCCTATTTTGATTCCAAGCTGCTGCAATCCAGATGCATGTGCTTTAAGAAGCTGGTCAATAACAGTTATTATCCTAACCATTTCCTGTCTTTCTTTTAGAAGCGTATTAATCGCGCCTTTATGGAAACCTATCTGTTCTTCCTTTTTCATTACAGTCATCTTGTCACCTTCCATACGAACATTAAAAATGAGACTATTTATATTACTTTGTCAAGAACAGGATGTTCTTGAACATCGCCAGAATTCTATTAGAATTCTAAGATTTGAGGAACTTCCAAAGCTCAACCTCAACAGGATATTTTGCTTTTTCATGAAAGTCCATGCTTTTCTTTATGACAAACCTGAACTCACCGAGCTTTACAGCGCTCCAGTTTTTGTCTTTTGCAAAACTCAAAAGGAATTTGTCAGAACCGCCTTTGTGTATCGAATAAATCACATTCGCGATTCCAAATGCCTTTTCAAGAAATAATCTGTCCGCGTGTTCTGTCTGCACACCAAAAGGCGGGTTCATCACAACAGTGTCGCACTTTTCCTCGACATGCTTGACATCAATTTCGACAAATTTTATGTTTTCAGCAAGAATATTTGTTTCTCTTAGAATCCTGGCATTTTTTTCTGCAAGTTCAAATGCATTCTTGAATGCTGTCCTGTCAATATCAAACCCTGTTACGCTTTTTGCCCCAAGCAGCGCAGCTCCGATTGTAAGGATTCCTGTTCCGCAGCCCAAATCAAAAACTTTCTTTTTCTCGATATTGCCGTCCATAAAAGCTGTCCAAAGCAGTTCTGCGGCTATATCAGAAGGCGTAACATATTGCTCCAGCTCAGGGATTGGCTTTTCAAATCCTCTTACTGCAGAGAGAATGATTTCAAGCGCTTTCTTGTTCGGAATCATAACATTTTAAAGAAACGTCTTATTTAATTGTTTTATGAAAATCACAATAATCGGGGCAGGAAAGGTCGGAAGCACTCTTGCATACACTTTGCTTGAGCGCGGATTGAATGAAATAACGTTACTGGATGTACGTACAGATTATCTTGACGGTGTGCGCATGGATTTGCAGAGCGCATTTCCTTTTGCTCGGATTAAAACAGAAGGCATGCTTGAGGATTCCAATGTTATCGTAATGACGGCAGGATTCCCGCGAACCCCTGACATAAAATCAAGGGACGAGCTGTTTGATAAAAACAAACATGTTATAATGGATGTTTTCTCTGGGAAAGAATTCACCCGCAAAACAAAAATAGTAATGGTCACGAACCCTGCAGACAAACTCACAAAATATGTTGCTGAACTCACAAAGCTTCCAAAAGAGAATGTCATTGAATTTGGCAACCAGCTTGATTCCAACCGTCTGAAATATCTCACCCAGGAGCATGATGCTTATGTTACTGGCGGACACAATGAGGACATGAAGCTTCACTGCAAGGCAAAAGGCATGGAATCCAAGCTGAAGAATTTTGCAACAGAAGTAATAAAGAAATCCGGCGGAACAATCTTTGGCCCTGCAAAAGCGATTGCTGATGTAGTGATGTCACTTCACTAATTTTATGCTTATTTTCTTTCCAAGCTCAATTATCGCAGCCTGCCCTTTCCTGCCATAGCCAGCATTAACGCAAATAGTCTTGCCAACACAGGATACTCCTTGGGTTTCATGCACATGCCCGCAGATGTTCAGCGCAGGTTTGTACTTTTTGATTGCCCACGCTACTGATTTGCTTCCGATATGATGCCCTTTTGCAGGCCCGTATTTTGTCAAATCAATCTTTGTTCCGTATGGCGGCTCGTGCGTCAGGAATATCACTTTCTTGTTTTTCAGTTTCTGCTTGAACAAATCCCTAAGCATCATAATTTCGATTTCATCCGGAACATCATCAGTAGGGCAACCAAATGTTATTATCTGATACGTTTCGTCAAAGTCTACAACTGAATTTGGAAAATAGTTGATGTTCTTCGTTTTCTTAACAAGCTGCTCAAACCGCGGAAGGTTTCTTGGCATGTCAAGTCCTTTGAAGTAACGTTTCAGCCGTTCTTTTGTAAAGTCCCCGTTTCCATGCGTAGTAACAACAGGCATGCCCCAACTATCCATTTTTTTTATTACAGGAACCAGGCTCTTAACATTGCTTATGAGTATTTTTCTGAATTTTTTCTTGTCAACAAATTCAAACAAATCATGCCCTTCGCCAAGTGCTTTCCAGTGCTTGAAATAAATAGCTCTTTCTTTGTCGCGGTTTGCCAAGTCTCCTATGCACAGCACAAAGTCGCAGCTGCGTGCAATCTTCCTGAACTTTTCAGGCACAGTTCCGTGGAAATCCCCGCACGCAAATATTTTCATTTTATAATCCCATTTTCTTTTTCAAAACTTCAGAAACAAGCTCTCCGTCTATTCTTCCGCGGACTTTGCGCATGAGGAAGCCCATCAGCACGCCGAACTGCTTCTTTTCAACCAGTTCTTTGTTTTCCTCAAGAATCTTGTCTGTGAATTTCTCAAGCTCTTTCTTGCTGATTCTCTGCAGCTTCAGCTTACGCATTGCTTCTTCTGCTCCGGCCTGCGGGTTGACTGCAAGCCATGCAAGAAGCTCAATCACAGCTTCCTTTGCAATGTTTCCGTTCTCAAGCAGCTCAAATGTTCCGATAAAATGTTTCTTGTTCAGGCTGTCTGTATTCGCATCAAAGCGTTTCCTGATTTCATCCCGCGCAGAAAGAAGATTGGACGCGATAAGTATTGGATTGAGTTTCCTGAACCTGTCTGTAAGTTCCTCAAATACTGGGAAGTATTCGCTGTGAATCATCTGCTTTGAGAGCTCTTCACCGAGCCCGAGCTTCACATATTTTTTCATTTTCTGGTCAGGAGTGTCAGGCAGCTTGATTTGTTTGAGCATTTCCTTTGTGATTTTTACTGGAAGCTCGTCTGTCTCCGGATACATGCGCGATGCCCCAGGCATCGGGCGCAGGAACTTTGTTGACATGTCTTCCATTGAATTCCTAACTTCGCTTGGGACTCCTGCAATTAGTTGCTCTGCCCTGTCTGCAAGAACATGCAGCGCTCTGTGGCATTCTTTTTCCGAGCCGAACAGGAACAATACCAAGTCCTCATTTCCTGCTGTGAACAGCTGCTTCAGCTCAAACACCTGCTTGTCAATTATTCCGTATTTTGGCAGCTCGTCAGTGTGCATGAATCCTTTCATGTCTGTGAAATGTTTGAGATAATCAACAAATTCTTTTGCATAGGTTCTTTCCCCGCAGATTACGCGCTTGAACATTCCGTCAAATCCCTTGAGCTTCATCCCGATTATTTTTTCTCCGCGCTCCAGCGCTTCCTTGACAAGTTTTGATTCTGATTCTGAAAGTATTCGCGAGACTTCTTTGAAATCCCGCACAGCCTTTGCCTTGCGCGAGTTGAGCTTGTTTCGTATCTCAAGAACGTTTTTCTGTCTGTCAATCTCTCCTTTAATCACAGCAGGTATGTCATTGAGTTCCTGGAATCCTTTTATCTCAATCCTGCTTCCGCCCTTGATTGAGACATTGACATCCTGGCGGATTGTTCCTATCCCTCGCTTAACGCGTCCAGTCATCCTCATTAAAAGCCCGAGTTTCTCTGCAGTTTCTTTTGCCTGCTCTGGCGAAGTGATGTCAGGCTCAGTCCGCAGTTCAACAAGCGGAATTCCCAATCTGTCCAGCCTGAAATTAACAACACCTTCTTCCCTTCGCATTTCTCGTGCAGCATCTTCTTCAATTGCAAGCATGTTGACGCGTACTTTTCCTCTGCTTGTTTCAATAAAACCATTCTCGCCGACTAAGGCAGTTCTCTGGAATCCTGACGTGTTCGAGCCATTGATTACAGTCTTTCGCATCACTTCTATCTCGTCAAATATTCTCATGTTAAGCGATTTTGCAATTATCAACGCGATTTCCAGTGCTTCTTTGTTTATAGGATGAACAGGCTCCTCGTCAAGTTCTACTAAACATGTGGTGTCATTATAACCTTCATACACGAAAGTTTTGTCCTTGAATTCTTCTGCTTCTGCGGCAATATCCTTGAGCCCCATCTCTCCAGCTACTGCTTTCTGTTTTCTGATTACAGTAAAATCTGGTTCTTTGTCCCGCATCACAGAGGGGCAGTTACAAAATAGTTTATGACTATCTAACTGTTGATGGACTTCCAGTCCAACCTTCAAACCTACTTTTTCATATTCTGACATGTTGTTCTCCTTAATATTCTAGAGAATAGGATATTTAAAACTGTGCTACAAAATAAAGTTTCTTGTTTTGAAGTGTATTTTGGTTTTAAATCAAATAGCTCAGTTATTTCTCTAATCGCAAGGTCAGGATTAACTTCATAAGCGTTAGCATATCTACGCGATATTTTTATGTTTCCACTCGTACCTAATCTAACTAATTGTAATAATTTATCCATATTTTTATTGTATTTTAACGGCAACTTAACTGATATATTTGAACCTTTCGAAGATTTCCATCGATATTTAGACAGCAACTTTAAAATTTTGAGTTTATCAAAACCTAACTTTTTAGCTTCGGATAGAATCGTACTCAGTAAAATATTTGGTCTATACTGATAATAATTTGAGCCTAATCTGTTAAGCAATTCCTTCCCATTAACTACGAAGGTGTTACTATCATTAAAAATAGTTTCATAATCAATCACTCCTCTGTCTAGAAGAAAATCATTTATTCGTAGTTCATTCTCAATATAAAATCTGTGTTTAATATGTTGTTCTAACCAATTTTTCTTTCTTGGATGTTTGAATCCTATCAGTTTAGCATACATCTCTAAAAATGGACTTCTAAGTCTAACTCCAAAGTAGATACCATCAATCAATCGTCTGCTATATGCCACATGGGGGATTTTATGTTTTTTTAAAAAGTCGGAATACTGAACTATTAGTTTTTTGCTAGCAGATTCTAATGCTATTTTTCTTGAGTTCCTTGCCACCATGCCATCCGTATCCATCACACCACGCCAAAAATTTAGTTCTAATACTTCTTTTCCAAGAAACAGTTTTGGGACCGAAACAATATGAGACTTGTTCCCGGGTTTAAATCCAATAAACATTAAAGCATTTATCAATATCTTATTTCGTGTATTCAAAATAAATTGATTTCCTCTTCTTCGGATAGGAATATTTTTAATGTCAAAGTTAGATTTAATATCTGATGCGAGATGTTCGATAAATTCCTTTGAATATTCTGTATCATCAGGTACGCTGGTTCCATCACATATCTCGATTCTATATGTTTTATCCTTGTATAAACAACCATCCCCAGCAAAAACACCACACAAATATGCAAATTCTGAGTCTAATACGTTTTTAATCATTTTAGCTTCACCAACTTTATCAAACCACCAACATCATAAATTTCTTCAACTTCTTTATTAAGATACTCTGTTATATAACGCGAAACAGTTGATTTGTCTAAATCTGATTTACGAGCAAGTTCACGTACCCAAATTCCATTAGGGTTTTTCTTTAAAGTTTCAAGAATTTTTTTTATTTTTTGTGTGTCTGGTCCTTTTTTTGGCATACCTATTATGAGACATATGTCTTATATAAATGTTACGATTTTAAAAACACGTCTAAAAATGAACTAAAGAAACACTTTGATTTACCACTTTTCTTTGTGCAATATCTTTCCTAGGCTTTTTCTGCTCCTCGGTTCGGGGTTCTCAGCTGGATGGCCCATAACAATTACAAAGGGGATTACTTTGCTTCTCGGGATTCCAAGAAGTTTCTTAATCTTTTCTTTATTACACCACGCAACAAAACAAGTCCCAAGCTCAAGTTCTGTTGCTCTTAATACTAAAAACGCGCTTGCCAGCGAAAGATTGACTAATTGCATGTTAGTCTCATGTTCTCTTATCGAATGTTTTGAGTATGCTTCCTTATCTGCACAGCAAACAATTATCACCGGCGCATCGCATATTTCTTTCTGCACAAAAACATTTTGTTCCATGAATTTTTCTTTTGTCTTTTTGTCCTTAACAACAACAAAATGCCAGTTCTGCAGATTGTGACTTGAAGGAGCCTGCTTAGCCGCTTTGATAACTTCTTCTACCAATATATCTGAAACTTCTTCGTTCTCAAATCTTCGTATTGATTTTCTCTTCTTGATTGCCAGTTCAACATCCATTTTTATCACAAATAAGATAACTTTATTATGACTTCTTTGAAATCAAGCTCGCACCAGTCAAGGGAGAACTTGTTGTCATATTCTTCAAGATAATCCAGCATTTCCTTGACTGTCAGCGCTCCTGCTGTTGAGGGGAATGATTCACCCACAAGTTTCATCTCATAGCGCTTGTTGAACATCTTAAATATCTCGTGCAGCTGCTCGTCAGTCTTCCCTTTGATATTTGCATGAATCCTGTCAACCTTTTCAAATCTTCGCAGGGTGAACTGCACAGTTGAAGTTTCTTTGTATCCCAATGCATCCAGTACCCGCTTGATTCTCTCGATTCGTTCCATCAACCCTCACTTAAATCAGAAAAGTGTTTGCGCCTGTGCAGTCGCTTATTTCTCCGACAAGGTTCTTCTCCATCATTGTTTTTACTTTCGCGATGTCCTTTGTCTGCCCGAGCACATGCATGAGCTTTACAAATGCAGTCTCTGGTGTCATGTCTGCGCCGTCAATCACATTCGCTTCAAAAATTAATCTGCGTCCTGTCTCATAAACCCGCATGTTTGTTCTGCCATAGATGCACTGCGACGTCATTACAACAGGAATCCCTGCTTTGCTGCACTCTTTCAGTTTTTTAATCAGCGAGTGCTGCACATGCCCTAACCCAGTTCCTGCGATAACAATGCCGTGGTATTTGTTTTTAATGTAATAATCAATGATTTCAGGCTCCATCTCTGGATAGCTCCAGATAAGTCCGACTTTTGTATCAAGCCTTGTGTTAAGGATAGGCTCGCGCTCCTCGCGCTTTTTGTGCTCAGAAACATTCAGGATATTTCCCTTGTAATCAACTCGTGCTAAGGGCAGATCATTTATCGGACGGAACGCATCCCTTCTTTCAGTGTGCATCTTTCGCGCTTTTGTCCCGCGAATCAGGATGTTCGCATTGTCATTTGTTGATTCATGCATGCAGATTACAGCTTCTGCGCCTTCCCACTTTGTCGCCGCAATCGCAGCCGTAAGAAGATTCGGGAATGCATCTGAACTGCCCCTGTCAACGCTCCGCTGCGCTCCTACAAAAACTACTGGCACTGGAAGGTTCTGCACCATGAATGAAATTGCTGCAGAAGTGTAGTGCATCGTGTCGGTTCCATGCGTAACAATGATTCCCTGCTTTCCTTTTTTGATTTCTGCGTAAATTTCCTTTGCAAGCGCAGTCCAGATTTTTGAATCCATATCCTCGCTCAGCACCTGCGCAACCTGCTTGAAATCATAATTTGCATATTCTGCGAGCTTTGGCTCTGCCCTGATAAAATCGTTTGCAGTGAGGTTTGGCGAAACTCCTCCTGTTTTATAATCCACTTTTGAGGAGATTGTTCCGCCAGTTGAAAGAATCGCGACATTTGGCAGGCTCTTGTTCTTTGCGGGCTTTCCAGCTTCATGTTTTGTTTCTTTTCCTGCCTTGATTACAGTGAGTTTTTGGATTTTGTTCTTTTCAATCCCAATATTATAGCCGTTGTCAAGCTTTAGAATGATAGAATTCCCAGGAACCATTTCAGGTCTCTGGATGAGTATCCCTGTGTATTCAGCATCCTTTGTAACTACTTTTATTGTGTCCCCAGGCTTTGCCATAGTTCTCCTAAAAACCTCATTATTTATAAACTATTTATCACATGTATAAAGATTTAGAAATGATGTTAAACAAAAAATAAAAATTACTGATAAGCAATTCTGCTGTAATCTTCGTCGATCTGTGCCTGTCTGTGTGCTCTGACTACATTTTCAGTACTAAGACTTAGCGAATTAGTCTTTTGGACTCCTGGGTATATACGGAGGTTTTTTCTGTTTTCTTCAAATATTGCCGCAAGCTCATTGTTTTGGTCTAGTATTTCTGCCATGCACTCTATGTTATTAAGATTCGTCTGTGTAAATTTGGGCTTTTCATAAACAGGCTCAGGAGTTTCTTCTTCAGAAGGAAGCTTTGGTTTGCCGTCAAAAACCATCTGCTCGCATCCAAACAATTCATACATATCTGCTGCGCTTTCTCCTTCGTTAGGCTCTCCTATGTAAACAGTGCTTGATCCTTTTGGAGCCCTGTTATTTTTTGCTAATACAGGGTCCCACAAATCTTCAACTGGCATTTTAGTTCACCCCTAGCTTATTGAGTTTTCTTTTAACGGCTCCATACTGCATGTCCATCTTGATAAGCTCTACTTTTTCTTCAATGGTTCCTAGTTCATAATCAATGTTAGTTGATTTAACAGGCAAGAAATTATCAGTTCCATCGGTGTAAGCCTTACAGATTTCAGTAAGCCCGTTTTCATTGAATACTGTAGTCTCTATAGGCAACATGCCTTTTTCTTTTACAGCCTCATAAACTTGTTTTGAATCCTCTGTGATAACATTAGCTTTTGCAGTAAAACTTCCGTCGTAGGTTCCACCAGCTTTAATTTTGAATTTGTCTTCAGGCTTGCCTGTGTAGGAACCTCCTGCGATGGCAAGAGAACCGTCAGGTTGTCTGTTTAATACATCCTCAAAGTTTCCGAGATAGGGCCCGCCCCCGCATTTTTTAGGCGCCATGGTGTTTTGGATAGTAAGAATCACCTTTGAGAGTAATTTATTCTCATTAAAAAGAACAATTGCTTTAAGGGATTCTCGTCCACGCATGTAATTCATTGGAATAGCTGTCATATTTAACACACCCCACCATTTGTAACTACTGTTTAGTAGTAGTTTATTGTTTATATACTTTATGGTGGGGGTTAAAACTCAAGAGATCTGGGATTAAACGCGTCTTATGCCTTTTTGTTTAAGTTTCTCTTCAACGTCAGGGCTAATTTTCCCCTTAAATGCTTCCACAAATTGCTTCAGAGTGCCTGCAGCTTGCGGGGTAATTGTATCGTTCTGTCTTAAGGCGTCTATGGCTTTTTGGGTGCCGCGATGATGATTCCCTTCCTTGTCTTGGTAATTAACAATAACTTCTTCGACAGCAGGAGTGTCTTCCCTTGTTTTTTTTGCCAATTCCTCAATACTAGACAAAACTTCTAAGCCGACAGGGCTAATCATTTTGCCGTTATCTGTATTATAAGGGGTTGGAGAAATGGAGAAACTGCCTAAATCCAGGTATGCCCTGCCTGCTATAGGCACATAATTTCTGTCTTCTGGTTTTTGAGTTCCCATCATAACCATTTTCATCGCCAGTCCTTATATAAATTTATTGTAACTGGATTCTGGTTATTCATCGAATCGCGCTCCCACTCATGAATATGGAAAAATCCGTCAATCATCTGCGTTTCATCCATTTTTTTGCTCATTTCATGCCCTCTTCTATAAAAGAAGAAGGAGCCCTCATATCATCGGGCATAGGGGTGCTCATCGAAGGATGAGTATGAAAGCCCTTTCGTTCGCGTCGGAGTTATGACAGCCCTGTGCTGTCCAAACCGGACTCGCTTGCGGAAAGGACGTGAATCCCACACCTTTTCTTTTTCTGCATCGCACAACAACCTTTCTTTCGCAAGCCTTTCTTTTTAAGAAAGGCTTAAAGAGGGTTGGGGCCCCTCAAATAAAGCTGAGGGGCAGGCCCTGATGCGCTCGCTGGAATTTTTGAACATGAATGATAAAGAGTTAAAGAAAGGGGAAATTATTCCCCTTCGATTACCCCTTTATCTCAATATCTCAATTCCAAGTTCTTGCGAAACCTGGGATGCCTTTTGAGCTGATTTCTTTGAGCTGCTTGGTCCTAAAATGTATGGTGAGTTTACGCCAGTTATAATTGTCATAACTCTCATTTTACCTGACATATTATCCTGTACTCTTGCTCCCCATGTTACCATTGCATCCGGATCAAGTGATGCTGTTACCAACTCGCCTACTCTGTTGACATCATCCAGTGTCATGTCTGGCCCGCCTGTTATGTGTATAAGGGTTCCCTGTGCTCCTTCGTATGAGACATCAAGCAACGGGTTCAGTAGCGCTCTCTTTACTGCTTCGTCCACTCTGGATTCAGTGTCTGATTCTCCTACACCGATTACTGCTACTCCTCCGCCTTTCATGACTGCCTTTACGTCTGCAAAGTCTCTGTTGACCAATGATGGGACTGTAATCATTTCGACTATTCCCTTTATCATTGTTGCCACAAGCTCGTTTGCTACTCCAAATGCCTGTGAAATCGGCAGTTGTCCTGCTATCTCTATAAGTCGGTTGTTGTCGATTACAATTACTGTGTCGCAGTTTCGTCTAAGCTTCTGAAGTCCTTCTTCAGCCTTTTCAATGCGTGCTTTTTCGATTTTGAACGGCATTGTTACTGCACCAATTACTATTGCGCCGGAATCTTTTGCTACCTGTGCAACTATTGGTGATGCTCCTGTGCCGGTTCCTCCGCCCATGCCTGCGCACACGAAAACCATGTCAGCGCCTTTCAGAGCTTCCTTGATTTCTGGAAGTGATTCCTTTGCTGCCTGTTCTCCTACTTCCAAATATCCGCCTGCTCCAAGGCCTTTTGTGGATTCCTTTCCGATAAGGATTTTCCTATCAGCTTCACGCGCATCTATGTGGGCCTTATCTGTGTTTGCCAAGATAATCTCGGCACCTTTGACGCCTTTGTGGTATAGCCAGTCACCCATATTGTTTCCAGCTCCACCTACACCGACGACTTTTATGTTCGCCTTACCAACTACAACTTCTTGGAATTGGTTTTTTGTTGCCTCCAAGGCATTCTGTATGATGAAGTCCATTTCTTTAACCCTCTTTTTTCTTTTTTTGTTTTGTTCCCGTCATCGCAGCGATTGTATACTCGCCAAGCGAAATATATTTATACTTCCTCTGTCTTTATGGGATTAAGAAAAAGCCTAATAACTCAACACAGAAGAAATTTTGTGAAGAGAAATCATAGTGGAAAAATCGATATTCGAAAAGCCTTAATATACTACAGTCAAAACTTCTTTATAAACAATTATTCTCTGCAGGATATAGTTCTTTAATGCTCTAAATTTGCGTTAAAACACCGTATAATGCAGTTATACGCAAAATTGAGAGACTTCACTTTTTATATTTTAAATGTCTTCAGAATCAGTGAATGGCTGGTCTCTGCGAATAAAAACAGGGCCTATTCCTTTTGAAACATCTTTTGTCCATGTTTTTCCGTAGGATTCCAAAAATGCAACACTCTCAATCCCAAGCCTGTGTGGGGGGTTTGGTTTTTCAGCTGCGTATCCGACTGGAATTATTGCATAAACTTTTATTTCAGGGGGGATATCAAGAATTCTTCGCACCGCATCTTTGTCAAATGTTGCAACAAGGCAACTTCCTAAACCCTCTGAAAACGCTGTTAAAAGCATGTTTTCTGCAGATAACGAGCAGTCTATAATTGAATAAATATTTTCTCCCTGTTCCCCAAAAATTCTTCGCAGTCGATTTGTTTTGCTGCACAAAACAATTATTATCGGAGCTGCAGAAATCCAGTATTGTCCTCCTGCTGCTTCTGATAACTGGATTCTTTTTCCGTGTTCACGTACAACAATGAATTGCCAGTCCTGTAAATTTCCTGCGCTTGGCGCATGCAATCCCGCATCAAGAATTTTAAGAACTTTTTCTTCTTCAACTGGTTTGTCAAGAAATTTGCGTATGCTTCGCCTGTCAAATATTGCCTGCATTACATCCATCCTCTTTCATAAACCCTTTTTGAATATATACTTTGTGCCCATTTTTTGTTCCATAAATGAAACACTGTTTCAAAAAAGAAACATTTTTATATACCTTATGATTTCCTATGGAACATGGAAGCCATGCTAAACCAGCTTTTTGATGACAAAACTGTTAAAATCCTGTCAATACTTCGCGATAAAAAGGTTATCCAGGTCAGGGAAACCAGCCGCTTAACAAGCATACCTCCAGCTACTGTTTTCAGAATTTTCAAAAAACTCAGCTCAATCGGGCTTCTTGAAAAAGAATCAAAAGGTTCGTTTAATTTTTACAAGGTGAACTCTGCTCATCAGGCTTACTTTTTACTTGAAAAATTGATGCCCACTCTAAAGCCGTTGGATGTTTTTGTAGAACGCATGCCAAAATCAACTATTGAGTCTATTGCCCTTCTTGATGAAGCTGAGAACAGGGCAAGTATTATGGTTATAGGTGATGTAAAACAGGCAACTGCTCATGATATCGCCGAACAAATCAAGGCAGAATTCAACTTTTCAATAAAGGTTATTGTTTTATCCAGAGCTCAGTATGAAAACCTTGATGCTGTGAACATGAGGCCCAATGCAAAAAAGGTTCTTTTCCAGAATAAAGCCTAAAATTAATGCTTCAAATAGTAAAGTGTTACTACCGTAAAGTATATAAACGCTAAAATCATTATTCGTTACTATAGGATAGTAAAAAATAAAGCGAAAAGCTTTATTAATTCCGAGAAACTATAAAGTGATAACAAACGGGGGATGATTTAAGATGGTTTTAAAGGACGAAATGCTCGCAAAATTGAGACGAACCTTCGATCTTAATCTCTATGAGGTTAAAATCTGGGCTTCTCTATTATCAAGAGGTATCTCTACAGCTGGAGAGCTTAGCAATATGGCTAATGTTCCACGCTCAAGAACCTATGATGTTCTCGAATCCCTCGAAAGAAAAGGATTTGTTATCATGAAACTCGGAAAACCTATCCAGTATATCGCAGTCGCGCCAAAAGACGTTGTAGACAGGGCAAAGAAAAACGTAAGAGTAAGCGCAGACGACAAAGTAAAACGCCTTGAAGTAATGAAGACTGGCGAAATGATAAAAGCGCTTGAAAACCTTTACAAAAAGGGAATCAGCTTTATTGAGCCGAGCGAACTTTCAGGAGCACTAAAAGGAAGGGCAAACATTTACTCACACATAGAGTCTTTGATTAAAAATGCAAAAAGCAATGTTCTTTTGGTGACATCTGAAGACGGTTTCATTAGAAAGGCGGATGCTTTCAAATCAACACTCGAGCAGGCAAAGAAGAGAGGGGTTTCAATAAGGATTGCAGCACCAGCTTCTGAAAAGCACGAGGAATCAATGAAGAAAGTCAAGGGAGTTGCGGAATTCAGAACAATAAAGGACCTTGATGCACGCTTTGCAGTAATTGACGGAAAACAGACAGTCATGATGATATTGAACGACAAGGAACTGCACCCGAATTACGACATAGGCATTTGGCTTAGTTCCCAACCGCTTGCAACAGCATTGACAACAATGTTTGACAACATTTGGGACAAGAAATAATTCTTAATCTACAGTTAGTTTTCTAACTGTTCTTATATTTTTTTTATTTTGTTTTAAAATTAGTTTAAAATATGGGATACCTGTAATATTTCAGTTCTTTCAGCACAAAAGCAGACTCCATGTCTTTGATGATGTCTGAAAATTTGAGTTTTATCTCGTTGGTTATTTCATTGAATTTGCCCAGGTCTGTTGTGAAAATTTCAATGAACCATTCGTATTTTCCCGAAAGGTTCCATACAGCAACAATGTTGGAGTTGTTCTTAAGGTATTCAACCCACTCTTTGTAGCGTTTTTCAGTCAGGTTCCATACCGATACAATCAAATCCCCCCATATTGGCAGGCCCAGCTCTGTCGGATTGACATTGACTGTAAAATTTGTTATGATGCCTGCATCCATCATCTTTTCTATCCTGTAGCGCACTGCATCATGCGACAACCCCAGTGCTTTTCCTATCTCCATGTTGGTCATCCGCGAGTTTTCCACCAGCATGTTGAGTATTGTCCTGTCTGTCTTGTCTATTTTGAATTTTTCTTTTTTCTGCATATTACGCAAAAATAACTCATTATTTATAAATTTTACGTATTTAACGCCCATTTTGTGCGAAACATTTATTAATACCTATTTACTATGTAGTAGTAACAACAATGAGGTGATATAAATGGAAAACGAACAAAAGAAAGCGGAAAACAAAAAAGGTCTTGCAGAACAGATTAAGGGGATACTGTTGGAAGACGGCAGAAAAGCTGTAAGAATGAATCTAGAAAGTAAAAGTGTAACAATCCAACCATTACACAAGCGAGCAAAATTAGAGTTGCGTGAGGATGGAAGTTATTCAATATATGGTACAGCAACGCCTGGTTTTGAAAAAATAGCGTATGGCTTAATGGAGATGGCTGGATTAACATACACAGAAACACAGAGAGCAAATGGGGAGATAGATGGTCACTACACACGAAAGACAGGATGAGTATGTTTAAGATGGAAGGTAAATGAAATGCCATACACACAAATTGCAGAAAAAGCTGCAAAAATTGTAACTTACAGGATAAAAGATTCTGGCAAACTTAAGGTCAATTTAAATAATGGGGGCAATGAAATAAGCATACTTAGCGGAGACCTGGCTGGTAACAGCTATGACATCTTTGCAAAGTTTAAGCATTCAAAAGATGACAAGGAATTATTAAACAAAGTACCTTACTCATTGAAACGATATTGTATTGCTCCGCTCGTAAAAATTTTAGAAACAAACGAAAAAGGAAAGGAAACTGCTACATTATTTTATAATGAACAGATTGATGTTAAGCTTGAAAAGCCCAAAGGCAGAATTGCGAAAGGAAGTTTTACAATTGATTTTCTTGTAGACATACTTAAATAAGCATAGGCATATTTTTGTAGGATATGGAGCCGCTGAAACAGATACTTAAGGAGCTAAAATCCGGGAAAATAAAGACGGCTGAACAGCTCAACCGCAGGAAGCGCCAGCTTTCCAGGGGCGTTTCAGAGAAGATTCCGGAAAATGCAAAAATCTTCGAACTGGCAAGCGGCGCATTAAAAGAAAAAGTGCGGAAAATCCTGCAAATCAAACCAACCCGCACAATCTCTGGTGTGGCAGTAGTAGCTGTGATGAGCAGACCAGCTCCGTGTCCGCATGGCAAATGCACATATTGCCCGCATATTGATAATGTTCCCGAATCTTATACAGGTAAGGAGCCTGCAGCGCGCAGAGGCGCAGCAAATAATTATGATGCTTACAAACAGGTCCAGAATCGCCTTCAGCAGCTCTACGCAACAGGGCATCTGCCTGAAAAAGTTGAACTAATAGTGATGGGAGGCACCTTCCCAAGCCAACCAGAAGACTATCAAGCTGAATTTGTGCGCGGCTGCATCCTTGCAATGAATAATTTTCCAAAAGATATGCCCAAAACAGCGCAAACTTTAGAAAAAATCCAGAAAGCGAATGAAAAAGCAAAAATCCGCTGCGTTGGAATCACTTTCGAGACGCGCCCTGATTATGCAACAGAAAAGCACGCAGATTTGATGCTGAAGCTTGGCGGAACCCGCGTTGAGCTTGGTGTTCAGACAGTCTATGATGATATTTACAAGACAGTGAATCGCGGACACACTGTTGCAGACGTAATAAAGGCAACAAAAATTCTCAAGGACCGCGGCTTCAAGGTTCTTTATCACATGATGCTCGGGCTGCCAGGAAGCAGTCCAGAACGAGATATTGCTGCGTTCAGGGAAATTTTTGAGAACTCAGATTTCCAGCCAGACATGCTGAAAATTTATCCATGCCTTGTCATTAAGGGCAGCGAGCTATACTTGCAGTGGAAGAAAGGAGACTACAAGCCGTACAACGAGGAAACTGCGATAAATATTATCAAAGAAATCAAAAAGTTCTGCCCTGAATGGGTGCGAATTATGAGGATTGAACGTGATATCCCGAGCACAGAGATTGAAGCAGGAATCAAAAGCACAAACCTTCGCCAGATGCTTGGAAAACACGAGTGCCAGTGCATACGCTGCCGCGAAGTCGGGCACAGGATGCTGAAAGGAATTTCACTTCATGACGAATCTGTGCGCATGGACAAGGTTGAATACAATGCTTCTGAAGCGCGGGAAGTTTTCCTTGAGTTCATTGACAAGCACAGCACGCTTCTTGGATTCCTTCGCCTTCGCATCAACAGCACAGACACAGCGCTTGTTCGCGAGCTTCATGTTTACGGCGAGCAGGTTCCTATAGGCAAAAAAGGAAAAGTTCAGCACAGCGGCTTTGGAAAAAAGCTTCTTGCAGAGGCAGAACGCATCGCAAAGCAGGCTGGCAAAAAGAAGATTTCTGTTATTTCCGGAATCGGAGTTCGTCCCTATTACAAAAAGCAAGGCTACAAATTCGACAGAATTTACATGAGCAAACGTTTTTAATTTTGATATTCTTGATATTTACAAGGTGATTTGACTTGAAAACTGCAAAAGATGTTATGACAACAAATGTTATTACTGTAGGTCCTGAAGAAAAAATAAAGGATTCTGTCCAGAAGATGGAAAAGTGCGGCATAAAAGAGCTTCCTGTCGTTTCTGAAGGCAAAATGCTTGGGATGATTACATATTTTGACATAATTGAATATGTCCAATCTGCCCCTGACGAAAAAGTTCATGAAGTTATGGTTACATTCCCGACAATCGCGCCTGACACAACAATCAATGAAATGTCAAAGCTGATGCTCCAGTCAGGAATCGAGGCCCTGCCTGTAATGGAAAAAGGGAAGCTTGTTGGGATAGTCTCTGATTTTGACATTGTAAAAGAAGCGATTAAGGAGCCCAAAATAACCAAAATGAAGGTAAAAGATATATTTCATCCAATCCAAAAAGTCATAACAGAGAACGAAACAATTTCTGCTGCGCGCAGGATAATGAGATTCAGCTCAGTTGACAGGATTCCTGTTGTTGACAAGGAAAATCGTTTGCTTGGCATGGTCATCTCGATAGATATCCTGCGAAAATTCCTTATGCAGCCGCAGGAAAGCATAGGCAGAAAAGAATTCGCAACAAAACATCTCAGCCCGCAGGACATGCCGGTCTCTGCTGTTTTGCGCAAGAACATTCCGCACATCTATATTGAGGATTCCGTGCCTCAGGCTGTGTCTAAAATGCTCACTGAAGAAATAAAAGGCATTCCTGTGCTTGACAAGGAAGACAAGGTTATCGGCATGCTTATGCGAAAGGATATTCTTGACCAGATGGCTGAAACAAATTTCGAGGATGGGGTTTGGCTGAACTTTTCGGGCTTCAAGCTTAAGTCCGACACAGTTGACATACTTCGAAGTTACCTGTCTTCGCGCATACGCAGGGTAAAGATTCTTGAGCCCGACACAAAAAGCATTGATGCGCACATAAAAACAATCCACGCAGCCTCCGAAGACAAGTGGAACTACGAGATTAACATGTCGCTGGCAAAAGAATCCGGAAAAAAGGAGATTGCAACAACAGCAAAAGCGCATTATGGATACAATCTGATGTTTACTCTCGCAGAGGCTCTTGACAAGATTACCGAGCAGCTGGAGCACAAGCAGAAGAAACACGACAATAAATCGCGCAGTACAAAGAAATAAAAGCGCGTTATTCTTTCTTTTTTTATATAGCCCCGTGGTCTAGTGGTCAAATCTGTTCTGGGAAACAAGACAGAGACTAGGGATATCGGCCTTTGGAGCCGGTGACCGCGGTTCGAATCCGCGCGGGGCTATAATCTTTTTAGAACAAATATTATCGTCTAAAACGAGGTTTAAAGTTAGGGCTAAAATTTCTGTGACCCTGCCTTTGTTGGTTCCTATGATTTGATCTTTGCTGCCTTGGCAGAGGTCTGGCAGCTGCTCCGACAGCATTTTTTGCGTGCTCTGAATGATATGCATGCGGCATAACTTCAATCTTTTGTCTGATTAGCCTTTCAATATCATTAAGAAATCCTCTTTCATCTGCTGCGCAAAAAGAATATGCTGTGCCTTCTGCCCCTGCTCGTGCAGTCCTGCCTATCCTGTGGACATAACTTTCTGGCTCATTTGGAAGTTCAAAATTTATAACATGAGAGATGCAGTCTATGTCTATTCCGCGTGCAGCGATGTCTGTGGCAACTAACACTCTTATTTTTCCTGATTTAAAATCGCGAAGCGCCTGTGTTCGTGCATTTTGTGATTTATTGCCGTGGATCGCATCCACAGGTATATTGTTATGGCTTAGATATGCCTCAATCTTGTTTGCACGGTGTTTTGTGCGGGTAAACACTAAAACGCGGGTAAGATTTTCTTGTTTAAGAAGGTCCAACAGCAGTTTTTCTTTAGCAGCAGAGTCTACAAAAAATACTCGTTGCTTTACACTATCAACAGGAGTTGCCTGTGCTATAACCTCAACATGAACTGGATTGTTAAGAAGTTTTTCGGCAAGGCCATTTATCTCGCGGGACATTGTTGCTGAGAAAAAAAGTGACTGGCGTCTTTGGGGTAATCTTGATATTATCTTTTTGATGTCATAGATAAACCCCATATCAAGCATCCTATCAGCTTCGTCTAAAACAAAAAATTCAATATCTTTTAAGTTGACTCTTCCTTGGTTCATCAAATCAAGTAATCTGCCCGGTGTTGCAATGACAATATCAACGCCCCTTGACAAGGCATTAACCTGGGGCCCTTGGCCAACACCCCCGAAAATAACTGTATGCTTGAAGTTAAGGAACTCCCCGTATGCAGAAAAGCTTTCACCAATTTGTGCTGCGAGTTCTCTGGTTGGTGCAAGTATGAGTGTACGGAGATTCCGAGAATATTTTTCTGACATTCTTTGAAGTATAGGCAATACAAATGCTGCTGTTTTGCCAGTTCCTGTCTGGGCTATGCCTATTAAATCTCTCCCTTTCAGGAGATCTGGAATCGCTTTTAATTGTATTGGTGTGGGCTCAGTATACCCTTGTTTAGCGATTGCCTTTTCAAGAGGTTCGATTAAATTTAAATTTTTGAATGACATTTGGGTTCCTTCAGTAAACAGTATTTTAAATTGTTTTATTAATGTATGTAATCGTATTACTAAATGTCGCAGTCCGAGCAGGGCTATTGATTCTCTCTGTTTAACAAAAGTCGCACGGTTGGAAAACCTTTAAAAGTAACTATATTCTGCAGAATATAGGTGCAACAAATGGATTTGATAGAACTAGAATTTGAACAGCTTAAGGCAAAGATAAACCCGGGAAACGAACAGTTAGTCAGTCTTACTTCAGAAGGTGTTGAATATTTCCATGATGGCGGAATGGACACATATAGCGGCCCTGGATGGAAAAACTCAGAAATAGTTCCTTTCCCGATATTCGGGCCGGCTGCAGATTCAAAAGTTATGGTTGATGAACTCGAATTTTATCTTGAACAGCACGGAATCTCAAGACACACAAAGGGCAATCCTTTTGTGCCCAAAACCCAAATTGGAAATAATGCAATTGTCCTAGTACAGGGGTATGATGGCCATAAAATAGCCAACCCAAAATATTCTGAGGGGAACGGCCATCCTGAACATTTAAACTGGCTGCCATACAAACTTGAAAAGAAATTCACGCTTGATGAAGAGGGACTGTTCTGTGAGTTTATACTAACAAACACTTCGGATATTGAAATGCCTTACATGATAGGCTGGCATCCTGCTTTCAAGCTGCAGGGCAGGGTTGAAGATGGAATCTTTTTAACAGGCAATAAAGAGCTGATTTCGCTTGACGCTGTAATTAAGTCCTCTAAAGACCCTGAAAAAACAGCTTATTTTGTTGAAAATACAAATTCTGTAACCTATATGGACAATATTTCAAAGAGAGGTATAAACGTTTCAAGCAAGGATTTTGGGAATTGCGTCATGCTCTGGATGCCTGAAAGAGATGCGGGAATGTTTTGCATTGAGCATACAAGCAGGCTGCCTGACAAAGAAGCCGACCATTTCAGGGACAAAACCAAATTTGAACTTCTCTTGCCTGGAGAAACTAAAACTTACAGAGTTGCGGTTAAACCCCTGAATATGTTTATTTGAGCTCCAGACTCATGGGGCTATTTCTTATGAAACATTTATAATGATGGACGCGATTCTGGGATTTATGTCACGCAAATACTGGCCTGTGTCGCAAAGCTATTCCAAGAAAGTGCCTGAAAAAGGCGCAGATGGTTCCTTCAAAATAAACAATGAATACAAAAAGTTTGACATCTGGCACACAGGAATTGACATCCGCTGCCCTCCTAAAAGCAGAGTAATCGCGATTGAAGATGGCGAGATAATTGAAACTGGGCAGTTCACTGGCGCGCCAGAATCCCCGCGCTGGAGAAAGACATGGCACATTACTGTAAAGAATGATTCCGGAAACACAGTTGTTTACGGCGAGGTCCAGAAACCAAAACTCAAAGTCGGGCAGAAAATAAAAGCAGGGCAAATTATTGGTTGTATCTCAGTTGTAGAATGGGCAAAATACGAGCCCGATAAAATGAAGCGCTCTGTGCTGCATTTTGAGCTTTACAAACCAGGGACAAGAAAAACAGTTGACTGGTGGCACAAGAACACGCCAAAGCCCAAAAACCTGTTGAATCCTGCAAACTATCTGAAAAGATGTACGGCATAAACAGGCGTATAGAAATATTTATAATGCGAAATAACTGAACTTTTTCTAGGTATGGCAACATTAGAAAAAGAATTAAACCGCGAACATAACCCTGAAAGCACATGTCCGGGTGGAATGCCCTACAGACTGTGCGGCAACAGAGGTTACCGCTGCTCAGATTGCGGTCTGAATCCGGACAAAGTAGTTTATCACAACACAAGTTATGACAGGAACATGTTCAATGCCTTGTTTACAAATCTTATTGAGAGCTTAAAATAATGTTAGAAGCACACTAATTTTATTTTGGCAAATCTTCTTTTATGATTTTTCCTTCCATGATAAGTTCTTTGGTGATTTCTTTTTTATGCGCCCTGTCCCTTATTCTGCGATAGAAGAAAAACACGGCAAGTCCTGCCATCAACAGCAGCACAATTAGTGATATTGGCTCTAAATAATGTTTGATAAGTCTCCAGTTCTGCCCGAGAAGGTATCCTGCGCCTGCAAGAAAAGTGTTCCAGATGAACCCTCCTATGGCTGTGTACACAATTACTTTCCCGATGTCCATCTTTGCTACTCCGGCTACTATTGAGATGAGATGTCGTACAACAGGGACGAGCCTTCCTGCAAGGATGGTTATTTCTCCGCTCTTTCTGAACCATTCCTCTGCTTTTTCCAAATCAGCAATGTCAAGAAGGAAATATTTTCCATACTTTATGAACAAAGGATTTCCTCCTTTGGCGCCCATGTAATACGAAATGATTGAGCCTGTGATTGTTCCTATTGTTGCCACAATGCACACCATCCAAAAACTGAACTGTCCTGTATACGCCAAGAATCCCGCAAGCGGCATTACAAGCTCGGAGGGTATTGGAAAAACCATGCTCTCAAGAATCATAAGAACATAAACCCCAAAGTAGCCTGCTGAAGTGATAAGGCTGGCTACTAGCCTTCCGAATGTCAGTAACAATTCTGAAAATACCATAAACGCCTTCAAATCTTTTTGATTTCTGCTATCTCGCTTCTCAATTTTTCAATTTCCTGCTGTATCTTCTTTTTGACTTCAGTTATGTTTATTGCAGCCAGCTGGTTGCCGCACGAATTGCAGAAGAACATGTTTTCAATTGCTTCGGTATACTCGAAATTTTTATTGCAGTTCTGGCAAAAAAAGCTGTCATGCTGTTTCAGCATCTCTTTGTCCAATTTTTCAATTTTTTCTTCCTTTTTTCTTATGAGTATATATTTGAGTTTTTCAGGGTGGGCTTTCCAGTAATAGATGAACCACCCTTTTTTCTTGTCCCGCTCCCTGAAAAATGAAACAAGTTTGTGGTCATACAGTTTGTAAAGGAGTGAGCGCGCATAGTTTATCTGCAGCTGGGCTTTGTCTGCAAGGGTGTACTCGTCAATATCAGTTCCTACATTGACAAGGTGCTTGTACATTTTGTAGCCTTCCTCGCCTGCTGTTGCTGTTATGAACTCTACAACTTCAGGCTCCTCTAAAAGTGCAAGTGCCCTTTTCTTTGGAAGTTTTTCCTCAATAAGCGCTACTCTGGGTTTTAAAGGAATTTTTTTTGCCTGCTTTTTCTTTGCATGTTTTTTAACAATTTTCTTTTTGGAAAAAGCCTTTGCTTTTTGCAAAACTGCCTTTTTCTTTGTTATTTTTTTCACTTTTTTCACTGTCTTTTTATGTATTTTGAGGATTTTTTTAAGTTTTTTCGGGGTTTTAACTATTTTCTTTTTAGATTTCTTAGAAAAAGGCTTTTTTTTAATCTTGTTTACAGATTCTCCATGTTTTATGGGTTCTTTTTTACCTGATACAAGGCTTAGTGCTTTTTGCCAAAATGTCATTGATTATCCCTTTTGTATCCCTTTTTAAAGGCAGAACTAACATATAATACTTTGTTAGCAATCACGCAATAATGCCGATACTTAGAAGAACGCCATAAAATTTAGCAAAAAGGGGCCCACCAGATTGAACAAAAGCAGCGCTGTAACAAATGCAAAGAACAGATTAAGCACAAATGCAAGCACTTCTTTCTTTTTTATGACATATCCAAGCAGGTCATAGAAGACTCTTCCTCCGTCCAGTATCCATATCGGAAGGAAATTCAGTATTCCAATCATAAGGTTCAGATTCGCAACCCAAAGGAAGAGTCCATAGAACCAAATCATCACAGGAAGCAGGAATCCGAATTTTGCTTTGGCGTCTGCAGTGGGTTCGGTTGACTGCTCAAGGTAAACGCCCATATAAGACTTGCTTTGGTTGGCGGGGTCTGCAATCATATTAACTGTGTAATTCTTGTCTGCAGCCCCAAAGATAACCGTGTCACCGGGCTTCACTGAGCCCATTTGGCTGACAAATTCTGAAAGTTGCGCAGTCTGGACTCCATTCACTGAATTTATTACTGTTTCAGGGGTTATTCCTGCCAAATCAGCGGGTTTTCCGCTTGCCACTGAAGTTATCTCGACTCCCTGAAACTCCAGCATCGGGCTCAAAAAAGGAAGCGCAACATTTCCAAGGAACAGCATCAAAACAAAATATAAACTCACGTTTGCAAATGCTCCTGCCGCAGAAATTCTCAGTCTTGAAAGTGGAGGAATGTCTTTCATCTGGTCTTCATCAAGCTCAACAAATGCAAGCGGTATTATTGCAAGAAACCCGAATCCTGTAGATTTTATTCGGACGCCTTCCATTGCAGCAATTATTCCGTGCGCACATTCATGCACAACAGCAAGCACTGCAATTGAGATTATGCCGTACCAGAATGGGATGAAAATTGGCGAGCCTGGGATTCGTACGCCAGGGATTGCAAGCGCGACTCCAGCTCCGCTTGTGCCAGCCACAATTGTTAAGGCATTTTCTGCGAGCAGCACAATCACTTTCAGGGCAAAATAAACTGAAACTGGAATCCCGAACGTTGACCATATTTTCCATAGGGGCTCAATCTGCGCAATCTTATGCATTAATTTTACGCCCCACTGGGTCCTGTGAACAAGAAGTATTTTTTCCATCCACTCAAACTTGCTTCTGTTTTTGAAAATTAGTATCCCAAGTATAGAGTAAAAAATGATTGCAATTATAAGTTCCCAGTTCATACCTTCTCTTAACAAAACAATAATTTATATATGTAGCAGTTATTTTGGGGTTATTATGGAAGAAGATGAAAGTCTTTTCTGGGCTGACCAGATTGCAGACGAAATTATAAAAGAGCGCGGAAAGAAAAAGGAATATATATTAGCCAGCGGAATTTCAACCAGCGGCTCAGTGCATATCGGAAGATTGCGCGAAGAAATGACAGTTGATATAGTGCGCAGGGCTCTTGAATCAAAAGGGGTAAAAACAAAATGGATTCACTCATGGGATGATTTGGACCGCTTCCGCAAAGTTCCTGCAAACATACCAAAAGAATGGGCAAAATATCTTGGCATGGCAACCTCAAAAGTTCCTGACCCCTGGAAATGCCACAAAACTTATGCTGAACACTTTGAAAAGGAGTTCATGGATTCAGCCAAAGCAATAGGGCTTGACCCTGAGTACCAGTACCAGACTCAGCTTTACGAAAGCTGCATTTACAGGGATGGGATAAAAACCGCCCTTCTTGCAAAAGACAAAATAATCGAGATATTAAACAAGTTCAGGACAGGAGACCTTGGCGAAAACTGGTATCCTGTCGAGATTTACTGCGAAGAATGCGGCACAGATGCTGCGCATGTAACAAAATATGATGGCAAGTATATGATTGAATACGAATGCACCTGCGGATATTCAAACAGGATTGATTTTTCAAAAAAAGGAAACGTCAAACTCAAATGGAGAATAGACTGGCCAATGAGATGGGCGCACTATGGTGTTGATTTCGAGCCAGGAGGCAAGGAACATTCCACCCCTGGCGGAAGCAGGGACACAGCAGTTGAACTTGCAAAAGAAGTTTACAATTACAAGGCTCCTGTCTACAAGATGTATGATTTTGTCATTGTAAAAGGCGGGGGAAAAATGGCAGCCTCTGCAGGAAACGTTATTTTGCCCAGCGACTTGCTTGAGGTTTATCTTCCTGAGATAGTGCGATTCTTTTACGCAGGCGCACGCCCAAAAACAGAGTTTTCAATTCCTGTTGACAGCGAAGAAGTCTTTAAGGAGTATGAGGATTTTTACGCTGCAGAGCGCGTCTATTACGGCGAGGAAAAGGTTGATGAAAAAAAAGCAGCGCATCTGAAGCGTGTCTATGAAATGTCTGTTGTTGACAAACCTGCAAAGAAAATGCCTGTGCAGGTCCCGTTCAAGTATCTCATAATGCTTTCTCAGTTCTATGATGATAACAAAAAAATAATTGAAAGGCTGATTGAAAGCAAGCATATCAAAAAAACGCAGGTAAAAGACCCGCGGCTTGTCCAGCTTATTGGCTGTGCGCGAACCTGGGCAAAAAAGCGCGCTCCTGAGGAATACATTTACAGAATAAATGAGGAAAAATTGGGCGAAGTCACGCAGCAGGAAAAAGACGCGCTTAAGATTTTCTACGAAACACTGGATAAAAAGTTCAAGGAAGACGACCTCTACGCAATCGGAAAAGCTTCAGGATTGACGGGAAATTTCTTCAAGCTATGCTACAAACTGCTCCTGAACAAGGACCGCGGCCCGCGATTGCTTGAGCTGATTGAAATAATCGGAAAGGACAAGGTTAAAGAGATAATAAAAAAGTACTTGTAAATATGTTCTCTTTTCATTAATGTTTTTTCTGCGGAGACTTTGTCTCTGCAGCCAAAGATGAAGTCTTTCGGCTTACAAGAAAAAAGATTACTTCTTTGCTGGTTTTGCTGCAGGTGCTGCTTTTGCTCCAGCTGCTGGTGCTGCCCCTTTTGCTGCGGGTGCGCCCTTTGCTGCTCCGCCCGGTGCTGGTGCTGCTCCTGGCGCTGCAGTTCCTGTCCCCTTGACTTCCTTGTGCTTTGGCCTTAGCTGTTTTGACTGGCATTTTCTGCATTTAATTTCGCCAAGTCTCACTTTCAAAGGATCAGCCCGTAATTTGGACTTGCAGTTACGGCAGACAAACATATTTGTGAACAATCTGTTCATTGCTTCCTTGAATTTTGCCATAAATACACCAAATCAACAAGTTTTTATTGCAAATGAGCCTTTTTAAATTTTATGTATTACGATATTTGGAACGAAGCGAACGAACCGAAAATTTTGGAAAAACTAGGGTTCACTCCGGTTGACTTAAAGCCAGCAGTCATTTCAGCAAGAACAGTAAACGAAATAAAGAGTTTTACCGAAAAGAACAAGGACGCAGGTTTAATAATCCTCCGCAAGCCAAATGAAAAAGTCCTCAAGGCTGCAGTTCAGGAATGCGCGATAGACGCAACGGATGCATTTGTTGAATATCCTATAATAATGAAGCTTAGCGAGCGGAATATTGCAGTGCTTTTGAATTTCAATGAATTGCTAAACGCGGATTCAGTGCACACCCCCAGGCTGATTTATCTTATGTCCCGCACAGTGCGGCTCTGCAGGAAATACAAAGTGCCTGTTATGATTACATCCGGAGCCAGTGACAAGTACAGCCAGCGCTCAGTTTCAGAGCTGATTGCATTCGGAGAAAACCTGGGAATGACTGCCGGTGAAGCAAAAGAGGCTCTTTCCAGGCACCAAAATAGGATTCTTGAAAGAAACAGGCTTAAAAAGGCTGGAAAGTGGATTATATCTGGGGTACAGGTGGTTTAAATGGCAGTTAAGCAGAATAGAAAACGTTATATACCATTCAAAATTATTTCAGATAGAGAGATACAGTTTGAAACTGCCAAAAGAGCGATTTTAGAAAGCTCCTCCATATTATTGGGTGAACTGGGGGCAAGCAAAGCAAACATTAATGTTTTGCCTGAATTTTGGCGCAATAACAGTGGGGTAATATCAGTAAATCACAGTTACGTTCAAAAACTAAAATTCTCTCTTGCGTTGATTAAACAGATACACAACCAGCATGTGATTGTGCGTACAACAAAAGTTTATGGGACGCTGAAAAAAATAAAAACTATGTTTAACAAGGAGGATGTATAATGGAAGCATTACCTCATGACATTATGGGATATGACCGCGCAATAACAGTTTTTTCTCCTGATGGCAGGCTTCTCCAGGTGGAGTATGCACGAAAGACTGTTTCGCAGGGAACCACAGCGATAGGAATCGTCTGCAAGGACGGTGTTGTGCTTGTTGCTGACAAGAGGATAATCGAGAAATTAATCGTGCCTGAAAGCGTTGAAAAGGTTTTTCAGGTTGACAAGCACATAGGAGTCACGTTATCAGGACTTTTGTCTGACGCACGTGTGCTGATACAAAAGGCACAGATGAAAGCCCAGAACCACAAGATAATGTACGACGAACCAATTGACATAATCTCATTGGCAAAAGACATTGCAGACCAGCAGCAGTTGTTTACGCAATATGGAGGCGCACGCCCCTATGGAGTCGCGCTTTTGTTTGCAGGCGTTGACGAATCAGGCCCGCGTCTGTTCATGACAGAACCAAGCGGAATCCTGTTCGAATACAAGGCAACAAGCATGGGTGAAGGCTCTGCAATTGTGAATAAATTTTTGGATGAAAACTATAAAGACAACATGACAATCGAGGATGGAATCAAAATGGGAATCGCAACCCTCAAGGAAGTTCTTGGAAAAAAATTCAGCAAAGAACGGATTGACATTGCAATAGTTCCTGTTTCAACAAAGTTATACAAAAAACTTAACCATGCTGAGATTGACAAGTATCTTAAGGCTTCCAAATAAATTAAGGAAGGTATAAATGGTAACTATTGAAAGCGCTGTTATAGCCAAACTGAAAAAAGAGAACCAGGAATTCGAAATTCTTGTTGATCTTGAGCCTGCGTTAAAGCTAAAACGCGGCGAAAGGGTTGACATGCATGAAGTTCTTGCAGCAACGCACATTTTCAAGGATGCACACAAAGGGGACATAGCTGCAAATCTCAAGGAAACATTTGGCACAGATGACGTCAATGAAGTGGCGCGCGAAATCATCCTTAAAGGCGACATCCAGATTAACATGGCGTACAAGAAGAAAAAGATTGAGGAAAAGAAAAACGAAATCATAGGCTTCTTGGTTCGCAATGCAATGGATGCGGTTAAAAAAATACCCATCCCCCGCCAGAGGATAGAGCTTGCAATGGAGCAGATACATTTCAGCATTGACCCGTTCAAGCCGGCTCCGCAGCAGATAGATGAGCTCATTGCAAAACTAAAAGGGATAATTCCCATAACCATGGAAAACAAATTGGTTGAAGTTCTTGTTCCTGCAACTTACGCATCAGCATGCTACGGCATTCTGAAAAAATACGGGAAAATTAAAAAAGAAGACTGGCTGGGCACAGGCTCACTGCTTGCGCGCGTGGAAATGCCAGCAGGCGTCTACAATGACTTTGTGGATGCGCTGAACAAAAAAACAAATGGAGACATACAAATAACAAATGTTGATTGACTAAAGGTGAAAAAGATATGGGTAACTTAGTAGTGAACGAAAAAAATATCGTCATTCCAGGCGAAGAAATTGCAAATGGAATGGACTTTTTGCCCTCCTTCGGAACATACAGGGATGGCGAAAGCATAATCGCGAACAGGCTTGGACTAGTTTCTGTTCGCAACCGCGTGATAAAAGTAATCGCGCTAAACGGAGTTTACATGCCACAGATGGAGGATCTCATCATAGGCATTGTAAAAGATGTGGGATTTTCAGGATGGACAATTGACATAGGCTCAGTAACCTATGCAAACCTTCCTGTCGGAGAAGCAGTACGCGACAAAGTCGAGCTGCTCAAGTCTGACATAAGCAAATTCTACGAAATCGGGGATATCATCATAACAAAAGTTATGAATGTGACAAAATCGCGCATAGTGCAGCTTTCAATGCGCGACCATGGACTGCGAAAGCTTCAGGGCGGGATAATCGTCAAAGTTGTTCCGCAAAAGATACCGCGCATAATCGGAAAGCAGGGCAGCATGGTTGGCATGATTAAGGAATACACAAAGTGCGATATCAGCGTCGGGCAGAACGGGTTCATATGGATATGCGGTCCTGCTGACAAAATGAACATAACAAAACGTGCAATCAAGCTTATCGAGGAAAAATCGCACATATCTGGCCTTACAGATAAAGTGAAAGAATTTTTGGAGAGTGAGTCAAAATGAAGCGACCCGACGGAAGAAAACCAGAAGATTTAAGGCCGATGGAAGCAAAAGTTGGCGTAATTGAGAACGCAACAGGCTCTGCAATGTTCAGGATTGGAAACACAATCGCAATTGCAGGAGTCTACGGTCCGCGCGAGATGCATCCAAAGAGGCTCGAAGACCCTGAAAAGTCAGTCATAAAATGCTACTATGACATGTATTCTTTTTCAGTTCCTGAGCGAAAGCGCCCAGGCCCTGACAGGAGAAGCATTGAGCTCAGTATGGTTATACGAAACGCGCTTGAGCCGGCAATTCTTACAAAAGAGTTCCCGAAATCAGGCATAGACATTTTCGTAAGCATCATACAGGCAGATGCAGGAACCCGTTGTGCAGCAATCACAGCAGCCTCAATGGCTCTTGCTGATGCAGGCATACCGATGAAGGACCTTGTATGCGCAGTTGCATGCGGAAACGTAAGGGACACCGCAGTGGCAGACCTCAACAAAGAGGAGGAAGATGTTGAATTGACAACAGACATCCCGATTGCATACATGCCCAGGGCAAAAAAGATAACCCTGCTTCAGGCAGACGGAGATTTGACCGCAGAGAGGTTCAAGGAAGCGTTAAAGCTTGGAATCCAGGGATGCGAGCAGATTTATGAGCTTCAGAAAAAGGCTCTGCGTGAAAAATATCAGGTAAGCGGTGAAATGATTGAAGATAAAGATTAGGGGAGTCTATTCTACAGCCCTCACTAATTTTTTGAAAGAGAAAGGGTTCGAGATAATCAAGCCTTCCGAGGTAATGGCGCAGCGCATGGATTTGGATGACAACGATGAAAGTGCTGATGTGCTTATCTATGACAAGGAAGACTTGAATGGCGTAACCATAAACGGAAGCGGAGCCGACGCTGTGGTAAAGGAACTGCAGAACAATTTCCAGGACGTTGTAATCAAAAAGATGGAGATTGGGGCGATTTACTGCGGAAAAATAAAGAAGATAGAAAGCATTGACAAAACAATAATTGTTGACATCGGAAACGAGGAAGGGATTCTCAGCCTGCAGAATTACTGGGGATTTTTGCGCGAAGGCGAAAAAGTTCTTGCGCAGGTCAAGGGAATCATCAACGGCAAAAAACTTCTTTCAACACAGCTCCGTCTTTTCGGGGACAGCATGGTCCTGATTAAGGACGGGTTCACAAAAGTCTCAAAGCATATCCGCACGCAAAAGGAAATTCAGCGGCTGATTGACATCAGCAACAATGCCTCAATAAAAAATTGGGGAGTGCTCTGGAAATCCCTTGCAGAGGGAAAGGACACCATCGAGCTTGTCAGCGAACTCAATGCTCTCGTTGAAAAAGAAAAAAATCTCAAGGGAGATTTCGAACACCGGACTGAAAGCGGACTGATACTCCCAGGGTTCAGCAACTACTTCGTTGATTTCGGAGCGGTTACAAAACAGAAATTCGACAAGATACGCGGCGGGATTGTTGAAACCATTGTCGGACACCATTTCCTCAAGTCAGGGGGATATGCTCTGCTGACAGATTTCGCAGAGTCCCTTGCAGGGCTTGACAACAATGTTGTTGTTTCAAAACTGAACAACACCCTGTGGAATGACGGGCCCAAGGAAGGGAGCTATTACGAAATTATCCACAAAAAGCCGGGGGGCAAGGACATAATCTTCAAGGGAACTGTAGAAAAATCCACAAAAGAGGAAATTCACATAAAGAGACGCCTGATTTCAGGCGGGCGCTTTGACGGGCTTGGAGGCAGAATCGAGCAGGGAGATTATGCATTAACCATAATCAAGCCGAACAGCTGGACTGTGACTCACAAGTATTTCAGCAAGGAAGGCTTCCCAAAAGGGGTTTATGTGAATATAAACACCCCGACTGAGGTTTATCCAAAATTCTCAAGGTACATTGACCTTGAGGTTGACGTTGTGGAGAAAGACAACAAAAAAGAAATTGTTGATGTCCAGAAGCTGGACAGGATTGTAAGCGAAGGCATAATCAAAAAAGAACTTGCAGATTATGCAATGGAAATTGCAAATAAAATAGTCACGGAGGAATTAAAATGATAAGAGACAATTCAAAAGGGTATATTTTGGAACTTGCAAAAAAAGGGGTAAGGGACGATGGACGCGGTCTGCTCAATTACAGGGATATCAAAATTGAATATGATATTTCCAATAACGCAGAGGGGAGCGCAGCAGTAACAATCGGAAAAACCCGTGTTGTCTGCGGCGTTAAACTCAGCACAGGCGAACCTTATCCTGACAAGCCAGATGAGGGCAGTATTGTGGTGAACGCTGAGTTTGCTCCGATATCTTCCCCGACATTTGAGCCTGGAGCGCCAGGCGAGGAGTCAATAGAGCTCGCACGTGTAGTTGACCGTGGAATTCGCGAGTCACGCGCAGTTGATTTCAAGAAACTCTGCATCAAATCAGGGGAAAAAATGTGGATGGTAATGATTGACTTGTACATCCAGAACCACGACGGAAACCTGATTGACGCAGCAGCACTGGCGGCAATTGCAGCGCTTACCAAGGCAAAATTCCCAAAGTACGACATGGAAACAGACACTATTGATTACCACGAACACAAAAAGGATAAGCTTCCATTGGTCAGGCATCCAATTGCATGCACAATACACAAGATGAATGGAACTCTTTTTGTTGATCCAACCTTTGATGAAGAAGCGCTGTCTGACGCACGTTTGACAGTCACAGTAAGCGAAGACGGGAACATAAACGCAATGCAGAAAGGCGGACAGGCTGGATTAAGCGAGGACGAAATACTGAAAGGCGTTGAAATTGCGCTTGAAAAAAGCAATGAAATTCGAAAACATCTAAAGTAAGGTGAACCTGATGGACTACACAAAATATGAAAAAGTCAGAATAATTGGGGCGCGCGCTCTGCAGATTGCAATGGGTGCGCCAATTCTTACTGAACGCGGGAATGAACTTAATCCGATTAAAATAGCAAAAAAAGAGTTTGACGAGAACGTTCTTCCAATCTCAGTAAAGAGAGTGCTTCCAAAAAAGATTATGCGGATTAAAAAAGAAGCGCAAAAAGAAGAGGTTGTAGAGCCTGAAATTGAGGAAGCTGAAATCCCGGGTGAGGAAAATAAGAGTGCTGAGTCTTGAAGCAAAAAAGATACTGAACTCGGCAGGAGTCTACTCGCTTGAGGTTAGGGCCAAAACTGAAAGGGGGGAGTTCACAGCATCTCTTCCCGAAGGCACTTCAAAAGGCAAAAACGAGGTAAAGCGCTACAAAACAACAATTGATTCTGCGATTAAAACAATAAACACAAAACTGTCTAAACAAATCAAAAAAGTCAACAGCTTAAGCGATATCCTGAAGCTTGAAAAGAAAACAATCAGGGAGGGCGGTGCAGTATGCCTTGCAATAACATTTGCGTTGCTAAAGGCGCTCGCAGCAGATAAAAAGACGCATGTCTGGAAGCTGTTCAAGCCAAAAAAGAAACAGATACCTCTTCTGCTCAGCAAGATGCTGGGTGGAGGAAAGCACACTTCCATGAATTCCCCGACATATCAGGAATTTCTTGTTTTGGGCAATGCAAAAACAAACCTTGGTGTATACAACAAAATAAAAAACAGGTTCCATCCTGACTCAGTTGATTTGGAGCATGGGTGGGTTATTGATATAACAAATCACAATGCATTGAAGGTATTGAGGGAATATGCAGATGGAACCAAAATAGGCATTGATGTTGCAGCCTCAAGCTTTTACAACACAAAAACAGGGTTTTATGATTACAAGAACGGGGAACAGCTGTCCCGCGATGCGCAGATGGACAGGATGATTAACAGGCAGAGGGAGTTCGACCTGTACTATATCGAAGACCCCCTGCAGGAAGAAGACTTTGAAGGCTTCGCAAAGCTGACAAAAAAGCTTTCAAAAACATGTCTTATTGCAGGAGATGACCTTTTTGCAACCAATCCCGAAAGGCTTAAAAAAGCCATAAATGTTGGTGCATGTAACAGTTGCATAGTCAAACCAGACCAGATTGGCTCCTTGGCAAAAGTAATTGAATTTGTCAGATTAGCCAAAAAGAAGAGATACATACCAGTGATATCCCACAGGTCCGGAGAAACAGATGAAGATATCCTTGCTGATATTGCAGTCGGGCTTGAAATACCAATTATGAAAATCAGCATTGCAGGCAAGGAACGACTGGCAAAAATCAAGAGATTAATGAAGATTCAAAAGGAGAGATGAAGATGGCAGAAGAACAATTTTTAGTTCCATTGGACACATATTTACAATCAGGAATACACATAGGCGCAAAATTCAAGACAGGCTTCATGATGCCTTATATTTACAAAATACGCCCTGACGGCTTGTGCGTGCTTAACATTTCAAAAATAAATGAAAAAATAAGCGCAGCAGCAACAATGCTTTCAGGCTACGAGCCTTCCAAAATACTTGTCGCGTGCAGGAGAGAAAACGGCCACAAGGCAGTGAAATCTTTTGCAAAAGCAACCGGCGCAAAGGCAATTGCAGGCAGGTATCTGCCAGGCTCACTGACAAACCCGGCATTTGAAAACTTTATGGAGCCTGGGATAGTTGTTGTTTCTGACCCTTGGCTTGACAGGCAGCTTGTGCAGGACGCATTAAAGGCAAACATCCCTGTTATCGGGCTTTGCGACACAAACAATATAACAAAGGATTTGGAGCTTATTATCCCGTGCAATAACAAGGGAAACAAATCTCTTGGCTTGATATTCTACGTACTTGCAAGGGAGTATATGCGCAACAAGGGAAAAATCCAGAAAACATCCGAACTGGACATCCCTCTTGATGACTTTTAGTTCATAATGCCAAAATCATACAAACTAAAGACTGAACTTGTCGGAGATGAACTGGATTTAACAAAACTGTCTATTGCTGAGTTGGATCCTGAATACAAGAGAGATACGAAGGATTACAAAATAAAAACATTATAAATACCCTCTTTCTTGTTTTAAGTATGATACGCGAGCCAGCATTTGCAGGACAGTTCTATGAGGCAAACCCCCAGAAGCTCAGGGCTCAGATTGAAATATGCTTCAAGGGCAAGCTTGGCCCGAAATCAATGCCTGGCAGGCAGGCAAGCCCAATCATCGCAGCAGTTATTCCGCATGCAGGCTATGTTTATTCCGGGCAGTGCGCAGCTCATGCTTACAAGGCGATTGCAGAATCTGGAAAGCCTGATACAATTGTTCTTTTGTGCCCGAGCCATACAGGAATGGGTCCGTCAGTTTCAGTCTATCCCGATGGAAAATGGAAAACCCCGCTTGGAGAGGTTCCTGTAGATTCTGAATTTGTAAACAAAATGCTGGCTTATTCCAAAAAAGCAAGCCCTGATGAGATAGCGCACCGCAGCGAGCATGCAATCGAGGTTCATCTTCCGTTCCTGCAGTATCTCTTCAAAGACTTCAAGATTGTCCCGATATGCATGAAGGGAATAAAAGTTCTCGAGGAGGCGAATGACATAGTCAGCGGAATCCTTAATGCCGCTTATGAGCTTAAGCGGAAGGTTCTGGTGATTGCATCCTCGGATTTCACGCATTACGGGGAATCTTTCATGTACACCCCATACAAGGCAAACCAAATCAAAAAAGTCGAGGCGCTTGACAAGAAAGCAATCGGTTTCATTGAAAAGTTCAGGGAGATTGATTTGCTCAAGCACGTTGTACAGAACAATGCAACCATCTGCGGCTACGCGCCAATCACTGCAGCAATCATTTATGCCCGCTCAATGAAAAGCAAGTCCGTGCGCCTGTTAAAATATTACACTTCTGCCGAAATCACAGGGGACTCTAAAAATTTTGTGGCGTATGCATCAATGGTGTTTGACAAAAATGAAGGTAAAGCTAAGAAAGGGAAATAAAGTAATCGCGTCTTCTGTCAGTTATCTTGACACCCCCCTAAAGCGGGGAATCGGGATGATGTTCAAAAAAACCGGGGCTGTGGTGCTTGTTGCTGGGCGCGAAGGCATCGCTGAAACCGCAATCCACACCTTTTTTTGTGTCCCCTTGTTTGTCGCATGGATAAGCTCAAGGAATATTGTTATCAATTCTAAAAAAACAAAGCCTTGCCATTTTTATGCTTCTCCAAAACCTGCAAAATATGTTTTTGAAACTACAAACCTGAAAATGAACCTAAAGGCTGGCGACAAAGTCAGCTTCACAAAAGGGTAGCCAGATACTTGAGCAGTTCCGGGTGCTTAAAAAAAAGTTTTATTCCAAACATGAGAGCGGCAGGCGTCATAATTGACTTTTTCAAAAAGTTGGAATACATCTCCATATCAGCATTTTCTTCCAGCTTGTGTTTGAAATTCTCATTTTTCAGCACATCAAAAAAGGCGCCATAATCTTTCGCAGTGAATGTGTCCATGACTTTTCGTATTGCATACGCTTTCCTGAGTTCGCTGCCTATGCCTTTTTTCCAGGCATCAACATAATGTGTTTCAAGGAACTCCATGCTGAAATCATTCGCTTCAAATCCCCTTAGCAGCGCACGGCTGAGCAGCTTTGCAGAAGCAAGCCCTGTTGTCAGCCCTCCGCCTGTTGTTGCTTTTGTCTGCGATGCTGCGTCTCCCACCAGCGCCACTCTGTCTGCAACAAAGTCCTCGTGATAGCCGATTGGTATCAACCCGGCCTGCTTGTCAATGAATGTCTTGATTCCTCTGTCCTTAAGGAATTTCTTAAGCATTTCAGTTATGTCCCTTCGTGTTGCCAGCCCTATGCGCGCCACTTTATCGCTTTCTGGCACAACCCATGCAAAAAATTCCGGGGCATATTCCCCAAAATGCAGTTCAACTGAGCCTGGTTCAAACTCCCCTTTTGCCCTTACCTGCAGCCCAGGCAGGACCTCGTTCCGCACCCCAATCTGCTTCCCAACCTGCGAGCCAGGCCCGTCTGCGCCCACCAAAAAATCAGAATCTATCTTTCTCAGGTTCGTGTTTGCCATTATTCTGTTGTTTGAATAGCTGTAATCAACATACTGCTCGTTAAAATGGAATTTTACGCCGGATTGTTCTGCCTGCTCGTACATATGTTCGTCAAATCCAGCCCTGTCAATGACAAGCGCTTTTCCTTTGAACTCAATTTTCTTGTCTCCAAAAAAGAATTTTGCTGTATTAATGTGATTGACTATCAGGTGTTCCGGAATGCCGACAATATCCAGGATATTTCCGGATACCAGCCCGCTGCATTGCAGGGGCTCTCCTGCGCGTTCATGCTCTTCAACAATAGTGACTGGAACTCCTTTCTTTGAAAGCCTCTTGCCAAGAAAACATCCTACAGGTCCTGCACCGATTATTGTCGTGGTCATTTGCGTTTCAACTCCAAAATTCTGTGGGCTGGTATGAAAATTTTCTCTTCATGCCGGTTTAAATAAAAAAATCCGTCTTTTTGAACTTTTGTTATTCTCTCCCCGTCAATCTCTTTCCTGTCATTCTCAGCCCCTCTGTGCCGTATGACAACAATAAAGTCCTTCAGCTTTGCGAAGTTTTCATCGTACACTGCCCGCAAAAGCGTATCAATCGCCCACGTATCCATCAGATTATTAAACACGGCACAGGTTAAAAGGTTGATGGGCAAAAAAGAGAAACTCAAACAGGCGCTTGTGGCAGCAGTTAAAAAATTGGCAAAAGGAAAGATAGCCTTGCTTCTTTCTGGCGGGCTGGATTCATCAGTTATCGCAAAAATTCTGAAGGATTTAAGAATCACGTTCACAGCGTATACTTCTGATTTTGGGGGCCCGGACACAGCAATCGCAAAGAAGCTCAGCAAACAGCTCAGGCTAAAACACAAGACGCTCCATTTTACAGGCAATCCTGAAAAATTGGTAGAACAGGCAGTTAAAATTACAAAAACAACAGACCCTGTCCAGATTAGTGTTGCGATACCGATGATTCTTGCCGCAGAAGCGGCAGCTAAGGATGGAAACAGAATGCTGTTCAGCGGGCTTGGCAGCGACGAATTTCTTTGCGGTTATGGAAGCCATGCAAAAGCCATGGAAAAAGGCTACAAAGCAGTCCATAGCGAATGTCTGCACAGGCTTGTACAGGTAAGGAAGGATATCAAGCGCGACAGCGCAGTCTGCAGACACTTTGGATTAAAACCTGCGCTTCCGTTTATGGACAAAAAAGTTGTTAACACCGCACTGAGCATCCATCCCCAAGAAAAGATATCCCCAACACAAAAAAAGATAGTTCTCCGTAAAATTGCAAAAGAAATAGGCCTTCCGGAATATGTCTATAATCGCCCGAAAAAAGCAGCCCAGTACGGCTCAGGTTCGTTCACTATATTAAAGTGCATTTCCAAGGAAAAAGGATTTAAATTCGTAAAAGATTATTTAGGCTACGTTAATAGCGCATCCATCTCATAATCATGGATAAAATCTTTAAAGCATATGACATCCGCGGAGTTTACGGGACTGAACTTACTGACGAAAAAGCAGAACTGATAGGCAAAGCAGCCGGAACTCTCAATGGGGATGTTGATGAATTTATTGTTGGCTATGACACCAGGGCCCATTCTCCAAAAGTTTTTGAAAGTTTTGTAAAAGGGCTTAATTCCACAGGCACAGATGCGCTTTCAGTAGGCATGCTGCCTAATCCTGTTGCTTATTTTAACAGTTTCAAGAACAGGCTGCCCGGGGTTTACATCACAGCAAGCCACAACCCTGCAGAGTACAACGGCATGAAGTTTTTCCGCAAGGACGGCTCTTCATATGTTGATGAACTGCAGAAGCTCAAGGAGATAATAAGGAACAACAATTTCAAGCAGGCTACAGCAGGGCAGCAGGTTGATGTGGATTACGGGCTTATTGATTATGAGGACTATCTCTCTGAGAAAATAAACATTGAGAAGCCAATCAAGATTGTTGCCGAGTGTTTCAACGGCTCTGCTTCAACAATCGTGCCGCATGTCTTCGAAACTATGGGCGTAACATGCATACCAATCAACAAGGAAATCAAGGGTGATTTTGGGGGACTGCGCCCTGAACCCAAGGGTGAAAACCTGAACGAGCTTAAGAGAAGGGTTGTCGAAGAAAAAGCGGATTTCGGAATTGCATTTGACGGAGACTCAGACAGGGGGGTCTTCATTGACAATCTGGGGACAGAGCACCCCGCATCAGTTCCTGGCGTGATGTTCATCTCGGACATACTCAAAAAAACTCGCGGAACAATAATCGCAACAGTTGACTGCCCGAGCTCAGTTGCAAAAGTAACGAACGAGCTGGGCGGAAAGCTTGTCTGGAACCGCATAGGGCACGGCTTCATTGAGGAAAACATCATCAAGCACAACGCACTGTTCGCAGTTGAGCAGTCCTCCCACTTCTTTTTCAACCAGTTCTATCCGTTCTCAGACGGATTCCTGGCTGCCTTGCGCATGGCAGAGATATTGTCGCGCACTGAAAAGACTTTTAACGAGCTTGCAACAGGGATTGAACAGAACCCGACTGAAAAGATTTACATCGATGCAGGAACCCACGAAAGAAAATCCAAGGCAGTGGAATATCTGCGGCAGAAATATCCTGAAAGCATTGATGCAGTCGATGGCTTCAAGATTTTGCTCAATGATACAGAATGGGTTTTGATACGCACAAGCCAGAATCTTCCTGAAGTGAACCTTGCAATCGAGGCAAGGAACCCTGCCCGGTTAAAAGAAATTCTTTGCGAATACACAAAACTAATCCAGGATGCAATCAAAAAGGTGGATTAATGCCTGAAACGTTCTTTATACATCTCCTAAAATTAATTGTTTTCATTGCCCCGATTTATGCTGCAAATACATCCCCTGTCTTTGCAGCGAAAACAAAAATGCTCGAGTTCCTAAACATCCCTGTTGATTTCAACCTGAAACTGTTTGGAAAGCCTTTGTTCGGCAGCCACAAGACAATCCGAGGCTACGTAATCGGCATCTTCTGCGGCACATTCCTGGCGGTTTACCTTAATTATTTCACAAAATTCTGGACGCTTGAACAGGCGCTGCTGTTTGGTTTTTTGGTAAGCTTTGGCTCGCTGTTAGGGGATACTGTAAAAAGTTTCTTCAAGCGCAGGATAAATATTGAGCCCGGACGCGACTGGGTTCCCTTTGACCAGCTTGACTATTCAGTCGGGGCTTTGCTTGTTTCAGCCATTGCAATAGCCTGGCAGTGGTATGATTATTGTTTTATGATAGGATTGAGCATTCTTCTGCATTTTATCGCGAATTTTTTCAAAAGAAACATCCTGAAAACATTAGCTTAGGAGTCTCCACGTTTTAACAAATCGCTGTGCTATTGTGATTGCCCCTGTGATAATAACGATGTAAACAAAAAGTTGGAGCACCGCATACGCAGACAAAAAGTATTGAATTATGATTGCAGCAATCAAAAAAATCATCCTGTCTGCCCTGCCAAGTATTCCTGAATAATCACGCTTTCCAGTCAGGGCATGCGCCTGTGTTCCCATATAGCTGACAAGAAGTATGGCTATAACTGCTGCAAATCCTGCATAGATGTTTACAAGCCCGCTGATTGCAAGCCCGCCAAATATGGCTGCATCTGAAAATCTATCCAGGGTGTGGTCAAGGAAGTCACCGCGCTTTGTCTCTTTCTTGTTTACTTTTGCGATTGAGCCGTCAAGATAATCAAGGAATCCTGCCAAAGCAATAAGAACTGCAATCAGGACAAGCATTTCAATCCCATCAATGTAGAACAGTACTCCAACGCCAATACAAATCAGGAAGGATATCCATGTCAAAATATCAGGATTCATCCATTTCAGCTTCTTTGCAATAGGAAACATTATCCTGTTGCCAAGCCCCCTGAACCTGTCAAATACCATAAGTGAGGATAGTAACTTAAGATTTAAAAACCTTAGACTTCTGTTAAATGATATGGAAGACATTGTTCTTAAATGGGCTCTGAAAAACGCCATAGACCATAATGGTAAAGCAGTAGAAGGCGCTGTGATATCAAAAGTAATTGGCGAGCATCCTGAAGCGCGCAAGGATATGAAAAAACTTGCGCTTACTATAAAGGAAAAAGTCAGGCAGGTCAATGCAATGGACATTGCTGAGCAGATTACAGCCCTCGAGAAAATAGAGCCAAAACTCCTTGAAAAAAAGAAAGTCGAGCAAAGCCTGCCCTTGCTGCCAAAGGCAAAGAAAGGCAAGGTAGTGATGATGTTCCCGCCTGAGCCAAGCAAATACCCGACAATAGGGCACGCGAAAGCATGCATACTCAATAATCACTATGCACGGGAAAACCAGGGCAAATTCTTTATCCGCTTTGAGGATACAAATGCAAACAAAGTAAAGGAAGTGTACTACGCAATGTTCCTTGAAGACTTTGAATGGCTCGGCATACAATGGGATGATGTTGATTATATATCCGCGCACATAGAAGAGCTTTATGACAAGGCAGAAGAGCTTATTGACGCTGGAAACGCATACATGTGCAACTGCCCGGCTGATAAGGTCAAGGAAATGCGCAACAAAAAAGAGCCATGCTTGTGCAGGGACAATCCTCCTGAAGAAAACCTTGGGTTGTGGAACCAAATGCTTGAGAATGAATTTAAGCAGGGAGAGTATGCGCTGCGCGCAAAGATAAAGATGAATCACAAAAATGCTGTGATGCGCGACCCCGCAATAATGCGCACTGTCATCGGAACCCATCCGCGTGTCGGCGATGAGTTCACAGTCTGGCCTACTTATGATTTTGCAACCGCAATGATGGACGGCATTGAAGGGATAACACACCGCGTGCGCGGAAAAGAATTCGAGCTCCGCGCAGAGCTTCAGAACTGGCTACAGAAAAAATTAAAAGTAAAACCGCCGGTTATTGTTGAATTTGCACGCTTTAATCTCGAGGGGGTTCCGGCATCCGGAAGAGTTATTAGGGAAGGAATAGCATCCGGACAGTTCATTGGATGGGATGACCCGCGATTGCCGACTCTTATTGCGTTGAGAAAGCGGGGGTTCCAGCCCCAGGCAATCTGGAATTTTGTTATGCATTCAGGGCTTTCCAAGACAGAATCTGTAATACAATGGGACGTTCTTGAAGCTGAGAACCGAAAAGTAATCGAGCCTGTTGCAAACCGATATTTTATGGTAAACGATGAAGTTGAAATGACTGTGCGCGGAATCCCAGACAAGTATTCTGCCCAAATCAGGCTTCACCCTGACAATGAAAAAGCAGGATTCAAAAGCTATGAGTTCGAAAAAGAGGAGCATTTCCTGGTAAATAAGTCCGACATCATTGGAAGAAAGCCGGAGGAAACAATCCGTTTGATGGAGCTTGGGGATGTAAAACTGCACATTGTCTCCGGACAGGAAGTCATTGCTCAGTTTGTTTCAAGGGAACGCGGAAAAGACAGCAAGATAGTCCACTGGGTAAAGCCTGACGGCGCGATTGATGTTGAAGTCATGATGCCTGATGCTGAAATCAAATACGGCATCGCAGAGGAAGCTGCGCGGAAACTCAAGGTCGGAGACATAATCCAGTTCGTGCGATTTGGATTCTGCAGGCTTGACGAAAAGCAGGATGAAATTCTGAGGTTCAGATTTACACACATGTGATATCATGAGAGTACTTGCTGCATCTGACATTCACGGCGACCACAAAAGAGTGCTTAAGCTCGCTGAAAAAGCCGAAAGGGAAAATGTTGATTTGATTCTGTTATGCGGGGATTTGACTTTTGCAGAAAATGATTTGACAGGCATAGTGGGTCCCCTCAAAAAAACAGGGAAAAAAATCCTGCTCATCCCGGGTAACCATGAAACAGAGGCTGCAATTGATTTTCTTTCAAAGCAGTACAGCCCCGGAGTCTACAATCTGCACGGCCGCTCAATCATGATTTATAACGAAATAGGCGTCTTTGGCTGCGGCGGCTCAAATATCGGGCTCTTTGAAATAACTGATGAGGAAACCAAAGAGGCCCTTGACAAAGCTTTGAAGCCGATAAAGGATGCCCGCTTCAAGATAATGATGGTGCACACCCCTCCGTTCAAGACTGAGCTTGATGCGCTGTGGGCCCATGTGGGCTCAAAAGAAATCCGAAAACAGATTGAAAAAGTGCAGCCTGATGTCTGCGTCTGCGGCCATATTCACGAAACCTTCAACAAAATGGACAAAATCGGAAAGACAAGAATAATAAACGTAGGTCCTGAAGGCGTCATTCTTAACATAGAAAAGAAAGGCTAACTATTTTTGTTCAAACACTCTGAATTTTCCTGTCTCAGCTTCTTCTTCCATTTCAATCTCGTCTACTTTTGCTTCTTTCGGGCCTTTCTTGATTAAAGCGACAAATTTTATGAGATTTACAGGGCTTCCTTCTGCAACGATTTCAACCCTGCCGTCGCTTAGGTTCTTGACCCACCCCAGAATATTTGTTTCTTTCGCAGACTCGACAGTATAATCCCTGAAAAACACTTTCTGTACTTTTCCCGAAACAAAGCAGTGTATCCTCATAGTTTGCCCTTAATGAAGAAAAAATACATGAACGCGCAGTAAGCAATTCCCGCTGCAAAAAGCAAAAGCAGCTGTTTCCACCCGAGTCTTAGCCTGAACCCTTTTGTCTTGGGTTTTTCATTGAATCTTGAAATTTTTTTGTCCATCCTGATTTCTACCTCAGACTTTGGGGCTTCAATGTTCTCAAATGCAGAATATATGTAATCAACAATTTTAAACGCGTAATCCATGTGCAGCTTGGACTCCTTGTCCATTCTGTGCTGCTTGTAATAAAATGCGAAATTTACCGAGCTCTGGAGTTTAGAAAACAATTTTTTTATTTTGTTGATTGAAGCGTTATCATAGCCCAGCGTAAGCTCCAAATCAGACAGCCTTACTGCGATATCATACGATTTAATTTTCAATTCATTGTATTTTCTTTGGAACTCCATCAAATCACACTCAAAACATCTTCTTCAACCTGCGCAAGTGCTTCTTTTGAGCTCATGTCAATCCAATATTCTTTAAGAACATAAACTTTCATTTTTCCGTCTTTTGCAAGCAGGTTCATGGCATCAGTCAGCTCGTATTCCCCGCGCGTAGAGATTTTTATCTTTCCGATTGAATCAAATATTTCAGGTGTAAATTTATACAGTCCTGTGTTTACAAAATTCGAAGCAGGTTTTTTTGGTTTTTCATCAATCTTCAAAAGCTTGTCTCCGTTAAGAGCCAGCACGCCGTAATCCTGCGGATGCCCGCTTACATATGGCGCAATATAGCAGAATTTGTCTTTTTTGCTTGCAAGCGCTTTGATGTCGTCCTCAGAATAAAGATTGTCGCCCATTACAACAATGAAATCATCTTTGCCGGCAAATTCTTTTGCAGCAAGCACAGCGCATGCAGTCCCGCCCAGGTCTTTCTGTTCAATCAGGGTCAGGTTCAGCCCTTTGTAATGCTTTGCGAACTCTGCAACTTTTTCCTTTTTGTAGTTCACAACAATGCCTACATCTTTCAGCCCAGCTTTGCGTACATTTTCAAGAACATAGTAAAGGAACGGTTTTCCTGCAACCTCAATCAGCACCTTGGGTTTGTCTGCTGTCAACGGAAGCATTCTGACTCCTTTCCCGGCTGCCAGTACTACAACTTTCATAGTTAACACTAAATTGCGCAATATTAAAAAAGTTACGCGTTCAGATATTAGCCATGGACAAAGAGGAGTTTTACACGCATTTCTGCACAGTCATGCGCAGGTGCGGGAATGTAAAGCTAAAGCAGATAGCAGCGATTGGCGGGGTTCCCCTGCCTCAGGCGCGCAAGTATCTCAACGAGCTTGTCAAAGATGGCAAAATCCAGAAAATCGGCGCAAGCCGTGCCACAGCCTATGTTTTCCCTTAGGGCTTTGCGCTCTTCCACAAAATGTCAAAATAGTTCTTAAAGGATTCATACACAGCTTTATTGCGTATTATCACAGCTTCAGGCGTGTCTGTCCATATTGTTATCGCAACCCTGTCAGCATAAAGTGTCATGCCTGCTGTTGTAAGAACATTCTTTGGAAGATATCTTACTTCAGTTGTTTTTGTTGGTTTTACATCCACTCCGCGTCGTGCAATATGCTTTATCTTTATTTTATTACTCTCTATCCCCATGACAAAGTGCGGTTGATACAATGGCAATATCTGTGTGAACTGTGCGCCTGCATCAATTACAAAAAGTTCCTTTGCATGCCGTATCATGTCCTCGAATACAGACTGCACTCCTTTTTTGCCATAGTACGAAGTCACTGCTTTCTTTGTTGCCACATTGCTGAACAGCATGTTTAACCGCGGAAGAACATCATCAATCTCCTGTTCTCGTTCCTTGAGGATTTCCTTGAACTTGCTGGGGTTTCCAGCTCTGAAAACTTTTTTTCCAGCTTCTATCCCATAGCTCACAAGCCCCTTGTCAATCAGCCTGTTGAGAGCATCGTAAGTCGTTGTCCTGTTGAGCTGCGCTTCTTTTGCTATCCGTCCTGCCTGGCTCATTCCTGTTGTCAGCAGCGCTAAATAAACCTTTGATTCAATAGGAGTCAACCCGAATTCCACCAAAATTTCCTGCGTTTCCATGAAATATCTAAGGCGCTGCATCTTTTTAAATACTGTTGTCAACAACTTGACAACACAAATTTAAGTGCTTCTGCGGGCTTAACATGATTAGAGGCGATGGCGATGGATGGATTAAAACAATTTTATGAACTCGAAAAAGAACTTACGCGCTTGGAATCTCAAGGAAAATTTGATGAGCTATCCAAAATTATAGAGGCGTCCGAGATTATAAAACAGCCCGGATTCAGCATAGTCAAAGAGGACAGACCTCCTATAAAATATTGCGACTTATGTGGACAACAAAAATTCAAGACCATAGAAGTATGGCACGAGTTGGGGGATTGGGATGAACATCCTTCTATATATCGGTATAGGGATATGCCTTTCTGCAACAGATATGATATTACGTTTAACATAAATTTAAAAGAGTTGGACAAAAGGATACGCGAAACTTTTACTCAAAGGTTTACAAAATTAGAAGGGTCTAAGCTAGAACAGGAATTGGACCTCATGAAGTATCTTTTAATAGAAAATGAATATCTCGACAAACCTGGGGACAAATATCTCAAAGGATGGCTCATTTTGCGCTTATGCGACAAGCATAACACACAATCCAATCTTAATAATAAAATTTCAGAATACATCAAAAATTATTTAAAAAATTTGAATGGATACATAACTGAAAAAGATATTATTGGCCCTGTCATCAGCTCGACAAAAGGGCGTGATTGTTAAAGCAGGAGGTGATAAAATGAGATTCATCATAACTGGCGGGCCTGGCAGCGGAAAAACATCTGTTGTAGAAGCGCTTAAAAAACGGTGCGAAGGGTGGCCTGAAAGATATTATTTTGTAACTGAATGTGCTACTGAATTGATAGAAGAATACCAGAAACAGGGCATCAAAAAACCCACAAAGCTTGTGGAGTTCCAGTACAAAGTAGCTGAACAACAGAAAAAGAAAGAACAGGAAATCCCCCAGGGTGTAATAGCTTTTCTTGACAGGACAATGATAGACACAATGGCGTATAGCGATGACTCAACGCTTGCAGAACTTGTCATCAATGACTCAAAAAAATCCAATTATGCGCCTATTGTCTTTTTTATGGAGCTGAGTCGCGAAATATACAGGCAGACTGAGATACGTCAGGAAACTTTTGAGGAAGCCCTTGAACTGGCGAACAGGCTGCGTTTGATATACAAAAATATAGGATATCATATCCAAGATGTGGAGCAGGACACTATTGAGCACCGCGCAAAGGACATTTTCTGGACTGTTAGGAATTACTTAAAGCAAAAAGGTATCATAAAATAGAAAACCTTTAAAAACCCCTTAATTCTTGAAAACGTTACCAAATGAAAAATGAAAGCAGCTTTCCGCCAGCGCTTTGTGAGCGAAGGCGAACAAAAGGGCTGTTTGATGGAGGGAATGAAAATGACTAATACTTTCGAGTTGCCGGAAGACAAGGCAGACAAAGCACTTGAAGTTGTAGAAGTAGCACGAAATTCTGGAAAATTAAGGAAAGGAATGAACGAGGCTACAAAAGCAGTTGAACGCGGACAGGCAAAGCTTGTTCTGGTTGCAGGGGATATCAGCCCGCCGGAAATAGCAATGCACATTGGCCCGTTATGCAGCGAAAAAAAGATACACTTCATAAAGATAAAGACAAAACAGGAGCTTGGAAACGCAGCAGGGCTTGACGTGCCTACCTCGGCAATTGCAGTTCTTGATGAAGGCAATGCAAAGAACCAGCTTAAGGACCTTTTGAAGAAGTGATTTGAATGGTTGGAAAAACAAAGGGCAGGGGCGCAGTCCGCAGCAACGATCGAAGACAGGATGATCGACGCGGTGGCCCACGCAGACGAAGGGAAGAGGTAATCGAAGAGCTCAAAGAAGACGAGCGAATGGAGATGTACAAAGATGCAGCTCCGGCAAAAGTCGTTGAGGAAGTCGCGCGCACTGGCGTACGCGGGGAAGTTATCCAGGTGCGATGCAAGGTTCTTGCAGGACGCGATGCAGGAAAAGTCCTCAGGCGAAATGTCAAGGGCCCTGTACGATTAGGCGACATCTTGATGCTCAGAGATACTGAAATGGAAGCTGCTCCACTTGGTGGACGCGGCGGAAGGAGATAAGGGGTGTTCTAAATGCCGCAATGTTCATTTTGCAAAAAAAACATGACAGAACATGAAGGGCTCATGTATGTCAAGAATGATGGCAGGATATTCTACTACTGTTCTTCAAAATGCGAGAAGAACACGAAGTTAGGCAGGCTGCCACGTAACACCAAATGGGTAAAAGGGTGAATATATGGTTAAGTTGGCAATGCTTGGACCGCCAGGCTCAGGAAAAGGAACCTATGCAACCCGCATGGCTCCAAAGCTTGAAGTGCCTGCAGTTTCTACAGGAGAATTGTTACGGGCAAACCGCGATGACCCAAAACTCGGGCCCGAGATACGAAAGGGCCAGGACAGCGGAGGCTTGGTGCCTGACAAAATAGTTATGGCTGTTTTGCAGAAGCGCCTGGCCGAGTCTGATGCAAAAAAGGGATTTATTCTCGACGGGTTTCCGCGCACAATCGAGCAGGCAGAATCGCTTGAAAAATTCGCAAAGCTCGATGCTGTAATCAATCTTGTCGTGCCTGAAAGAGTCATCATAGCAAGATTATCATCCAGAAGGCAGTGCAGCAAATGCAGCGCAATCTACAACACGCTTTACCTCAAGACAAAAGTTGAGGGGATTTGCGACAAATGCGGCGGAGAGCTTTACCAGCGCTCTGATGACAAGCCAGAGTCCATCAAGGAGCGCCTGAAAGTTTACGAAAAAAGCACAGCACCGCTTATAGATTATTACGGAAAGAAGGGAGTGCGGATAGACATTCCGTGCAACAGCGTTGACGTGCCTCCGGACGAGCAGGTTGCAAAGATAATGAAGGCTCTGAAGGATAAAAGAGTAATCCAGTAGAATTTTTTCTATTTTATTTTTAGCCAATGTATTTCATATTGTCAGGAGACTTTTCGCTGAGCTTCTTGAAGTATTTTTTCTGCTCAGGAGTGAGTGTTTCCCATACAGAATTATCTGCCTGCATTTCAGCATCATCTTCATCCATGATTTCTGAGTTTTCGCATTCATTTGCCATACAAACACCTGACAATCTTTAATGGAATTCACTCTTTTTTAAAGCTTGCTATACAGACTTGTCATTATCTTACGGCTGCATGACAGCCTTGCGCTGTCTAAACACGAACCGTTCAGATAAGAATTTAAATTATGCTAATTTTGTTCTGTACATGGCAATACGACAGCCCATAATATCGGTGGTCGGGCACATTGACCACGGGAAAACAACGATATTAGACAAGCTTAGGGGCACTGCTGTTGCCAAAAGGGAAGCTGGAGCCATCACACAGCACATAGGCGCCACTGAAGTCCCTATTGATGCGATAAAAAAGGCGACTTTCGGCCTGATTGACAAGCTGAATATCAAACTCACAATCCCTGGTTTCCTGATGATTGACACTCCTGGCCACGAAGCATTCTCAAACCTTCGCAAGCGAGGCGGTTCAATCTCTGACATTGCAGTTCTTGTTGTTGACATCAACGAAGGGTTCAAAGCGCAGACACGCGAGGCTCTTGAGGTTCTCAAGCAGTTCAAGGTTCCATTCGTTGTTGCCGCGAACAAGATTGATTTGATAGACGGCTGGCAAAAACACGAGGAACAGCCTTTCATGAAAAGTTTTGCAGAGCAGCCTGAGCATGTCAAGGAGGAGCTTGACAACCAGTTGTACAAGCTTGTAATCGCGCTTTCAGATTACGGGGTAAACTCCGAACGGTTTGACCGCGTCAATGACTACACAAAGCAGGTTGCAATAATTCCCTGCTCAGGATTAACCAAGGAGGGGATTCCAGAGCTGCTGATGGTTCTTACCGGGCTTGCGCAGAAATATCTTGAAAACCAGCTGAAGATTGAAGTGAGCGGCCCAGCGCGGGGAAGTATCATAGAAATAAAGGATGAAAAAGGGCTTGGAAAAACGATTGATGTAATACTCTATGCAGGGACTCTTGATGTCGGCGACACAATCGTGATGCCTGGCTTGAACGAGCCCATTGTCACAAAAGTCAGGGCTCTGCTTAAGCCTTCGCCAATGAAAGAGCTTCGCGAGAAAGGGCAGTTCCTGAATGTAAAGTCAGTTACTGCGGCGGCTGGAATAAAAATAAGCGCGCCCGGGCTTGACAATGCAGTAGCCGGAATGCCGGTCTGGGAAGTCCAGTCAAAGGCAGAGGAAGAGCAGGCAAAAAAAGAGCTTCAGAAAGAAATCAAGACGCTCCTCAAAGCCTCTGACGAAGAAGGCGCAATAATCAGGGCAGACTCTATCGGCGCAATTGAGGCTCTCACAGGACTCATGAAAAAAATCAATGTTCCCATACGCAAGGCAGCAATCGGGGATTTGACAAAGACAGATGTTATCGAAGCAAAGCGCATTGCCGAGAATAATCCGCTGATTGGTGTTATTTTCACATTCAATGTCAAAATTCCAAAAGATGTCGAGCAGTATGCAAAAGAGCACAATGTAAAGATATTTTCTTCCAACATAGTATACTCAATATATGAGGATTACCTGCAGTGGAAATACCAGCAGGAAACAGAAAGGCGAAGCCAGGCGCTTGCAAAGCTCATCTGGCCCGCAAAAATAAAGCTGCTAAAGGGCTTTGTTTTCCGCCAGTGCAATCCTGCTGTTGTCGGAGTCGAGGTTCTTGCCGGACGCATCCGGACAAAAGTCAGGCTCATAAAAACAAACGGCAAGGAAATCGGGGAAATCCACCAGCTTCAGTCTGAAGGCGAAAACATAAGTGAAGCAAAAGCAGGGCAGAAAATTGCTGTTTCCATCCAGGGGCCTACAATCGGGCGCACAATCAAGGAGGATGAAACGCTCTACGTTTTTGTTCCGCGCTCAAACATTGAAATAATAGAATCAGAGTTTGCAGCTGAGCTCTCTGCTGATGAAATCCAGACTCTTCGGGAGTTCAAGGAAATAATAGAAAAGCACGAAGACAAAGAAGAAGAGTAACCTTTAAAAACCATTATTCTGTTAATTCGTTAAGAACCATTTGGTTCTTGACGCAAGCGAATATTGATTCGCTGTGCTGAAAACAATGACTGGCTGAAAACTCTTAAAGTTTGATGCCCGGGAGTGTGAATGTAATGGCAGATTTTAGACTAGTTATTTCTGACCCTAAAGCTAAGAAAGCATATCAGGTAGAAGTAAAATCCCCTGACGCAGACAAGCTTATAGGGCTTAAGATTGGGAACAATTTCCGCGGCGAGATAGTAAACGCTGCAGGATTTGAGTTACAGATTACAGGCGGAAGCGACAAGGAAGGTTTCCCAATGCGAAAGGACATAATGGGCACCAAGAGGATAAAGGTTCTTATATCAAGCGGCCCAGGTTTCCATCCAAAAGACAGAGGGGACAAAAAGAGAAAGTCCCTGCGCGGAAACCAGATTTCTGAGGAGATAGCCCAGATTAACTGCAAGGTTGTAAAGTATCATGGGGAAAAATCACTTGCAGCTGCGCTTGGAAAAGAAGAGGCAAAAGCGTAATGGCGCGGATACATGACAGCCTTGTGCTGTCCGAAACAGAAAACGAGGTTAAGTAGAGTGGTTAAAAAGAAGCCTGAAGAAAAAACTGAAGAAACAAAACAGGTAGAGCAGGCTACTGAAAAAAAGCCACGTAAAACTAAAGCTCCCAAGATTGCAAAATCCGAAACACAAGCTCAGCCACCTATTGAAGCAAAAAAGATTGAATCTCCGAAAATTCCGGAAACAGAATACATCGCAGAAGTTAACATTGGAACAATCGGGCATGTTGCTCACGGAAAAACAACTCTTGTTCACGAGCTGACAGGCAAATGGACCCAGGAGCATTCCGAGGAAATAAAGCGCGGCTTGACAATACGTTTGGGTTATGCTGATTTCACAGTCCGCAGATGTCCTAAATGCAGCGAGCCGGAATGTTTTACAACTGCAAAAAAATGTGTGAAGCATTTTGAGGACACGGTTCCGGTGCGAAGGATTTCTTTTGTTGATTCGCCTGGGCACGAGACCCTGATGGCGACAATGCTCACAGGGGCGGCAACAATGGACGGGGCAATTCTTGTAATCGCTGCAAACGAGCCCTGCCCGCAGCCGCAGACAAAGGAGCACTTGACAGCGCTTGAAATTGGCGGAATCAAAAATATTGTTATCGTCCAGAATAAGATTGATTTGATAACGCCTGAACAGGCAAAGCTCCACTACAAATGCATAAAGGACTTTGTGAAGGGGACTATTGCTGAAAATGCGCCTATCATCCCGATATCCGCACAGTACGGCGCTAACATTGATTATCTCCTTTGGGCAATTGAAAAATTTATCCCGACTCCAAAAAGAAATCTTGATGCTGACCCTATATTCTTAATCGCGCGAAGCTTTGACGTTAATAAACCTGGCACAGACATCTTAAAGATTAAGGGCGGAGTCCTCGGCGGAATACTCAAGCAGGGAAAAATGAGAGTAAGCGATGAGATAGAGATTTTGCCCGGACGAAAGATAATAAAAGGCGCAAATGTTGAGTGGCAGCCAATCTTTTCAAAAGTCACAAGCGCATTCATCAGCAACGTAAAAGTCAATGAGCTTGTTCCGGGCGGCTCATCCGGATTAGGCACTGAGCTTGACCCGTTCGTTGCAAAATCAGACACGCTTGTCGGGCACGTTGCAGGGCTGCGGGGCAAAATGCCAAAAGTATGGCACAAGATGAAGCTTGAAGTTCATCTGCTTGAGCGCGTAGTCGGCTCAAAGGAAGAGCTTGCAACCCAACCCCTGAAGACAAACGAGCCGATAATGATTAATGCCTGGACTTCGCGTTCAGTCGGGATAATAACCAAAACGCAGGGGAACACAATCGAGATGGTTCTCAAGCTTCCGGTGTGCATTTACGCAGGAGAGCGCATTGTCTTCAGCAGGCAAATCGGGCAGAAGTGGCGACTTGTCGGCTATGGAATCTTAAAAGAATAATCTTAAATTTCTGCAGTGTTTTGTAGTGGTTATGAAAATCAATGTATTCTGTTTGGTAATCGGGATAACAGTAATCGTAGCGCTGGCTCTGTTTGTGATATATAATATAGGCGGAAATACTGTCCAAAACACAGTTCAAAACTCAACTATGCCTGTGGCAGAATCCAGCTCAGGCGGCGGAGTTCCAAACGGGAATGTTGCCGAGCCAAATCTCACCGAACGCTTTGCAAACGAGACTTACAGCCTGACAGTTGGGGAAGGAGTTGGCGAATCCGGCGAAGGCAGCGCGGGTCAGTAAAAGAGCCATTTATTTTCTTTATCATGTTTTATTTTAAAAAGTGCAAGCAAATGTGAAGAAGCTTTCACAAACTCTTTCTCTTTAGAACCTATCCCCCATGCAGACATCATGGGTTGCAATGCAATCATTACTCCGCCGTCTTTAAAAGCGTCAATCTTCCATGCGCCATAGGTCTTCAAAAGTTGCACCTTGCCGTATTTTTTAACGTAATCATGTCCAAAAAACATTATGGATGAAAGGTACCTGATTTCAAGTTTAGACAACCAGTCTTTTGTAGAGTCCCCCTCAAAATCATTTCTTCCTGAAAAACCAATTAGTGGGTGGAATATGTTGTATACGTCTTTACAAAAATCTAAAAACATTTTTTGGTTCAGGACACCAGAGTCTTTTTCAATAGAACTGTTATCAAAATATCGGGTAAGATTGTCTTCAATTGTAGAAACACACAACAGACATCCTTTTTTGTCAGGTTCAAACGAAACCGAAAGTTCCGGTGTGAATTTAGGGCCTTTAAATTTCATAACAAACGAAAGTTCAGCACTCTTGCCTTCTTTTATTAGCGCAGCGGCTTTTTTAGGATCAATAGTTTCGTAACCTGATTTTGTTGATGCAAGAAAGTAAATTTTGTTTAGGGCGTATTTCTTCGAAGCACTGGCTAAGTCCGCCATTTGTTTTTCTTCAATCCCAGTTTTTACATGGAATGCCACATATGATTTTTTTTCTGACATACTTTATCGCTCCCTGGCTTCATTTGGAAACAAAAACCCATTTGCCTTCTATAATCTGTGCTGTGTATTCGTTCTCTAACAGTGTTTTGATTCTGCCAATCTGTTCGCGCATTTCTTGGCTTAATGCGCTGTAATCCTTCATTAACAAGGATTTATCTATATTTATTATAGCTTTTGCTTTATCTGTTACAGCCCTATATTTGTATTTAATTATCTGTCTTTCAAAATCTTTGAGACTGTCAAGTGTTTTGAATTCTAAGTTGGTCCACGCTTTTTTCTCAACTATGTATTTTACTCCGCCTTTTGTAACGAATGCGTCTATCTGCATCTGAACGGTGTTTTTCGATATAAATTGACCTGGTTTAAATCGTGACAGATATTTATCAGGTATCACAACATTTGCCATATACGAAACTTTAGTTACTGTAAATTTGGCGGCTTGCCAAAACTCAACATTATCAATCTCCCCTATTATTCCGTTCAAATTTCGGGGATTGAGTTTGGAAGTGTACATCTCGCTTACCCAGTTTTCTGAACCCTTTATCCTAACCAGCTTTTCAAGTCTTGCAGCCAGTGCATAATCCATCTTTTCAAGCTGGTTAAACATATTCAAAAGCTCGCTTTTGGCTATATTCAGAATTTTAGAGTAATACGTTGCAAGTTTTGTAGCTTTAGATAGTAATGCGCCTGCTCTCAAAAGGCCGGACATTTTTGAAAGTTTCCCGCCCAAACCAGTTGCTTCTGCAATTTTAGCAGGAGTGACAACAAAAGCGGCTATTTCAAATATGGCTTTTCCAACAGCGCGTCCAGGATGGCCGTCATCAACTTCTTCCTTGAAATAATTGATTACTCCATTGATTGTTTCTACCGGATGGGTTGCTGCGTCCCATATTGCGCCAAACAAAGCGGATATAGTTCCGACAGGGTCAGTAAACAAAGATTTGGCAAGATATATCAAGCCATCAATCATTTGGGCTGCTCCATCTAAGAAACCAACTATTGTATCCAAGGCAAATTTAACTTGCCAACCAAGACTGCCTGGGGCACCTTCTATTGCGTGTAACGGCTCTTCAAGCCAATCCTTAAGATGAGCTATGAAACCGGTAACGCCTGAATAGCCATTTTCATTGAAAAATGCGTCTGCATCTGTTTCTTCAGAGGGCTCCCAAAATGAATTTGGAAGGGGAGTTCCACCATAATATCCGGCATCATTATTATCTCCGCCATCATCAGGCAGCGGGTTGGTTCCTGGCGCAGGGTCATCCTGGCTCATGCCTGGCCTGTGATATCCTGGCAGGCTTGTGTAAGGTGGTATTGCTGGCGGGCTTCCGTGCCCCTTGTATTTGCTGTCATCATACTGTCCAGGCGCTGTTACTGTGCCTGCATAGTCCCCCATCGGCTGCTGCACTCCCGAGTAATCGCTTCGTGGAGCCCCAATTTTTGGAGGCGTAATCGGAGTGAACACAGGCCCTGTTTTTTCTTTCATGTCCTCGCTTCTGTCTTTGACTACTTTTGAGAAAACATCTGTTGTTTTGCCTATTGATTTGTTCAGCTCGCTGAGGTAATCAGTTCCGCCTCTGCTTGATTTGACAACAGATATTGAAAATGCTGCGATTGAGGCGATTGCCGCTGTGACAGCTATTCCGATTGCAATCGTCTTCAGCGCTCCTCCTGTTTTGCCAGAGGAATCGCCGTCTCCTGCAGTGGGATAGAACCCTATCGCTCCTGTTGTTGGGAAAATCTTTGACGTGATGAACGGACTTGACGTCATGGAGTCGAACAGTTTGTCTTTGTCATTGAACACCTGCACAAGCACCGCATAGCTTCCTTCGCTCATGTTTGAAGGCAGCGGCATGTCCAGCTCAAAGCTGTTTGCGCCCTTGTCAACATCCAGCGCGAGTTCATACGAAACCTCTTTTGCAAAATCAGTGCATGTATAACATTTATTATCAAGTTTTACAATATCCCCATAGCATCTTGTTTCGAACTTGCATTTATGAACGGGAAGAGTGATTATCGGCTTGTATATAATAGGTTCAGGTTCTCGTATCGGAACTTTCTCTTTGGTTGCCATTATTGAGAATATTGGTTCGGACATGCACACTTCCTCGCTCCTGCATACCTGGTAGTTCTGTTCGCGTGCATTGCAGCTGGCGTAGTCCATTGTTTTGCATGTGCCTATGTCCAGTTTGAATTTGACATCTTTGTCTATTCCGTACGAAACATAATCAAGACTCACTTTGGCAGAGGAGCCTGTTGTATACTCGTCTGCAGTGCTGACTTTTGTTATGTCAACAAAACCCTCGATTGATATTTTTCCGCTGCTTAACGTGCTCAGAAGGTTTCCTGCTGCGTCATAAACACGTACTCTGTACTGCATGTCTGGCAGCGCATCTGCAGTGTATGGTATTGTATACTGCAGGACAACAGAGCTGTCCGCATTTGCGATTACAGCTGTTGTAAACGCCTGTTCTGAATCTGTTAAGCCTGTTAAATCAACTGCGAATTTCGTGTTTCCTGAATAAGACTTTGATGTGTAATTGACAGTAATGTTAATTTTGTCTCCAATCATGGCGCTTGGAGCAGTGAATGTGCTTTTTAGGTCAACTCCTTTGCATACTGCTGTGCCGCTGAGATATGTGCATCCAATCACACAGGCTGTTGTTGATGCTGTGTCGTAGCCGCAGTACGGCAGTGATTCTGCCGCAGAAGTTGAGTGGATTATTGTGGCTGAGAATTCTTCAACTATACCCCTTCCTTTGTCTATCCGCCTTTTATCTTTTTCAACAAAGTCAGCAGGGGGACTGTACGAATCTGTCTCGGCTGGCATGCCTGCGCTTGTTGCGCCAAAGCATTTGTAGTCTCTCTGCTCGATATTCCCTGCGGCATTGCAGTAACTGCCGTCATATCCTGCATCGCAGTTCTGGCTCAGCGTATCTGTTTCAGAGGATATGGACTTATCAAATGCGCACACAGCTTCTGGTTTCTGGTTGTCCCCGTTTGAGCACTTGTAAGCCCAGCTCCAGGTTTTTGTGCGGAGTTCATTGCTGTTGCAGTATGTCCCTGAGCCTGCGGTGTTGTATGTTCCGCAGTCAACACTGTTCAGTATATTATAGTTCCAGCTGCTTCCAGAACATGTTCCTGTGTAATTCCGTTTTTCCATTGCCCCGTTATTTTTGCAGTACCACCCGTTATCCGGTTGTGTGTAGCTGTCGCACATGCAGTCTCCTGCGCCTGAATCATATCTGCAGTTTGTTTTCAAGACACCGCTGCTGCATCCCGCAAGATACGAACAGTCAGGCTCGTCAATTGTGAAAGGGATTTTGAATGTCTGGTCATAGCTTATCCTGTTATCAGTCACTTCGTAGTCTACCCTGTAATTCCCTGGAGTCCACTTTCCGCCCGGCGGGCTAAAGCTTTTCCAATTCCAGAAATATTCATAGTCACCGCCTACGTAATAATTCTTGTCATCATAATACCACGTTTCGCCCCATGGTGTGTGGATATGGTAACTCACTGTAAGATCAGCGTTTTCATCATGGAACACCCACCATGCCCTGTAGAAATTGTAAACAGTGTCTGTAACTTTGTAATGTCCGCTGTTTTCATTGCAGTAATTCTCCCCGACAGACTTGCAGGTGGCAGCATTGCTTATCGTAAGTCCTTTTATTGTGAAATCAAAATAAAAATGTTTGTGGGTATTATCCTTTTTGTCTTCAGCTAAGTATTCTACGTTATACGAACCTGGGCGCCATGCATCATCTTCAGGGCCGTTTGTTCCCCACCACGACCATTCCCATGAATAATAGTCCCAATTACCATCGCATTCACTGAAACTGTGGGTTTCGCCAGTATATGTATCTCCGTCTGGCTGTGTTTCTGTGTGCGTATGGTGCATATGTATGCAGCCGTTATGTGTTACTCCGTACTCTTTCCAGTAGAACCAAACTTTGTCTGTAGCATCATAAAAACCATCGCTTGATGTGCAACTACCACTAGAGCTTGGATTATCTCTGCACATCTTTTTGCTTGAGACTGATGTGATAGCCAGGGAGGAGCCTATAACTAATACAAGAATTACGAACAATAAAATCAGTCTAATCCGGAACAGTTGTTTCACTCAGGTTCCACCCCTCTCTATGTCACCCCAGTAATCATTGCAAAGAACAATGTAAACACTTGCCCAATATATTTGAAGGCAGTCCGGATATATAATGGTTGCTGTCTGCCCAAAATAGTACATTTTTTAAAGTATTCGATTTTATTAAAACTTATGTTAAAGGTTATTTTGGACACAAATTTTTGCCTGATACCGTTTCAGTTCAAGGTGGACATTTTCTCAGAATTCAACAGAATCTTTGACGAAGAGTTCAGGACTATGATTCCTTTTGTCTGTATTGAAGAGCTCCGCACAAAAAAGATGGGAATCGCTGCGATTGACCTGATGGAACAGCGGAATGTGATTGTTGTTGACATCCCAAAGGCAAAGACAGTCGATGATACAGTTATCAATCTCGCGCTGAAAGAGCACGCGCTTATCGCAACTCAGGACGCAGAGCTGAAGCGCAAGGCAAAGAAAGCAGGCGTTCACATAGTCACGCTGCGTAAAGAGCAGCACCTTGCTTTGGAGTAAATAGATTATATTCAAAGTTTTCTTAAGAATCGTTCAACATCTCTCCAGCCAATATCGGTCCTGTAGTGCAGATTGTTTCCTTCAATAAAAGTATGTGCCATTGCTGAATATGCATTGGGTCTTGCTTCTAAAATATCATCGCCCTCTCCAACAATGCCATAAAGTCTGCCCCCGTTTGCATAGAATTTTCCGTCCCTGACATCAATCCCAGCCCCAAAGACAGTGACTCCTTTCATTGTCATTGCTTTTTCAAGCCCGTAAATCCTTTTCCCTTTTACAGCCTTGTAATCATTTGGATAACCACGAGACGCTCCGACAACGCAGACCCTTGTCTTGTTATCCTGTTCAATCTCGGTTCTGTCAAGTCTTCCTTCCAGGCAGGACAAAACAATCTCTGCGTAATCTGTTTTAATGGAAGGCAGCACAACCTGGCATTCAGGGTCCCCCCATCTGGCATTGTATTCAATGTTCATTGGTTTTCCGTTTACTGCAATCCCTCCGACATAAAGCACTCCGACAAAAGGGATTCTTTCTCTATTCATCCCATTTATTGCTTTGGCAATTAGCTGTTCTTCAATCTCCTTGGAGATTGGGGCAGTAACTTGTGCAGGCGAGACTGCGCCCATTCCGCCTGTCTGGTCCCCATCGTCAAAATTAAAAACTGTTTTGTTGTCCTGTGCAGACTTGAGGATTTTATAATTATTTCCGTCGCTTATTGCATAGCAGGAGAACTCCTCGCCAATCAAGCCTTCTTCAACCAAAAATGTTTTGCCTGCGTCCCCAAACAATTTCATTTTTTCAATGTTTGTAACAGCCTCTTCAAGGCTTTTTGACTTGAGTGCTCCTTTTCCAGCGCACAAACCTGTTGCCTTTACATAAAGCAGCTTGGAAGGTTCTTGCTCGTACAGCCCTTTCACATAAGTTTTTGCTTGTTCTTCTGAATTAAAACATCTGAATTGCGGAGTAGGTATCCCATGTCTTTCCATAAAGTTTCTAGACCATTGTTTATCCCACTCTACCATGGATGCATGTTTTGTGGGGCCAAAAGCCCTAAAACCATTTTGTGTCAGTAAGTCAACAGTTCCGGCTGCTAGGGCGTCATCCTGCGCAACATCCACAATGTCAGGCTTGTATTTTTTTGCGATTTCAAGTATCGAATTAGGATTCTTTAAACTGCAGGATTTATCTGTTATCACTTCTTTTTGTCTTTTGTAGCCTATAAAATCATTTCCAGGAGCAACTATGATTTTACGGACTTGAGGGCTGTTTTCATAAGCCCTTGAGATTGTGTGTTCTCTTGCGCCAGAACCAATTATTAAAACTGTTAAATCTTCTGCCATGTCAAGAAGTATTCAAAAGCTAATTATAAACCTATGTCACCAAAAATGAGTTATATGTCAAATAAAAATAAGAAATAAAAATAAAAAAAGAAAACGAAAGCCTAAATCAGGTTAAGGCTGTACAGCAACACTGCCGCTGCAATTACTATGCTTACCGTGTTCATTACCTTGATAAGCGCATTAATTGCCGGCCCAGCACTGTCTTTTGCAGGGTCTCCAACAGTGTCTCCGACTACTGCTGCCTTGTGTGTGTCTCCGCCTTTTCCGCCCAGGTTTCCTGCTTCAATGTATTTCTTTGCATTGTCCCATGCTGCTCCTGAAGTGCAGAGGAATAGCGCCATAACCAAGCCGCTGACAATTACTCCTGCGAGCAATCCAGCCAATGCCATTGGCCCAAGCAGGAATCCGACTGCAACAGGCACTATTACTGCGAGTACGCCTGGCGCAATCATTTCTTTCAATGCTGCCAGTGTTGAGATGTCAACTGCCTTTGCATAGTCAGGCCTCTGTTTGCCTTTCATAATTCCTGGCATTTCCTTGAACTGTCTGCGGACTTCATTGACAATTGCGAATGCTGCTCTTCCTACCGAGCCCATTATCATGCCCGAAAACAGGAACGGCACGCAGCCTCCGATGAAGAGTCCTATTACAACAGCCGGGTTAAGCAGGTTTATCACTGTCAGGTTCACTTCTGTTGCAAATGCTGCAAACAGCGAAAGTGCTGCAAGCGCTGCCGAGCCTATTGCGAATCCTTTCGTGACTGCTTTTGTTGTGTTTCCTATTGCATCCAAATCATCTGTGATTACGCGCACATTCTTCGGTAGTCCAGCCATCTCAGCTATTCCGCCTGCATTGTCAGTGATTGGCCCGTACGAGTCAAGTGTTACAATCATTGCTGTAACTGAAATCATTGCCATTGTTGCGATTGCGATTCCATAGATTCCCCCGAACGTGTACGCTGCAAATATTGCCGCAACAATCGCCAGAACCGGGAGAGCTGTGCTAATCATTCCGACTCCAAGCCCTGCAATGACATTTGTTCCTGCTCCAGTCTGCGCTGCTTTTGCAATGCTTACGACTGGCTTCTTGTCGCGTGCAGTATAGTGCTCTGTTATGAACCATATTGCTATTGCAACTGCCAGCCCTGAAAGCGCTGAATAGAAGTATTTCAGGTCTCCGTTAAACATGTACCATGTTATTCCGAAGAATGCTATTGCCGCAATAATCATTGTTGCGAATACACCTTTGCTGAGAGCGCCCCAGATGTTGTTGCTTCTGCCAATCCTGATGCAGAAAACTCCGATTATTGACGCAAAAATTCCTGCTGCTGCCATGACCATTGGAAAGATTATGCCGGTGTCTCCAAGTCCAAGTCCTGCTGCAAGAAGCATTGCTGCGATAAGCGAAACAACATATGTTTCAAACAAGTCTGCTCCCATCCCTGCGCAGTCGCCTACATTGTCTCCGACATTGTCTGCAATGACTGCTGGGTTTCTAGGATCGTCTTCTGGAATCCCTTTTTCAACTTTACCGACAATATCAGCTCCGACATCTGCTGCTTTTGTAAAGATGCCTCCGCCAACCCTTGCGAAAAGTGATATAAGTGATGCACCGAATCCAGCGCCAATGATAAGTTTCGGGTCCTTGAAAACAAAGAACAGTGCTGCGACAGCGAGTATTCCAAGCCCGACAATTGCCATGCCTGTTACTGCTCCGCCTTTAACTGCAATGTTCAGTGCTGCTTTCAGGCCGTCTTTGGCTGATTCAGCTGTCCTTGTGTTTGCGCGTATTGACATGTTCATCCCGATGTAACCTGCAAGTGCGCTGAATAATGCTCCAACAACAAAGCTGATTGCGGTCTGGATGTTTATCACAAACCCAAGAAGGATTGTTATTACAACCGCTATTACTCCGATTGTTTTGAACTGTCTGTTCATGTACGCCATTGCTCCTTCTGCAATCGCGCCTGAAATTTCCCGCATTTTGTCAGTTCCAGCTGGCTTCCGCAGTATTGAAACAAATAACAAGCCTGCAAAAGCAAGTGCAACCAACCCTGCGATTAGTACAATTGTTAAATACATATAGTCACCCCTCGTGATTTTGTATACTATAATTACGAAAACTTGTTTTTTAAAGCTTTTTGCTGATATTTTGAGTTATCATACAAAATAGAAAGTATTAAAAATGGTTGTTTATGGTGTTTATTTAGGCGATGCTCATGTATGAAGTTGTAGAACTAAAATCGAATATCAGGGTTCCGCCCCAGTTTTTGGGAAAGGGATTAAAAGACGCAGTAGCAGCTGCGATAAACAAGGAATTTGTAGGCTATACTGGAAAAGAGGGCTTGTTCATTGCTCTTACAAAAGTCAGGGGAATTGGCGAAGGCACAATGATTCCTGGAGACGGAGCAGTTTATTACGAAACAACCTTTGAAATGCTTCTTTACAAGCCAATGCTTCAGGAAGTTGTAAACGGGATTGTTTCTGAAATCACTGAATTCGGAACTTTCATACGCATTGGCCCGATTGACGGGTTAGTGCATGTTTCACAGGTAATGGATGATTATGTAAGTTACAGCGATGCAGGAGTTCTTGCTGGCAAGGATTCAAAGCGAACCTTGAAAACAAAGGATAGTGTTCTTGCGCGTGTAATCGCAATCAGCCTTAAATCAATTAAAGGCGCAAAACTCGGGCTCACGATGAGGCAGCCCGGGCTTGGAAAGCTTGAGTGGATTGACGCTGAAAAGAAAAAAGTCGTTGACGCCGCAGCTGAAGCAGAGGAAGCTAAGGCTGGAAAAGTCAAGAAAACTGGAAAAGAATCAAAGGCAGACAAGAAAAAGAAGTGAATGGAGGCATGAAGGAAAAGTTCTTTTGGTAAAGCTTTTCTTTCAAGAAAAGGGTTATGGCAACTGAAAAGGCATGCAAAAAATGCAAGATAATTGTTCATGGCAAGCAGTGCCCTATATGCAAGGGGCAGGAACTCACTACGAACTGGAGAGGGCTTGCAATAATCTTGAGCCCGGATAAATCAGAAATCGCAAAGCAGATTGGCATTGAGATTCCAGGCGAATATGCTCTGAAAGTAAGGTGAATAAATGGAAACAAAGATTTTGGAACAAAAAGAGAATAAATTGATTGGACGTAACGAGATAAAGTTCGAAATAGTTTACGAACAAAAAGCGCCGGTCCGTGCTGAAGCTGTTGAGTCAATAGCAACCGCAGCTGGAGCCCAAAAAGATTTCCTCGTCCTGAACAGGATGGCTAATGTATTTGGCGTGCATAAATTAGCTGGGATGGTGCACGTTTACAAAAGCAAGGAAGACATGATAAGATACGAAACACGAAATATTCTTGTCCGGAACAAATTGGCTGAAAAAAAGGTTAAGGCAGTCGCAGCACCAGCAGCTAAAAAGAAGGGTGGTAAATAATGCCAGGCGCAGAAAGCAAGGGAAAGAAAAGCGCAAGGGATACTAATCCAAGCAAGAAATGGTTAAAATACAAGGTAGAAGCTGGCAAGATTGTGCACACAGGCAAACCATGCCCTAAATGCGGAAGCGGAGTTTTCCTCGCAGAGCACAAGGACCGTATATCATGCGGAAAATGCCACTACACAGAATTCCGGAAGCAAGAACCAAAAAAATAATTTCTTATAGTTATGGATAAAATATATTCGGATATCTGGAAATTGGCAAAACCCTATTACCAAAAGGGCCGCTCTCATGACATCCCGCACATAGAGTGGATGATGGGCAAAGCTGATAGAATTGCAGGTATCGAAGGGCTGGAAAAAAGAATACTTCTGCCTACATGTATCCTCCATGATGTGGGCTATGTTGGCGTAAACGGCGACATACCCAGATGCAAGGATAAAGAGCTTAAGATACTGCACATGGAAAAAGGTGCACAGATAGCAGACAATATATTAACACAAGTAAGCTATGACCCCAAACTTGCGGAAGTAATAGTCTACAACGTCTCAGTCCACGACAACTGGATTCTCAATGACAGTGCTCCATTCAAAAACTCCAGGGAGATGGCGCTTTTCAATGACTTGGACTTCTTGTGGGGTGTGAGCAACAAGGAGATATTTGAAGTAACTGGCAGGGGCATGGGACTGGGTCCAAAAGAAACATATGAATTCTGGCTCCATGATGAAAAACTGGCAAAAAGGCCTTTCTGCTGCAAGGAAACCCAAAAGATGTGGAAACTCTACATGGCTGAAAGAAAAAAAGAATTCTTCTAAGATTTGTTATTAAAAGAATAAGAATTTTATCGTAAGCAATATTGCAACCACTATAAAGATGGGTTTTAACATTTTTAACGGCAATTTGTGGGCTATTTCTACACCCACAATCCCGCCCACTATACTGCCCAGCATCAAGATAATTGCATAATCCCAAAGAATAAATGATGCCAAAGCAAAAACTATTAGCGCAGCTGTTTGATTTCCCAGCCCTCTTACATTATTTAATGCAATTGCTTCCTTAAACGTAAATCCCTCCAAAATAATCAGGGCAACCATAGAAATTGTACCGCCCACAATCCCGACTGCACCGCTGATTATTCCGGTTCCAAAACCAATGATTACCAAGAGTATAACTGAATGTTTTTTCTTAGTTTTTACAACACCAGCTTCTTTTTTGACAAGAAGCAAAATTATAGATACCAACACAACAGCAGCTATCAGATATTTTGTAAATGTTTCGCTTACTCTCAAAATTAAAGACGCACCTATCAATGCCCCAATAAAAGCCGGCACTATCATCGTCAAAGCCTCTTTTAACTTAAGGTAGCCTCTTACTTTGAATCTCCAGCCTGAAACAAAAGCTCCGGCTAAATAAGCAGGCCTTATTGTGCCCAATGTCATAAGCGGGGGAACACCAAGTGCCATTAAAGCAGGTATTGCAATAATGCCGCCGCCACTGACAGTTGAGCCTATTGCTGCTTGTATAAAACCGATAAAAAAGATGGCTGCTCCCAGTATTAAGTCCATAACAAACCAGAGAGGTTTCAGCTTAAAATAGTTTCATGTGTTATCCAAAACATTTTAATTGTATTTGTTCTAGGTAATTCCATGGTAGAATTCATAATTTTTTCACGGACAGCACGCACAGACAGCAGCTTCACGAACCTTCGCGAAGCAGGCAGAATGGACCTGATTTATCAGACTATACTCACATCCATGTTTGTTTCGCACGGAATCCGCAAGGATGTTGTGTTCCATGGAATTCTTAACGGCCCCCCGCACCCTCCATTGCATCTTCAGGTTGACGGCGCAGAGCTTCACGATGTTAGAGTTGACGAAGCAACTTGGACACAAATACTGCAGAATGTTCTCAATGGTGAAAAGCATCCTGGAATAACTCTTGACAAAAAAGGATTCCACCAGATTATCGATGAGAAATCTGAGGTTTATGTTCTTGAGGAAAGTGGGGAAAACATCAAAGATGTTGCTTTTGGTGCGAACCCTGTCTTTGTCATTGGCGACCAGGTTGGCCTGCCAAAGAAAGAGGAGGATTGGATTCTTCGCAAAGCAAAAAAGATTTCACTTGGCAAGCAGCTTTATCTTGCAATGTCCTGCATTGACATAATCAATTATATACTTGATGCGAGGTCAAAAAAATGAAATTCTGGAAATGCAGCAAATGCAAAAGGCGCTTTGAAAAGAAGAATCAGCCGCATTCATGTAAGTACTATCCAGTTGAAAAGCATCTTAAAAACAGGGATTACGCGAAAAAACTTTACAACAAATTGAAGGTTGTAATCAAAAAGAAGATAGGGAACTTCAGGATTGAATCGCTTCCGTGCTGCATACATTTTGTAACAACATCAACAAATTATACGTTCATGTGCGTTTATGCGCTAAGGGACGGGCTCAAGATGCATTTCACACTGCCTGATGAGATAAGGAGCTCCCGCTTGCCACGGCTTACAAAAATGTCCAGCCACAGATATCTTTACGAGCTCAATATAAAAACAACGGACGAGATAAACTCTGAACTTATTGCATGGCTTAAAAAGGGGTATCACATAAAAACGGTGACTGAATGATTTGTCTTGGAATTGAATCAACTGCGCACACTTTCGGAGTCGGGCTAGTGGATGATGCAGGAAAGATTCTCGCAAACATCAAAAAAATGTACATACCTCCGACAGGCTGGGGAATTGAGCCTGCAAAAGCAAAAGAGCACCATCTCATGATTGCAGACGAGCTCATACAGACAGCGCTTGCTCAGGCAGACATTACAAAGCCTGATTTGATTGCAGTCTCTTCGGGCCCGGGGCTTCCACCATGTTTGTTGGTCGGCAAGCAGAAGGCAGAGGAACTATCAAAGAAGTGGAAGCTTCCGATTGTTGAAGTCAATCACTGCATTGCGCATCTTGAAATCGGAAAGCTCATCTCAAAATTTGAAGACCCTGTAATGCTCTATGTTTCAGGCGGAAACACTCAAGTAATAGCTTTTGAGAATGGGAAATACCGCGTGTTCGGCGAAACAGAGGACATTGGCATTGGAAATCTTTTTGACACATTCGGCAGAAAGGCGGGAATTGATTTTCCAGCAGGCCCGAAGATTGGCGAGCTCGCAGCAAAATCAAAGAATTACATCCAGATGCCATACTCAGTAAAAGGCATGGATGTTTCATTTTCCGGACTGCTCACAAAGGCAGAAAGTCTCCTGGATAAATACAGGCTCGAGGACATCTGCTATTCTCTCACTGAAACCTGCTTTGCAATGCTTGTTGAAATCACTGAGCGCGCAATGGCTCACTGCCAGAAAAAGGAATTGATTCTTACAGGCGGAGTCGCAGCTTCAAAGCGCCTTCAGGAGATGTGCAGGATAATGTGCGAAGAACGAAGCGCAAAGTTCTCAACAATACCGATGGAACTCGCAGGCGACAACGCGGCGATGATTGCATGGGTTGGATTGCTGGATAGAAAGGGTAAAAAGCATGTAGATATTTATCCTGCATGGAGAACAGATGAGGTGGAGATTAGTTGGATAAAGTCACAGTAATTTTAACGCCTACGCGCGAAAACATAAAAGTCGTTGCAAAAGCGATGAAAGAGGGCGCAATCGTGATTTACCCAAGCGAGAGTTCTTATGGAATTGGATGCGATTTCACAAACAAAGAGGCTGTCGAGCATATTTACGAAATAAAAAAGCGCCAGAAAAACAAGCCGATGATATGCATTGTCCCTGATTTGGAAACTGCAAAAAAATACGGAAAAGTGAATGAGGTTGCTGAACTGCTTGTAAACAAATTCATGCCAGGCCCGCTCACTCTTGCTGTTCCGGGAAAAGGAAAACTTGAATGGTTCAATTTCCGCATCAGCGAGAACAATGTCGCCCGCCTGCTTGCTTCTGAAGTCGGTAATCCAATCGTATCAACATCTGCAAATATTACAGGGGACGAGCCAATTTATGATTCTGAAGAATTGGAGCAGTTCTCAGGGAAGGTGGACGCTATTCTTGATGCAGGAAATCTGCCGCACAGGCTTCCTTCAACAGTTGTCATGGTTCAGGACAAAAAAGTAAGGGTCTTGCGCGAAGGCGCTGTTCCCAAATCAAAAATCAAAGCAGCGCTTGAGGTGAAATAATGGTGATTGCAAAAACAGTTTTGATTGACATGATAAAAAAGGGCATAGTAAAGATAACTCCGCTAAAAATGGACCAAATAGGCCCTGGCTCAATTGACCTCTCGCTTGGCAACGAATTCAGGCTTTATCCTCCTGACAGCAAGTCTATCCGCGTAACTGAAGGAACTGATTTCAAGAGGTACACAAAAAAGATTACAGCAGAAGAGATAATAATCCGCCCGGGAGACTTTGTTATTGGAATCACAAAGGAGAAGATAAAGCTTCCTGAAAATATCTGCGGCTGGCTTCAGGGGCGCAGTAGATTTGCACGGCTGGGCTTGACAATCCACATGACCGCAAGTTTTGTCCAGCCAGGCTCTGAAAACCGCCAGGTTCTTGAAATGTTTAACTTGGGTCCGCACCCTCTTGCAATAAAGGCAGGCGAACGCATTGTTCAGCTCGTTCTGGAGCGCACTGAAGGCAGGGGAAAGTTAACTGGAAAGTTCAAAAACCAGGTGCTTTGATGGCAGTAAATCAGGAAATCGCAGCCATATTATATAGGATTTCCGAGATGCTCGAGATAAAAAACATTAAGTGGGAGCCAATAGCATACAGCAAAGCAGCAAGAACCATAGAGTCCCTTTCTGAAAACTTGGAGGATGTTTACAGGCGCGGCGGAACAAAAGCCCTTATGGAGATTCCTGGTGTTGGAAAAACAATAGCCAGCCACATTGAGGAATTCATCAGGACAGGGAAAATTAAAAAATATGACGAACTGAAAAAAAGCACACCTATTGATATTGAATCCCTCAGCAATGTTGAAGGATTAGGTCCTAAAAAAATAATGCTGCTGTACAAAAAATTAAAGATAAAGAATCTTGGCGACTTGGAACAGGCAGCTATGGAAGGAAAGATTCAAAAGCTCCCTGGAATGCGCAAAAAGACAGAAGAAAATATTCTAAAGGCGATACAGTTCACGCAGGCTTCTGGCGAACGAAAGCTCATCGGCTATGCGCTTCCATTGGCGCGCGAAATTATTGCACTGCTCCAAAAGCAGTCGTACATATTGCGTGCGGAAATTGCTGGCTCAATTGCGCGCCGCAAGGAAACAATTGGTGACATTGATATTCTTGTCACGACATCCAACCCAAAAAAAGTGATGAACTTGTTTACTTCGCTGCCAAAAGTCAAACGCGTGATTGCAAAAGGCGAAACAAAATCCACAGTTGTTTACGAGGACATGCAGGTTGACTGCAGGGTCCTTCCGCCTGGCGAGTTTGGCTCTGCGCTTCAGTACTTCATCGGCTCAAAGGACCACAACGTTGCTGTACGCCGCATTGCAATATCAAAAGGCTACAAGCTCAGCGAGTACGGACTGTTCAGGGGAACAAAACGCATTGCAGGAAAAACTGAAGACGAGATTTACAGCAAGCTTGGAATGCAGACGCCGCCGCCTGAGATACGCGAGAACCGCGGAGAGGTTGAAGCGGCGCTTAAACACGAGTTACCTCAGCTTGTTGAACTAAAAGATATCAAAGGCGACCTGCACATGCACACGAATTACAGTGATGCAGAGAACACTGTTGAGGAGATGGTCCGCACATGCAAAGCTCGTGGATATAGCTATTGTGCAATCACAGATCATGTTAGCCCTGTAGGCATAGCCAATGGCTTGACAATGGCAAAACTGAAGCGGCAGCAAAAGGAGATTGATGCAGCAAGAAAAAAACTTAATTTTCCTATACTTCACGGCGCAGAGGTTGATATAAAAATGGATGGCGAGCTGTTCGCAGATGCAGCGATGCTCAGCGAGTTTGACATTGTTCTTGCCTCAATACACCAGGGAATGCAGCACACAAAAGAGGAAATGACAAAGCGCATGATTAAGGCGATGGAAAACAGGTATGTTAACATAATCTGCCATCCAACCGGGCGCAAAATCAACAAACGCCCGGGATATGAGCTTGACTTTGAAAAGGTTTTCACGGCTGCAAAGGCAAACAATATTTTTCTTGAATCCAATGCTGCGCCCATACGGCTTGATTTGAGCGATGTGAATACACGCGCTGCAAAAGACGCAGGACTACAGATTCCAATCGGAACAGACGCCCATGCAGTGAACCAGTTAGATTTAATGGAGTATGGAGTCTCGACAGCGCGCCGCGCATGGTGCACAAAAAAAGACATTCTTAACACGCTTTCACTGAATGAATTGTTAAAGAGGATCAAGCGATGAAAACAAAACGTATCTGGGAGATTGACGCGCTGCGCGGAGTAGCGATAGTGATGATGATTGCCTATCATACACTCTGGGGGCTTAACCTTTCAGGCCTGATAAGCTACACTCAGATTAATACAGGATTTTGGCGTGCATTTGCCTACACCACCGCAACAATATTCATCTTTCTTGTCGGCGTATCTCTGACTCTCAGCTTTTCGCGGGTGAACAAAAAAAATCATGATTACGTTTTTAAATACATACAACGGGGATTGGCTGTCTTTGGCTGCGGCGCCATAATAACAGCCCTGACATATCTCCTTTACCCCGATGCATTCGTTTACTTCGGGATTCTGCATTTCATAGGTGTCGGCATAATTCTTGCAATCCCGTTCCTGCCGTATAAAAAATTAAATTTGGTTTTGGGCGCTGTCCTGCTGGCGTTAGGCACGGCATTTTACAACATAACGCTGAATGTTCCGTGGTTCATGCTGCTCGGATTCAGGTTCTGGGGGATGTCCACTCTTGACTTTTTCCCAATCCTTCCGTGGTTCGGGGTTATACTATTGGGAATATTTGTTGGCAATGCATTTATCCCGAATGGAAGGCTTAAACTCAAAGTGCCCGAAATTCCGCTGCGGAATGCTCTTGCATTTCTTGGCAGGTACTCATTAATCATTTACTTCCTGCACATCATTTTAATTTTTGGGGCAATCTTTATAATAAAACAGTTCTGGTTATAATCCATGGCAGCAAACCTTCCTACAGCGTATTACACCTTGCAGAGTGATTATAGCGCAGCAAAGAGCAGGGAGGAAAAAATAAGGATTCTTGAGGCAATGCTCGGGGTGATTCCAAAGCACAAATGCTCCCAAAAAGTGATTGGGGAGATACGCAGGAAAATTTCGCTCCTTAGGAAGGAGATGGTTATAGAAGCAAAGAAAAAGAAAGGGGCTGCGCGCCCAAGCATCAAGAAAGAGGGTGCTGCACAGGTTGTCCTGCTCGGCCCGCCAAATGTCGGCAAAAGTTATCTTCTGAACGCGCTCTGCAACAAAAACATCGCATCAACTGAGCTTCCATTTGAGACAAAAACCGCAGAAGTCGGGATGCTCAATTACAAAGGAGTTCTCATCCAGATGATAGAGATACCTTCCATCTACAAGGGGTTTTACGAAAAGAAAGGCGAGTTCCGCGGAATAATCTTCACTGCAGACGCGCTTTGTTTTGTGATACGCAACGACTCTGATTTGCAGCTGATTAAGTCAGAGATTGACATCAGCAACCGCCCGTACATAGTAATAACATCAAATGATGCGAACATTCCTGAAAAGATATGGAACATGCTCGGCTTGATTAAGGTGTTCACAAAAGTTCCGGGAAAGCCCCCTGAAAAGCGCCCGGTTGCACTGCGAAAGGGCTCGACAGTTGAGCTGCTTGGGAATGAAATCCACAAGCACTTTGTAGAGCGCCTTAAATATGCAAAAATAATCCGCAACAAAAGCAACATCAGGGAGCGGCAGGTGGGGCTGAACTTTGTTCTCGAAGACGAGGATATAGTGGAATTCCACACTACCTAAGACTTTTCAAAACCTTTTTGCGCAATTTTTATCGAATGTCTCGCCTCTTTTAGGCTCCATCCGACGCCTGTCATCTTTTGTGTTATCTGTTCCTCTGTAAACCCTCGGGTGAATTGCCTCTGCACATATTCAATAAGCGCTTCTTCTTTTTGCGGGGGAACCATTGCGAGTTCAAAAGCAGCTTCTATCTGCTCCTCAGTCCAGCCTGCGCCCAGAAGCGCATTTACGATTTCCTGCTGGCTGTGCCCCTGTGACACTGTCTTTCTTATGTATGCCTCAAGCATGTGCTCTTTTTCAGGAAGTATGTTTACTTCAACAGCAGGCATTGTCTCTGCTGGTTTCAAAAGTCTGGGCCGTATTACAAGCAGGAATACAACAACAGCTGCGGCCACCAATGCAAATGCGCTCAATCCAAATATAACTAGTATGTTAATTCCAGTTTCCCGCTCTTCAGCAGTCGGGCCTGGGCAGTCAGCCTGGCAGTCAATGGATGTTTCTGATGTGTCGCATACCCCGTCACCGCATATTGCTATCGGGACAGGGACAATTATCGGCGTTACTGTCTGGTTCTGCGCAGGAGCCGCCGAGACTGCTTTTCCGCTTATTGCAAAGTATGAGAACCCTGTTGTTGATGCCTTGAAATAATAGTATGTGCTGTCGCTGCCATTGCTTTCTGTTGAAAGCGTCTGCCATCCGTTTGAGTTCCTGTACAGCTTTATTGAGCTAAGGTCAACATTATTTTGCGTAACCCATGACTTCAAAACCCTGAAGTGCACTTCAGCGTCCACAATCAAGGTGTAGGGTATGTTCGTTGAAGTGAACAGGAAATACCTGGATGTCTTGTTTGAGGGCTCAGTGACTTCTGTTGGTTTCTGGGTGAGCTGTTTTACGCTTACCTGCCCTGTCAGTGTTTGTTTTGGTTTTATAACAATCTTGGTTATGTCTATCGCAGGGTTACTTGAGCTTGATGAAGAGTACACATTCAGGGGTATGTTCGTAAATGTGAAAATGACTGTGTCGCCTGAAATGCCTCCGCCGCTCGTGCCGCCGCCCGTAGTTGCCGGAACAGCTACAGTGAACGCGACAGTCCCGCTGGCATTCCAGTTCCCAGCCAAATCAGAGCAATAGACTTTTACGCTATGGGCTCCGTTTGGTAACTCAATTGTTTCGTGCCAGTCTCCTGATGAATTTGTCATTGTTGTATTGTCGTCGCCATCTGTCTCAACCCTGCAGGTTGATGCAGGCTCGTTAACAGTTGCATGCATGGCAACATCTTCTGTTGTGGATGTTGAGCCGCCTGCTGGCAAAGTAATATTAATAACTGGCGCTGTCAAATCAACTGTGAAATATGCTGTTTTGCTGTCATTCTCATCAGGGCTGTAAGATTTGTTGCACCAGAACGAAACATTATGGCTGCTCCCTGAGAGCCCTGTTGTATAATTGTACCATGCTGTTGGAGTTGAGTTGCCCATTGTTGCGTTTGCATTCCCGTCAATGCTTACCAGGCATGCGCTGGCGTTCTTGGTTGTAGAAATATTAAACCACAAGCTTGCATTGTTGTGATACGAGTCATTCAAAGGCGAAACCAAAACTATCCTGAAGTAAGACGCATACCCTGTAATGTTAAATTCAAAATCTGGTGTTGAAACTCCGTAGCTGTCATTTACTCTGCAATACAGGGTGTGGTTATTATTGTCTTCGTATGGCCACGCTAACGTGCATGTCCTCTCTCCAGAGCCGTACGTTCCGGCGCAGGCATCAACTGCTCCGTTGGAGTATCCGCATTCAAGCCTCAGGCTGTCAGCATTGCCATCATCTGCGCCTGAACTCAAAAGCCCGACCGCAGTCCCTTCTGTTATGTTTGTGACATTCGACGAGGCTGATGTCAAAACAGGCGCAGTGTTGGTCGTTAAAAATGATTGTGCATCTGAACGCGCCCAGGTTTCAGTTGAATCGTTTGCCCAAACATACCATGTTATGTTTGTGTTATTTGAATTATTGTTGATGATTGTAATGTTGCACCAGACAGATGTTCCGCTGAGCGCAGTAAAGCTTGTATTTGCAAACGAGCCTGTGTTGTTGTGCTCAATAGCGCAGTATGATAATCCGTCTGCATTCATGATGTTGGCAGAGTATTTCGCGGTTATGTTGTGATTTGTATCGTTTACATTTATCAGATAGAACGCAGTTGGAAGCTTTTCTCCCATGGGCGCGAACACGCTGCTGAAGTTTGAGATGTTTGCATAAACATAATTTGCAGTCTCATTAACCCCGCTTGTCAGCGTTCCTGTAAGGTTAAGGCTCTGGCTCCAGTTTCCTGAGGCGTTCTTGAATATCCGCAAAGAGGACTCATTTACCAGGATAATGCCCGCATCAGTATAGGATATGTTCAGGTAAATCCAGGCGGCTGCGCTTCCATTTGTTATGTTAAGATAGCGCCCGATGTTTTGGTACTCTGCCAAGTCTGGTCTGCCTGACCCGTCTGAACTTTTAAGCGAAATATTTCCTGAATATGTAAAGCTTGAAATTGTGTTGTTTGTGGTAAGGTTTGTTATGTTATTGCCCAGGCTGTCTGTTGAATAAAAGTCCCATACTGTATTGAAAGACGCGTTATTGTTAGTCAAAGTGTTGTTATCAGAACCAGACTCAAAAGCAATGCCATACTGTGAGTTGTTGTAAGCTGAGTTGTTGGTTAAATGGTTATTTGTGGCCAAATAGAAGACGATGCCATGCTGTGAGTTGTTGTAAACTGAGTTGTCGGCTAATGTATTATTGGCTGAATAAAGCTGGACTGCAATGCCATACTGTGAGTTGTTGTAAGCCAAGTTGTTGGTTATGGTGTTATTTGAAGACGAGCTAACCAAGATTCCTGCCTGTTCGCTGCTGTAAACAGAGTTGTTGACAATGAGGGTATTGCTGGAATCTGTGTCTATATCGATGCCGTTATAGCTTTGGTAAACAGAGTTGTTGATGATGGAGCCGTTTGGGGACCCAATAAGCCTGATACCTTCAGTGTTGCTGTATACAGAGTTGTTGGCAATAGAGCTGTTTGAAGATGAATAAATAAAGACGCCAGATGAATAATTGGTAATAATACAGTTGATGATGGTTGTGTCATTATAACCGTTTACATAAACCCCGAAATGATTCATCCCAGGCTCATTCCCTGTTATGCTCTTGCCGGCGCAGTCCAGTGTTACATTATTTGCTGTAATGTTTATGCATGCTCCGCCTGACAGGTTCCCCACCAGGTTTTGTGTAAGAACATAAACATTATTTGCAGTAGTCAGGTTTTGACAGCCACTTACATCCAAAGGTTCGCCCATCGGAGCAAATATGCTTCCAAATGTTGAGATGTTCGCGTACACAATTTTATGTGTTTCATCTATTGTGTTGGGGGTTCCGATATCTGAAGTCCAGCCGCCTGAAACATTTTTGAAAATTTTTATTGTGGTATTGTTGATTGCTAACGGTGATAAATCCCCATCATCGTACGAAACATTGATATAAATCCACGAGCCGGCTGTTTCATTTGTTATATTGAGATACTTGCCTATGTTCGTGTAACCTGCTGGGTCTCCGCCAGCAGGAGCTGTTGCTTGTGTAATCATAAGGAATGCGTCATCACCCATAAAAAAGCTTGAGCGAACATCTCCAATCAGCATATTGTTGACAACAGTAAGAGTTCCGTTATCGGTATAAAAGTTATAATACGGCGAAGTCATATTAACACTGTCATTCGTAAAAGAGTTGTTTGTTGAGTTATAGCTCAGTACAACACCTGAAGAGGCTGTAGTTGAATTTATTGTATTACTGCTGAATGTGTTATGGTCTGAATAGTACTGCGCGCCAATACCTGTATTGGTGTTTTCAGTAAAATTATTTCCTGTGAATGTACAATACTTAGTCCCATTCAAGGACAGGCCTCCGGTGTTTAATGACGCCGTGTTATTTATAAAAGTGGAATAATCTACAATATCCATAAGGAAACCTGACAGCGAATTTGAATTTGCTGTGTTGTTCACAACAAGATTATTGATTGACCCAAAAAGGAACATTCCATTGTCATTTGAATTCATCGTGTTACCAGTAAAATTGCTCGAGTTAGTGCCATAAACAGTGATCCCCATATAATTTGCAGCAAGATAATTTTTTGTAACGCTAATAGCTCCGCTATTTGTCAAATCTATCCCCATTGTATAGTTATAGATGTCGCAGTCTGTTATTGTCACGTTATCCTGCCCAGAAACAAAGACTCCATAAGTGTACTGCCCGGGAGTATCAGCCGGCAGACTCGAAGTCAGATTATAAATGCTGCAGTTAAGGATTACATCGTCAGACTTGATATAAATACAGACTCCATTTGACTGGTTATCCGCAAGGTCAGTAGTTAATACATAATAACCTGCACCTACGATATCCGCGCATGCGCCAACAGTGCTCATTGTCCCAAAGTTCAGCACCCCAGGCAGAGCTTCATTTGTCCCATTCTCTGGTGGGATTATAGGTTCCTCAGGCTCAACTGGCTGTTCTTCTTCAGCAACAGGCTCGCTTGTAGTTTCAGGCGCGGTAATCTCAACAAAAGGTTCTGGCGCTGTATTGTCCTCCTGGACTGCTCTTCCTTTGTCAATAAACAGCCCCGTATTGGTTCCTGCAACTAAAAAAGATAAGAATATGGCGATTAAAACAAATACCATCAAAGTATATCCGTGTTCGCCAGATTTCATTATCTATTCCTAATGTTTGCCGATTTAAAAGCTTTTATAACTAAAAAAGGGGTATTTTGACGTATGGAAATCATAGGCAGGGGTGCTGAAGCAGTCCTCAAAAAGCAGGGAGACTCGCTTGTTAAGGAACGCATTAAAAAGAGATATCGGATTGACGAGATAGACAATGCTCTGCGCAAGGACAGGACAGTCAAGGAAGCCAGGATCCTCATTGAAGCGCGCAGATTAGGTGTAAAAGCGCCGATTGTCCGCTCAAAAGACTTGGAAAAGATGACAATAGAGATGGAGTTTTTGCGCGGCCCTGTGCTTCGCGACCAGCTTGAAAAACTTTCTGCAGGCCAGCAAAAAAAAGTCTGCTCAGCTATTGGCAGGTTTGTAGCCAAGCTGCATAAAGGTAATATAATACACAGCGATTTGACAACCTCAAACATGATTTTAAAAGACGGCAAGCTCGACGAACTTTACCTAATTGATTTTGGATTAAGTTTCTCTTCAAAAAAAATTGAGGACAAAGCAGTTGATTTGCACCTGATAAAGCGCGCGCTCATTTCAAAGCACAACAAAATCTGGAAATCCTGCTTCAAGCACATTCTTGACGCGTACAAAAAAGAGCTCGGCGCAGAATCCGCCAAAATTATTGCGCGCGTCTCAGCAATTGAGAAGCGCGGCAGATATGCTGAACGGTAATTCTTTCGCCAGCGTTTCTTTCGCAAAGAAAGGCTGAACGTTAGTTTTATAAACACTTGATTTGGAGAGTTCTTTAAGACAAACTAAGTATTCAATACGGAGTTTGATCGGAGGCTAAACAATGGCAAGAATGTATTCTGGAAAACGCGGAAAGAGCGGTTCAACAAAACCAGTCAGGAAAACACCACCTTCATGGCTCAAGTATAAGCCTTTTGAAGTTGAAAAGCTGGTTGTAAAGCTTGCAAAAGAAGGGAAGAGTTCCGCGCAAATCGGCATAATTCTGCGGGACAGCTACGGCATACCAAGCGTCCATGCAGTCACTGGAAAAAAGATTTATGAGATTATGACTGAAAACAAAGTCACAAAGGATTTGCCTGAAGACCTGCGAAATCTCATCAAAATCGTGATTGAAACCAACAAACATGTTCTCAAGAACAAGAAAGACCAGTCCGCAAAGAGAGGCATGCGTCTTACTGAATCCAAGATAGGGCGCCTGATTAAGTACTACAAGCGAAAAGGAGTAATCCCTGAAACCTGGGAATACACCCGCGAACAGGCAAAATTCTTGTTAAGGGAGTAAGGCGATAAAAATAGCCTATGATGAATTTGTCCTAGCTGTACGCGAAGCGAAAAATAAGATAGCTTTTGCTTTCAATAATACAGGCACAGTGCGGATGATTTCGCATCTTGATGCAGACGGGCTCTGCTCTGCAAGCCTGGTTGCAAAGATTTTGCTGAAAAGCCAGAAGAGATTCCACCTCTCTGTTGTCAAGCAGCTTGAAAAAGAGATGGTGGATTCCCTTGAAAAGGAGGGCTATGACATTTTCGTTTTCACTGACATTGGAAGCGGACAGCTGAACGAGGTGAAACGGCTGCTGGACAAGGCTGTTGTCATTGTAATTGACCACCATCCTCCCAGGGAAAAGGTTGACAATGAAAACCTGGTGATGATTAACCCGCATTCATTTGGAATTGACGGCGGAAATGAAATCAGCGCCTCAACAATCGCTTACCTTCTCGCAAAAGAGTTCGGCGTGAACAATTCCGAACATCTCTCGATTATAGGCTCAATCGGGGACATGCAGGAAGCAAACGGCGAACTTAACGGGATGAACAAAATTGTGCTTGACAATTCAAACAACAAAATAAAGGTTCGCAAGGGGCTGAAGGCGTTCGGCAGGATTTCAAAACCCCTGCACAAGATAATAGCGTATTCTACCGAGCACATACCTGACGTAAGCGGGGATGAAAGCTCTGCAATCCAGTTCATTTCTGACATTGGGATTGAATTGAAAAAAGACGGGGAGTTCAGGACTCTGAACGACTTGAATGACGACGAAGAAAAACTCCTCATCACCAGCATAATAATGAAGCGCCTGAACAGGACAGAGAATCCCCAGAAGGTGACAGGCAATGTTTACACTCTCGAGGGCAAGCCGGGTTTGCTCGCTGATGCGCACGAATTCGCAACAATACTGAATTCCTGCGGCAGGCAGCAGCTGCAGTCAATCGGCATAATGCTCTGCCTCGGGGAAAACAGGGATGCCCTGGCAATGGCCCAGGACATAATGCTGAGCTACAAACGCAAGCTCATGAAATCAATAAAGTGGTTTGAAACAAACAGCAAAAACCCGGACAGTGTTTTGCAGACAGAAAACGCAGTTTATATTATTGGGAAGGACAGCATTCCTGACACAATGATCGGGACTCTATGCTCAATTTTCGCAAATTCCGAAAAGATAGAGCGGAACATCATAGTCGGATTTGCTGATTCCGACAACGGGGTAAAGGTATCCGGCAGGGTCACTTCAAAAATCAATTTTGACATGGGCAATGCAATTGAAACCACTGTAAAAACCCTTGGCGGGGAGGGCGGCGGCCATGGGAAAGCAGGCGGCGCAAAGATTAAAAAAGGGCAGGAAATCGAGTTTATCAAGAGATTCGAGCAAACAATTAAAAATATAAAGGGCTAAAAATTTGTTGAAAACGTGAAAACATGCCGGAACAACAGCAAGTAGCGCGAAAGAAAATAGCAAAGGGAAAGACATGGTTCAAAATATTAGCACCTGCTGTCTTCAACAAAGTTGAGATAGGCGAGACAGTTGCCATTGAGCCTGATGTGCTTAAGGGAAGGATTCTTGGCGTGCAGTACTCAATCGTTTCCGGAGACGTAACAAAAGGCCAGATAAAACTGAAATTAAAGATAGTCAGTGTCGAAGGCGAACATGCTAATACTGAATTGATGGGCTACGAGATACCAAAAGCAGCCCCGCAGAGATTTATCCGAAGGCGCGCAAGCAAGATGGAAGATGTTATTGACATGAAGATAAAGGACAAGTTCGTCCGGTTGAAAACAGTTGCAATAACGCTTAAGCGCGCAAACGCATCCCAGCGGACTGCAATACGAAAGGCAATCAAGGCAGAGATACTGCGAAATCTTCGCGAGCTTTCATTTGAACAGCTCATAATTGAGCTTGCTTCTGGAAAACCGCAGAGAATGATTCAGAAATGTGTTAAGGTGATATTCCCAATCAAGTTCCTTGAAGTGCGAAAGCTTGAGATTCTTCCTGAAAAGAAAATACGCGCAGACATTGAAAAGCAGAAAATCGAGGAAGTTATCCGCGTGAAAGAGCCTGAAGAACAGGACGAGGAAGAAGCGCCAAGGCACGAAAAGCCAGGCGAGCCTGTTGTTGAATCAGCAGCTTAATATTTTCTAAAGCTTTCTTTTGGCAACTTAACTCTGATTCGACAGAGTTGCTTGAACAAAGTGAATGCACATTTTCTTTGCAAAGAAAAGGCAGCAGCTTAATCAAATTTCATCTTACGCCATTTATAATCTTCTTTAACAATCAAATCTGTTACTACTTTGATAATAATACCAATTAGTGGACAACACCCTAAAAATCATAAAGGTATAATGTAAAATAATAGAGATGGACAAACGTTCTGAGTCTCTGAGTAGTGTTCTAAAAATAATTAAAACTAAAAAGTGGGCTACTATAAAAGAGATATCATTACTGCTAGGTATATCGTATTCAGTAGCTAAGAACAGGTTACACAAATTAGTAAATAATGTATTGATAGAACGGTCCAAATCCGGACTATATTGCAAAAAGGGGTTAACGCCTAAAATAAAATGTGCAAATGGGAATAATTTTGTGTTTAGAGGGATGATTTATTCAACAGGTAATAAACCAGGACGACGTTTAGCATTAATTGTTTATAGCTCTGCATTTGCTAAAGCTTCCAAAGGTAGTTATGCTATTGTTAAAAGAGACAAAGAAGGGTTTATTCTAAGAAAAGTAGACTCTAAAATTGGAAACAAAGTATACCTATCCAAATCAGGGCCTATTTTCATAATCATAAAACATGTTTTACTAAAAGATAACGAAAAAGAAACAGTTTTCTTAAAAAGGAAGTCAATAAAGATAAATGTAAAAGTATATCTGAACGAATGGAAGTTAACATTAAAACAGATATTCAGTCAGGAAACAAAACAGGATGGAGAGTTGTATTCTTCTCTATCAAAGAAATTTAACGTTTTTAAACCTCAAAAAGGACAATTTGTAAAGTCTGATTTAATGTTAACCAAAGACAATTTAGAAGTACCCATTGAGATTACAACAGTAAAATCAAAAAGAAAAAATAGGTCCAGCATACAAGGTTGCGAGATTGGAGACCGAATGTATCATGGATTAAAGTGGTTTAACCTAATGAATTCTCCATATTTCTTGGTTATAGACAATTCTTGGAAGGACAGTAAGTGGTTAACAAAAGATGTAGAGTGGCTAAAAAATAAAAAAGTTTATGTATTATACACCTCTTTTAAAAATAACTGGGCTAACTCTATAGCAAAAGAGATAGAAACTAAAATTTCAACTTAATTTCATCTTTAGGCAAATCTGAAATGAGCACAACTCTACTATCTTCTTTTTCATTAACAATTGGCATTTTCAAAAATTTGCCGAGCTCCTCGGAAAATTGTTTTATTTCTTCATGATAAGGCATTGACTCAAAAGGCAAACGTTGTCTAGAAAATCCTACTGCAACATAACCCTTGACTTCTATTAAATGTGCCCCAGACATTTTAATCAGCTCGGCATATTTTTCAGGCGAGTGCATGTTCAGGCCTTTTACAAGCGTCAATCGGATTACCTTACGAGTGTTCAGCTTCGGAAACAGCGCAAGCGTTTTCAAAATCTTTTTCCAGCTGTTCTTTATCATCGGCCTGCAGGTTTCAAGATAAGTTTTTTCATCCGGCGCAGCAAGAGTCATGTAGAATTGTGTCGGGAGCGTTTTCAGTTTCTTGACTGCCTCTGGATAAGTGCCGTTTGTTACAATGAAGGTTGTCATCCCGCGCCTGTGGAACTCCTCAAGCAGCGCATTCATTTTTGGATATGCCATTGGCTCGCCGGCAAGCGAGATTGCGGCGTGCTTTGGCTCCTGAGCTTCCTTTACTTTTGTCTGGTTTGCTTTCGGATTGCCAGGGAACCCGTTCATCAGCTTCCGCTGCTTCTCAATCATTTTGTCAACTATTTCTTTGGGGTCATCCCATTCCAAATCTTTTGTCGGAAGCTTGAAGTCTCCAATTCTCCAGCAGAACTTGCAGTTGTGCGTGCACCATCCGACTATTGGCGTGCACTGAAGGCAGCGGTGCGAATGAATTCCGTAGAATTTTTCCTTGTAGCACACACCCTCGTCGCGAAGCGATTTCTTCATCCACGTGCAGAGCTTCACAGCCGAGTGCTCCCCAGCCAAACCGTATTGTTGTTTAACCAGCAGCTTTTTCTCGCTTTCGCCCACTTTTGCCTTTGCCATAAAACAACCACAGATTTTTGCTTTAAAAAACTATCCACAATTTTTATAAAACCACAAAATATCCTTCTCAATAGAGGATTTTCTTTTTCCTCAAGGTTTTTCTTTCCGAAAGAAAAAGCTTGTGCGGTGGTAGTACAGTGGTCAGTATGCAAGCTTGCCAAGCTTGTAACCCGGGTTCGAATCCCGGCCTCCGCATTCATATATAATGGAATCAAGACGCATAGAAGCGTATGCAGTTGTTATGAAGAAGTATAGGCAAAAATATGGATTTACAAATAATAATTTCTGTTCTAAGTCTGTTAGGGCTTGGAGGAATTGTTGGAGGATATATCCAACATCTTTTGAATCAAAAAAGAGAAACTGAATTAAGAATCCAAAGCCTTAATGAGGGTAGATACAGGTCTATTTTAGTATTTATGCGATGTGTTCTAAAACCTGAAAATGTAAATCAATTTTGTATCGACGATTCGTATATACAAAGGCTAAAAAGTGATGAGGCAATTAAAAAATATGCCACAGCAAAATTAACAGAATTTTACTATAATTCTGTTCTATACGCTTCTGACAATGTGTTAAGGAGATTTAAACAATTTATGAATATGCCGTCAGAGCACAATTTTATGGAAACTGCTATTGCTATGAGAAAAGATTTATGGAACAAAGGGACTAAATTAAACTTGGACTGTACCTCTTTGGATTAGTCTAATTATTTTTAACTTTCAAAAGATTTAACACTAGCTAAGAGTTATCAGTTGAGTTTTTAGTAAACAAGATGAAAATTATTTGTTTATAAGTTGATACTAAAAATTGCTATAACACAGTTCTAGCTGTAAAAGTAGAAAGGGGTAACTTTGTTTTTTTATTCCACAACTCTTTTCGCATAGAGAGAACTGTTCCGGCAAAATTATTTTCAGTTGGACTCTCAAGAAATATCTTAAATGCCTTGATAGTATTGTCTCCTGCAAACACCCAAGAGTTAACCCATTCTGTTTGCAATTCTCTTTTCAAATCGTCTTTATTCTGAATTTCGGGTCTAAATCGTTTTAGCGTCTTTAGCTCATTTGGATTAACATAGGCATACATAAGAAGCAAAATGCAGAGATATCTTCGTTCTTTCAGTTCATTTTCTTTTAACTGAACTATTTTTTTCTTTTCCAAAATATATGTAAAAAGCGTAGCGATTATTCCTCCAGTTCCAATAACTCCTAAAACCGATAAAATAAATTCTAAAGACATAATGAGTATTTACTCCAAAGGGTTATATAAATAATTCGATTACCAAATTAAACAAAATTAGTAGTATATATTACTTTTTTCACTAATTATCAGTTTCGTAAAGAATATATTGTCAAAAAAGTGTAATAATATTATATAATAAGAGGTGTACAATGGTTGAAGTGACTGTAAGAGTTTGCGATGTTTGCAAGGAAAGGATAGCAATCGGGAATTGCCCTATCTGCAACAGAGATGTCTGCAAGCCTTGCACCCAGGCGTTTAGCATGGAATTAGGCATGAAATGGAGAGGCCCTGCAGTTGAAATATTCAGGGAAAATATCTGCGCTGGTTGTGCAAAAGACCTTGAAGGAAAGTCAAAGGACATCATACTCAAACTGGCATCGAGAATACAGCCTGAAGTCAAGGAAGTTCTCAAAGCCCATGCAAAATCCTAAGACAAATGGTCAAGCTTTCAGATAGTTTTTATTTTAATTTTTTAAAAAAAGGCGGGATTATAATAGCTATACTCGGGATTATTATTGGCATTTTTGTTCTTAATTACGCGTTCCACTGGATTAAGGGAATCAGCCAGGTTTCAGAGGTTTCCACCAAAACCTGCACAGACAGCACCAGCTGCATTGAGCACTGCGGCGAATGCGTCTCAATAAAGGACTCAAGGATTTGCCAGGCAAAAGGCATCAAATGTTCCTGCATAAACAGCACCTGCCAGAAAGCAGCATAACTTTTATAAGAGCTAAATTTGTTTCTTTCCCTCGAGGCTTTCTTTCCAAAAGAAAGGCTCGTGGGCTTGTGGCCTAGTGGTTATGGCGTCCGCCTTACACGCGGGAGGTCCCCAGTTCGAATCTGGGCAGGCCCATTTTCTTTATTTTTACTACTCAAAAGGAAGCATATATAAACGCCCGAATACTTAATTTTTAAAGGTGGGGTGCAGGCTATTAAAAAGGGAAACTATGGCTATTACACTCCCGGAACTGGCTGACTACGAAAAGCCTTACATAACGAAAACAAAGCAGCTCAGCGAGTACTATATTGACTTTTGCAACTTTTTTGCGGCAAAGCTCCCGCTTCTTGCAGCACAGGACTCCAAAATAAGCCAGGAACTGAAGGATTCTCTGAAATTCCTTGACTGGGGCCTTGAACCGCACAAAGTGCTCAGTTTAAGCAGGTGGACGCTTGGTGTTGGCTTGCTGCTGGCGCTAATCTTCAATGCGGCTCTTTTTGCAGCAGGCTATGTCTCAGTCATTGTGATTATTTTCAGCGGGCTTGTGCCTTTCTTTCTGGCTTATCTGATAACAAGATACCCAAAAACCGAAGCCCAGTTTGAGAGGATTGAATCGCTTGGACAGGCCCCGAACATCCTTACGCAGTTAGTCATTTATTTGAAGCAGAACCCTAATCTTGAAAAAGCCCTTCATTTTGTGTCCAGTTTTTCAAAAGGCAAAATAATTGATGATTTGAAAAAAACTCTGTGGACCTCATTGATGGGGCAGAAAATAAACCTCAAGGAAGAGCTTGGAAAAATTGCGCAGAAATGGGGCGAAACAATAACCGAGCTCAAGCGCAGCATTTACCTTGTTATCGCCTCGGTAAGCGAAAAAAATGAAATCAAGCGCAATGCAACCCTTGACAGGGCGGTAAAGATAACGCTTGACGGCGTAATGATGAAGATAAAGGAGTACACACAAAAGCTGTATCTTCCGACTCTTTTCCTTTTCAGTTTTGGCACAATACTCCCGCTTGTGATAATTTCACTGCTTCCGATATTCTCATTTTTCGGAAATGAGTTCGCTTCTCCGGTAAAAGTATTCCTTATGCTTATACTCTCGCTCACAGCCATATACATCTATTCAAACAGTGTTATTGCAAAACGCCCCCCGACATTTTCAAGCATAACTCTTCCGGAATTTTTAAAGACTTACCCCAAGGCAGGCAATCTTAAGTTCAGGATAATGAAGTTTGAGTTCGAAGCCAATGCGAAGTTCTATCTTACTGCTTTGTTCCTGTTAATCAGCTTCCCGGGTCTGCTCTTTTTAATCAGCAAGCTTCCATGGATAAGCGTTTATGCAGGATTTGTAACAGCAATGCTCAAAGACATAAACACACTGACAATCATCTGGGCTGTAGGAATCGTAATATCCCTTTACTGTTATGGCACCTCATGGTACAAGCAGGAAATGCGTGACAAGATTGAAAGTCTTGAGCGGGAAATGATTGACGGCACCTACCAGCTTGCAAGCAGGATAAGCGAAGGCCGCTCGCCTGAAAGCGCGATACAGCACATTGCAAAAACAATGCCAGGCACAAAATTCGGGGAATTGATGGAACAGACTTATGATATCATGAAGTCCCGCCACACCACAATTGAGGACGCATTCTTTAATCACAGATACGGGACTCTTAATGACGTTTATTCAAAAAATTTCAAGCTAATAATGCAGATTTTCGTGAATTCAATAAAGAAGGGTGTTGACTACTGCAGCCAGACCCTTTTCACAATGTCCGAGCACTTTGACAAGCTCAAGAAAACAGAGGACGAGCTTAAGCAGACGCTTAAAAATGCTCTGTCAATGATGAAGATAACCGCAAGCATTTTTGCTCCGATGATTACCGGGCTGGTAATCACGCTCCAGCAGCTCATCCAGAACGGGCTTTTCGAGTCACAGGCAAGCTTTGGGGATTTGGGATACGCGTATTCCACTCTTTCATTCCTTCAGGCGCCTGCATTCAGCGTAGAAACGCTCCAGCTTATCGCAGGGGTGTATATGATAATCCTTGCGGTAATGCTGATAAGATATATTGTCCTGTTGGAATTTGGAAAGGACGAAATCATGCTTAAGACTGAAATTGCGAAAAACATTCCAATCGCATTATTTATATTCACATTTACGCTTATTTTCTCTAGGATAATGCTAGGATAACGGGGGTTTAAAAATGAGTTTACTCAGAAATAAAAAAGCGGTTGAAGGCTTGCCATTGAAGTACATCATCATAGCGCTGGTCGCAGCAATATGCGTGGGAATTGCACTTCAGTTCACAGGCGTCCTTAAGACAGGAATCTTGTCCACTGCTGAAAAAATCAATGAATCAACAACAATGCAGACAACATGCGCACTTGACGCAGAAGCGCCAGTTATAGAATTTGCGACACTGGTATGCAACAGCACCACACATACAGCGACAGTTACTGCAACAGTAACAGATGACTGCGGCGTGGCAGATGTATGGGCTTATATAGACAATGGAGCTGATGACATAGGCATAAACTTTGATAAGGCATCAGGCGCAGACAACAGGGATGCAACATGGACAGGAAGCGAAACAGACACCACTAAGTTCAGCGGAACAAACGAAATCGAAGGATATATTTATGCAGACGACAAAGCAAATACTGCAAACACAATATCTTTTGAAGATGCATATTACGTGACCGCAAACTGCACCAGTTAAACATGTTTGTTTCAAAAAAGGGCGTTGAGTCCTTTCCATTTTTTTTATTTTTAACTTTAATGATAGCTGCATTTGTGCTTGCAATCAGTTTTTACCAGCTGGGCATATTCACAGGGTTCTCAAATGACAGGACCCTGACAGACAATTACAAGAACCTAATAAGCGCGATGGAAACTCTGCGTTCCACCTCTGACTATGGCTCGTTCACGCGGATAAAATTTGAGGTTCCTGCGCATTATAACATGACATTTTCAGCGGATAACAATACAATAACAATCGCGGGAAAGCTGCATTTGGAGAACGAACTGAAGTTTGACCTGCTGAATGTCACAGACAAAAAGGGTGCGGTGGATACAGAACTGACTTTAAATCCGGGGAATTATGAATTAGTGATATATTATGGCAACACCACACCGAGCACAGAACCATATGAGATATTCTTTATCTAGGAAATGCCAGATTGAGTTCATATTCTCAAAGTTCGCATTCCTTGTATTCGGGATTATAATCACAGGCTCATTTTTCTATTTTCTTGCGATACAGAAGGACATCCAGGCTGTTGATGAGCTTGCGCGCACAGCAGAGGCAGCTGCAAATGTAATCGGCATGGCAAGCGCGTCCCCGTTCCATTTTTCAATGCTGTACGAACCTGAGATTAATGCGACTCTTTTTTTCAACAACAGCTCGTTTGACATAAATTCAAATAACAGGACGCTCACTCATCCGCTTTATTTTCCAATCAAGACAAACGGAACTGTCCAGATGAATGGCTGCATCAACATAACCAAAACAAACGTGACAGAGGTGTTTGCATGCCCATAGGCGAGGATATACCAATGCTGATTCCCATATCCATACTTCTTACTGTGGTAGTGCTCTTCGTATTCAGCATGTTCATCAGCATTACAAGCCAGAACGAGCTTATCCGCATGTCACAGCTGTCAATGGACACAATGGATTACGTTGCAAACATAAAGTTTTCTGACGGATTTGGGAATCTTGATTACGACAAGTTTGGGACATACTTTCTTGGAATTTGTAAAGATGTGGACAGGTTTAATATTACTGCAAATTACAAAGTCAATATAACTGTTTATGATTCCACAAGTAATCGCATCTGGTGCTGGCACAACACAGACGAAGAGGCTTACAAGAACAGCATTGTGAACACGCTTCCGTTCATCATAAAGCATGACAATGAAACGCATTTCGGGCAGGTGACTGTAGTTGTCGGAAAGTAATATGAAAATGAATCGGATCCGGACGAAATCCAAAGGATTTCTACAGGGAGTCAAGGCTCAGGGCATGGTGATTGACTTGATAATGCTTGTCTTGATATCGTCAATTTTCTTCATTGTGGTCAGCTCGCAGATGTCCCACCAGGCTACTGATGCAGGAGTTATCCGGACAAAAAGCGTGCAGATTCAGCGCACCCTGATAGCTCTCCTGAACTCTCAGGCAGATAACACAACATTATACCCAAATGCAACTGTTGCCGAACTGATAGGAAAGAATTACTGCGGAACCAGCATGGCAGCAAACATTAACAATACTGTACTGGATTCAATGCAAAAAGTGAACAGGCCTGGCTATTATTTTATACTTACATCCTGCCCTGAGGGGGAATGCAATGACTCAAAAAGCTTTGCTGTATGCAGCCCTGAGATAGAAAGCAATTTTTCATGCTGCGTAAAGACTGAAAACATAAATGTCGCCAAACTGCACCTTAATCTCCCCAGCACATGCAGCTATCATTACGCAACAGTTGAGATGGGAATCTGGCCAGGCAGCATAGAGGTGGAAAAATGTTGAATAAACGCGCATATCTCATAACGCCAATCATCTTCATAACTTTGTTTCTGATAGCGATAATCTTCACTATTTATCTTTCAAAAATTGACGCGAACACAGCAGAGGGAATACGTACTGCAGCTTCAATAGAAAAAGGGGTGACTGATGTTTACAAAGCGCAGATTGAGCAGATTAACTTTGCAAAGCTCGCTGCTTACGAATGCAGCGACGCCAGCGGAGGATACAATGACTCAATCGCAGGGACAATAGAGAACTGCATAAATAGTGAACTCAATCTCACTTATGGGAATTTCACATGGAATTCGGACATAACCAACAGCACGCCAAAATATTACCTGAACTTTAACTTGAGCGCAGTTAACATAACAAATATAAACATGACATCCAATGTAGAGTATATCAAGGCTGAATTAAACAGCAAATTTTTGAATCCAAAATAGGTGCTCACAATGATTTTCGGCAAAGACAAGGAAAAGATGGAAATGCTCGAGCGCATCACAGACTCTCTCAGCCGCAGCATTGACGATTTGACAGCAGAAGTTAATGTCCTGCGCAGCGAGCTTGACGAGATAAAATCAGCTCTTTCCATAAAGAAAACTGTAAAGAAAAAGAAGTAATCATTTCTTCAAATTTTTGTAAAAATCGCACCATTGTCTCAGCGGGCAGCGTTCGTGCTGCGGCTTCTTTGCCTGGCAGATATCGCGCCCGAAATCAACAAACAGCGAGTTGAATTCCTGCCAATAACTGCGCTGAACAATCTGCAGCAGAGCAGTCTCAGTTTTCTCAGGCGTCTTCTCGTTTACAATCCCGATTCTGTTCACTGTTCGGAACACATGCGTGTCAACCGCTATCCCAGCTGGAGTCCCGAATCCATAAGTAAGAATTATGTTCGCTGTTTTCCTTCCGACACCAGGCAGCTGCGTCAGCTCTTCCATTGTCTTCGGAACTTTCCCGTTGTATTTCTCAGCAAGAATCCCGCATAACTTTCGTATGCTTCGCGCCTTGACTTTGTAGAACACTCCGCGCTTCACAAGCTTCTCGAGTATCTGCAATGGAGCTTTAGAGATTTGCTGCGGCGTTTTGTATCTTGCAAAAAGCTCTTTTGACGCAGCCAGTGCGTTCTCGTCAGTGTTCCGCGCTGCAAGTATAGTTCGAATCAAAAGTTCAAAAACAGCAGGGTGCCCTTTCGCAATTGTGATTACATCGTTCTTGCCGTAAAGTTTCCGCAGCTCAGAAATTATCTTGTCAATCGGTTTTGCCATCTTAATACTCAATGCCCTTTCTAGCGCGCATCTTTTCTTGGGGCCTCTTTAAATCTTTGAACTCAGTGACATAATCAGCATACTTGTATAGTTCAGGCATGGCATATCTCCCGGTGAACACAACCCATTTGCCCTTCGGGACTTTTTTCATGAACTCTACAACTTCGCTTGCAGGCAAAAGCTCGAATCGCACTGCAACATCAATCTCGTCCAGGACCAGAACATCTGCCTTTGCAAGGTTTTCTTTTGCGAACTCAAATGCCTTCCTGGCAAGTGCAATGTCTTTTTTTGAGGGGTGCTGCAGGTTAACAAATCCTTTTCTCCCGAACTGGTACAGGTGAAAGTATGGCGCAAGCTTTTTTTGTATAACATACTCGCCTGTTGTTTTCCAGCCTTTCATGAATTGCACGATTATGACTTTCATTTTGTGCCCGACTGCGCGTAATGAGAGCCCGAGTGCTGCAGTAGTCTTCCCTTTTCCAGTGCCTGTGTATATGTGAATTACCACGCTATCACCTTTTCACGAACTTCATGAGCATAGGCATCAGGTCCATTGCCCTGATGGATTTCATTGCGCCATTGGCGCATGAACGTTCTGAGAATCCTGAAACATTATCCGGGAATATGTCTGGCCCCGCAATTGTAAGCGGCACTGGCGCATCTGTGTGCGATTTGCTTTCGCATGATGTTGTATGGTCGCATGTTACAACGATGATGGTGTTCTGCAAATCAATTCGTTTTAGCACAGGCTCAAAGAAGTACTTATCAATGTTCTCAATTGACTGTATCTTCCCCTGGTAGTCTCCCATGTGTGCAAAAATATCCGGCCCTTTGAGATGGACGTATACTGCATCGTAGAGCTGTATATTCTTTATCAGGGTCTGCGCCCATATCCAGTAATCCTTGCGCACATCCCCGCTGGCTTCAGGCATTGGGATAAGCTCCATCCCTGAGAGCTGTGCAATCCCTTTTTCCACCGGCATCTCTGCAAAACACGCCCAGTGCACATCGTATGTTTTTGAGAAACTGAAAAGTTTCGGAAGCCTGTCTCCGGCATCCCTTGTTATAATAATATTTGCAGGGGCTTTTTTCTGTGCTTTTCGTTCAATATTCAACGGGTGATTTTTCAGGACTTCCGCGCTCTTCTTTATGAATTCGTTTACCACTTCTGCTGTGAATGCCGCTTCTTTTGTGCGCTCCATCGGGATAACTTTGCGCATTACCATGTCAGGATTGGCTACTGCAGAGCTCACAGGAACTTCGCCGTATATCGATGTCATTGGCCTGACAATGTAGCCTGGGTGTGTGTTTGTTATTTTTGGGGAAAGCTTTTCTTTTGATTTTATAACAAGCACTCCGCGGTATTTTGCCGTGCTTCTGAAAACGAATTCCGCATTTGTCAGCTTTACAAATTCATTGATGGCCCACTCAAGTTTTTTGGCGTCCTCACTGGAAAAGTCATCCATGCGCACATTCTTAATCACGCCATTCTCCATCGAACCAAAATTGCAGCGTATCGCAATGTCTCCGTCCTGGAAATCTGCGCCTCCGCCAACAGCCTCAAGCGGCCCTCTGCCTGTATAAACATCAAAGACATCATAGCCCAAAAGCGAAAGCACAGCTTCATCGCTCTCCGGAGGGATTGGAAGCACCTGCATAAGCCCGTTTGTGCCCATGCGGGAAAGATTATTTATGTTTGGCTTTTTTGCTATTTCAAGCGGGGTCTTTCCGCCTAAAGCGCTGACAGGCGTGTCTGCGGCGCCGTCAATCACAACAAACAACAGCTTTTTCATGGGATTATAAAGCTTTAAATCAAATTAAAGCTTTTCCAATATATGCAATTAACCCTGATTTTCATCGGAATCAACATAGCTGTGTTCATACTGCAGCAGTTCGGTTTATTCAGCGGGATGGCATTCACCCCGTCTACTTTTGTTCACGAGCCGTGGACAGTTCTGACTTCGATATTCATGCATGCAAACCTGCAGCACCTCATGTTCAACATGCTGGGTTTGTTCATGTTCGGCTCTGTAGTTGAAAAAGAATTTGGAAAAATTAAATGGGCTGTATTATACTTTTTTGCTGGATTCTCAGGAAGCCTTGCGTACATGTTATTTGGCCCGTCTATCTTTATTCCTGCGCTTGGCGCAAGCGGTGCAATATTCGGGCTTATGGGCGGCGCAGCTGTAGCAAAACCCAAGCTTGTCATCTGGACAGCCTATGGTCCGTTCCCAATGTTCATCGCAGCAATTGGCTGGGGCATTGCAGAGTTCATCGGGATGTTTGGGGTTGACACTATTGCGCGGTCTGCGCATTTTGGAGGGCTAATCTGCGGTGTGGCTATTGCGCTTGTCATGCTGCTGAAAGTTGATGTTAAACTTACTTCTCTGCTGGTGTTCCTGCCTGTTGCCGCTTTGCTCTTTTTTGGCGCTTCGCTTCCAGCAGGGATTCCGGCATACACAAACGTCCCTGCAGGCTTTGGTTTAAACAGCTCAATTCATGACACTGGGTTCAAACAGAACGTCTATTCAAGCGAAGACTCTGTATTGATAACAATCACAAGCCCTTCTGGAGGCGATTTCAACCTTGCGGTTTATGCAGGTTACCTTAACTCAACAGCGTCCTATTTTTACCCGCGGGTGTTCAGTGATTCATGCAGCGAAGTCCCGGACTACAAAGTTGATGTTTATGGAGAAAATGCAGTAATAGAGGGCGCAATCTGTTCACATAAGTTCAAGGCAGTTGCAGCAATATGTCCGAAGAATATTGATGTCATAATTATTGAGTTCTACAAAAACCAAAGCCTGACGGATAATTTTGTCTCCTGCCAGGGATTAAGCAGTTAAATTTATTAATAGACAAAAAGTTACATAATTTATGAAAAACAACCTGTTTTTTATTGGAATTTTAGTAACTGCATTGGCGTTAAGCAGCGCAATAGCAATGGGTTCTTCAATGGACAGTGGTTTACTGATAGAACAGTTTGCCACAGACTCCAAGGTATACGCCGTACATGACAGTGCTTCAGTATTCTGCAATGATGTGTTGATATCGACTGAACTGCCTGTGTATATACTGCCTGACAAGGACTGGGCAAGCGGAGACAGCATAACAGATTTTGTGGTGAATACAACAGTAACCACTAATTCAAATGGGAGGCTTTCTACAAGCTTGATTTGGGAAAACCCAGAAGTCGGTTCGTATGACATAATAATTGACCTGAACAAAAATGGCAAGTATGATGTCAGTGACGAATGCACAGACCTTCTTGACGATAACACAGTCGCAGGATTTACAGTGATACAAGCAACAACACCTGAACCTGAAGAAACTGCAAACGAAACAGTCAATGAAAGCACGGAAGATGTGGTACAGGAGCCTGAACCAAATGCTACAGTTCCAGAATCAAATGATACTGAAGCTGTAACTGCGAGTTCTAGCACGGACTATGTTCCATTTTTCATAATAGCTGCCGCGATTATTGTTGCGGCATTGATTATTGCAGTTACATTGCGAAGAATGCATTAACTTTTTTTCTTTTTATTTGAGTTTTTATTTGCCAGATAGCTTCCAACATAGCCCGTCACAAGAAGGACTGCGCCTATGATAAAATAAGCAAGAAAATAATTCTGGACAATCGGGATGATATTGGCGAACAAAGGCAGTGAAACTGAAGTCCCGGTCTCGGCTGTTCCAAAAGGCAGATTAATATTTCTGAACAACAGTGCAAAAACAAATCCTACACCTATCACAGCAAAAGCCCATCCGAGATTGCGCGCTGCTTTAAGGAGGTTTCCTGAGAAAAATACAATGGCAAGTCCGGTTACTGCCGCTGCAACAATAGTTATCCAGTACATATTTTTGTACGATTCGTTTGCTTTCTGTGACAAAAGGAAATTGGCTTTGTCAAAATTTGTTTGTGATTGTGATAAACAGCTAAAAAAACTGCAGTTGTATTGCCTGTAATATGCTTCATTGAACCCGGATATTGCAACCAACGAAAATAAATCTCCCGGAGTCTGCATTGCTGAAACTTTGGTGCAGTTCAGCGTTGCATTCCTGTTGTTTTCCAGCTCAACATTGATGTAATCTGTGCTGCTTTTTGAGCAGTCATCAGCCAGTTCCTGCTTTTTTTGCGGGAAATCAGACTCATTAAAATCTGCCGGAGCCATCTTTTGTTCTTTCACAACGTTTTCAATCAGCGAACTCATGGAGTCATAGGTTGTAACATTGGAAAGGATAACCACAATGATTATTGCGACTAGGGCTAATGTAAACAAAAATCCGCTTATTTTTTCGCCGATAACGTTTTCCATTTTACTTTTCTTCGTATCTTTTAGGTTCAGGTGTTAAAATTTTGAATTCAACATTTGCCTGGCTCAAAAAATCTTTTGAATCCTGTGAAGCTTGGTAATCATTCATTGCAACAACCCGTTTTATTCCGGAATTTATAAGAAGTTTTGTGCAGTCAAGGCAGGGAAACATTGTTGAATACAATGTTGCGCCTTCAATGGGAATCCCGAATTTTGCCGATTGGGCGATTGCATTTGCTTCTGCGTGGGTTGTCCGTACACAGTGGTCTTTTGTAGTTCCGTCTGTATGCACAGCCTTTCTGAATAAATGCCCGACTTCATCGCAGTGCGGAAGCCCGACTGGAGCGCCTACATATCCTGTTGTGAGTATATGCTTGTTTTTTACTATTACTGCTCCGCTTCTTCCGCGGCCGCATGTTGCCCGCTTGGAAACAGCTTCTAAAATCTGTAAAAAGTACTCGTCCCAATCAGGCCGTTTATGTTCAGAACTATTTTTGTTGTCATCCATCCTGTAATCCCCGACAATAACCAGCTTTGTGCCATTTATAAATTTTTTTAGCTCAAAACATTAATAAGATAGAAAATCAATAGTTGAATCATGAAAGCTGGGGGTTTGTTCATAATTCTGATGTTTACCATACTTAGCCTGGGGTGTATTGAACAGACTGCTAAGAACGGAGACACAGTATCTGTAGTCTACGGTGCTTATCACAATAACAATACGCTTATAGACGATAATAACGGCGAACCACTGCAGTTTACAATAGGCAATGGCGAAGTCGTAAACGGTTTCAATTACGCTGTAATCGGGATGAAAGTCGGCCAGACCAAAACAGTTACAGTTGCGCCTGACGAAGGTTACGGCCTTTATTATCCTTCGAGAATAACCCAGGAATCTGTCGAAAATCTGGAGAAAGTGGGGATTAACGCATCTATTGGCTCTGTTGTTTATGCAACAATGGACAACAACAGAGAGCGCGGAGTCATAATTGACAATAACGGGACTAATGTGCTTATAGACTTCAACCACCCTTTGGCGGGTAAAACCCTTGTTTTTAAAATAAGATTAGTGAGTATAGACGCTCATGCAGGAAATGCTATTTAATTTGAGGTGAAAAAAATGGAAAAAAAATTGTTTTGGATTTTTGGAATCCTTGTGATTGTATTGGTTTTAATGCTGGGGTGTACTACCCAGTCAACAAATAATTATGACAACTCTGGACAGCCGGCATCAAACGAACAAACAGCGAATGCTCCTGCAGAAACAACAATCCCTGCTGTAACTGGGACTGTCTTGGCTTCTGCAATGGATTGGTACTCCCTGGCTTATGATGAAGCCCGCATGTGGAAAACAGATGCAAAAATTATTGAAGCGCGCGGAAACAACCAGAATGGCAACAAATACTTTCCAATAAACGGAGAAACCAATGAGTGGACTTACATATTTGTTTCAGTAAGCGCATTTTCTAAGTACCAGATTGAAGTCAAAGATGGCGCCATAACAGACAAGACTGAGTATGACGAGCCTTCTGCTCTCGGAGTATATGGCAATTCTCCGGATGGAAATGCTTGGGTGATTGACAGCACAGGGGCTGTGGACATAGTAAATACAAAGGCTGGCGGAACGAGCTTTTTGGAGTCTACAACAAATGTCAAGGCCAGCTACCTGCTTAGGTTCTCAGAGGCTGAAAAAGTAAGCCCTATAGAGTGGACAATAACTTATTTCCCTGAAAGTTACGGGCAGAACTTTATTGTGCATATTAACGGGGAGAATGGGGAAACAATTTAATTTTTTATTTATCAGCCCCACCCTGGCGGGAACATTGAATCTGAATTGTTGGTCTGAACTGGCTCCTGTGCTCTTTGTCGTGGCTCGGAATTTTTGCCTAGAACCATGTAACCCTGCGACCAGTGCTTTTTTTGTTTAAGCTTGAGGAAAGCATACACTATTAGTATGGTTACAAAAAAAGTTATTGCGCATGCAATTATTATGTCAAACATATCAAACACCAGGCAGTTACAAAATAAAAACTTGCTTAATGATAATGTTCATCATTGTCCTCAATCAGGCAGTCGTCATCACAGCTGCGGTGGGACTCCTTTCCATACAGATCCTCGCATATTCCGTTCCCACACTCTGATTCGCAGTCTATGTCATCGTTGCCATTGCAGCCTTCTGGGCAGCAGCCGTCCACTTTGTCCTCGCCGCATCGTGTAAGCTCAAGATGTCCGCAAACTGATGCAGATGTGTTCCTGTGGTAGCATACGTCACGGGTGCAATAAAGCTTGTCATCGCAATCACTGTCCAAAATGCATTTGAATGCGGTTCCTGTACAATTATTGTTTACACAGCTTTGCCCTGGAAGACACCCGCAGTCAATGCAGCAGTTTGTCAGATTCTCCCCAGGCTCGCATATGGTATTGTTGCATGTTGCGGTGTCACATAAATCCCCTATTCCGTCTTTGTCACTGTCTGTTTGGTCAGGATTGTAAACTCCGGGGCAGTTGTCAATCACATATACATAAAACTCTGCCCTGCACGCTGTAGGTCCTGTAACAACCAGTTTTGCGTCATGCCATCCCATCACAAAATCAGTCCTCCCGACAGCAGGAGTTGCATTTGAAAAAGTTATGTTGAACTCAGTTTCGCTGTCTGAGGACAAAGCTAATGATGCTTCCACAGTTGCAAAAGCAGGCGCGCTTTCAATTGAAGGGGTGTATGCTCCGCCAACCACAGAATGAAGTTTTGCAGTCATTACACCGTTTTCTCCTTCTGTAAAAGTCAGGCTATTATTTTGTATTGACAGCTCGCAATCAGTCGGCTGTTCAATCATTGGCTTGCTCAGGTCCAGTCCGGGTATAAAATATGCAAGATATGTAACAAGTGCGACTAAAAAAATCAGGAAAGCAAACTGTATGACCCCGCCTCGCTTATTCATAAAAAAGATTAGTTTGCGCAGATTTATTAGTTTTGGGTATCATATCCTTTTAAAAAATGCGCACAACAGCATAAGTAACCTTTATTTACCCTAAAAAATTTAGTTAAACAAATATGAGGGGCTCATAGTTTAGCTTGGATAGAATACGAGCTTGCGGAAGCCCTTTCTGCGAGAAATCGCTTGCGGAAAGACTGCGGACAGCTTGTGACCGGGGTTCAAATCCCCGTGGGCCCATCTTTGCGGTTAATTACTCTGTTATTCATGCCATTTACTCTCTAAAAAAATAAAATTCCTTAATTTTTTTCTTGAAAATTTTATTTTTTATGAATTTTTTTCTCTTGAACGAAGTGAAATTTCTTGTGAAAAGGTTTATTAAGCCAATTTCATTCTAAATTTATATGTCAAAGAAAAACGAACTGCATCATTTCTTCCTTAGAAAAAAGCCAGTGATGATTCTAGTTAATTTGGCGAAAGATGCGAAGAAAAGATACGCTTCTGTGCTTGCAAAAGAGGTTGACTGCACGTATTCGCACACAGTTCGCGTGATAAACATCCTGAAAAAGAACGGGCTTGTTGATTTCAGCAGGGACGGCAGGACAAAAACAATACAGTTAACTGGCGCAGGAAAGGAACTTGCAGAATATCTTTCTAAAACAGTGACTCTTTTTGACAAAATTGACAGGGACTAATTTCGTTTGTCTATCTCGTCAGCGTATTCCTTTATTCTTTCAAAAGTTGGTTCTATCAAAAATTTCAGGATTTGTGAGCTTAATATTTCGTTGAGGCCCATGAATTCCTTGAATCTGTAGCCGTTGTTGTTTTTTTCAATCAAACCCATTTTTTCCATTCTCAAAAGTTGTCTCCGTATGTTCGAGCCCGCAACGCCGGTATCCCTTTGCGTCCGTATTGAGTCCTCAATCTCCTTGGAAGAAAAAATCTTGCGCTCTTTTCTTCCTTCAAGCAGAAGTTTGAATATGTCTGCAACAACATCTCTGGAATCCCCTGGCTGCAACAGCCCTATTGAAATGCAGAACTTTCTTATCAGTGAGTCTGTGTTCTCATTGAATGGGCGCTCGAATCTGCGCAGGATTATCTCCGCGATTGGCTTGTCCTTAAAAACTTTTCCCATAAAATAGTTAAACCACGCGGATTTTATAAAAGGTATGCAAAACGAACTTAGGAAGACAAGTGATGCGGAAGCATGGTCTATCATCGCTTCATTGGAGCCTTCTTCTGTAGGGTGCGCTTTATGCCCGTGCACTGAAAATCCTGACACAGAGGACAAAACAGAGGAAACCGGAAGCATCCAGGACCCCAACAGCAAAATAGGAAAATGGCTTGTGCGCAGCATTGTTGACCCCTATCCCATAACGCATCCGATGATTTTCAAGATAGACGAAAGCAGGCCGCTTTATCAGTCATTCAAAGCGCATGGCTGGAGCGAAATAGTCATTGAAACAAGGGACCACCTCAAGGAGCTTCATGAGCTTACAATAGACGAAATCAAGGCTGTGCTTCAGCTGTATATTAATCGCGTTATTGATTTAAACAAAAAGGAACAGGTTGAACAGGTATGCATTGCGAAAGACAATTTGAAGCATGATTTCAACCATTCTTATTCCCGCATTTTTACGCTCCCAGTTATACCAAAAAAGATGAAGGAAAAACTGCAGAGCTTCTCAGATTACCAGATTAAAAACGAATCGTGCATTTACTGCGACCTTATCAGGGAAGAAAAAAACAGCCCGCGTTTTATTTTTGAGAATGAGCACTTCATCTGCACAACACCATTCTCCCAGACGCTTGATTACGAAACATGGATAATGCCAAAGAAACACACGTCTTGCATAAGCGAGCTTAACGAATTTGAGATTTTTTCGCTTGCCGAAGTAATCAAGAACATAATGATGCGTTTATCCGCCGCAATAAAACCTTTGCGTTACGGGATGTGTTTTTATATAAAACCCAAAAATGAAAAGGACTTCCATTTCCATGTTGTGATAAACCAGAAGAGTGTGCGCTCTTCAATAGATGAGGGCTACGGCCTGTCCTTGAACAAAGTTTCTCCTGAAGACGTATCAAAAATACTTAGGGGCAAAAGTTAAAAAGAGGCAGGGGGTTGAAGTAAAAATGGACCAAAACTTAGAATTAGCACTAAAAACACTGAATAGCGAGTTCAAAACAATAAAGAGCTCTCTTGAGCCCCTTTCAGCCGAATTCAAAAAAATTAATTTTCTTGAGATAGAGCTAAAGCGGTTAAAATCTGAGGTTATACCCAAGATTAAGGCGCTTGAATTGCGCGGGCGCGAATCAGCACCCCAAAAGGATAACCAGGCTGTTTCAGCAATGTACAGGGGGCTGGAGGCGCAGCTGAACAAGATGCGTGCTGAAATATTGGAGCTGCGGAAAAAGCCTGTAATAGACAAGGAGCAGGATTCTGCGCTCAGGATGATTTCTGAGAATCAGGGCCTCATTGATGTCAAGCTCAAAAAAATAAACAGGGATTTTGAGGATAGGTACAAAAAGCAGATAGAAACAAACAAGGAGATGATTGTAAATCTTATCTCTGAAAAAGATTCTTTAAAGCACGAAATTGAAAAAAACTCTCTGGAATTTGAAAAGATAAAGAAGGAATTTGAAATTCTTCATGCAGCATTTCATGAAAGAGATTCTCAGCTGACAAAAGATGTCAACACACGCAAGCGGCACATAAACCAGGTTGTTGATGAGCTTAATGAGGCCCGCAAAAAGATATATCTCAACGGGACTATAATCGCCGAGAACCAGGAAAAGATTGACGATATCAAGACCCAGCTCGCAAAAATAAAGAATGACCTGCAGAATGTTGAAAAATCAAACAGCACAAAAGTTGATATCAGGGATATTGAAGACACAAAAATTTCGTTTTCACGTCTTGAGAAAAAAACAATTTCAGACATTAGCGAAATCAAGGCAAGGATGAGGGAGCTTGAACGCAAGGTTGTCGGAAAGAAGGATATTGACCAGATGCAGACAGCAATAGACGGAATCCAGACGAATGAGATTAACAAACTAAAGGAAGAGTTTACAAAATTGTCGTCTGAACTGTCTGTACTGCCAAACCATGTTGAGGCAAAACTTTCAAACCTTAAGCGCGTAATGGGGTATATAGAAATGATAAAAAAAGATATTGACAAGCTCAACTCGCGGACAGGGGATGTCGAGGCAAAGTTCTCCGAATTCAACAGGATAAAATCGGACATTGAAAACGTAAATAAAAACATCAGGAACATGCCTGCACCGCGTGAAGAGCTTGCAGACGCACTGAATTATGTTGAGGTAATCAAAAAGGACCATGACAGGCTGCGGGCTGAATATGAAGCGCTTGATGCACGGCTGAACAAGCTGTCAGAGAGTTCGGCTGACCTGGGCGTCCTGAACTCCATAAAGAAGGATGTTGCAGCAGCGATATCCAAGTCAGAGAAGCTTAGCTCAGTGGTTGATTTGATTGACCAGCTGGGCCAAAAGCTGGCAAAATCAGAAGGCAAAATGGACGAAAAAATCAGGAATATGGAAACTGAATTGGAGAGAATAAATATAAAAGCAGAAAGCACCTCTAGAATACTGAAAGAAATGGATAAGGTGTTGTGATGCAGCAGTTGCTTGATAAGATAGTTTCAATGAAAACAAAGCTTGACGAGCTGGAAAAGCGCTCAAATGTTTTTGAGAAGGATACTGATTCTAAGCTGAACAGCATACGAAGTGCGATATCAATTGTGGAGACTATTGCATCCAGTGTAGACAAGATGTCCTCTGAAATAGAAGCCAAAATGAAGAGTGCTGAGGACAAATCAAAATCAAATGAACTGCGTATTGAACGGAAACTTGAACAATTTGAAGTCAACACAGAAAAATTCGAAAAACTGATCAAGGAAACAGAAACCAAGAACACCAAGCAGGAGATACGCAGGGACAAGCTTTCTGAAGAGGTTGTTGAGTCCATACTCAAAGAAGCTGAAGAAAATAAAACAAAAATCCGGCAGCTTGCGCTTGAACTGAAAGAGAAGCAGGACAAGATTGAAAAATGGCTTGACAAGTCTGAAAAGCAGACACTTGCAACTTTTGAAGAAAAAACAAAACAGCTTACAACCCTTGCGGCTGCGCTTGAGGAACTTAAACGCAACTTTGACATAAAACAAAAGGAAGTAAGCAAGACCATACTCAAAACCGCAACAGACGAAGAGCTTGCATCTGTAAAAGCAGGGCTCGAAAAGCTAAAGGAGCATTCTGCAACTCTTGTTTCAAAATCTGAATTCAGCGAGGTAAAACGCGCAACAGTGGACATAGACAAAATAATAGAGGCTTCATTGTCAGACATAAAGCAGGAATTTAGCGAAATAAAGCAGAAGATGATGCACTTTGCTGATGTTGAAAAGCTTAACAAATCATTTTCCGAACTGAAGATGGACGTTGCTTCGACTGAAGCAGGGCTTCAGCGGAAGATAGAGGACGTTCTCCAGAGGATAGAGCTCATAAAGGATGACACAGGCTCGTCCGGAGAATTCAAGCAGCTTTCTGAACGTTATGATATGCTGTCTTCAAAGATAGAATCCGCTGAAAAAAGGGTCAAGGACAGCATGAACAGCACTCTCGAGGGATTCGAACGCCTTGGAGAGGTATTCGCAAACAAAAATGAGCTGATGGTTAATCTTAACGAGATGTCAAATGAATTGAAGAAAATGCAGAACAGCATAAGCGAGATTGACCGCAGGCATCTTGACCTGGAAAAGCAGATAATAGTGCGCGAAGACTTGAAGGACAGGGCGACAAAAGAAAGGGCAGAGGACGCAATAAACAAAGTCTATGAGCATCTTGAAGAGCTTCGCTCGCAGCGAAGCGAATCTGATGAGCTCAAGGAAGAGTTCCAGATACTTAAGGAGCAGATTATACTCACGCAGAACGCTATTGTCGAGCTCAATGCAGCGATGCACAAATTTGCAGCCCCGCAGGCATTTCAGCAGCCGCGGGCGGACGAAGTCCAAAGGGCTTCAACATTCGCGCCCCAGTATTATCCTCAGTAATTAATATAAACCCGCATTCTTTTGAATAGAACATGTACATTACTGAAAGTCTTCACAAGGAAGGCGGCGTAACACTGCGCGGATGGGTTCAGGAGCTTCGCGACCTGAAAAAGATAAAGTTCATAATTCTCCGGGACAAAACCGGCACAATACAGGCGATTCTCAAGGACGAGCCAGAGGAGCTCAGCAAGGCATTTGCATCTCTCGGCAAAGAGGACTATATCGAAATCACAGGAACACTCGTGAACAGCATGCAGGCAAAGCTCGGCAAAGAATTAGTTCCTAACAAAATCAAAATAATCTCAAAATGCGAGCAGCCGTTCCCGCTGGACATTTCCGGAAAAATCCAGAACAACCCAGACACAGAGATTGACTGGCGATTCCTGCAGATGCGGAACCCCAAAGTCCTGAAGATATTCGAGCTTCAGAGCGAGATTCTCCGTTCAATGTCAAGTTTTCTCAGGAAAAATGGTTTCACGCGCATAAATTCCTCAAAGCTTGTCGGCGCAGCAACCGAAGGCGGCACTGACTATTTTGAACTAAAATATTTTGACAAAAAAGCATATCTCGCGCAGTCACCGCAATTTTACAAGGAAATGGCGCTTCTGTCAGGGCTTGACCGCGTGTTTGAGACAGGAATGGTTTACCGCGCAGAGCCGCATCACACTCCGCGGCATATCTGCGAGTATCTCTCCTTTGATTTTGAGATGGTCTGCGACAAGCTTGAGCACGTGTTAAAAATGGAAGAAAAAATGCTCAAAAATCTTTTCATCAGCCTGAACAAGAACTGCAGCGGCTGTTTGAGTGAATACGGCATAACGCTTGAGTTTCCGAAAAAGATTCCGCGCGTGAAGTTCGATGCAGCAAAGCGCATTGTAGAAGCAATGGGAGTTCCGACTGAAGAAGGCGATTTGACTCCTGCAGGCGAAAAAGCTCTCTGCGAGTGGGCTGCAAAGGAGAAAAAATCCGACTTTGTCTTCCTTACGCACTTCCCGTACAAGCACAAGGTTTTCTATTCAAAGAAAGCAGGAAAGGCAGCTCTTGCATTTGACCTGCTTTACAAGGGGCTTGAGATAACAAGCGGCGGGTTGCGCGAGGAAAATTACGAGAAGCGCAAAGCCCAGATGATTGAGAAAGGGCTTAACCCGGATGGATTTGACCATCTGCGATTCTTCAAATACGGAATGCCTCCGCACGCAGGGCTTGGTTTGGGTATAGAGCGCCTGACAATGCAGATTCTTGGATTGAAGAATGTCCGCGAAGCAACATTGACACCGCGTGACCCGACACGGCTTACTCCTTAAGCCGCTTGATATATGCTTTTCTGCCGTCCGATATAATGTATAGGTTCATGCAAGAATTTTTGCCAGTGCTGCGAGCTTGTTCTAAAAAGTCGTCAGTTGTTTCTCCCTTGCGTAAAATATCTTCTATGTTGTGTATTATAGAAACCTGCGGCTTGAAAATTTTGGATTTTTGGGTATGCTCTGCAATCACTTTTAGAAGAGACATGTCTAAACACACATCGTCATTTTTCAACTGGACTTTTCGCTTTCTGGCCTGCAGCTCAGAAAAAGAGTAATTGTAGTGGGCATCATACGAACCGTCTTCATTGCCCGTATCAAAATGCCATTCTCTTTTTGGATCAAAATAATAAACAGTAACCTTGCATTTCATTCCTTCTGGAGATGTCGCGCCTCTTACAAACGGAACTTTCACTTCTCCTTTTTTTGGTGACCTGTCCAAAACAAATCCTGCTGCTTCAAAATCCCGTGTCCTGTGGTATTGCAGGAAATAGTCTTTGTCCCCCACAGTCTGGAACTCCATTATCGGGCAATGATTCTTGTCAAATCGCGGCAGGTTCCGCACAGATTCATATGTTTCAATCAGCTTGCCCAGGCTTTCTTTTAGTTCTCCTGTAAGAGGATTACAAAACTCTTTTTCGATTTTTCCATTTTCAAATATTGTATAATTGCACACTTTTCCATCAGGAGAATTAGTCATCACATGATATCTGTCAGGAATGGACGAATCTGCAATAACACTCCGGTTAAGCCCTGTTAAAAATTCCCAAAATGAAAACGAGACTTCTTGTTTAAACTGGTTTAAGTCGGTATCTAATAATCTGCAATATGAACCAACATGACCTCGTTTTATACTTTTAACAAATATTTTTCCTTTTAATTCGTCTTCGCTTGTTATATCTGGATAATATTCTAAGTTCGGGCTTTCCAGTACTCCAGAAGCGCCATTGTAATCTTGACGATGTTCGCTGCGCGCAATTATTTCCAAGCCCGACGCCTTGGCTTGTGCCAGTGTAGCGAATCTTCGCGGAACCAAGATACCATGCTGTTTTACATAATCCGCGATTGTTGCCTTTGGCTGTCTTAGCAGTGCCTCAGGGTGTTCAATGAAGTAATCAGTCATACAAAACAGACTAAAACTGCGCTTTATAAACTTTTAAGTTACGATTCTCGCGTCCGCGACAAAAGCCCCGTCCTCATTAACTATCAGCGGGTTGACATCAATTTCCCTGAACTCCATGTGCCTGTGAATGCGCGAGAGCTTGAACATCGCATCCTTGAGCGCCTCAAGATTCACTGGTTTTTCTCCCCTGAATCCCTTCAGCAGCTTGCTTGCTTTGATTTCGCTAATCATCTCTTCTGCGTCCTGAAACGTGATTGGGCACACGCGGAAAACAACATCCTCAATCACTTCTGCCATTGTTCCCCCGCTTCCAAGCATTATTATATCCCCAAAAACAGGGTCCTTTTTGAGCCCGACAACAAGTTCAACACCAGATGCCTGCTGTTGGACAACAAATTCGTCAGGTTGCACATTGTTTTTCTCAAGGTTTTCCTGCATTTCTCTCCATAGCTCGCTCATGTCAAGCCCGTTATGTATATTAGTAATCACTCCGCCGACATCCTTTTTGTGGATGTCGCTTCCAATTTTAAGAACAACAGGATAACCAAGCTCATCAGCCGCATTGAGTGCAGCCTTGCTGTTGAAAACAACTTTGTATGGCGCAATTTTCAGCCCGATTTTTTCCAGCAAAATAAAATTATCCGCAAGCTTTGGCATAAATTATTAAAGCATGCAATACATTTTAAACATAACGAATGAAGGGATTGCTATGTATACTGAAAAATCTGAAAATATGGGGATACAAAACATAAAGCTTAGCCAGGAAAAGTATGATAATATGGACAGTGATGTCTTAATCTGCGCCTTGACAAAGGAAAAGCTTGCTGAAATGCGCAAGTCTGATTCAGGCGAGATGTCAAAAGTGCTGAAAGCCACGCTTTTCCGCGCAGAGTTCTGCGAAACTGATTTGGTTCCTAATATTCACGACAAAAAGCCAAAGCGCTATCTGTTTGTAGGCTTGGATGAAGGAGCAAAACTTGATTTGGAAAAAATCCGCAAGGCTTATGCAGCAGCAATCCGCCTGCTGAAGTTTTCGCAGGTTAACGATTTTACAGTCCTGCTCCCAGATTTGAAATTTGAAAAACATGGGCTAATCAAGGCAATTGTAGAGGGGCTTTTGCTTGGGGACTATCATTTTGACAGGTACAAAACCCTTGAACCGCGCGCAAAGGAAATCAGGAACATGACTGTTCTTGCAGAAAGCAAATACAAGGAATTGGTTGAAGAAACCCAGAAACTCTGCAATAATGTGAATCTTGTGCGCGACTGGGTGAACGAAAGCGGAAGCATCGAGCATCCTGAGGAGATTGTTGAGATGTCAAAGTCAATTGCAGATGCGAATAAATTAAAAATAAAAATTCTCGATGCAAGCGAACTAAAGGAGCAGGGGCTCAATCTTATTTACTCTGTTGGGAAAGGCAGCAAGCATTCCCCCTATCTTATTATAATGGAATACAATGGTAATCCTGATTCAAAAGAGCGGATTGCAGTTATTGGAAAGGGGCTTACATTTGATTCAGGCGGGATGAACCTTAAGCCTGAAACTGCAATGCAGGACATGAAATGCGATATGGCAGGCGCTGCAACAGTTCTTGGGCTGGTTAAAACAGCTGCAGAACTAAGATTAAAGAAAAATATTATTGCAGTTATTGGCACAGCAGAAAACATGATTGGTCCGGATGCTTACAAGCCTGGGGATATACTAAAATCTTACAATGGAATCACTGTTGAAGTTGCAAACACAGATGCAGAAGGCAGACTGGTGCTTGCAGATGCAATATCCTATACTGTGCGCAATTACAAACCAGATTTAATAATCGATTTGGCAACCCTTACCGGCGCGGTTGTTGTGGCGCTTGGAGTTCACACAATAGGAATGTTCAGCAATGACAGCAAAGCAGCGCAGTTATTGGAAGACGCTGGCAAAAAGGTTTATGAACGCGTCTGGAGTTTTCCAATGTTCCAGGAATATAAGGATGATATCAAAAGCGAGATAGCAGATTTGCGGAATCTTGGCCCAAAAGGGCAGGCAGGCTCAATAAACGGCGCGGTATTCTTGGAGCCCTTCGCAGAAAACACGCCATGGGTGCATCTTGATATAGTGGGAGTTGCTTTCCTGGACAAAGAAAGAGGATATTTGCCCAAAGGCGGAACCGGCACCGGGCTTCGTTTGCTGGTAGAGTTCCTCAAAAAATAGGCCTGTAGCTCAGCTTGGATAGAGCGGCGCTTTCCTAAGGCGTAGGTCGAGGGTTCAAATCCCTCCAGGCCTGTTATATTTTAAATGTTTTCTCTTTCCGCAGCTTACGCTTTCTCTTTTGCAAAGAGAAAGGGCAGTTTTTAGCAAGAAAGGTGCAGTTATTGGAACTTTGTCTTAGTTATTGGCGCACTAGCCGGCTTAAATAAAGTATTTAAACAAAAAAAGACTCCCAATAACTATGCCTGAGCCCGAAAACTCAGTTATTGGAGAATACAATAACCCAAATACGCCCAAAAAAAGCCGCAGTCATCTGGATATTCTTAAAATTATGCTTGTTGAACCCAATAAGGAACATACGCTAAACGAAATTCAGGAAAAGCTCTCAATCTCTTACGAACCTGCGTACAGGTACATGCAGGAGCTTATTGAAAAGAATTATGTCAGCCAGAGAGTTTCTGCGCACAATAAACGCTTCTTTTCTGTTAATCTTAAAAATTCAGTGGTATTAAACGAAGTTGACTGTGCAAAAATGCCGAAGACTCCTGTGTTTTCTCTTTCAGAACCGCCAAAAAAAGATTCAAAACTGTTAATGTATGCATCGTTAATCCTGATATTATGCGCTGCATTGTCTCCCATTTTTATTATGACAGGGATGTTTTCTGGACAGGAACACCAATACAAAGAAGAGTTACAATTAACATTTAGCTCTGATGAATACAATTACAGCTGGGACATGCAGAACTACAATGAAAATACAACCCTTAAATCCGTAATGATTTCAGGCTACACAATCGGCGAAGGCAACACTACAATGTATCTGGAAGACAATTCTGGAAATCGTCTTTTAATTCTCGACACTTCTGAACTTGCTTCGACTAAAAAATCTGGAATTACAGCGTATGCAATAAAAGGGCGCGCAATAGCTGAAGAAACTGGAACACCTTCTGAAACAATAGAAATATCTTCCCCTGAACAAACTCCTGTCGAAGAAGCCCCAGCACAAGAAACAGTTTCGGAGAATACAACAGAAGAAGCTCAGCAGGAAGTAATCTACAAATCATTCAACTTCCTTTGCGATGAAACATGTATGCTTGATGAATACAGTCTTAACCAGAGTTCGTATACACTTTATTTTGTAAGCACTGGAAATGTTTCTGTGACAATAACTGAAATTGACTACACGCTTATTGAGAATCAAAATATAACCGAAGAGATATCAAACGAAAGTGAAACAAACGAAACTTTGAATCAAACACCTCCTGAAAATGTTACATTATCAAACTACACAATAATCAATGCAAACGGCGAAGTTGTCCATGCAACAATGTTGTTCACTCCAAAAGCGCAGGAAGATGTGTTTGGCACATCTTCAGTGCAGTCCTTTGAAATAGCTTCTGAAGAGGGCGCCAACGAAACAATCCCCACTGGAATTTATGAGGTTACTGTCGAATTGCAGGAAGGCCCGATAACTGGAATCATTATTCACGACATGATAGTTTCCGAGAACCAGACAGGATTCATAAAAGTTGACGACACTCCTGAATCAGAAGGCAGCGTTGAGACCTATGCAATTGACCCGACTGCAATCAATTTCACCAGCGCAGATGTCACAGTCACTGCAAAAGGGAACGCTCTTTACAAATGCGCCAACTGGAGCTTTGAAGGACAGGCATGCAACGGCAAGTGGATATTAGCTCAGAAAATAAATTCGGGGAAAGAATACACGTTCGAGCTAACTGCAGAGGACCCCGCATTCAAGGAAATATATGTCTTGTCTGCTGAACATCTGGACGCAGACAAGAACTTTGTATCAGACATATTCAACGAAACAATAACCCGCGATTTCATCTGGTCCGAACCGATATATCACAACGAATATGTGCGGGTGTACTTCGACGACGATATGACGAATGGAAACGTAATAAACCTGTATCCCAGAAACATGCAGGGGCTGAATACGAAAGTAGAAATCTATGATGAAACGGGTTCTGTCCGCGTGGGAGAAATCACAGTAACAACAGACATGCAGTACAACATAGAAATATCCGGAATGACAGGATACAGTGATACTTTCCTCTTAAAGATTGTAAACGCAGATAATAATCCTGGTGCATACATAGAGTTTGATTACATACATGACAGCAACTGGTTAGTGCCGACAAGCTGGACAGCTGATGGTAACTGGACAAAAGGGCAGAAAGCTTATGATGACAATACAGGGACCTATGCGTCTGACGCATCAGGCTCGTCAATCGCAACATGGGGTTCTTTTATTACGTTTAACCTAAGCCAAAACATAACTTCAGACAAAGTCAGGGTATACGCGGACTATGGATATGGATACACAGACGCAGTACAGGTGGATGTTTTTGATGCCAACAGCAATTCATGGGTGACTATCCGCAATGGCTCTATGCTTGACAGCACTTGGGATGAAATGGGCTATGGAACTGATATTACAGTCAATGCAGCGCGTTTCAGATGGCACTATAGTGCCAGCGGCACAGTATTCTGGCTTTATGAGTTCCAGTTCTCAAACAAATCTGCATCATATCTGCCTGTTGTTACAACCAACAATGCAACTTCAGTTGGGAAAACATCTGCAGTTATGCACGGCACACTGGCTTCTGACGGAGGCGAAGTATGCGATGTGCGCTTTGAATACGGGCTAACAACAAGTTATGGAAACACAACAGCATGGCTGTCTGACAGGCGAAGCACAGGAAGCAATTTCACATACATATTATCGGGTTTGGAGTTTAACACAACCTACTACTACAGAGCTCAGGCTAACAACAGCAAGGGAATTGCAAATGGCTCATATGTTGAATTCACAACAAGAATACCTGACTATGGCTGGCTGTCCCCGAATGGTTATTCCGATCCAAACAATGAATGGACCTGGGAGGAGCGTGCATACGATGATGTTCTTGACTCTGAGTCCAAAGCAAAGAGCTATCATAACCTAAATGACGCTGACGGTAACTGGAGCTTCCCCATAATACTCAATATCACGCCCTCAATAAATTCAGACATGCTGCGCTTCTATGCAAAGGGCGTTGACATGGACATGGTTAACATCAGTGTTTTCAAGGACAATGCATGGGAACTGGTATACTCCGGAGCTTACAATGACCTTGTCTGGAATGAGCTTAATTTCACTGCAGGAAATTTAAGCGCTGCAAAGTTTGAGTTCAAGATAGTAAACAACGGCAACGGCGAATACTGGGAACTATACGATGTTGATTTCTTTAACACTCCTGTAAGTGTGATTTTAAATGAGACTGTGGAAAACTCAAAAAAAGAGCCTATTAATCACACGCTTAAATTGATAGACAAAAAAGGTGATGTTGTTTATAATGATACTGGAGTTTCTCACTCAAAGAAAATCAAAAAAGGTACATATGACATTGTTGTAGAGCCTGTAAACAGCACAATAAAACAAATTGTATTTGATGACGTCAACATAGACACCAACATTACCAATATTGTCAACATTGATGAGCCTGCTAACAATGGGGAAGCCATCCAGACTTATGCAATTGACCCGACTGCAATCAATTTCACAATTGCAAATGTTACAGTCACCGCAAAGGGGAATATATTGCAGAAATGCAAAGACTGGAACTTCACGAACCAGACCTGCGAGGGGGAATGGATAACAATTAAGTCAATAACTCCTGGTGAGCTGTATAACGTCACACTGACGCCAGAGGATCCAGGGTTTGCTGAAATTGTTTCACAAAACTCCTCCAAGGATTTGGACACAACTCCGATAGACAACACTACTTTTGTTATGGCTTATGTGGCTGACACAAATATTGCTTACTTCAAGGTTTATAACACAAATGGAACCGTCATTTCAAACGGGATTATTGATTCCGCAAACCTCCCCCTTTATCCAAGAATAGCGGTTTCAGCAATAAACCAGACGCACTTTGTTGTTGCATGGACAAATGACCATGATACAGCAGCTAATATTTGCAATATCACTCTTGCAATTTATAATATCAGCGGTGCAAAATTAACAAGTGATATTATTGTTGATGACAACATTGCGGCAGCAACAGGCGACAGCCATATAACTGATTTGTCTGCTACACAGATGGGCAACAGGTTTGTTGTTGGCTGGTCAGATGATTCTGAAGGGGATGCTTCATTTAAGATTTTTGATAATGCGGGAACTAATCTGACCGGGATAATTGATGTTGACCCAACAGTTGCAACTCCGTCTGCTCTTGTTGATTTCATAAGCGTCTCTGCAATAAATTCCACACGATTTGTTTACGGATGGTGGGACCAGGGGGTAAATGACCTTGCGTTTATCATATATGACGGAACAGGGGCTGAAGCTGTTGCCAGGATAAATGTTGACCCAACCGCAGGCACCGATTCAAGGCTGAGTGTTGCTGGGCTTGACAATGACAAGTTTGTTTATGCATTTTATCTGTCAAATGACCAAGATTTGGGCTATACAGTAATCTACAAAAACGGAACCGCATCAATCGCAAATACAGTAATCGAACCGGATGCAGGGCCGACTACAGGCACTTGGCTGGATGTTGCTGCTGTAAAGGCGGAAAATTATGCAAATGACTCTTTTGTATTGGCATGGTATAATGCGACTGCTGGAAATATTGTAGCGGCAACTTATTATGGAAATGGGACAAAAATAGCCGCGTTTACTGTTGATAGCGAAGAAAACATAGATTACAAATTAATGAGTGTCATGGGCAAGGAGTCTGTAACAGGGCAGCAAATATGCCCGGGAAAATTCATAATTGCTTATTCAAACTCTTCGAATGCCACAACATTGAAAAAATATTATCTTAATGGAACCCAATGGGACGGAGCCTGTGGTGCAGCTGCTGACACCGCACCAACTGTAGACTTGGTTTCACCAGCAAACGGAAATGTAACAACACTGAACAGCGCAAACTTCATATGCAATGCAACAGATACTGCTCAGCTGGCAAACTTAACATTGTATTGGAACTATTCCGGCACATGGCAGTCAAACGGGACAACAACCGTAACAGGCACGGGCAACAACACGACTTTTGCACGAACAGGACTGTCAAACGGCGCAATAAAATGGAATTGTCATGCCTGCGACAATTCAAGCCAGTGTTCTTTTGCGTTATCTAACTGGACATTTACAGTTAAGTCTCCAAATATAACATGGATAAACCAAACACCTGCTGATGTGACATCTTTTGGCAACATAGGTATGCCACTGAACATAACTTATAATCTGACTGCTGCAAACGGATTAAATGTAAGCTCAATTTCACTTTATTACAAAACAAATATAAGCACATCTGACTGCTGGACAACTTTTAATGGAAGTGATGGTTATTGCGGATACCAGACAAAGAACTGGACCTCAAACACATCAGACATGTGGCTTTGGCAGTTGCTTGACAACCAGATATACCCTGGAACATACAACCTTAACGAAGGGGGCATAGAATTAACGCCGCATACAACATACAACCTAACAAGTAAAACTAATGACTTGCTCAAATTAAGGCTCTTTAATGTATCCAATACAAAACAGTACTCCTTTTTTGAGTTTATGGCATTGAACAGGTCAGCAACATCAGCCCTGCTTAAAGTATGGTACTGTAACTCAACATACACAACTGGAAATCCATCTGCTCCAGCACAGGCTGGCACTTGTACTAACTTTTACAGTTTAGCTGCAGCGACAACATATAACCACACACATTCTGTCCATTCAAGTCACTATGTAGCTATCTTTGCAATAAATGTAACAAACGGGATGATAGGAACAATAAAAGTGACTCCTGTTTCATATTTCATGTTTGACCCAACAGGAAGCGGCGTACAGGGCTGGGATATATATTATATAACAAATGTTTCAAGAACTGACACGACCCAGAACTCAACAAACAAAGGTGGCGCATGGACTAATCTGACTGGAACTGTAGATGCACACCTGCACCAGTATAACAGCACAGAGATATTATACTATTATGTTTGTGCAAATGACACGCTGGGCAATGGAGAATGTTCACCAGTCATACTGGATACGCTTAATTTAAGCGGTTTGCCCCCGACACCGCCGTATGTTTACCAGCCCAATGAAAGCTATTACTCGGGAAATATCACTATCAATTACACAGCAGCATTGTCTCCAAATCAGTATCCTATTGCTTATTACAATATATCCCTCGTCCATCCAAACTTAACATTTGCACAGACAATACAGTCCAATAACTCGGTTAATCTTTCATACAGATGGAACAGCACAGCAGCAACAAACGGGGATTACTTGATACGTGTTGAGGCATGCGACAATAATTCACTTTGCTCATATGGTTATTCATCAAACTTTACAATTAATAATCTCAAAGCAAACAACTGTTCGCTTATATTTGACCAGACATCTCCGAAGCCTTATGGAACAGACCTGACTGCAACTTGCTCATGTTTTGTTGGAGCTGCCACGCTTTATAGAAACGGGGCAGATGTAAACTCCACTGAGAATGGTAATCCTATATCACTCGGCGCTGGCACTTATAACTACATGTGCAACACAACAGGAAATGCTAATTATACGAACGCATCAAACTCAAGCACTTTCGTGATGGACAAAGCAACCAATCCAGTAACACTTCTGTTAAATGGAAGCGCAGCTAACCTGACAGAGAGTTATGGACAGGCAAGCAATGCAACAGCAAGCGCAGCAGCTGGAACTGCTTATTTGTACAGGAACGGAACACAGGTTGCAAGCGGAGCATCGCCCCAGTCTGAAGTTGCAACATTTGGTGCAGGATTATATGTTTACAAGGCAAATGCAACCGGCAATGCAAATTATCTGGACAATGCAACAGGCATGGCTTGGAATCTGACTGTTAGTCAGGCAACGCCCACATGTAGTCTTACTTTTGACAAGACGAGTCCGCAGGAATATGGGGCGCTATTGACTGCTAACTGTTCATGCACTATTGGCGGGGCGCTTTACAGGAACGGGACTAATGTGACTGCGACTGAGAATAGCACAGCCACCCTGCTTAATGTAAGCGCCTGGAATTACATATGCAACACCACAGGAGATGCTAATTATACCAGTGCATCAAACACAAGTTCTTTTGCAATACAAGACACAACAGCACCCGCCGTGCATCTTATTTCACCCGCAAACAGCACAATAACAGATAGTGCCAGCCAGACTTTCAGATGCAACATTACTGACAGTTATCAGATTTCAAACCTTACGCTATACATCTGGAACAGCACCAATTCGCAAATTTATGCAAACACAACCTCGCTAAGCGGAACAACAAACAGCAGCAACTATACGTTCACACTGCCTTACGAGGGCTCATTTATATGGAACTGCTATGGCAAAGACTCCTCAAGCAATCCTGTCTGGGCAAGCGAAGGCAATTATACGATAGTATTGGGAGCAACACAGCCACAAGTTTATTATAACCCCTCAACAGATGCGAATGATACATGGTATAACCGAAATTGGATACTGGTTAATGCAACCGCGGCTGATTTGAACAAGGACACTGTGCTGTTATACTGGAACGGCACTCCAGAAGCATTTGCCAACAATGCAGGCGATGTCTACTGGTCAAACAAGACTGGGCTTTCAGACGGCGCTTATAACTTTTCAGCCTGGATAAACGACACGACAAGCAACATCAACCAGACAGATACGCGATTTGTTTATGTGGACACAACTTATCCGCAGATACAATTCACAGCCCCAACAAACAGTTCAGGCATAACTGTTAATCTAAACTGGATTGCCGCAAATGTAAGCATTAACGAGTCCGACCTGAAGAATTTCACATACTACCTGTACAACACAACTTTAGTTAACAGCACAGCGTACACATCTTACCCGACGATGATTAACTGGACAGGGCTTGCAGACGGCGCTTATTACTATAATGCAACAGTTTATGACAAAGCTGGAAATTACAACTTCACTGAAACTAGGAACCTTACGCTTAGCACTGGGACTATAATAATTACAATAAACTCCCCGTCCAGTACAGTGTACAACACAACCAGCATAATTCTTAACACAACAATCGCAGGTACAGGCATAGATACATGCTGGTACTCAACAGACAGCTGGGCAACAAACACGACTTATGATTGCAGCAATACAACAATAATTGTTGCGCAGGGAGTTATCACGCTGCATATCGCTGCAAACAACACTGCAGGAACAGTCTTTACGAATTCGGTTATTTTCACGGCTGACGCAACAGCACCGCAGTGGTTCAACGCGTCAATAAACGCAACAAATGTTTACTGGAATGACACAATTAAGTTCAACGCAACCTGGAATGACAATATCAATTTGACTGGCTATATCTTCTCAAACAACCAGAGCGGCGCCTGGGTCAACTCAAGCTTTGTTCCATTTAGCGGAACAACGAATGTTTCCGAAAACATTACGGCAATCACAGCTGCTGCAGGAACAAATGTTTCATGGTATTTCTGGGCAAATGATTCTGCAGGCAATCCGAACCAGACTGGAATCCAGAGTTTCATAGTCCAGTCAATACCAACAACAGTGACATTCAGCACTGACAATGAAACATATCCACAGGGACGTTCCCCAGGTTCAGGCTATGACATTTACATAAATTTCAATGCAAGATACTTGGACAATCTTGGGAATCCGATACTTGGCGCAAATTGTTCTGTGCTGAATAATCAGTCCTCCAGCCAGGCGGCAATCCTGGACTTGGATTATAATTTATCCAGCGGGAATTACACAGGCAACATCTCAACTTTTGATTTGTATGACACAGTTAAGTTTAACATAACATGTTCGAAATCAAATTATGATACCGCAAACAATACCACAACAGCCCAGGTATGGTTCTATGGCTATCTGTGGGAGTTTACGAATAGAACATATGATACTGACATATGGACAACACATTATATCAGGAAAGAGCCAACCGATGGAATTCCGCATACCCGCACCTATGATGTTAACCTAAGCACAGGGCTGAACATCATAGACCCGATAATATTTTGTGGGTCCAATGCCGACTGCAGCTTTGTGAATTCCTATTTGTTCAATCCGCCGTTTACATTCCGCATGAACATGTCGGTAAATGACACCGCATGCAAGGTTATCCTTTGTAAATTCAGTTCGCCGCACATATGGGAGCCCGTATACCTTGGCTGTATAGACCCAGTCACTATCCCTGCGGATACGCCCACAATAGTGGAGTCCAACTATACCGGAATTGAAACCAGCAAGATAGACTCAGGATTTTATATCGGAGAGGCGTTGTATCTGAACTGTACTTCTCCTGTTGTTGAGCAGGTTAATATATCCTACAACTACACCAATGAACCCGCCAACATATTCATAAAATCTGCACAGCGATTGAATTTTGACGGCACGATGGTGCTCAGTTATCAGCTGGACCCAGGTTACACATTAGGCCCGAACAGCACTTCAAATTCTACACGGAGATATGTAATTAATTTTAATAATTCCAGGGATGCTGCTTCACAGGACAGGTACATCTTCTTGTCCAGGATACTGGCGTTCTACCCGAACAGCATAGCGCCAAATACGACTTATGTGTACAATTCTACTGGCGGCTTGCTCGCCTCTGACAATGCTTCTGCAGGACCAAATGAAACTGCAACAATAAACTCAGTCAATCAAATTACGTGGACAACTGAAATGATTCCGGCATTCAGTGAGATAAACGAGACAGTTGATTCATTGTTTTTGGATTCTATCAGGGACGAGGAACGTCTTATATCAAATACATCTGCGAACATCACCTGGAACATAACAATCGTCTCAATACTGGTAAGCGACTTGCAGATTAATAATCTGACAGTATGGACAAATTACTCTGGTTATGGTGTTGGAAGCGGCTGGAACATTACTGTGCTAAAATATATAAGCGGTGTTCCAGCAGACATAACCAGCCAGTGCACTTTCTATACAGGTAACCGCACAATATACCTGCCGGCAATAAACATCAGCAGGTTTGATTCCTACGAGGTTGTTGCAAGTGATGTAACCCCCCCAAACATAACATTCATTGCACCAACTCAATTGGATGCAGCCACAATAGCTTATGACTGGACAACAATAAACGCGAGCATAATAGACAATGTGGCTGTTGATTCCTGCCTGCTTGAATGGAATGGAACAAATGAAAGCATGGCAAAAGTCGGCAGCGGTTCAAATGTAACCTGCTGGGCTAATAAGACATCACTTGCAGATGGAACATACACATACAAAGTTTATGCAAACGACTCTGCAGGAAACATGAATGTAAGCGGGACACGGACAGTTATCATTGATACATCCACCCAGATAATCACAATAGAGTCGCCGACAAACAGCACTTATAATACGTCGTCAATATGGTTTAACTTAACCACAGGATTGACAGACTGGTGCGGCTACTCGCTTGATAACGCGGCAAATGTTACAATGGATAACGACACGCTTTTCCATAGTTACAACTTAAGCACTGTGGCTGAAGGAACGCACAACGTTACATTCTACTGCAACTATTCTTCGGGTGACTTTAATTCAAGCGGTGTTGTTTACTTTACAGTTGACTTGACAAACCCGTCTGTTTATTATAACCCGACAACCACGCCGCAGGCAAACCTGAGCCAGGGCTGGATATTCGTAAATGTGACATGCAATGATACAAACCGCGATACAGTGGTGTTCGGCTGGAACGGGGCTAATGAAAGCTTCGACAACAGCGCCGGAGATTTGTTCTGGGAAAATAAGACAGGGCTTACAGACGGGACATATGCATTTTATGCCTGGTGCAATGACACGGCAGGCAACAGCAATTCAACAGAAACAAGAAACGTAACAATAGACCAAGCAGCGCCAAACATAACATTTGTCAGTCCCACACCAGACAATGGAACAGCCTGGACATACAATTGGACTTACATAAATATCACAGGCAACGAAGCGCTTAGCACAGCAATCCTTGACTGGAACAGTACAAATTACACAATGGATGGAAGCGGAACCAACAGGTACTACAATGTAACCGGACTTTCTGAGGATTTGTACAGTTACAAAGTTTATGCAAATGACAGTACAAGCAACTGGAATGTCAGCGAACCACGGACAGTAAGGGTAGACTACGCTCCAAGTGTAATCATTGTTTCACCGCTGGACGAGACTTTTGATGAGGGATTCCCTGTGCCGCTTGTAGCCAACATCACTGACAAGGACGGAATAAACACCAAATATACGACAGTTACAGTGCCAAACGGAACCTCAACAAACATTACTTTGTACACGGGCGGGGATTACGATTCATTTGCATTCAGTTTGATGAACGTAATATATCATATTGAAAACAGTACTATTGGGCCAAACCAAACTTGTGTGGCAAACATCAATTCAAATGTTTCTGGAAAAGCTTACACTGCAATCTCCGGAGACGGAAGCCCTAATACAGGGGCTTACTGCCGCATATTCATGAATTACCCGACCTATGGCGACTTTGACATGAACATAACATTCAATCTGACCAGTGGCTTGCAGCAGGATTCTGAATTAGTGTTCATGATTTCAGAAGCCCCGATATCTGGACGCACTCTAAAATCAGTTTCATTGGATTTATCAAATTGGACAGGTTCAACGCTTCAATATGGTGTTTACATCGAAGATGGAGTCATTGATGCCTATATATCTTCAAGGGATACGAATGACACAAATGGCAAATTCAGGATAACAAGAGTGGGTTATAATTTCACGTTCTACACATGGAACAATACAGACAGCACTTGGACACTGGAAGCAACGCAAAATAATGTCAATATAAGCAAGGCAGTGTATCCAACTTTTGAAACAGATTCATATGCGTCTGAGTGGGGTTCGTTATCTGCAACGTGGGATGATTTTTATGTAACCCATCTTGGATATCAAACAAACGTGTTTACTGACACAGGTGCTGCTGGAGTTTACAATGTAACCGTCTTCACAAATGACAGCTATGGCGCAATTAATAATACAGAAAAATCAAACTTTACGATTACAGCAATAAATGATGGTCCAACCGAACCTTTTGTATTAATACCATCTGCTAATCAAATTGTGAATGGAAACGTCAATATTACTTGGACTGATGTTTTAGACGAAGAAAGCAATAATGTCCAGTTCAACATAACACTGCTTAACCCAGATTTGACATTCAATTCAAGCGTGGTAACTGGCTATGGTAATTTGAGTTCAACAAGGTATATGTGGAATACGACTACTGTGCCTGATGGGAACTATTCTGTCAGAGTCATTGTCTTTGAAAATGATACGGCTGAACTTTACTCGAGAAGCAACACAATGACCGGCAACTTTACAGTTGACAACACAAAGCCGCAGATTGAATTTGTATCAGGCACAACAGCATCATCAAATCTCTCACAGGGCTACATACAGGCAAATGTCAGCGCAAGCGACTTGCACTTCGCAAACATAACTGTTTATATTTACAACTCAACAGGCTTGGTGAACAGCTCAGGCAGCAGTTCAACTGGTCTCTTTGTCAATTTCACAGGCTTGCCGAATGAAGACTATTACCTGAACGCGACTGCAACAGACTTGGCAGGAAACACAAATTCAACTGCAACAATAAACATCACGCTTGATACAGTCAAACCAACAATATTGTTCATACCCCAGACAACAGGAGCAGGAACTTATTCCCAAAGTTATATAGAAGCTAACGCATCCGCAAGCGACCTGCACCTGGACACGATTACAATCCACCTGCATAACAGCTCAGGCGCTAGTGAAGCAGGACATGTAAGCGAAGGGTCAAGCACAATTTCTCCCTTATTTACTAATTTCACAAGTCTGCCTGATGGACAGTACTACTTGCATGCTGTAGCAAACGACTCAGCAGGCAACAACAAGACAACTTCGATGATGTCAATCATTTTGGATACAACTGCGCCGCAGATTGAATTCAACAGCCCGACCAGGAACTCAGGCGTAATCACAGTGAAAACCTATATTGTAGCTAATGTTTCCATAACTGAGCCTATTCTTGCCAATTTCACATACTACCTGTACAACTCAAGCGGGCTTGTAAACAGCACAACATATACAAATCATCCCAACTTTGTGAACTGGACAGGGCTTGACAATGGGACATATTATTACAATGTAACCGCATATGACGATGTTGGCAACTTTAATTACACAGAAACAAGGAACATAACAGTGAACACAAGCGCGTTCAGCTTTGTTATTGATTCCCCGACAGGCATATACTACAACACTTCAGAAGTCTGGTTTAATTTAACAACAAGCGCCAATGCAACTTCCTGCAATTACTCGCTTGACAGCGCCCCATATCTGTCAATGGGCAATGACTCAGCCACACACTGGTATGACTCAAACAGCAGTATGACTGAAGGAAGCCACAACGCCGCATTTGAATGCAGTGATATCTACAATGACATTTATGATTTCGTGAATTTTGATGTGGACACAATATATCCGGCAATTGCATTTGCAAGCCCGACAACTTCAGGCAATGTTTCGCAGGATTTCATAGAAGTAAATGTGACTTCAGATGACAGCAGTCTTGCAGGCATAACAGTCTACCTGTACAATTCAACAAGCCTCGTAAGCAACTTAACAAGCTCAACATCGCCATTCTTTGCAAACTTCACCAGTCTTGCTGATGGAGATTACTATGTCAACGCAACAACAATTGATATTGTCGGACACACAAATTTAACAGCAACAATAAACGTGACTCTTGACACAGTCGCGCCAACAATCACAATTGCAAGCCCGACAAGCACAGCGTATGATAACGCAACTCAATTGTTGAACTTAACTATAGATGGGGCAAGCAATGTCTGGTACAATTGGAACGGCACAAATGTAAGCTATATTGTACCTGTCTACATAATATTCCCGGAAGGAAACAGCACAATTACGGGTTACGCCAATGACAGCGCAGGCAATCTTAACTCAACAAGCCTAACTTTCACCATTGACACAACAGCGCCAATGTGGAGCAATAATGCCGCCTCGCCCGCAAGTCCGGCTGAAGAAGGCGGAAGCTACACATTCACAATAGACTGGGCTGATATGACTGGTGTAGACGAAGCTGTGTTTGAGTTCAACGGAACCAATTACACGTTGTCTGGAGGGGGTATAACCCAAAACGGAAATGCATATTCAATAACACTGACAGGGCTGGCAATAGGGAATTACTCATACATGTGGTACTCAAATGACAGCTTTGGGCACGCGAACAGCACAGAATATCGTTACTATATCCTAATAGCGGCTGCAGAAGAAGCGCCCAGCGGAGGAGGCCGTCCGTCCGGATCAGGGCTTGTTCCGTCTAACATAACTGCGCTAAGGTGCGGAGACAGCATGTGCAGCCCAGGAGAGCTTTGCTCCACCTGCCCGCAAGACTGTGGTTCCTGCCAGGGTGAATATGAGGGTATTGAACTGTTAGAAAAAGTTAATGGAACCGCACAACAGATTAATGATTTGGAATGCAACATGCTCACTGAAAAAGAGCTTGTTTATACAATTAAAAACACAGGAGACCAGCCTTTGGAAAATGTCTACCTGGATGTTGACTGCCCAGACGAAAAGCCGGTAGTCAATGAAATGCATTACGGCAAAAAAGTGGGATGGAACTTTGTAGACCTTGTAGGATGGGGCTTTGTTGGTTCAGTTAAAAATCCCAAGCTTACTGAATGGGCTGATAAGCATATCTTCGTTGCAGACAAGATAATGCCTGGGGAAGAAATTGACGTAAACATAAAATCGCTGGTTCCAATAACAGAGTCTGCGAACAAAAAAGTTGTGTTCAGGGTGCTGTCAGGGGACAGGATTGTTGCTGAAGAAACCGCAAATGTAAAAGTCAGCATGCCCAGCTCAGCTGTTGCAGCCAGTTATAACAAGGAAGATAACACTCTTGACTTGTATATTTTGGTTAACAATGTTTGGGGCAAAAATCTTGAAAATGTATACATTGAGTTTAACATGAACGATGGGAAATCAACAAAGATATTTGAGCTGTTTGGCCCGTACAAGGTGTCTGCAAATGATGTATTGTTAATGGCGGATAAGTATCTGCTTTCAGACAGGATAGAGTCCAAGGAGCATGCGCTTACAATAAAGGTATACGATGGAATCCGCAAGCTGGCGGTAGCAGAGACTGTACTGGATTTGAAAGGAGAATAAACCCCAAGAGAGGGGCATAAAAACATTTAAAATCAATAAAAAGGTTAAATTAGAAGGTGTGGTGAGAGAAAAATGGTGTTTATCTTCGGTATTGACATACCGCTTATTGAGCTGATGCTTTTTTCAATCGCTTTTTTTGTAGTGGTGCTTTTCCTGGCTATAGTCAGTCTTCTGTGGGCTAACAGAAGAGAGTACAAGATGATTAAAGAAACAGAAAACATAATTAATGTGGAACACAGACATCATGGTGCAAAAAATCCTGCAGTAAAATATGTTAAAAAAAGCCCGTCAATATTCAAACAATGGGGCAACTATTGGAATCAAAAGAAAGACGAAGCCAAACGCACATGGCAGCAGAGGTATAACACTGAAGTCAAGGAAAGTTTGACTCCAATTGAGGCGCCGCCAAAGCCGCATAATATTGAACATTGGTGGGACATGCACAAGAAAGAAGTTGAAAAAAGAGAAAAAGAGGAAAGGATAACAAGCGAGAAAAAAAGCATTGAGCGAGGCAGCTGGGTTGCATGGCACAAAATACAAATTCAAAGACAAGGACTTAAAGAAGAAAAAGAAAAAGCCAGGGCAGAACATGCGCGCAAACTAAGAGAAGCTGTTGAAAATAAAAAGCGTGAAGCAGAAATGCGCAAAACAAAAGCAAACTCATGGTGGGAAATGCACAAGCGGGAAGTTGCAAGGCGCCCAAATCCTAAAAACAAATTTGATGTATTCTGGAGGCAGCAAAAAAAGTTTGCGCAGGGCAGCCTGATTCCAAAAGAAGAAGAACCCCGCAAAAGCATATTTGCTGTATGGAACAGGTACTGGAACAAACAAAAAAAAGCTGCAAAAACCCGGCGTAAGAAGTAATTTAAATACATTGAAATTCTTATTTTTTATATGGCCCCGTAGCTCAGCTTGGATAGAGCGAATGGCTTCGGAAGGCTTTTCCTGGGAAGAAAACCCTGGAAAAGAACTGATGCAACCATTAGGTCGAGGGTTCAAATCCCTTCGGGGTCAGTTATATGTTATCCTGCTAAAAATAGATTAAAAATATACCATTTTCAGCGTGTGTCCGGCAACATTTTGATGCAGCCATGCATTTGTTACATTTGGCGAGGGTATCATCTTCAAATCCTTGGCTTGTCTCAAAGAGAGCCACACCACATCAATATTGACAGGGTTCAGTTTATTCCTTATGTTGAGCTTGATTCCTTTAACAAAATCGTTTGAATCCAGAACTGCCCTTGTTATTGTATCGCTTTCATAACCCATTCTCATGCGCCTCCGTTAATAGTTAATTCAAAATAAGCACTGTATTCTTATACAGGTTTCTTTTCAACAATTTCATGTTCAATCTTTGTCTTGAATACAGAATCTGCAGCAACAAACCCCCGCACAGAACTCAGCGGATAAATCCAGCAGCCTGCGCCAATCAGCGTGCCAGGAGCGCAGACGCTGTTGCATCCGATTGAAACATCATCTCCGACAATTGCTCCAAATTTCTTGCCGACATTCTTGTTGTCTACAACAACATCGCTGCCTTCAAACTTAAAGTTTGCAAACACGACTCCGCATCCGACATTGACATCATTGCCGATTACAGAGTCCCCGATATAGCAGTGATGGTGTGCTTTTGTTCGGTTCATTATGATTGAGCCCTTTATCTCTGCCCGTCCAATTTCGCAGTTCTCTCCGATTATTGTCCCCTTGCGGATGAAAGCATGCGGTCCGATTACAGAGTTCTTGCCTATGTAAACCGGTCCTTCAATCACAACACCCGCTTTTATTTTCACACCAGGCATTATTACAACGTCTCCGCTTATCTGCGTGTCAGCAGGAATTTCTGTATTAATATCAATTTCCAAACTATCAAGAATTTCGTCTTTCTTCTTCAGCATATCAAGAACGCTTTCTGCCTCGAATATCCCTGTGAATGGGAATTCTTTTTTCCTGAAAAAATAATTTGGAGATGTTTCCATTTTATTTCACTGTCACACTCTTTGCAAGGTTCCGCGGCTTGTCAGGGTCGCATCCCCTGAGTATTGCAAGCTGGTATGCAAGTATCTGGATTGGGATTATCTGGCAGATTGAGTTTGCTTCGCCTGACTCCCGCACCTTTATGAAAAAGTCGAAAAGTTCGTTGTTGTTGGGCCCGACACCTATAATATAGGCGCCCCGAGCCTTAAGTTCGGTGGCATTGCTCAGTATTTTCTTCTCATTTTCGCTTGAAGTGAATACAATGCATGGCGTCCCTGGCTCAATCAGCGCAATTGTGCCGTGCTTAAGCTCGCCTCCAGCAAACCCTTCTGCATGTATATATGAAACTTCCTTTATTTTGAGCGCAGCTTCCATAGCAGTCGGATACTGCAAATCCCTGCCGATAAGATAAATATGGTTTACATATCTCAGCCGTTCTGCAAGCTGCTTTATGTGTTCGCGCGTGTTCGTGGAGGTAAGATAATAAATTGAATTCACCAGTTCCTTGAGCTTATTTTTTCCTTCTTCATATTTTCCAGCAAGAGCATACGCAAGCAGGGTCAGTATCGCAAGCTGTGAAGTGTAGCTTTTTGTGGCAAGCACGCATATTTCAGGCCCTGCGTTCTGCATTAATGTCTCATCTGAATATCTGGTAAGCGAAGAACCAACCACATTAACGAGGGAGATTACTCTTGCCCCCTTCTCTTTTGCAGCTTTCACAGCTTCAAGAACATCGGCAGTCTCTCCTGACTGCGATAGCGCTATCACAAGGCTGTCCGGGACTATGAAATCCTTATAGTTCGGGAACTCTGAAGCCAAAGCAACGTTAACGTGTTTGTTTGCAAGCTTGGCGAATTTATAGCTTGCAGAAAGGCAGGCATGGTAGGATGTTCCGCATGCGACAAAATAAATTCCCTTGGCGTGCATTATTGCATCTGCAACTTCTTTTATCTGTTTCTCGTCCTGGGATATTGCAAGTTTTATTGCATCTGCCTGTTCAGATATCTCTTTCAGCATGAAATGCTCAAAATTTCCTTTCTTTGCCTGCTCGACATTCCACTCGATATTGTCTATTTTCCGCACAACAGGCAGGTTGTCTTTGATGTTGAAGAACTCCATCTTGTCATTAAGCACAGCCATGTCATTCTCGTACAGATAAACAACCTTTTTGGTCTGGTCAAGGAAGGAAGGCACATCAGAGGCAACAAAGTACCCGTGATCTGCCACTCCTATGACCAGAGGAGACTCTTTTCGTATAGCAACCAATTTTTTGGCGTTTTTGTTTATAATGGCTAATGCATAACTTCCTTCCAACTTTTTTACAGCAAGCTTGATTGAATCCATAAAGGAGGTTCCCTGCTGCATAAAGTATTGGATAAGATTGGGAATTACTTCCGTGTCTGTCTGGCTTTTGAAGACAAAGCCGTTTTCAGTCAAAAACTTTCTCAGCTCCTGGTAGTTCTCTATTATGCCGTTGTGAACAACAGCTGTGTTTCCGTCATTTGACAGGTGCGGGTGGGAATTTTCTTTTGTTACCCCGCCGTGTGTCGCCCATCTTGAATGCGCGATTCCTATGTTTCCTTCAATAGTCTCAAGGTCTTTTTCAGAAAAAACTTCTGCAATCTTCCCCGTATCTTTCTTTACAAATAGCTCAGACGTTTGCAGGACAGCGATTCCTGCGCTGTCATAGCCCCTGTATTCAAGGTTCTTGAGCCCGTCAATTATCAACGGGGCTGCTCTTTGTGTTCCGATGTATCCAATGATTCCGCACATAGTTACAACAAGCGCGTTAACCTTTATAAATGCAATTAAAAACGTATATAAACCATTATAAACTTATTCATAATGCATGGTAACAAAGATTTTGGCGGACAAGGAGCTGAATAAGTACTATTCAAAAGACATTCTGATTTTTCCTGAATCAAAAAAGATTGCTCCGCTAATAAGTGACCTTGCCTGGAGAATCCTGAATCTGATAAACAAGGCTCCGATGTATCCGAACCAGATTGCACAGGCATTGAGGATAAACGAGCAAAAGGTTTATTATCATATACACCAGATGAAAGCAAACGGGCTTATCGAGATTGTGCGCGAAGAGGAAAAAAACGGCGCCCTGTGCAAGTATTTTGCTCCGGCAGCGCATGCTTTCGGGGTTGAACTGCCATCTCCAAAAAAAGAGATAAAGTTTAACCAAAACATGGCTGAAACTGAAGTCCGTGACTTCTTTTATGAGTTTATTTCTACAGGAGAGTTGAATGGCTCGATAGTTGTCGGCTCTCCCACAACCCACGGCCCTTATCTGACAGCTGCGCGCGACGGGCACTATGCAGTTCAGCTTGGACTTTTCCTTGGGCAGTTCTGCTCAATAGGAGAAGAGTTCTCTGTTGTTCTGGATACTGACATGAAGCTTGAAAAAAAGCAAAAACAGAACATGATTGTTGTCGGAGGCCCTGTAACAAACATTATATGCTCTGAACTGAACTCCAAAATGAACTTTTTTGTGTGGGATAAATTGTGGAAGATAACGCACAAAAACAAAACATTTACTGAGGATGGCGCTGGTGTAATCGCAAAAATCAGGAATCCATGGGATGCAACCAAGACAATAATTCTTGTTTCAGGAAGGGATTTTCTCGGGACAAAAGCGTGCATACTCGCAATAACAAAGTTCAGCAAGGAAATTCTTAAGGACTACAAGAAGAGCAGGGAATTCATAAGAGTGATACAGGGGCTTGACCTTGACGGTGATGGAAAAATAGAAAAAATAAAAGTATTGGGCTGATTATTCAACCTTGAACTTGAGCCCTCTTCTTTTGATGAATCTTATCGCAAGCACCGCTATTGCCCCGCCCATTACAGTTACAGCCAGTATTGTCATAAATATATTGTCTCCAAGCAGCCCTCCGATGAATGCTCCAGTGAATGGATTCGTAACAGGCTTCTCTTCAGTCGCTGCAATGGGCTCTTCTGTTATTTCTTCCTTTGCCTGCACTGCTGCTAAATTTGAGGATTCTATCCACACTGAGTAATCAACTCCGTCTGTTGCCCTCTGGCTGCAGGTTATTTTGTCTCCTGCCTTTGCTTTGCCGGTGTCATACTCATTTGTTGAGCCAGTAACCCGCGCCCCGTTAACAAACCATCTCCACTGCTCTCCGACTTTTGAGTCTCCGTCAGCATCTGAAAATGTTCCTGAAATGCATTTTATTTTGTCGCCCTGCACAGGTGTTTCCTTGTCAACACTCGGTGCTGTAAGCTCCGGCTTGGTGTTGTCTTTTGTGAATTTTGACGTATTAATCAAATTTGTTGAACTTCCTCCGCCGCCGCCTCCGAGCACGCTTACTGTAAATGAAATAGTTTCGCTGACATTCCAGTTACCAACTGAGTCCGAGCAGTAAATCTTGACATTGTGGTTTCCGTTTGAAAGGCTCTTTGCAACGTTCCAGTCTCCGCTTGAGTTTGTCATTGTTGTATTTGAACTGCTGTCAAATTCTGCTGTGCACGCGGATGCAGGCTCGTTTGTGTATGCGTTAATATTTATTGGGTTAGATGCGTACAAAGCGCTTGAAGTTGGTGAAGTCACGGTTATTGTCGGCGCTGTTGCGTCTACTGTGAAATATGTTGTTGCGCTATTATTCACATTTTCAGCCAAGTCACTGCAGTAGAAAGTCACATTGTGCCCTCCGCTTGTCATGCTGGAATTTGTGTATGTCCATGAAGTTGCAGCTCCGGTCATGCTCACATTCGCCGTTTCGTCCAGGCTGTACCTGCACCATGACGCTGTTTCATTTGTTGTTGCACTGAACAGAACTGTCGTGCCATATGTCGTATTTGCAGGAAAGTTTATTGTTACAATTGGTGCAGTATCATCAATAGTTACAGTAATGTTTGTTACTGTGCCTGTTCCATTTGTGATTTCATCTGCAATGTTTCCAAGCGTGTCATTTGCCCAGACTTTTATTATGTAATCATCTTCTAACCATCCTGTTGTATTAATAGAATAAATTGAACTGCTGTTTGGCATTGTTTCGTTTATACCACTAGACTCATTCAGCCACCAAACAAGATTTACTCCAGCAGGGGTATCTGTAACATTAAACTCTATAGCTGTTCCGTTATGCAGTTTTGAACTTGATACAAGTTTTATTTCAGGTCCTGTGTTATCAATCTGGTACACAGTTGTGTTGCTTCCTGTGTTATTGAATGTGTCATTAAATCTAACAGTAACACTGCAGTTTCCATTTCCGCTGCTTGCATCCATCATGAATGAATAGTTGCATGTCTTGTTATCTGGTGCGCAATTAACAAGAGTTAAATCACTAGGGCTTGCAGTACAGTTTCCTGACAATGAGATAGTCCCGCTCGTTTTATTGATTTGAACCTCGTTTTCAACAACAGAAACATTAAATGTTGTGGTGTCATTGTTCCCAATGACGTTTCCTACAGAAGGGGTCACTTGGAATATACTAACTGTTGGACCTTTTGCGTCTACCCCCATGATTAAGTCACAAGTTCTAAACTTATTAGGCCCCGTTACATTGTAGTCCAAAGTGTTTAAAGTCCAGTAATAATCGGTTGCTGCATTTTGAATAACATTTGTATGGTTAACATAAACTGTCAAATTTACTGTTGTTGAACTAGCTGGTTGTAAAAAACTATTGTTACAAACTAATAGTGTACTATTTGTTATATTTGTCCATCCTGGGGGACAGATAAGTGCAACAACATCAAAAGGGTCTGTATCTAAATTTATTATTTGGATCTCAGTAATATTATTAACCGAGGTGTTAGAATTATTTACAAAAAAAGTTAGTACTGCAGTAGTATTATCTGCTACCCATCTTGGCGAAATAACAGCATTTGAATTATGATTCATTGTTCCGAATTCTCCTGCAAGGGAGAAGTTTATGGCAAAGACAGCTAAAAATAATGCCAGAATTATTTTATTCAAGTGTTTGAACGACATTTAATCAACCTCAGTTAATGATTTAGGAAATTTTTGTGCAAATAAAAAGCCTTCGTTACCCAATCTAAGTTAATTTAAACCAAAAAGTATCGTCTGCAGCATATAATTGCTTATATACTAGTCCTGCATAAAAATATCCGCAACAAAATAGGTTGTGTCTATTCAGCGCAATACCACAACCTGTTGTGTGTCAGGGTGTAAAACAATGAATTGTCCTTTCTGCATGCATGATGGAACAAAGGTTATTGACAAAAGGGCCACTTCTGACGGAAATATTAATAGGCGCCGCAGGGAATGCCTGAAATGCAGCAAGCGCTTTACAACATACGAGCAGATAGTGAACATGGGGCTCACTGTTGTCAAGAAAGACGGTTCGCTCCAGTCTTTTGACAAGGAAAAATTAAAGAACGGGATATTAAAAGCGTGCGAAAAAAGGGATATTCCTAACGACAAGATTGACGCAACTGTGAATTGGATAGAGGCGAAACTTCAGGCGAGAAGTTCTCCGCGCGTTAACAGCACGCTGATTGGAGAGCTTGTGATGAAAAAGCTTAAAATGCTTGACAAGGTTGCTTACCTGCGTTTTGCATCTGTGTGCCGTTCATTTGATAATATCAAATCATTCGAAAAAGAACTAAAAGAGCTCAAGAGGGGTGTTAAGGATGAGTAATGTTGTTACAAAAATAAAAAAACGTGATGGACGAATTGTTGATTTTGACCATGAGAAGATTGTAAACGCAATTTTCAAGGCGGCTGTCGCAGTCGGAGGGCAGGACAGAAACGCAGCTGAGAAACTTGCAAGAAAAGTTGAAGAACTTGCAAATCAGAAGTTTGACGGGCATACAGTCCCTGATGTAGAGCAGATTCAGGACCTTGTGGAAAAGGTTTTAATTGAGGAAGGGCATGCTAAAACCGCAAAAGCATATATCCTTTACAGGCAGAAGCGCGCAGAGCTCCGCGAGGCAAAAGCAATGCTTGGGGTGCAGGACGAGCTCAAGCTCCCGCTGAATGCTGTTACTGTTCTTGAAAAGAGGTATCTGAAAAAAGATGAGTCTGGAAAGGTGATAGAATCTCCTGCCCAGCTTTTTCGCCGTGTGGCAGACAACATAGCCCAGGCAGAGCTGTTGTACAACAGAAATGCAGACTCAACTGAAGTTGCAGACAAATTTTATAATATGATATCCAAGATGGAGTTCGTACCAAACTCTCCCACGCTAATGAATGCAGGCACAGATATGCAGCAGCTGTCTGCCTGTTTTGTTCTTCCTGTAGAAGACAACATGACAAGCATTTTTGACGCTGTAAAGCACACAGCCCTGATTCACCAGAGCGGTGGCGGCACTGGATTTTCATTCTCCCGCATCCGCCCGAAAGGCGACCGTGTGAAATCAACAATGGGTGTTGCAAGCGGCCCGATTTCATTCATGAAGGTTTTCAACGCCGCAACAGAGGTTGTAAAGCAGGGCGGGCGAAGGCGCGGCGCAAACATGGGAATGCTCAGGATTGACCACCCTGATATTCTTGACTTCATTGTTTCAAAGGAGCGCGAGGGAGAGCTTAACAATTTTAATATCTCAGTTGCAATAACAGACAAGTTCATGAAAGCGGTCGAGGAAGATGATGACTACGAGCTTGTTAATCCGCGCAACAATCAGGTTGTCAAGAAATTAAATGCGCGAAGAGTTTTCAATCTTATTGTGACTCTTGCATGGAAAAATGGTGAGCCTGGAGTTGTTTTTATAGACAGCATGAACAAGGCAAACCCCACTCCTGAAGTAGGATTGGTTGAAAGCACTAACCCTTGTGTTGTTGGTGATACACTCGTGTCAACAAGCAGAGGTTTGATTCCAATAAAAGAGCTTGCCAACAATTACAATGATGTGAATGTAGTTACAGACAACAGAACAATTGTAGAAAATGGAAGCACATTAATGCTACAAAAAGGAGTTTCCATGCAGGGAATAAACCAGGTTATCAAAACAGGGATAAAAGACACTTTCAGGATTATAACCGAATCAGGTTACGAACTAACTGCAACAAAGGACCACAAGATTCTCACAACAGAAGGATGGAAGGAATTGGGTAACCTCTCTATTAGGGACTACGTGCTTATCCAGTCTGGGAACGGAAATTTCAGCAAAGATAAAAGAATTCACAGGGATGTATCCTACGCAAAAGAGTGGTCAAAAGAACTTGGACAAACTCTTGGCCTTTTAGTGGGAGATGGATGGATAAGGGAAGGCAAAAATTGCAGAGTAGGCTTCACATTTGGCAATGGTGATTCAGACATTCTTGAATATATTAAGCCAAAGATAAATAAGCTGTATGGCAGGGAAATAAAAGAAGTTATCAGGAAAGACACTGTGACTCACTTGTCATACCATTCAAAAGATTTTGTTGAATTCTTCAAAAGATTGGGTGTTAAACCAGTCAGAGCGTCTGAAAAAGAAGTGCCTGCATCGTTGTACTCAGCCACAGAAGAAGCAGTAACAGGATTCCTGCAGGGGTTATTTACAGCAGACGGAACTGTTGCTGCAAACAACAGCAAAAACACAAATTACATACGGCTTAGTTCAAAATCTGAAAAGCTACTCAAAGGAACACAGGCTCTGCTGTTGAATCTTGGAATAAAATCAAAGATATACGAAAGACATAGAAACAAGAGAATCACGTTTAGGTACAAAACAATACGTGGGGAAATGAGGCTGTACGAATCAGATGGAATTTTGTTTGAATTGCAGATATGCAAGAATATGATTCCTGTCTTTCTATCAAAGGTGGGATTTATTTGCACAAAAAACAAAGACAAAATTGAACATTTGAAAAAAATAAATTTTTACAACACAAAATTTGAGGACCGGATCGTTTCGATAGAACCACAGGGCCAACAGGAGGTTTATGATTTAACTGAACCTGTTACGCACTCGTTTATTGCAAATGGGATTGTAGTCCATAATTGTGGTGAGCAGCCTTTGTTGCCTTTTGAATCCTGCAATCTTGGCTCGATAAATCTCACAAAGATGATTGGCGAGCACAAGGGAAAATATGCTGTTGACTGGAACAAGCTAAAAGAAACAGTCCGCTTGGCAGTGCGGTTCCTTGACAATGTTGTTGACATGAACAAGTATCCATTGCAGCAGATAGCAGACCTGACAAAAGCAAACAGGAAAGTCGGGCTTGGAGTCATGGGATTTGCAGACATGCTCATCAAGATGGGCATTCCCTACAGCTCAGACGAGGGCGTTGCAATTGCAGATGAGATAATGCACGTGATAAACCAGGAAGGCCACAAAATGTCAACCGAGCTTGCAGAAGAGCGCGGAGTATTCCCGAACTGGGAGAAAAGCGTGTTCAAAAAGCTGGGAGTGAAGATGCGAAATGCAACAGTCACCACAATCGCACCAACTGGTACAATAAGCATAATTGCAGGATGCTCAAGCGGGATAGAACCTCTGTTTGCAGTTTCATATGTGCGAAGGGGTGTCCTCGACGGCAACACAGAATTGCTCGAAGTCAACCCGATGTTTGAGGACATAGCAAAGCACAGGGGATTTTACAGCGATGACCTGATGAAGGAAATTGCGCGAAAAGGCTCGGTGCAGAACATAGACAATATACCTGAAGATGTCAGAAAAACATTTGTCACTGCGCTTGATATTTCTCCTGAATGGCATGTAATGATGCAGGCGACATTCCAGAAGCATACAGACAACGCAGTTTCAAAGACAGTGAACTTCCCGTTCATAGCTACAACAAGCGACGTGGAAAAAGTTTACCTGCTCGCTTACAAGCTTGGATGCAAGGGGATTACAATATACAGAGATGGCAGCCGTGATGTTCAGGTGCTAAACATCGAACGCGAAATTCCAAAAGGAGCGCCGCAGCCTGATATATCAAAGTTCACAGTTGACGCAGAATATTCGGGCGGATGTGAAACCTGTCATCTTTAAGAGGCACAACTAAATGGCTCCGATTTTAAGACCCGGCATAGACGACTACAAAGGCCCATTGCCGATAACCACAAAAAAGCTTGATGGGATGGTTCAGGTTTACACAGGCGCAGGCAAGGGAAAGACTACTGCATCGCTTGGGCTTGCAATGCGCGCGCTGGGGCATGGCTTTGATGTCTGCATGATACAGTTTCTTAAAGGCGGAAGCTATCTTGGAGAGACTGAGTCTGCTAAAAAATTCAAAAATTTCAGGCTGAAGCAGTTTGGGATTGACTGCCCGTGGGCTGAACAGCTAAAGGAAGGCAAAAAGATGTGCGGAAGCTGCAGGTACTGCTTCTCAATTCTCAGCGATGACAAAAAGCTAAGCGCTCAGGCTCTTGAAGCGGCAAAAGAAGCTGTGTCTTCTGGAAAACATGATATTGTCATACTTGACGAGATAAATGTCGCGATGAGCCAGGGGGTTCTGGATGTTCAGGACGTTATTAAAATGCTTAAGGGCAAATCAAAGGGGACTGAGGTAATTCTTACCGGAAGGAACGCGCCAAAAGAGATAGTTGATTTTGCTGACTTGGTTACCGAGATGAAGCTAATCAAGCACCCAATGATGAAGGGGCATCCAAGCAGGCTGGGTATAGAATTTTAGGTGCATTATGGCGACAAAAGAAAAGATTACAGAAAAAACCTTGCTAGGCGATATTATTTCCAAATATCCCAAGGCAGCTGAGAAGCTTTTCCAGATGGGCCTGATGTGTGTCATGTGCGGGATGGCGCAGAACGAGACGCTCGAGCAGGGCGCAATAGCTCACGGCCTTGACCCGAAAAAGGTTGTCAAGGAGCTTAACAAAGTTATTAAATAGCAATTTATCTTTATCTTAATTTGATGGGCTGGTAGCTCAACCCGGACACTAATCCGGATTGGATAGTGGGGTAATAGAGCGTCCGCCTCGCATGGGATACCGAGTGCGCGGAAGACTGAGGGTTCAAATCCCTCCCAGTCCATTATGGAAAATATATTGTTTGTCTGGGACTTTCACGGTGTTCTTGAAAAGGACAACGAGTATGCTGTCCAGGCAATCTGCAATCAGGTAATTAAGGAATTCGGCGTAAATAATAGCATTTCTATAGAGAAAACGCGCGAGTTGTACGGCCTCAGCTGGAATGAATATTATAGACATCTCGCTCCAAATGTTACAGGAAACATTATCAAAACTATGTGCTCTCGTTCAATTGAATTAAGCAGGCCAGTCTCAAAAAAATACATAAAGCCTATGGACTATGCCAAGGAAGTTCTTTCAACAATAAAGTCCAAGGACCACACAAATGTATTGCTAACAAACACTGAGCCTAAACGTGCCGCTGAGTTCGCAGAATCTGTTGGCCTAAAAAGCTTCTTTGATGCAATAATTGAAGTTTACGACATATCAGACAACATGGATGTAGTCAGACGCAAATCAGATGCATTGAATAAATATTTACAGAACAAGAAATTTTCAAAAGTAGTCAATATTGGCGACAAAGAGAGCGACATAAAAGCAGGAAAATCTGTTGGTGCAACCACATACCTCTTTACAAAAGCCAGAGAAAAGTCTGATGCCGACTACGTAATAACTGACTTAAGGGAAATCTTAAAAGAACTGTAATTTAGTATATTATATAGGTGTCCAAAAGCATAAAAAACACGCAAGTCAAGGTAATGATATGGAATTCACAAAAAGCCCGGACGAGGCAGGAATAATACTTTTTGGCGCGGCAGTGGACCAGGGCACAGAAAACCCTGGCTGTTCAGATGCGCCTAGCAAAGTCAGGCAGCACTTTGATGATTTCTATTTCAGCGAAACAGCAGGAAACAACAAGGTGTTTGACAGGGCAGACATTGTTGAGTCTGAAACTTTTGAAAAAACAATTGATTCAATTTTCCGAAAGACAGTTGAGTTCCTGAAACACAACAAAAAAATCATCTGCATCGGAGGAAACCATTCAATCACTCTGCCGATTGTCGAGGCGCTCACCAGATTCCACGAACGCATAGGAATAATTCACGTTGACGCGCACCCGGACTGCCAGATAGATTATTTCCCTTACGGCGATGTAATGGGCGCGGTTTCCCAGCTCCCTGAAGTCAAGAAGATTGCAATGCTCGGCTTGCGCAACTGGAGCAAATACGAATATGATTTCATTTCTAACAATCCTAAGATAAAGGCTATTCCAATGAAGAACATCACCCACCAAAAGATGTGTGTGATTGCAGAAGAGATTGAGCATCATCTTGAAAATTGCGATGTAATCTATGTTACTTTTGATATTGATGCAATTGACCCTTCAGCAGCTCCAGGCACCGGCTGCATTGAACCTGGCGGCTTGACAGCCCGCGAGGCAATCGAATTCATTCAGCATATTGCAAAAAACGAGAAAGTTGTGGGAATGGACTTGGTTGAAATCAACCCAAACAAAGATATTAGCGATATGACTTCTGTTTTAGGTGCAAAACTCATTTTTGAGTTTGCAGATGCATTGGTGATTAAATGAACTTCAACGGTGAGGTGTTGGCAGCGCTTAAGAAAGCAGGCGTTTCAGATGCTTCGCTCGAAGCCCCAAAAAATCCTGAATTCGGAGACTTATCCTTCGCCTGCTTCAAGCTTGGGGGAAATCCTGTTGAGCACGCAAAAACAATTGCTGCAAAAATCCAGCCCTCTGGACTGATTTCAAAAGTTGTTGCAACAGGACCTTATGTCAATTTTTATATTAACAACGCAAAAATTATTGAAACAACAGTCATGGCTGCTTTGAAGAAAGATTTTGGCGCAGGCAAGCCGAAAGGCAGGGCTTTGGTGGAGCACACAAGCATCAATCCTAATGCCAGCCCGCATGTTGGACGCGCACGCAATGCCCTCCTTGGGGATTCTATTGTACGCATTTTAAAGTTCTATGGTTATAATACTGAAACACATTACTTTGTAAACGATATTGGAAAACAGATAGCAATGCTTGTTTATGCTGTACGCAAAAACAAAATCAAAAAATTCACTTTTGATGAAATGCTGAACATGTACATAAAGATAAATGCTGACATGATAACAAACGCAACTGTTGAAAAGGACGTGTTCGAACTTCTTAACAAGCTTGAAAAAGGAGACCGAAAAACAACTGCTGAGTTTCAGAAAATTGTCAGTATAGCTGTAAAAGGGCAGCTGAGCCTGCTCAACGAGCTTGGAATAAAATATGATGTCTTTGATTATGAGAGTTCCCTGCTTAAGGCTGTTGAGTTGAAGTATGCTCTTAAAAAATTGAACAAAAAGCTATCAAAGGACAGTGAAGGCAGGAGAGTGCTTGACCTAAGCGAATTCAATCTCCCAATGAAAGAGCCTGTTCTCCCAATAACGCGTGCTAATGGCACTTCGCTTTATGCATTGCGGGACATTGCGTATCATATTCGCAAGGCAAAAAAAGTGAAGAATGGAAAAAATGTAATTATCCTGGGCGAAGACCACAAACTTGAGCATTTGCAGATTAAGTCTGCCCTCAGCCTCATGAAAATAAAAGCGCCAGAGCCTGTTTTTTACAGTTTTATACTGCTCTCAGACGGGAAGATGAGCACGCGCAAGGGCAATGTTGTTTTGCTGAAGGAGTTCATGGACGAAGCTGTTGAAAAAGCAAGGCAGGAAATCTTAAAGAGAAATGCGGGCATCAAGCCTGCTGAACTTGAAAAAATTGCAAAAGCAATCGGCTACAGCGCAATCAAATACGCGTTCCTGAAAGTCAGCCCTGACAAAAACATCATATTCAACTGGGAAGAAGCCCTGAACTTTGAGGGGAACAGCGCTCCATACATCCTGTACACAGCAGTGCGTGCAAAGAAAATTCTTGAAAAAATAAGGGCTGCAAAGCCCAAACATATCAGGCTTGAGAATCCTTCTGAGATAAAGCTCGTCAAAAAAATGGCGGAGTTCCCGAATATTGTCAGTGTGTGCGCAGAAAAATATGTCCCGCATGTTCTTGCAAATTATATATTTGAGCTTGCATCATGTTTCAGCGAGTTCTATGAAAAGTGCAGGGTTACGGATGAGCCTGATGCAGACATCAAAAATTCCCGCGCGCTACTTGTAAAAGCATATCTTAATGTCATCACAAAGTCAGCTGGGCTTCTCGGCATGTCTGTGCCTGAGTTTATGTAGCTTCTTCTGCAGGTTTCTTAAAGAACATTGGCGAGATAAACAGCCCTGTCAGTGAAAGCGAGATTATGAGTGCCCAGTCGCGCAGGTTAAGCGGGACTGTGCCGAAAATGCCCTGCATGAATGGAGCATATATCACAAATACCTGAAGCATCAGGGTGAATACTACAGCAGCAACAAGTTTCATGTTGCTGAAAGGGTTGATTCTGAAAACCGAGCGGTGTTCTGACCTGCAGTTGAATACGAATATCAGTTCAAAAAATACTGCAAGTGTGAACACCATTGTGCGTGCATAGTCAATTCCGTGCGGCAGCGAATGCACAAACAGCCATATGCTTGTCAAAGTTCCTATAACGCCTGCAACAATGATGAATGGGAGTATGCTCCCTGAAAAGATTCCCTCTGTTTTTTTCCGAGGTTTACGTTCCATTATGTTGGGCTCAGGCGTGTCAACCGCCAGCGCGAGCGCAGGCAGCGAGTCTGTTACAAGGTTTATCCATAAAATCTGCAGCGGGATGAACGGAAGAGGCAGTCCTGCAAGTGCGACTACACCGACAAGGAAAAGCTCCTTGAAGTTTGTTGAAAGCATGAATTTTATGAACTTGCGTATATTGTCGTAAATCTCCCTTCCGCTTTTCACAGCCTTGACAATTGTCCCGTAATTGTCATCCTGCAGTACCATGTCGCTGGCTTCCTTAGTTACGTCAGTCCCCTTGATGCCCATCGCAACTCCGATGTCTGCTTTTTTGATTGCTGGCGCGTCATTAACCCCGTCCCCTGTAACCGCGACAACATGTCCCCTGCTCTTGAAAGCCTCAAGTATCCTTACTTTGTGCTCCGGGGATATTCTCGCAAACACTGAAACATTTTCTATTATCCCGTCAAGCTCTTCGTCTGACATGCTGTCAAGTTCAAGCCCTGTAACCGCAATCTCATTTCCCCTGAGTATTCCTATCGTTCTGGCTATTGCAATTGCAGTAACCTTATGGTCTCCTGTTATCATCACTGTTTTTATCCCCGCATCCTGTGCGTCCTTTATGGAGGTTATTATCTCTGTGCGCGGCGGGTCAATCATCCCGACAAATCCCGCGAAAATCATGTCTTTTTCAGTGTCTGCAACGCTGTACGATTTCTTTTTTGTGCCCAGCATTTTGTATGAAAACCCGAGAACTCTCAGGGGCTCTCCTGCCATTTTGTGGGACTCCGCAAGAAGTTTTGATTTCATTTCCTTTGTAAGTTTTTTGATTCTGCCATTCAACGCCACTTTGGTGCTGTTCTCAACTATCAGCTCGGGCGAGCCCTTGACGTATGAAATAAATTTGCCCTGGTGTTTGTACACCACGCTCATTGCTTTTCTCTCGGATGTAAATGGGTTCTCTGAAACAAAATTTGATTTTGAGAATGGCAATCCTGCTTTTTCAGCCGCAACAACAAGCGCGCCCTCAGTAGGGTCTCCTGTCACAGTCCATTCCTTCTTTTCTTTTACAAGGGAGGAATTGTTGCAGAACCTGCCTATCCTGAGCACAAGCTCAAGTTCCTTTATCCGTTTTGGGGTAATTTTCCTGTTTCCCAGGAAAAATTCTCCGTCAGGCGCATACCCTGTCCCGGTCACCGAGTACATTTTGTTGCCTGCAAATATTTCCGAGGCTGTCATTTCATTCCGTGTAAGGGTTCCTGTCTTATCAGAACAGATAACTGAGGTTGCGCCCAAAGTTTCAACTGCCAGAAGCCGCTTGACTATTGCCTTGTTCTTTGCCATTGTCTGCATTCCCATTGCAAGAGTGAGCGTTATGACGGCTGGAAGCGCCTCTGGAATCGCCGAGATTGCAAGTGACACTGATATCAGAAACAGTTCAAGCATCCCGCCTGAATGCGCATAGAAGTTTATGAAAAAAATAAGTGTAACCAATATAAGGATTATTACGGTCAATGTCTTTCCCATTCGTTCCAGTTTCTGCTGCAAAGGCGACATGTCCTTTTCAGAAGTCTGCACCACCTTTGCAATCCTGCCCATCTCAGTCTCAGTTCCTGTGCTTGTAACAACAGCGAGTCCGCTTCCGCGTGAGCAGTAAGTTCCCATAAAGACTGTATTTTTCATTTCAGCTATTGGAACCTCTTTTTGGAGGGTGTTTGCATCTTTGTCCACCGGAACAGACTCTCCTGTAAGCGAGCTCTCATCTGTCTGGATGCTGTTTGCTTCAATCAGCCTGCTGTCTGCAGGAATCTGTCTTCCCTCTTCAAGAAATATTACATCCCCCGGCACAAGCTCCTTTGAAAGAATCTCTTTTTTATGCCCTTCACGCACAACAACCGCATGCGGAGATGTCATTTTTTTAAGGGCTTCAAGCGCCTTGTTTGCCCTGTATTCCTGGACAAAGCCAAGTACTGCATTAAGGAAAACAATTGCAATAATTGCTGTGGCATCAAGAATCTCGCCAAGCACAAGGGATATTATTGCCGCGACTATAAGGACGATTATAAGAAAACTTTTGAACTGATTGATGAAAAGCTCAAGAGGTGTTGTCTTTTTCTCTTCTTTTAGCTCGTTATATCCATAGCGCTCAATTCTTTTTTCTGCTTCTTCACTGGACAGCCCAGACTTGCCTGTCCTTAATAGAACAAACAGCTCCTTTTCGGATAATGCGTGCCAGACGTTTTCTTCCATAAGTTCACTTGATTACAACAGGATTAAGCTCTTTTATTATCTGTACGACCCTCTCGATATTCCTCTCTGATTTTGAGTAAACTGTAAATATCTTTTCTCCCTGTTTTACTTTTTCTCCATAGCGCTTGTAAAGATAAATGCCCGCTTCTTTGTCTGCTGGCGCGCCTGCAGTCCTGGCTATTTTTGAGATGGCTGTGTTGCTCAAAACATTAATCGTGCCGTAACGCTCTGCATCATAGTCAATAGTGTATTCCCCTACAGGGATGTCATCTGGTTTTATATTTGGATTTCCGCCCTGCGCTTCAATTATCTTCTGCATCTGCTTGTATGCAGCCCCGCTCTTAAGCTGCTTTTCAGCTATCTGTCTCCCTGTTCCGCTTGGCGCTTTTCCTGCAAGCTCGAGTAGCTCTCCTGCAAGGAATATCCCTTTTTCGCGCAGGTCCATCGGCGATTTTTTGTCTCCCTTTAACAGCCATAACACATCTCTTGCTTCCAGATTGGGCCCTATCCCTCTTCCGATTGGTTCGTTTCCGTCTGTAACAACAGTCTTGATGTTAAGCTTGAACTTGTCCGCAAGGTTTTTGAATTCTCTCTCAAGATGTCGTGCTTCGCCAAGATAGTGCACCTTCGCATCCTCGCCTATTGGCAAATCAAAGATTATGTGCGTTGCTCCGACCGCTATCTTTTTTGCGAGTATTGACGCCATCATCATGCCTTCGGGGTCAAGAGACAGCGGGTGCCTTATCTTGATTAATTTGTCATCTGCGGCTGCAAGATTTATTGCTCCGCCCCAGACAATGCATCCGTTCACCCTGTTGACAATTTCTTCAAGCTCTTTTATTGAGAAGTTCACATTGCACAGCGCTTCCATTGTGTCTGCGGTTCCGGCAGGCGATGTTATTGCCCTGCTTGATGTCTTTGGCATTGTAAGCCCGAGCGATGTTATGATGGGCACAAGAACCATTGTTGTCCTGTTTCCCGGAACTCCGCCAATGCAGTGCTTGTCGAGTATGGGTTTTTTCTTTATGTTGAGCCTGCCTCCGCTGTCAACAATCGCCCGTGTAAGATGTTCAGTCTCGCTAAGGCTCAGGCCGTTCATGTAGCACGCTGAAACAAAAGCAGCCATTTCAACATCAGTGAGCTTGTCTTCCACAAGGTCCTGTATTATCTGGTTTATTTCGTCGTGGACAAGTTCTTCCTTGTCCATCTTTTTGCGTATGAACTTTATTGAGATTGGCTTTCCTATTGGCTCAACCTCAACAATATCCCCGTCTTTCGTATCAATCTTTTTCCATACTTCTTCGAACAATCCTATCTCGCTCGGGGCAATCATCTCTTCAGAAGTGTCTATGGCAGCCACAATCTTTTTGTTGTGTGCTGTCTTGAGCATTACCCTGTCCATCATATGTAAATCGTTTTTCTTTGTAAAAGTCTCGTTAAGGGCGACTATGGGCATACCGCCAGTTTCAACATCAATGTGCTTGACTGTTAATCTAAACATGCGCTGCACCCCACTTGTCCAGTGCTGCTTTCAGCTCTTTTTTGTTTTTTGCGTAATCATAAATATTCTTGCCTGACATTGCTGCGTCAACAGCGTCTCTCATCGCGGTTGCGCCGCCGCGGGTGCCGAATGGATTTCCATGCACTCCACCGCCAGCCTGGATGATTATGTCTTTTCCGTAAAGTTTTACAAGGGCAGGTATTGTCCCTGGATAAAGTCCTCCGGAACACACAGCAAATGTTGGCTTGACATTGTAAAGTTTGTCTTCACAAACATGAACGAGCTCCTGCACTTCTTTTACATCGCCTTCCATCTTGCCTATGCCGGCCCCGATATGGAGCTGGTCCAGCCCGACAAGGCGGGATGCTTTTGCAATCACATCCATTGCGATTCCGTGTTTCGGGTTTCTTGTAAGTGCGGCATGCATTGCCCTGTGCCCGTGCATTACAAGTTTCAGCCTGTCCATTTCATCCCTGAGTGTCTGCAGCCCAGCCCACCCTACAGTCAGGATGTCAACCATCAGGTAATCGTTTCCGGAATCCTTCAGGTATTTTGCGCGCTTCAGCATTTCTTTTGTTTCTGCGGTTACATTGCACATGTAAACTTTATGTTCGCCAGTTTCCTTTTCTGCTTTCCTCTTCATTTTCAGTGTTTCATCAACGCGTTTGTAAAAGTTATTGAATGGCTGCGATGAAAGGTTCTCGTCATCTTTAACAGCATCAAGCCCTCCGACCCACGCTTCATATGCAACTTTTGCATGCTGTTTCTCATTCAATCCCAGCTTGGGCTTGATTATTGTGCCGACCAGCGGCCTTTTTTTGATGCCTGTTAATTTTCTTACCCCTTGGATTCCATACAGGGGCCCTTTGAACGAGTCAGCAATCTTTTTTGGAAAGTCTATGTCAAGAAGCCTTAAGTTGTTTATCTCTTTCATCCCAAAAATGTTTCCTGCAATGGAAGAAAATATTTGCGGCATATTCCCTGGCTCAAACAGTTCGGCGGGATAAGCGATTTTACAGGTGTTGTTGTTTATCTCAAAAACTTTCGCGCCAAGATTTACTCTTGTTTCACGCTTTATTGTGGTGAGTTCTGTCCATGTGCCTGTAGAACTTTCTGCAGCAATTGCTCCGGCTGCTTCAGTATGCGAGGAGTCTTTTGCGGGTTCAAAATAAAATTTACAGATTAAATCACTTTTCGAGGGCCTGTACCCAAGACTGACATAGGGCAGATATTCCTTGTTCATTTACCTCACCATCTCTAAAATCATTTGTTTTGCGTATAATAGTCTGATATCACGCTCAGCACATCAGTGAATCCTATCTCGTTGTTATAATATTTTTCGATTGTGTACACCACCTGCAGGAATGTGGTTCTCTCCGCTGCAGCCCCGGATTCAGCTATAGCATAAAGTTCGTACAGACTGTTGTCTGTTGCGTTGAACAAAACATAAGTTCCCTCGCTTTCTTCAACAGTTGTATATAATTCACGCCATGTTATCCCGTCATAAGCATAAAGCTTCATGTTCTGGACTTTTGTTCCTGTCAATTCAAGCCACTCAACTGTGTTTCTGAATTCGAATGTTACTCCTGTAACATTTGCTGTCAGCCCGCTGGAATCAAACTCAAAGTATTTGTATACATTTCCTGTCGGAGCATTTACAGTTGAACTGTCTTTTGCATGCGCAACAAATGTATCATTGTGGATATTTTTGTCAAAGCTCATTGAGGTTATCCTCAAATCTGAAGGCCACACGTAAGGGAAGTTGTATCTGACATTTGCCATCAGGTTGTCAAGGTATACATAAAATCCAAGCTTGTCTATTATTTCACTGACTGTTATGTTTGGGCGCAGTCCTGAACTTCCTCCGCCCCCGCCAGTGGTTGCCGGGATTGCTACAGTGAACGAAACAGTCTCGCTGGCATTCCAGTTTCCAGCCAAATCAGAGCAATAGACTTTCACGTTGTGGTTTCCGTTTGAAAGGCTTGTGTCGGCATTCCAGTCCCCGCTTGAGTTTGTCATTGTTGTATTTGAACTGCTGTCAAATTCTGCTGTGCACGCGGATGCAGGCTCGTTTACAACAGCGTGTACATTTGTTGTGCTGGATGCTACTGTTGCAAGATTCAATGGCAGGGTTATGTTAACAAAAGGCAGGGTCAAATCAACTGTGAAATATGCTGTTTTGCTGTCATTCTCATCAGGGCTGTAAGACTTATTGCACCAGAACGTAACATTATGGCTGTCCTCTGGGATTCCTGTTGTATAATTGTACCATGATGTTGGAGTTGAGTTGCCCATTGTTGTGTTTGCATTCCCGTCAATGCTTACCAGGCATGCGCTTGCATTCTTGTTTAGTGTCATGTTGAACCACAAATCTGCTGAATTGTGGTGTGAATTGTTTAATGGTGATTGTACTGAAATTATGAAGCGCAGGGTGTATCCTGTTATGTTCAGTTCAAAGTCAGGTGTTGAAACTCCGTAGCTGTCATTTAGCCTGCAGTATAATGTGTGGTTCTCGTTATCATCAAATGACCACGTTAACGTGCATGTCCGCTCTCCAGAGCCGTACGTCCCGGCGCAGGCGTCAACAGCTCCGTTTGAGTATCCGCATTCAAGTCTCAAAATATCGGCATTGAAATCATCTGCGCCCGAACTGGTTAGCCCGACCGCAGTCCCTTCTGTTATGTTTGTAACATTCGATGAGACTGATGTCAGTGTCGGAACTGTGTTTGTTGTTGTAAACGTCTGCAGTGATGAACGCGCCCACGTTCCAATTGAATCATTTGTATAGACATACCATCCGACAACTCTGTCGTTTGAATCATTATTCAGTACAGTGATGTTGCACCAGGCAGATGTCCCGCTCAGCGCAGTGAAGCTTGTATTTGCAAATGAGCCCGTATTGTTGTGCTCAACAGAGCAATAGGACAATCCGTCCGCATCTGTAACATTAATTGAATATTTCGCGTTTATGTTGTGATTTGTGTCATTGACACTTGCTGAACTGAATGTGGACAAAAGAGGCTCTTCCATTGGCGCGAATATTGAGAACTCGCTTATGTTTGCGTATACATAGTTCTTTGTTATGTTGACGCCTGAACCAGAAACCAGGTTCCAGTCCGTGCCATTCCATCTCTGCAGTTTAAGCGCAGATTCATCTGTCGGAGTTGCCTCAGCATACGAAATATTAATGTAAACCCACGCAGGAGTGTCATTTGATATGTTAAGGTATTGCCCTATGTCCGAATATCCTGGCGGGTTGCCTGCAGGCGCTGTTGCTGATTTAAACCCGAAGTCTCCCACAGAAGTGAAGCTTGAAAGCGTGTTGTTGGTTGTCAGATTTATAATCAGATTGCCATATGAGCTCCCTGTCAACTGGAAGTCCCACGCTGTGTTGTTAGTAGCATTATTATTTGTAAAGTTGTTTCCATAACAGTATATGGTAGGCTCAACAGTGTTGAGCGCGAATCCAGTAAAACTGTTGTCATTGGCAGTATTGTTGGTTACTGTATTGTTTATGGCTGATTGCATCAAAATGCCGACTTGCGGATTTCTATTCGCTGTATCTCCTGTTAAGCTGCAGTAGGATGAATTTGAGATTGTTATCCCTATATACGTATTATCATTGGATGCGCTGTTTTCAACAGTAATATTAACGCTGTTATATATCTCTATCCCGTTTGAAGAATTACCTGATATCACATTTGAAATTGTGCTGTTTGTTGAGTCGCCGTAAAGTATGCCAGAGCCTGAATTTATTGCGTTTGAATCCCTGATGTCGAACTCATTGGAGTTTGACACAATGATGTCTGCGGAATCATAATCTGTTACAGAACAGTTCCGGATGGTAACATTGTCCGAGTTATTGGCGTATATGCCGTACGAATTCCCTGCGGGCACGGTAATTTCGGTTATATTGTATCCGCCGCAATCCAAAGTTATGTTGCTTGAATTGATGAAAATGCACCATTCAAACCCCACCTGCCTGTTTGTAATATTGTTGATTAGTACATAGTCTGTGTTATCTGTTGATAGGTTGTCGCAGCCAGTTATGCTTATTAATGAGGATTCGGGCCCCATCGGCGCAAATATGCTTCCGAAGTTTGAGATATTCGCACGCACAACTTTATTTGTCTGGTCTATTGCATTGGGTGTTCCGACATTATCAGTCCAATTAGCAAAAGCCCAGTACATTGCTTCTTCATAAGCATAAGAGAGACCATACGCAGATATGTCCTGATATGACCCACCGTTATAGCAGCTCCAGTTTACATAATCTGAATCAAAATCTGAAGTTACTCTGAACTGCAGAACATCCTGGTTCCAGCAGTCAGTTGGTATGCTGAGATTATAGGTTCCGTCATCATCTTCAGCCTGCCATTTCGAATAATCAGGGCTTGCGCCTGCAGGTTTGGAATAGTTAGCATAGAAGTATGCTAAACCTGAAGAACTGTATCCATAATTAGTCCAGTCTCCGTCCGAAACATTTGCCAAATCAGTCCATGAACCGCTGCTGTCTGTTGCATTCGCGTCTTCTTGATAGGTGTAATCATACGCACCAGTTACGTGCTTCCATATCTTTATGGCGGACTTATTTGCTATGGCTGCAGGTATGTCTGAGTCTAGGTAGGATACATTTAATTCTATCAGTGAGCCATAACCCCCATCTGTAATCTCAAGATAGTGGCTTATGTTTGAATATCCGCCCAAGTCCCCACCTGAAGGCGCTGTTGCAGCCCTAAGATAAATGTCCCCTGAGTATGTGAAGCTTGAAACTGTGTTATTCGTTGTCAGATTTATTATTTTGTTGCCTGTCGAATATGTTATAGAGCCGTCATTGTCAAAGTATGCAGAATAAAAGTCCCAATCATTTAAGCTTGCGTTATTGTTATACAGAACATTATTGGAGCTGCCAAAGATACGGATTCCGTAGTTACCACTGTCAGATACAGTGTTGCTTGTAAGATTGTTGTAGTCGGTTTCTAATCTAATCCCTTCACCATTGCCTATTGCTGTGCTGCTAGTGATGGTGTTATGGTCTGAATCTGAATAGGTGTAGATTCCGTAACTGTTTGAATTGGCTGTGTTGTTTGTGAGGGTATTGTATATAGACGATAAGTAAAGGTAAATTCCGCTGTTAGTGTTTGAATTGGCTGTGTTGTTTGTGAGAGCGTTGCTGTTTGAGCTTGAGTAGATATAGATTCCGGAATAGGTATTCAAGTTGGCTGTGTTGTTTATGATGTTGTTGTCTGAAGCTGATTCAAGGGAGATTCCGTAGTTCGCATTTGAGCTGGCATTGTTGTCTGTAAGGGTGTTGCTGTCTGCGTCTGTGAGGTAAACTCCGCTGTTAGAATTTGAGATGGCTGTGTTGTTTATGATGTTGTTGTCTGAAACTATGTAGAGATATATTCCATGCTTGTAATTTGAGCTGGCATTGTTGTCTATAAGGGTGTTGCTGTCTGAATTTGAATAAAGATAGATTCCATAGTTCGTATTCAAACTGACTGTATTATCTGTGAGGGTATTGCTGTTTGAGTCACGATAAGTGCAGATTCCGCTGTTAGAATTTGAGATGGCTGTGTTGTTTGTGAGAGCGTTGCTTGAGCTGCGGTCAAGGTAGATTCCATAGAGGATGTTTGAATTGGCTGTGTTGTTTGTGAGAGTGTTGCTGCTTGAATATGAGTCAAGGGAGATTCCGTAGTTTCTATTTGAGCTGGCATTGTTGTTTGTGATGTTGTTGTATGACGATGCGCTGAGATAAATTCCGGTTCCAGTACTTGTTGAATAGGCATTTGAATAAGCTGTGTTATTAATGAGCCTGCTGTTTGATGATGAAAACAGGTCTATACCATAGTTATAATGGTTCACGGTGCAGTTTTGGATTGTTATATTGTCTCGGTCAGACGCATAAATCCCAATGGTGTTTATAAGATGTGAACCTGTCAGGCTGTAAACATCGCAGTCCAAAATAAGATCGTCTGCTTGTATGTCAATACATCTTTTATTTGTCTGGGTGCCTGAAAGGCTGTTGTCTAATTTATAAATTGAATTGCTTTCTGTCAGGTTCATGCAGTTGGTTACAAGTATTATCGGGGTGTACTCCATTGGAGCAAACACGCTGAACTGGGCTATGTCTGCCCAGACATAATTATCTGTTTCATTCACACCAGTTGCACTGATTCCGTCTTGTGTCCAGTCTGTATCATTGTATCTCCACATTGAAAGATTTGCTTCATTGTCTGTATCTTCATCTGTATAAGTTATGTTGAATAAGCCAATCCCACCTCCAGGGGTAAGATTTGTGATATTTACATAGTAACCTATGTTTTGATAGTGTAACTGATCAGACGGAATTTCTCCAGCTACTCCAATTCTGACATTGTTCGCGCTTGCAAATCTTGCGTAAACACCATTTATGCTCATGTTGCCGTTGTTATAATTAAAAGTCCCGTTAAGCTCAATCGAGTTGTAAACGTAAATCAGTCCGCTGGTTGCATCCAGTGTTCCGCCATCCTCAATGTATGCGGTGTCCAGATACAAGTTTCCTGTCCAGTCGTTTGAGCCAAGAGTTCCTTCATCGTATACATAAACATCTCCATCGCTCAAATTTATGGCTGTGTCTTCTGTTGCATTTAGTTCTCCGTAAATACCAGTATCCCCAAATACTGTAACATTATATCCGTCTGTATTCATTTTTCCGTTAAAGGATATGTTCATTCCTGCATTGCATACAAGATTTTCTGTGAGAGTATATTCTGCATTAAGATTGCATGAATCCAGTCCGCCCATTGGTGCATAAATCGAACTGAAATTTGTTATGTTTGCGTAAACATAATCTATCCTGTCACAGTTTCCTTGCGTGTAATTATTTGATTGCCCATCCGCGTTATATCCCCAGCAGGTTATGTTTCCATCATTAAGAAGGGCGCAGGTATGAATTTCTCTCGCGGATACTTGGGTCGCGTCTCCTTGCGTGTAATTCTCTGCTTGTCCGTTATCATTGTAACCCCAGCAGGTTATGTTTCCGTTGTTAAGAAGTGCGCAGGTATGGTACCCTCCCGCAGATACTTGAGTCGCGCCCCCTTGCGTGTAATTATTTGATTGCCCGTAATCATTATTTCCCCAGCAGGTTATGTTTCCGTTGTTAAGAAGGGCGCAGGTATATTCTTGTCCTGCGGATACTTGAGTTGCATCACCTTGTGTGTAATTCTCTGATTGTCCGTAATCATTATGTCCCCAGCAGGTTATGTTTCCGTTGTCGAGAAGGGCGCAGGTATGAGCTTCTCCAGCTGATATTTGAGTTGCATCCCCTTCTGTGTAATTATTTGATTGTCCATAAAAGTTATTTCCCCAGCAGGTTATGTTTCCGTTGTTAAGAAGGGCGCAGGTATGGTACCCTCCCGCGGATACTTGGGCTGCATCACCTTGTGTGTAATTATTTGATTGTCCATCCGAGTTATATCCCCAGCAGGTTATGTTTCCGTTGTTAAGAAGGGCGCAGGTGTAATGTCCGCCCCCTGATACTTGAGTTGCATCACCTTGTGTGTAATTCTCTGCTTGTCCTTCTATGTTATAACCCCAGCAGGTTATGTTTCCGTTGTTAAGAAGGGCGCAGGTATGATGTCCTCCTGCAGATACTTGGATTGCGCTATCTGCGCCTAGTACCAATCTCGTTCCGATACCAGCCTGCGCTGTTGGTCCGACATAAGTTGAGTTCCACCACTGCCCGCTCGAGTTTTTCCATATTCGAAGGCTGTCTTCTGTGATAGTAGCGATATCTGAATCACTGTACGAAACATTAATATAAATCCACGCGTCTGCTGTTCCGTTTGTTATGTTCAGATATTTGCCTATGTTCGCGTAGCCGGTAGGGTCTCCGCCTGAAGGCGCTGAAGCTCCCCTGACCTTAAGCGTAGAATCTGGGCGCATAGTAAAGCTCGCATAAGTGGTTCCCATCAGCATATTTGTCGCTGCAGTGTCAGTCCCGTTATCTGTAGAAAAGTCCCAGCCTGTAGTTGATGTTATGTTATCGTTCGTGAACGAATTATTTGTTGAATCAAACTCCATCAGGGTACCTTCATTGGTATTATTTGTCATTGTATTGCTATTGAACGTATTATGACTCGAGGTCGCAGAAGCCTGGATGCCATGCGAGTTATTGGAAAGATTATTTCCTGTAATTGTATTGTATTGGGCAACTGTAAGAGCCAGACCGGCATCGGTGTTTGAATCTGCCGTGTTATTTATAAAATCAGTGTAATGCGTATTATCCAAAAAGAATCCTATCTGGGAATTTGAGTTTGCCGTGTTGTTCACAAGTCTGCAGTAATCCGAGTTTGAATTCAAATCAAAGCCCCATGTGTTTGAATTCGCCCTGTTATCCGTAAAGTTGCAGTAATCTGCATTGTCGGCATAGAGTCCAAAAGAGTTCGCAGCCAGATAATTATTGGCAACAGTAATATTCTCAGTGCCATTCAAATAAATCCCGTATTTGTAATTGTAGATGCTGCAGTTTAGTATCGTCACGTTATGCCTTGCGCCAGAAACATAAATGCCATATGTGTTGACAGAAGTCGGCAAACTCGAAGTCAGGTTGTATGGGCCGCAGTCAATGACAACATCATCAATCTGGATGGTAATGCAGCGTCCATCTGAGAGGTTATCAGCAAAATCGTTAGACAAAGTAAAATAATCACTAAACGTAATATTCGCGCATCCTCCCACTGTATGCATTGTTCCAAAGTTCAGCACCCCAGGCAGAGCCTCATTTGTTACGTTCTCCTGAGGAATTATAGGCTCCTCAGGCTCAGCTGGCTGTTCTTCAGCAGCAGGCTCGCTTGGAGTTTCAGGCGCTGTAATCTCAATATACGGTTCCGGCTCGGTTCCTTCTTCCTGAATCCCCCTTTTGTCTCCTATGACAAGCCCAGTAAACATTGAACAAGAGATGACAGTAGCAATAGCTATTAGAACCAAAACTACCAAAATGGTTTTTTTCTCTATCATAACGTCCTCAGTTCTGGGTTTCAAACCAAAAATATAAGCAGTTTGGGTTTTATATACTTTAAATCGCTTTTTTAAAACTAACCCGCGCTAACTGCTGCCAGAACACCTTAATAAAACAAGAAAAAGGGTGAATAAAAAAGGTTTTACTTCAGACTTTTCTTTATTATCTCAAGCCTTTTCATTGTCTTTGAAAAGAAGTCTGAGCGTTTTCCTGCTCTTTTTATCGCTTTTTTCAGGGGTTTTTTGTGTTTAACAGATTTCCCTACTTTTTTTGCAACATGTTTCATTTTAACCACTCTTATTTTTTTGGCTTTTTTTGCCCTATGCCACTCTTGCGGAGGCGGAGGCAAAGGTAAAATTTCTTCGCGGGGTACAACAGGCGTAACCGGCTTCACAGGTTGTGCATAATGCCACTTCAGCCCATTCTCATTTTTGTGTGCCATGTACAATTTGTATCCGAGGCCAAAAAAGATTATTAATAATGCTATAGCCAACACTGCAAGCCATACTTTGACATTTTGGAGATATTTGAATGCACAATCCATCGGGCAGTTGAACAGGGATTCCCCGTATGCGCCTTCGCATATCTTGTTTCCGCATGATGTCAAGCCCACCTGCTGTTCTCCTGAGACATACATCACATCATCTTTTGAGCCAAACCCACCTTCATAAAACCAAAGCAGGGTGATATTATGTGCCCCTGTAGACAATGGTTTTGATTGGTAGGTTAAAACAATATTATTCGTGGTTGGCCCGTCAAAAAGCCAGTGGAATGATTCACTTACTTTGTCCTTGTAGCTGACTGTTGTTTTCTCAAACTTGACAGCGCTGATGTTTCCAGTTACGCTCCAGTCTGTTATCTCCCATGTTACAGGCAGCAACAGCGATATGTCAAATTTTGATTCATCTGTTGCAGAAACAGTGACTGTGCCGGTATAAGTTTCATCAAAAGTTGCCTGTGCAGGCAATTCATGTGTTACAACAAGCTGTGCGTTTGCAGCAGATACCAAAGCCGCTGCAAAGATTAGCAAAAACAGTAATTTCTTCAAAACATTCACCTCATCCATCTATTGTTAAATCATAAAATGCTTAAATAGATTTTGGGCTTGCCCCGTATGTTATCCACGAGTACTTTTCATTTATTATGTCCAGCACAGATTCTGGTGCGATAACGCCTTCCTGGGTTATATACGCGGTTACAAGTTCTCTTGCCATCAAGTCAAAAGCAGGATTCAGTATCTTCAGCTGCTTTGGAGCACCTTTCCAAACCTCGTCTGGGCTGCGTTGCTCAATTTCCTCGGTTTTTCCGAACATTGTTTCAGGGTCAAACTTTGCCAAATCAGTGCAGACATAGAGCGGTATCCCAACCCGCTTCGCTCCGTATGCAACATTCTGCGTCCCGACTTTGTTTACAAAGTTCATGTCTGAAGTTATCAAATCCGCCCCGACCATGACCATGTCTGCCTTTTTGATGTGCGCCGAGACATTTGAATCAATAATCATTGTCACAGGAACTCCCATATTTACCAGCTCTGTTGCAGTTTTCCTTCCCTGGAACAGCGGGCGGGATTCAGTGCATATCACGCTGAATTTTTTCCCATGTAATTTTGCATGCCTGAAAGCGCCCATCACAGTTGAGGAGTGGCAGTGCGTGAATACAGTCATCCCGTTTTCTATTTTGTTTCCTGCAAACTCGCTTACCTTTTTCTTTGCGTCCTCAATCTTGTTTAAAACATCTTTGCCTGCAACTGAAACAAGCTTTCGCAAATCATCAATGTCCTCAAACTTGCTTTCTTTTGCATTCGCAACAATAAACCTGAGTGAATTTCGCATCAGCGGCTCAGTAGGCCGCGTTGCATAAAGAAGTGATTTTGCCTTTTCAAGTTCAGAAATAAAATTGTTTTTTGTTTTTGCCTTAGATATTTTAGCAGTGTATTCAAGCGCTTTTATCGCTGCTTCTGCTAAATTTGTCGCGCCCTGTATCTTTATTGACTTGATGTCCTTTGCTGTCTTTTTGAGCAAATCCATAATAAATCTAGACTTTGAGTATATTTAAAAGTTCTTTTAGATGCTTTATCTTGAAGTCCGCATCTGCGTTTTTGCTCTCGCCAGGGATAAAAATCGTTTTCATTCCGAGTTTTTTTGCTCCTCCAATATCGTCATCCCCATCTCCGATGTAATAGCATTCTTCTGGACTGACTTTCAGCCGCTTGCATGCAACAAGATAGGGTTTTTTGTCTGGTTTTCTTGCTTTTACAGCAGAAGAAATCACAATAGTATCAAAATATTTCGTAAGTTTGAATTTTCTGAGCCAGTAACGCGCCCAATAATCAACATGGTTTGAAACAATAGCAAGTTTGTATTTTTTATTGAGCCTTCTCAAAACAGAATGTATACTCTTCTCTTTTAGCCTTCTTAAGTCCAATAGTGTAGATTCAACATTTTTGAATTTTCCGACTTTTTTAAAAAAAAGTTTCCAAAACTGCGCTCGGGTTATCTTTCCTTCTGAGGCTTTTCTGTAAAGTTTGTGTTTTATTTCGCTTATCCCAGCAAGGCTCATGTGGGGTTTAAATATTCTTTTGAAATTAACAGAAAAAGAACCCAAACTATCATCAACTAAAACTCCGAAAAGGTCGAAAAGCACAGCTTTCATATGTCCTTGACATCCACGACTCTTGTTACGTCAGTTACCTGAACGTCTGCAATTCCGTGTATCTCCCTGAGCGCTTTTTCAATTGGGTCAGTGCCGCCTTCTTTTTCAATGGTTATCAGCGAAAAAACAATGGCATTAAGCCCGAATGCTATTGGCTCCACGCTCTCTTTATAGATTCTTCCGAATTTAACAAGAGTGTTCCCTATCTTTTGCCTCAAATCGTTTATGCTAAGTTCAGGCGATTCCGGCATAAGTTTGAATGTAACTACAACATTTGCCACCACAGTAGTCCCTCCTATGGCCCTATGAATCCGCATTCAGGGCATTTGTATTCTGCAGCAATAGTCCTGCATTTTCCACATCTTACAATCGTTACTTTACCGCATCCAGGGCAGGGAAACTTTGTAGAATTTTTTACAATGCTTATGTCTGCCTTGCATGCGTTGCATATTTGTTTTGCCATGATAATTCAGAATATCAAAACATTATTAAAGCTTTTTAAAACAGTTGTTCTAAGGAATGATTCCCCGCGCAATTGTTACCAGCCAAGCTTGTCCGACAGTTGTTGTTGAAAACATAGCAAACAGGGCCAAAGCCACTGCAACAACCATTACCAGTGTGATGAACTTTTTGTTTTCATAAAAAGGTTCTTCTGTTTTCATAACAAAAGAATACGCAATATGCCTATATATTTATTTCTATTATCGCGCTTAGCAGTATCAGTATTATCGAAAGTGTAAGCACAAAAAGCGAGTCGGTAATTGTGTAAACAAACCGTTTTGAATGAATGTTCTGGAAGACTACGCAGATTGCAAGCAGGCCCCCTGATATGGCCGCTCCGAGATAAGCAAGCGACTCCAGTATCATGTGCGGCACTATCTGTGCAAGCTGTGCTGCAATATAAGCCAGTGCTGATGAACCTGTCAGCGATATTCCTTTCCTTATGGATGAGCCTATTATGACTCCCCACACGGATGCGTTCCACGAAATCATGATGATAACCCCAGCCCCATAAATCAGGGAGATGCCAAAAGTGATAAACACAACCCTGACATTATTTTGCGCTATAGCGTGGAAATTAAATCCTGAAACAGTATTGACGCTGTCTTCCACCAGGCCTAATTGTTCTTTAAAAAGTTTTGCGGACATCTCCGGTGTAAACACAATGCCCAGTGCAAGGAATACGACAAAAACAGCAAGCATCAATATTGCAAATGTCTTGAAAATGGGGTAGTGCTGTTTGAATATTAAAACAAAATCAATTCTTGATTTTTTGAAATGATTTTCCGCTGAACCTGTAAAGATATTGTGGAGCAACGGAAACAAAAGAAGCGCGATGAATGCGATAGACATCACTCCGAAATAATCAGGGAACAAAAGGAATGATGTAAGCAGCCCGATAAGGGATATTACAATTACTAATCCAAAAAGATAAAAAGGCCTTTCTAAAAGTTTCTTGGTATCAAATATTGATTCCAGTACCATGACATTTTTGAATGCAAACAAAAGTTATAAAACCATCTAACTTGTTAGTCCTGGCATGAAACAGGCAATCATCATCCGGAAGGATGTTAAGATGGACAAAGGCAAACTCTGTGTTCAGGTAGCCCATGCTTCAGTTTCTGCAGCGCTCAAAGTAAAGGAGTCTGACCCTGAGCTGTTTGACAGGTGGTTCAGGCTCGGGCAAAAAAAAGTTGTTCTCAAGGTTGACAGTGTAAAACAGCTTATTGAGCTCAAGAATAAGGCTGTAGCCATGCGAATCAAGAATGAGCTCATAAAAGATGCGGGTTTGACACAGTTAGTCCCTGGAACGATTACAGCTTTGGGGATTGGCCCTGCAGAAGACGGGGAAATAGACAAAATAATAAGTGAACTTAAGCTTCTATGATAACAATTGACGGTTCTTACGGAGAAGGCGGGGGGCAAATAATCCGCTCAGCAGTATCTCTTTCAGCGCTTACTGGAAAACCTGTTACGATATCAAATATTCGTGCGAACCGGGCCCCGCCCGGACTAAAAGCGCAGCACCTTACCGGGATAACGGCTCTTGCAGACATCTGCGGTGCAAGGCTCTCTGGCGCAGAAGTTGGCTCAACAAAAATAATATTTGAGCCTGGAAAGATTAAAAGCGGGACATATAACTGGGACATTGGGACTGCAGGCGCAATAACCCTTGTGCTTCAGGCATTAATGCCTGCTGTGTTGTTTTCCAAAAAAGATTTTGTGTTCAGGATAACCGGCGGGACTGCTGTAACGCATAGCCCTCCGATTGAATATTTTCAGCACGTTTTCTGTGACTATCTTAAACGATTTGGTGCTGATATTTCGGTTGAAATCGAACGTTATGGGTTCTATCCGAAGGGCGGGGGGCAAGTCACTGTAAAAACAAGGGCTTCTGAGCTCAGCCCTGTTGAAATTCTTGAGCGCGGAAAGCTGGTTGAAACAAATGTCTGGAGCATCGCATCCAGCGATTTGCAGAAAGCAAGTGTTGCTGAACGCCAGATAAAGGGTTTCAAAAAAGAATTTGGCGAGACAAAATACGGAAAACTGGACAAAAGTTATGTTGGCGCGCTCTCAACAGGTTCAGTGATTCATGCGCATAACGTTTATGAAAACTGCATAATCGGCGCTGAAGAGCTTGGGGAGCGCGGAAAACCCGCTGAAAAAGTTGGCGAAGAATGCGCGCAAAAGCTTAAAAAGGAAATTCAGTTTGATTCAACTCTGGACGAACACATGCTTGACCAGATTATTCCGTACATGGCTTTGCTTGGCGGAAAATTCAGGTTCAGGCAGATGACAAGTCACGCTGAAACAAATATCTGGGTTACCGAACAGTTTCTCCCAGTGAAGTTTGAAGTTAAAGGGAATGTTATATGGTGCAAAAAGCTATAACCGAACTTAAAAAGAGGATAGAACAGCTCAGGGAAAAACAGAACATCGCTGTAGTGTACCACTTTGATGTTGACGGCTGCGCAAGCGCGTCATTGTTATGGAGATATTTTGAGCTTAACCATATATCCGCAAAATTTTTCCCTGCAACCCGCGGTTTTGAAATTGTTACTATAGAACGCATAACAAAGTTCCAGCCGGACAAAATAGTCCTTGTAGACTATATACCTGGGCAGGAAATGGTTGAGTTCTTAAAGAGTTATGACGCTGAAATCATAGACCACCACATGCACGAGAAGCACCTGGAAGCTTTTGACTACTACACCTCTGCAGACGCAGGCATTTCCGCCGCAGTGTCCTATACAATTTCACGGGCAATGGAGGAGCTTGGAGTCAGGAACATAAAATGGCTTGGAAAAGTAGGCTCGTTCTGGGACAAAACAATGGAACAGACTGAATTTTATTATGACGGCGTGTACGAAAAGGAACTGGAGTCCATGATGCCGTTCAACCTTATTGTTGGATTGACGCACACCAAGGGTTCTGAACACCTTTTTGAGGTTTTCAACAAGTCGTCCACTTTCGAGGATGCAATTGAAGCTGTAACCTCGCTGGATGACTACAAAAAAGCAGCCCAGATATTCAAGGAGGAACTGAAGGAGATAGAGTTCTCGCGAAAGGAGTATCCCCAGATTAAACTGTGCGTCTACTGGGTTAAAACTCGGTTCAAGCACATAAGGATATACGTTGATTACATAACATACCGCAGCCCAGGAACAAAATTGTTTATTTTAAACGAAAACGTGCGCTTCAAGTTTTCAATCCGCACCTCTCTCGGTATAAACCTTGTGGAGCTTGTTCGTGATATCTCAAAAGAATACAAAAACTTTAGCGGTGGGGGGCATCCGCAGGCTTGCGGGGCAATGCTGGTCGGGGAAAATATTGATGATGTGTTGAATGATTTTATTGAGAAATACAAAAAACTTGTTCAGGATATTGGGGCTAAAACAAAAACGCCTGCAAAGCGTAAATAGCGCAGATAATTGCGGAACCTGCTATCGTTGCGAATGCTACTCTCCTCATGAAAGCAATGTTCTTTGAATATGACGCCCAGAACATTTTTGTAAGGAATGCTACAACTATTGCAACAAGCACCAGCTGCGATGCGGTTCCCAAAGTTATCTTGCCCAGCGAGTAAAGGCTCACAGTTGAGATTATTGACGTTGACGACGAGACAAGGCTTGCGAGCACAGTCAGGGGGTAAAGCCCTAATGCTCCGAGCAGGTTCCCAAGGACAGTGCCTATCCCCAACAGCGCAAGATAAAATGCCCCGAACTCAAGAGCGGGTTTTAATGCAAAAGGCGACCTGACATTTAGTTTTAGATTTGGAATCCTCTTGTGGTCCTTGTATAATACAAATATCACAGCCAATAGGAATACTATGGCAATTGAAAGGGCAGGGAGCAGTTTTAGCAGCAAATCAAACTTCTGGAAAACGAATGCTATCACAAACAAGTCGCCTATCAGCCCCGCTATGATGGTAAGCATGACGCCTGTTGCTGCAGCTGGGAGAAGTTTTTTGTTTCGCTTAAGCCAGTTTGCAAGCTGGAAAGTTATCATTGAACCGCTGACAAGCCCGCCAAGCATTGAAGTGATGAGCAATCCTTTTTCTGAAAAAAGTCTCATCAGGACATAGGACACAAAATAGATTGCTGAAACAATGACTACAACGTACCATATCTGGAATGGATTAAAAATTCCGAGCGGGTCAATTGTGCGGTTTGGAAGCAACGGGAGTATGATAAATGCGATAATCCCGAACTTTATTGCGCCGAATATCTCGCCCTGCTCAATTCTTTTTGAAATGCTGCGCAGTTTGTTCCTGCCTGCAAGAAAGCCGGTTATGACAATTGAGCCTATCGCCGCGATAAGATAATTTGTATATCCCCCGAGCCCGACAAACGCCCCCAAAAAGAAAACTGCCATCATCGCGATATATGTTGTTGAGCCTGTATACTTTTTAATCAACACATTTGAGAAGTACACTATTGTTGTTACGACTAATGCGGTAAGCGCCCCGATTGCAACCAGATACATGGCGTTGATATACATTGCAAGAAATGTAAAAAAGAAGCCCAAAATTGAGAACAGTATCACGGTTCTTACTCCAAAAATAGGGAGCCCCTTAAAGTGTTCTGTTGCGCGCACATGTTCGCGCTCTATCCCAACAAGCGCGCCTACAAGTATTGAGAATATCAGCCCCGATACAAATTCCACCAACACCATGTATTTATTAACTGAATATTAGTTAATAAAACTGTAGGTGTGTGTCATGAAAGCTGATTACGAATTGGAGATTGAAACCGCCAAAAAAGCGATGAAGGAGACTAAAGCAAAGAGGGTTCTTATCCAGCTGCCAGAGGGGTTAAAGCCACTTGCAACCAGCATCGTTGACAGGTTATCAGCAAAAAACGTGGAGATTGTAATCTGGTTTGGCACTTGTTTTGGGGCATGCGATACGCCAAATGTAAAAGAATTTGACCTGCTTATTCAGTTCGGTCACGCCCAAATGGGGTGATTACACCAGCGGGGTTACTGATTTTATGATTTTGGGGATGACAATCTCCTTTGACTGCGCGTCAACTATCAGCACCAGCTGCGAGCCTTCAGTAATTGTATCCCTGAAAAATTTGTATTTGAAACTCTGCTGTTCAATGTCAATATCAAGATTGTAGTATGAATACGAAATGTTTTGCGCTACAGCAATCTGGATTGCCTCGTCCGAATCAACAAGTATGTTAACCGGGCGCATAAACGTGTTTGTGTTTATTATCTCAAACTTGTCGCTGCTTATTGCTTTTGCAGTGATATCCATATTCGTGTGATACTCGTCATAGGTGTATTCATAGCGTACAATAAACGTGCAGTCTGCAATAGAGTAGTCAATGTTCTTGTATATGAAGTGATTATTGAAATATGACTCCCCAGTCCCCTGTATTATCCGTTCGTTTCCATAGAGGATGATATTGTACTTAAGCTCAGAATCAATGATGACTCCGCTATTACATCTTGGAAGATTCGCCCGCTCGGCAATGGGTGCTTCTACAAAGTTGAGCACAGCCCAAACTGTAAAAAGCCCGACAATCAGTGCGCCAAGCAACAAATATGTGTATTTTGCCATACCTACCATATTTTTAAATGCCAGTGTGATTTTTAAACAATATGGAAGACCCTTTTATTCTAGGAATCGACGAAGCTGGAAAGGGTCCGGTCATAGGGCCTCTTGTCATAGTTGGCGCTGTTTTCAGGAAGTCCCAGCAAAAACAGCTGCTGAAAATGGGTGTAAAAGACTCAAAACTGCTTACTCCGCACAAGCGCGAGGAACTTCTCCCAAAAATAGAAAAAATCTGCCAGCGCTTTAAGCTGATCAGCGTTTCTCCGCAGGAAATAGACCAGCGTTTTAGCATTGGAAGCAATCTTAACAAGCTTGAAGCTGCAAAATTTGCGGAACTCATCAATGAATTAAAACCTGATATCGCGATTATTGACTGCCCGTCTGCCAACACAAAGGGTTTCGCAGCATATCTTTCAAAATTCCTTACGCACGAATGCGAGCTCAGGTGCGAGAATTATGCTGACAGGAATCATCTTGAAGTCGGAGCTGCTTCAATAATCGCAAAGGTAAACCGCGACGCTGCAATAAAAGAGATTGAAAAGGAAGTCGGCATGCCTGTTGGAATTGGATACCCCTCTGACCCGGTGACGCTGAAATTTGTTGAAGCAACGCTTAATAACAAAGAAATCATAAGCAGATATGTGCGAAAAACATGGCTTACTTTTCAGAATATTAAAAACAGCAAAGAACAAAAAAAACTTGGTGATTTTGAATGATTGCTGACTTATTAAAGAAAGTTGAGGCAGAATTCAACAAAAAAGTTGAGGAAACAAACAGGCTAAAATCCGAAATTAATGCGAAAATACACAAAAAGGAGAGCATAGCAAACAAGGTGCATCGGATTGAAAATCACATCAAGGGGTTGGAATCCGAACTTATCCGTCTTGACAGGGAAGATAAAAAATTGCGGAACGAGGAGCACCAAACCTCCGGCGAGATTGTCGCTCTAAACCAGCGCATACGGCTCGCTCTTGCTGAGCTGGACAATATAAGGCGTCATATTCGATGATGGAAGAAATCATAAAATTTCTGGGGCTTGAGAACAATGTAGGGCAAAATGCAGTTATGCTAGACAAGTCTTTATTCAGATTGCTGGAATCCAAAAAGCCAGAATGCACAGTTTATGCTATTGACGGCGGAAGCGCAACAATAATAGACGGCGCAACCTGGTGCATTTCAAAGCTAAAAGTCGGGGTTGTGTCCTACAAAAACGGAAAAAGGCTTTCCGAAAAAGTGGAAGGTTTCATGCTAGGGATATCAAAAAACAAAAATAAGCTAAGCTCAAAACTCCAGCCCCATATTGAAGGGTTCAGGCTTGAGTCTGGAAAAAGCTCAATGGAAGACTTGGAAAACGCCAGCCGCTCAATTCTTGAATGGCTGAAGCTTAGGCAGTTAGTTCTGCAGGCAAACAAGGGCGACATAATCCTTCGTGACGGAGCTTTTAGTTCTGACGACGCATATGAAAAGTCTCTTATCAACGGAGTCATTGAGCTCTGCAAACAAAAAGGCATTCATCTTGTGGGCATCTGCAAAACAAGCAGGGCAAGCACTCCAGGCGGCAGACCATTGATTGGCATGCTTAACGAATTTTCCTCAAAAGAGTTCCATGACAAGAAATGGATTTACGACGAAGGGGGCACAGCAATTGCAAAATTGCATGAGAAATCTGATTTCTGCTTCAGGATAGAGTCCAGCCACGTAAACCTCCTGCCAAATGCGCTGTCACACATATGCTATTATTCAACTGACCCTGAGTTCATAGGATACCCTTATCCGCTTCTAAAAGCTGACAAAATAGCGCGGGTGCGTGATTTTGAGAAAAACAATGACAACCGAAAAGCTAAAATGCTTGCAAAATCTTTGGGAAACCAGTTCATGGAATTTGATGAACGTGCTACTTTAGTGCATGACATGCTAGACAAAAGAGCCTACAGGTGAAAAAATGAGTTTCGAATATCTGCAGTTTGTTGTAAACGCAGTGATACACAGGGGCGGAAAGGTGCTGATTGGGAAAAAGATTGATGGCCCGCACCCGGCAAATCTCGGCGGAAAATGGCACTTCCCAGGCGGCAGGGTTGAGCCTGGCGAAAAACCTGAGGACGCAATTGTCCGCGAGATGAAGGAGGAAACAGGGCTTGATATCGAAGTAAAACGCTTCTTTGATGTCATGGTTCTTCGGCAGTATGTCAACAACAAGAGAGGTGTCGTGGTTTTTGCCTGGTATCTTGTCGAACCCAAGGATGACAAAACAGCAGCGCCATCTGACGATTTGCAGGAAATCAAGTGGGTTTCAAAGAACGAAGCTATGGGTTATTTTCCTGATAATTTTGTTGAACATATTCCATGGAACGCAAAGGAGTTTTTGCTGGACAAATAAAATGGAAACAATAGGCAAGGTAATCGGAGGCACAGTCGGCGGAAAGGTTCACATACGCCTGAAGTCCGACGCAAAAGTCCATGTCGGAGATTTGGTTACCTGCAGCGATGTTACCAATGAAGTTTATTTCATGAAGATAACAAACGTAATGATTTCCTCGCTCATAGGCCCGCAGTTCATAGAGGATATGGCTGGACAAAAGCTTGAGTATGATGTTGATTATGAACTGTTTGACCAGAAAGACAGGTTTTACCGCATCGCCGAAGCAAAGCTGTTGAAAATCCGGAGCGGCAGTTCTTTCCTTCAGCCGCGCGCAATCCCGAATTTCTTTTCTGATGTGTCCCCAATTGACTCGGCGAATTTCAGTTTTGTAAATGTCAAGGGCGAAATCCCGATTGGCAGCCTGCGTCTTGGCACTGAATCAATTTCAGGCGTAAAAATCTCGCTTCCAGCCGAATCATTAATCTCACACCACATGCTTGTTGTCGCAGCAACAGGAAAGGGAAAATCAAATTTTGCGAAAGTTTTCCTTCGCGGAATCCTCAATCTGGAAAAATATTCCGCAGTTATTTTTGACCCGCACAATGAATATTTTGGGGGACGGGGCGCAAAGGGATTGCGCGACCATCCGCTGCGAAAAAAGATTGTTTACTTTTCACCGCGCTATCAGGAGGTTCCCACAGCCGAGCAGTTGAAGGTTTACACAGAGGACTTGGAGCCTGATGACTTCTTCGGGATAATAAATCTCAGCGACACGCAGCAGGAAGCAATGGACCTGTTCAGGAGGGTCTATGGCAAGCCATGGATTAGAGAGCTGCTGAACAAGCCAACTGAATCAATTTTCGAGGAGTTTGGCCAGAGAATCCACAAGGCGACAATCGCAACTCTTAAGCGAAAGATGTATCACGCTCTTGAGCTTGAAGGCAGCAAAGGGCTTGTATTTGACACAGCTTCAAAATCCGAAGCCTCAATATACGACAAGGTAAAAAAGAGCGTTTCCGAGCGAAAGCTCATTATTGTTGACACGTCAATGGTTGGCGAGGAAACTGAAAAAATAATCAGCGCCTCGCTGCTCAACCGCATTTTCACAAACTATCGCGAGGCAAAGCAACGCGACCCGCAGGAATTCAACAATTATCCTGAAGTGCTTGTTTTGTTCGAGGAAGCTCCAAGGGTGCTTGGAAGCGAGGTTCTCGCAGAGGGCACAAATATTTTTGAGCGCATTGCACGCGAAGGCAGGAAATTCAAGGTCGGGCTCTGCGCAATAACCCAGATGCCCTCTCTGCTTCCAAGGGAAATTCTCTCGCAGATGAACACAAAAGTCATTCTTGGACTGCCGGCGCCAATGGATAGGGATGCTGTTGTCAATTCTGCCAGCCAGAACATCGCTGATGAATCCGCTGAAATCCAGATGCTTGACAAGGGAGAAGCAATCATTACCTCGCCATTCATAGATTTCCCGCTTCCGGTAAAGATATTCCACTTTGACAAAGTCCTTGAAGAGGACAACAAAAACAAGCAGATTACATTAACTCCAGTTATTGGCATAGGCTGATGTTATATTACTCAACGTAAAGTTACGCCAAGGTATACAAAATGAAGTTCCTCCATGTAACTGACACGCATCTTGGAAAAACAGAGTCCCGCATTCGTGAGCGCGAGCTTGACTTCTACAACAGCTTCAAACAGGCTGTTGATTACGCTCTTGAAAAAAAAGTTGATTTTGTAATTCACTCCGGGGACTTGTTTGATGTTGCGCGCCCAATGACCCGCACGCTTATCTTCGCAGTCCAGCAGCTGATGCGCCTTAAGGAAGCGAACATCTCTGTTTACATTGCAGCAGGCTCGCATGACATTGGAGTCGAGGACACAATCATCTCCGTGCTTGAGGCAATCGGGCTTCTTAAAAACCTGAGCGCAGCGCGTTATTACAAAACTCAGGGCGACAAGATAGTGATGGACGGGGAAATGTTCAGGGATATTTTCATATGCGGGCTTGCGGGAAAGCGCGAGAACATAAGCGATGTTTACGAAAAACTCCAGCCCGCCCGCAAAGGTAAATATAATATCTTCATCTTCCATCACGCAATCTCGGACATTTCAGAGAAGTTCGCAGACATAACAACTTCTCTCCTGCCAAAAGGGTTTGATTATTACGCGGCAGGGCACTGGCACGGGTTCTTCGAGACAAAATACGACAGGGGAATTGTGGTTTACCCAGGCTCAACTGATTTCAATGACTTGACAGAAATGGAAAACCATCAGGAAAAATACTTCTGCATTGTGGATACTGAAACAAAAAAGTATGAAAAAATAAGGATAAACACGCGTCCGATTGTGTCAGTCTCTGTTAACTGCGCAGGCTGTGATGCAAAGGAAGTGTCCCAAAAAACGATAATGAGTATTCCTCCCAGCGGGGATCAGGCAATATTAATAATCAAGCTCAATGGAAAGCTTGGCAAGGGCACAAAGTCAGGGATTGACAGGAATATTATTTCTGAGTCTGCAAAATCCAGCGGATATCTGTACACAAAGATTTATTTGAGCGAACTTGAGAATCCTGAGGCTCCTTTTGTCAGCACAGAGCGGAAGACAGTCTCTGAAATAGAGGAGGAGTACCTGAAAAAGCAGAAGTATGACGATGCCTCGGTAAATGTTGCAAAACAGATGATTACTTTGTTTGGAAAAAAGCTTTCTCCTGCTGAGCTAAAGGCAAGGCAGAAAGCAGCTGTTGAAATAGTGAGGGGGTTCCTGGTTGATACTAAAACAGATTAGGCTTGAGAATATCCGCTCCCACCCAGCGAGCGAGATTGATTTGAGCAGGGGAATTTCTGTATTTACAGGACGCACAGGCTGCGGAAAATCAACAGTGCTCATGGCAATTGAATACGCCCTTTTTGGTTCTGAATGCGGGATACCGATGAATGCAATACTTCGCCGCTCAAGCCAGAGCGGGAAAATAGTTCTTGAATTCGAGGAGAAGGGAAAGGATTACACAATAATCCGCGGGCTGAAGCGCAGCGGGAAGAATATTGTGGGTGACGCCACGTCAACAAAGATACTGCACAACGGCTCTGAACTCTCGGTTCTTGAGCGCGCCACAGACATAAACCAAAAAATACTGGAAATCATTGATTATCCCGTTGACATAAAGCCGAAGGATTTGTTCGAGACAACCAGCTACACCCGCCAGGATGAGATACGCGCGCTTCTTGAGATGACAGCTGAAAAGCGACAGGAGCACATTGACAAGATACTCCAGCTGTCAAAATACAAGGACACCTGGGACAATATGAAGGACGTTGTTTCATTCTTTACAAGCGAGATTGCGGAGAAAAAAGGAAGGCTTGAGCAGCTCCGGAACCTTCAGGCTGAGATTCTTAAGCTGGAAAAGAAGATTATTGAAACTGAAACAGGCCTTAAGAACAATGATATGGGGAAGGCGCTCGCACGCCACGGGTACGAATCCGCAAGTGCGCAGACAGCAGAGCTTGAGAATGAAATAAAAGGCCTGCTTGAAAAGCGCAGGAAAATTGACCAGCTCAACGGCGTAATAGCGAATCTTTCCGGAGACATAAAAGCGCACACAATCATAATCGCCGCATTCGGCGAAAAGATATCCGAACTTAAGAGCGAACTCTCAAAAATCGGAAGTGTTGAAAAGTTTGATGCGCTGCAGATGAAACAGGTATCCATACTGAAGGAAATCGAGCTTAAGCATAAGGAAATTGAAAAAACAAGGAAGGAATTCGAAAACATCCTGAAACTCGGTGCAGGAAAGTGCCCAGTCTGCATGCAGAAAGTCACATCTGAGCACATCAGCAGCATGAACAGTGAATTTGGAAGGATGACTAAAAAAGTTGATGCAGAAATAAAAGTTCTTGAAGCAGAGCAGCAGAAGCTTGAGCCTGAGATGCGCAAATCAAAGCTTCATGAAAATCTGGGCGAGGACTTGGAGAAGAACACAGACAAACGTGATGAAAAGATTGCTGTCGTGTCACAGAAGGAGTCTGAACTGAAGCAGAAGCAGCACGAACTAAAAACAATAGATGTGGACGAAGCCAAGCTTAACAAAAAAGAGAAGGAGCTGGGCGAATTGAAATCAAAAGAGCGGGAATGGTTCTCAAAACTGCGTGCGATAGAGACAACTTCCCAGAATCTTGCTGAACAGCTTGAATATTTCCGAAACGAATTCAGCGAAAAAAAGGCGCTGATTGATGCGCTTGAAAAGGAAAAGAGTTCTGCGCAAAAGCTGGAAAATGCTCTCGAGACAATAATGCGCCTTCGCGAGGACATACGGAATATACGCGAAGTCATCCGCAGAAATTTCCTTGAGGATTTCCGCCAGGAGTTCCAGCGCAAGTTCGAGGAAATCCGCAGGTACGAGGAGGAATACTCTGTTGACATAAAGCAGGATTACGAGCCCATAGCATACGCATTGAATGGCGAGGAAGTCCCGATTACAAATCTTTCAGGCGGGGAGAAAACTTCTGTCGCTCTTGCTTACAGGCTTTCCCTCGCAGACTTGGCAGCGCAGATGTCCTCAATTAACCCGAGCGAGATTTTGATACTTGACGAGCCCACAACAGGGTTTGACCAGGAAGATATCAAGTCATTGCCTCCTGCCCTGCGCAACATCAGGACTATTCCCCAGATAATCATTGTCACGCACGAGGAAGAGCTGAAGAATGCTGCCGATTACAAGTATGAAATAGTAAAGGAATCCGGTGAAAGCAAAGTCAGGCTTCTTTCCTGACATCTTTTCCGCATGCTTTTGGAACGACCTTGACTTTCGGCTTCTCAAATTCTTTTTCAAGTTCTTTCCCCTCAAAAAAGTCATGCAAAAAAACAGCCAGGGCAGCGACTTCTGAGTGCGGCTGGCTTGTCACGCTGAGATTATAGTCTGCAAGATGATAAACTTCAGTCGGCACCTTTTCCGAGCCCACAATTATCACCTTGTCTTTTTTTGATTTTCGTATTTCTGAAATCTGGGTCTGGTGCTGCAGTCCATACATCGTAAGATGAATCAGTTCGCATCCTTCCCTCTTTTTCCGTTCAAGAAATCCTTTCCAGTTCTTCTCATAGCTTACTTTAAAATGCCCGCCCCATCTCTCGCATATGTCCAGGATGGATTCAAGTATCCCGTCATCCTTTTCTCCGGACAAGACTACCTCGTCTGCCCCAAGCGCCCGTGCTGTCAGGGCCACGTGCGTGGTGAGCCTTTTGTCCCGAAATACCCTATGCCCAAGCCTTAAAACTGTTACTCTCATTAAAATAAACATGGATTTTTACGGTATAAAAGACTTTCCAGAAGTAAGTCTGACTGGGAAGATTAAGCAAAAGCCTGATGACTTTGTGGTGGAGGAAATAACTCCATCTGGGAAAATCTGCAAAACCGGGCTGGACTTGAGCTTCATAAAGGACCTGTTCCCGCAGAAGCCCCGGGAGCATCTTCATTTCACCCTTGTAAAATATAATTATACGACTGAACGCGCAGTCGCAGCGATTTCCAAAAAGCTCCGCATAAGCAAGAACCGTTTTGGCTATGCGGGCACAAAGGACAAGGTTGCGTTTACAGCGCAGCGCGTCAGCGTATGGAACCAGAAAATCAGGCAGCTGAAGTGGATACGATTGCGCGACATCAGGCTGAAGGACTATAAGTATGAACCCGAGCGATTGACGCTCGGTGACTTGTCTGGAAACAGGTTCCTGATAACAATCCGCAACATAAATGCCTACAAATATGCGATTGATGATGAACTGAAGAAATTCAGGGAAAAAATTCAGGCAGGCATCCTTAATTATTTTGGGCCGCAGCGATTCGGGGAGCAGCGCACTGTGAATCATCTTATTGGAAAGCAGCTCCTGCTTGGAAATTTCGAGGGCGCAATGATGATACTGCTGACGCATCCAGGGGACATCAGCGGGGATGCTGCAGCAGCGCGGAAGTTTGCTTCTGACAACTGGGGCAAATGGAGTGAGATATTAAAAATCTGGCCGCGCTATCTCGGGCTGGAAGCGTCAATAATGAACCATCTTGTGCACTGCCCCAATGACTTTGCCGGAGCGTTCCGAACGCTTCCTAAAAAATTGCGCAGGATGTTCATCCATGCAGTGCAGTCTTACATCTTTAATGTCACGCTTACAAAAATTTCCGGGGCTGGAATCGCTGTGCCTGAAAAAATGCCTTTGGTCGGCTACGAAACAAAGCTTGACGGCAAAGTCGGGGAAATAATTTTGTCCCTTCTGGGCTCAGAGGATTTGAAGCAGGAATATTTCAAGCTCGGCCGCATGCCTGAACTTGCAGAACCCGGCTCTGAGCGTGAAACCCTCATGAAAATGCGGAATTTCAGGGCGCTCAAGGTTTCAGACGGCGAAGCTGTAATCTCCTTTGAGCTTGACAAAGGCAGCTATGCGACAGTTTTGCTGATGAACTTTCTGAGATGTTAGCTTTTCTTTATGAAAGAAAATATGCTGCTGATGAACTTTATAAATGCCTGAATCTTAGTTTCCAAATGAAAGGTAATGCTGATGAATCTTGACACGACATTGACGCTGGGAGTGGTTTTTTTCATGCTCTACTCCTCAATATTGTTCCTTGTGATTTATGTAGACAGGAAAGGCTCTATTAGGAAGGACCCTGCTCCAAAAAACAAGCCTCCAGTCACCATTGTGGTTCCTGTTTATCAGGGCGACAAAAAAGAGCTTATTGAAAAGGCAGTCAGGTCCTGCCTTGAGCTGGACTATCCGCAGAAGGACGTTATTATCTCATGGAATGGCCCAAGGAATGACAATTATGATTTCTGCAAAAAGTTCGAAGGAAAGTGCGTTAATCTCATTTCTACAGAAAAGCCTGGAAAAGCAGCCGGGATGAACAATGCACTGCGGTACATAAAAACTGAATTTTTTTGCTGCCTTGACGGGGACTCCGTGTTCAGTAAGGCTGCGCTCAATGCAATGATTGGCTACTTTGAGAATCCCAAAGTGTCTGCAGTTACTTCTGCAATGCGTGTGTATAATCCGAAGACACTCATACAAAAAGTCCAGTGGATGGAATATCTTTTCGCAATCTATCTTAGAAAGCTAATGTCCTTCCTTGACGGAATCTATGTCGTGCCCGGCCCGGGCAGCGCATACAGGACAAAAATCGTAAATGAGCTGGGCGGTTTCGATGAAAACAACCTTACCGAAGACATGGAAATTGCATTTCGGATGCAGAACAAGGGGTACAAAATTGAGAATTCTGCAAACGCTTATGTCGAGACATCTGCGCCTGAGCACCTGTGGCAGTTAATCAGGCAGCGAATGCGCTGGTATGTTGGTTTTTTTGATAATTTTGTAAAATACAGGTTCTTTGTGCTGAACCCGAAATACGGCAGCCTTGGGATGTACATACTGCCAATGTCAGTGCTGTGGGTTTTTGTTTTGTTCTACACTTTTGGAAAATTGTTTTCAAATGCTGCTGAGGGACTCAGCTATGGCATACGCACGCTCATGCTGACTGGATTCAATCCGGACCTGATATGGATGCAGTTCCTTGAGTCTTTGCATGTTCAGCCCACATTCATGGCATGGTTCCTGGCAGTGTTTGTGGTTATCGGGATAACAGTCATGTTCCTCAGCCTCTGGGTATCAGGCGAAAAAGTGGCAATCAAAAAAAGGTATGTGCATTACGCAGTTTATTTCAGCGCATACTCTTTTCTGGTTTTCATATTTTGGGCTGCAGCCGTAACCTATTTAGTGGCGCGGAAAGTTACAAAAGCAAGGCTAAAGTGGTAGAATTATGGAAAAAAGCGTATACATCAAAACAGCTGTGATTGCACTTGTGATTTTCATAGCTGGAATAATGATGGGGCTTTGGTTAGGCCAGGCAAAGGTGAACGTGCTTGAGCTTACCACATCAGACCTCAAGGACAGCGTTGACAATGCAGAGTTCCAGTTCGCGCTCATGGATATTCTGAAGCCTGAGATTGCCTGCAATTACCTGATTTCAACTGCAGATGAACTGGGCAAAACTTCTGATGAACTGGCTTCTGAAGTTGAACGCTACGAAAGCGCGCAGAAGATAGCAGAGTCTGATTTCGTCAGCTTAAAGAGGGATTATACTTCAACATTGATACGCGACTGGGTTGCGGTTGAAAAAATTAAAAAAGCCTGCGAGGGGGATTATGTTACAATTCTTTACTTTTATTCCAATGAGAATTGCGAAGACTGCAAGGACCAGGGGATAATCCTTACCTACATCAAGGACAAGCTTGATGGAAATGTCATGATTTTCCCGCTGGATACTGATTTGGACGTGTCCACAGTTAATGCGCTTGAGGAGTCCTTTGGTGTGCAAACCTATCCCTCGCTGGTTATTGAAAACTCGCTGTATTCGGGATACCAGTCCCTTGAAGAAGTGACTTCTGCCCTTTGCGCATACAATAATAATTTGGAAATTTGCGAACACTGACTACTTGGTCCTTTCTACTGTCGGAATCCCTGCGCTTAGAATCTGTGAGGTTAGTATGTCGCCTTCAGGCGTCCTGCAGTCGCATATGCACAGGGTTTCAGTCTTGTTCTCATACCCCTCAGGAGGCGCATAGCTTGCGTAATAGCAGTAATAGTCTGTGCAGGTCGCGTTTGTTGTGTTGGCGTCAATCTCGTTTTTAAGCTCATTTGTTATTACGGCGCACAGCTCATTCCGCTTATCAAAGCTGTTTTTAAGTTTTGTATCCGAAGCTATGTTATAGAGGATTATCATTACCATTGTTGTTATCGCAAAGAATATTACGATTTTTGTGATTGTTTTCATACCCAACAACAAAATTCCGTTATTTTAAAGCTTTTTGACGCATTTGTGTATATAATATAGGCTAAATTTCTTCTCTTTCCGCAGCTTCCGCTTTATCTTTCGCAAAGAGAAAGGGCAGGGCTCTCGCAGGTTTTGTTAAAAAAAATAAAAAAAAGAAAAAAAGAAAGGATTACCCTTTACTTTTAGCTGAAGGTCACTTCATTAACTGTTGATGCGCCAGCTGTGCTCAATGTTGCCATTGTGCCTGTCAAGTCTGATGCAAATTGGTTCTGCAACAATTTGGACGCTACAACTTTACCCGCAAGTGATGTGTCTTTTGCCTCGTAACCTGCAATGATTAATGCATCATAGGTTCCGTATGCATCTTCCACAAGTTTGATAACTGCTGTGTCAACCTTTGTTGCCCATTCTGCTGAGGTCCAGGTCTTTCCAGCTGTTGCCAAGTCGCTTACAAGCTCGTTAACTGTTGGTCCTCCAATCAAGATTACGTTCTTGGTTGGAACTGCTGTTGCAAAGTCTGCATCTGTTCTTGAGATGCCGGTCGCTGCGTTGAAGTAATTGACATTTACTGCTCCAGATGTTGCTGTGGTTGTGGTTGTTGCGCCTGTTGGTGCGACATATACCTTACCAGTTATTTCCTCATCTGGGTATGTAATTGCCAGGTCCTTCTGGTCTTTGGTGTAATAGTCAAAGTAGGTGCCGTACGCTGTTCTTCCATGCTGGTTGTCTTTGTCTGCTGTTGATTTCTCGTACAAAGTCACTCCGCTTGGTGCGCCAATGTCCATCTCGTCATCTGTTGAGTCCCATGTGCAGTTCACAACATTTGCCGTGACTAACGCTACTGTAGCTGATGCATCCACTTCTGCTATGTTTATTGAACCCCATCCAGCGTCTACGTCTGTGTTTGGAATTCCACCGAAGCTGATTACTGCGCCTTTTTCAGTCTCTATCTGTGACCAGCCGCCTGCATTGTCGTTTATTGCAACAAACTTGATTGTCTTTGCTGTTTCGTTCAGCATCAAAACTACATCCCTGTCTAAGAAGGTGAAGTTTGTGTTTGTTACGTCAGTGTATGCAAGTTCTGTTCCTTTTCGTCCGTCAGAGTCAAGTGTTTCAAACCATACCTTGTCTGCGTCCTGGTCAATGTCTGTGATTTCTACAAGGTGTGCAATGTTGTCAAAGTCATACAAGAACCTTATTCCCTTAAGGGATTCGATGCTTGTTGCCCCAACTGCTGAAACATTGTTGTTCCCAATTATTAATGGGTTGTCTGCACTTTCTCCGTTGAACACGCATCCTGTGGAGTTTGCATAGAACACATCATACGACAGTGTGTCTCCTTCCTTGTTTGTGGTGTCCAGCTGTATTTTGTCAGTGCCGTCTGGTGTAATTGCTAAATCTTCTGTTGCAACTGAGTTAAGGCCTGCAAATACAAACTTGAATGCTCCGAATACTGGGTCTTCAAGCTCTTCTCCTGCTTCTAAGTCAGATGTGTCATCTACTTTCCAGGATACGATTACTTTGTCAAGCTTTGTTGCTGCAGAGTGCGTAAAGGTTACATCAGTGTCTTTCACTTCGATATCGTTCACTTTAATGTTTGAGTCTGTTGGTTTAAGCAATATTTTGTTTGCTCCCAAATAGAACGATACCTGGTCTGCTCCAGCTGCTTCTGAACCTTCGTTTGGAAGAATTTCTTCAATGCCGATAACAGTGTCATCCGCAAGTGTGTATGTTTCTGCTGCTCCAAGTGCATCTGTTGTTTCTCCGTTGATTCTGAATTTAACAGATGTTGGTGCTGTGTCAGAAATGATTAACACTTCGATTTCATATGTCTGTCCGTTCATTGTGTATGTTTGTGTTGTGTATTCTCCCTGGGTTGCTGTTACAGCTCCGCTAAGAAGGTTCATCTTTGTCAAGTTTGTTGTTACATCAGATTCGGAAATTGTGTATGTCTTTCCAAGCATCTTGATTTTGTTCTGGTCAATGTCTGCTTCATCAGCCATTGTGATTGCCGTTTCAAAGTCAAGTGTGTATGTGTATGTCCATACGTCTGATGTATCTACAAATTTAAGGTAGTCTGTAGACTTTTTGTCTGCTGCATCTGTGTCTTTTTCAAACAAAAGCGTTCCAGTTCCGTCTGTGAAATCGATTGTTTGTTTGTAGTCAGTTGTTGCTTTGTTTGTCCCTTTTGTGTCTTTAAAGGTTCCGTCTGCAAGTAAATCTATGTCGTTTTTGTCAAGCTTTGAATCTACATCAAAGATGCTGTCCCCAAAGTTAAGTGGGTTTCCTGCTGCGTCGATTAATTTACCTTCGCTAACAGTTGTTGTTGAGCTTGCTCCAGATGCTGCGGATGATGCTTTCTGTGCAAATGCTGCACCTACATCAATACCTACTGCTACATCTCTTGCAAGTCCGCTGACTGCTACGCCGTCAAAGGCTGCGTTTGGGTTCCATCCCAATGTGCCTACTACGATGTACGAGTCAAAGACGCCTGCTGTGGTAACGAATGGCTGTGGTAAGCTGTCCAATGCTGCCAGTGCTCCGGCCATTGTAGCTCCAACCATTACTGCTCCTCCAGCAATAGCTGCTATTTTTTTAATTGTTTGTTTAAATCTCTCCATTTTGTTTCACCTATCTCCATTTTAAGGTTATATTTTTTTTGTTTTTTGTATTCTGGTTTCGAAACCTCTTTTTTTGTGATTACCCGTAAACGTTCCACAGAACGTACGGATAGCGCGCTTTCTCTATTTTTTCGAGGTTACTATACTAAAAAGCTGAAATAAGCGCTTTTAAGGCTTTCCCCAGCCAAAAGTCTGTTTCGTAACTGTCTAATGGTTACAAACAAAGCTTATTTTGGGCTCTGTTCGTCATTTGGAGGCTCTTTTTTGATTATTCCCTTCTTTTCGAGCATATTGATAAAACCTGACATTTGCTTATTCTGGGCAGCCAGTACTTTTATCTCTTTATCCATGCTTTGCGCCTTTGAAACCATGTCTGCCAGTATATCCTGCATTTCGCTTGCTGAAAGGTACAGTTCTGAGGGTTCAAGTATCTCTATTACAGAGGGCCCGTGCGCCATTGCAAAGGTAAACAGCTGGTTTATGTCATTGAATTCCGCTTCGAACTCAACATGGGTGCTGTACATCTTTTCGCTTGCCTGTTCAGGCTCTGCATAGTCCTCCCTTGATATCTTCCACTTAAGATTTTCTCTAAGAACATTAACCACCTTTTTGAGATGTTCAGTCAGGTTCTCCTTTGGCCACCCCATTACTTCCATGAAAACGCGGATTTTGATTTTTTCCTTATTTTTGAAAAACGCCATAATATCCCCCTATTACCGATTAAATTTAAACGCTAAAAACACTCCAATCGCACAAACAGCAATCAAACCAATGTATAAATAGATTTCCTTGAACGGCATTCCAGCATCGCCTTCCAGGACTTTTACGCTGAAAGTCTCTGTTATGTTGCTGCTTTCGTTGAACTTGAACCGCACCCTTAGATTATATAGCCCTGCTTCAGTGCCGAATTTGACCAGGTCGTCCAGCGAAAATGTTTTTGTTTCTCCTGCTGCAAGCGAGATTTCCTTTTTGTTTGCAATCCAGCCCTGCCCGACACAGTTGAATCCTTGGTAAACATATGAATACGCATCAAATGTCACGCTCTCATCTGAGCTTGCAGTCACAGTTACAGCAAACCATTCCCCTGCAGCCACCCAGTCTGGCGCTGAGATGTTGTACTCCAGCGCTTCTGCCGCGTTCATGCACAGAATCAGCAGTAAACCTGTCCAGAGATATTTATTTTTGAGCCGCATTTTTTGCATTTTCCATCCCTCAAGTTGGTGTTCTCCGAGGAAAACATCTCTCTCTTAATCAGCACTTCTTTGCATTTAGGGCAAAATGTGTTGTCATAATTTGTCCCGTCAACATTCCCGAGATAAACATAATCCAGCTCTTCCTTGGCAAGCTTGTAAAGCTTTACCATTGTTTCCACAGGCGTCTGCGGTATGTCAGTCATTTTATGCGACGGGTAAAAGCGTATCAGATGGTACGGCGTCTGCTTCCCAAAGTGTTTTTTAATCCATTTCACCTGCTCCAGAATCTCGTCCTTGCTGTCATTCTTCCCGGTTACAACAAGGTTTGTTATCTCAACAAATGCGTTTGTATAATGCTTATAGCGCAGCGCCCCTTTTTTCACTTCCTTCAGGCTTGCCGTTGACGCGTCCCTGTAAAAGTCCTCATTGTTTCCCTTGAAGTCAATAACAACTCCGTCAAGGTACGGCTTGATGTCCTTGAGCGGCTTTTGCATAGAGTATCCGTTTGTTACAAAAACATTGAAAAGCCCTTTTTTCTTTGCAAGCTTTGCGCAGTCCAGCGCGTATTCAAAAAATATTGTGGGCTCAACATAAGTGTACGCTATTCCCTGCGAGCCTGTTTTCATGGCCATATGGACAATTTCCTCGGGAGTTCGTTCTTCAAAAGCCTCGTTTATTTTTGCCTGCGAGATGTCCCAGTTGATGCAGAACTTGCAGCGGAAATTGCAGCCCAGAGTCCCGATTGAAAAGACTTTGCTGCCAGGATTAAAATGATAAAACGGCTTTTTTTCAATGGGGTCTACGTTCATCGCAGCAGGCCTGCCATACACCAGCGAATAGAGCTTGTTGTCAATGTTCCTGCGGACTCCGCAGAACCCTGTTTTGTCCCTTGCGATTGAACATATTCTCGGGCATAAACCGCATTTAACAAAACTGTCTTCATTTTTCCAGTATTTTGCCTGATGCATACACTCTGAAGAACGCAGCTGCCTAAATGCCTTTCTTATTTAAGAAAGTTTATTAATCACTACTAATTTCAGTTATTAAAGGTGAGTTTGACATGGCATTTAATTTTTTCAAAAAGAAAGAGGAACTTAATTATCCTGAAGAGAAGGCATCGGTACTGGACCAGCCGTTTGGCGCAGAACAGCTGCCTGAATTTGGCCCGCCTCCTGATTTAAGCCCGGAACCCCAAATGGGTGAACTTCCGCCGCCTCCTGAAGGGTTTCCGATGCCGCCAATAGCGACATCAGCACATTCTGGAACTTTCGGGGAAGGATTTGTTCCGCTGGACAGGATGGTTACACCTGAGCCTTCACGATACCCGCAGATGGAGTCTTCAATGTCAGCTTCAATGCGTCCTCCGGAAGAAGAGCCTATGCCTGAGCAGGGAAGCCTTTTCACACCAATGCCAAAACAAAGTTTCTCATTGGACAAGCCGCATGTTTTCGTCCGCATAAACAAATACAAGGAAGTAATGGATGCAATAAATGAGCTGCACCGAAGGGTACAGGATGCCAAAAAAGATTTGGACGACATCCATGCAATCAACACAGACGAGACTTCAAAGCTCAGGGAAGCCGCAGAAGTCATCCTGAAAATCGAGGACATTTTGCGATACCTGGAAACAACATTTTCATCGCCTGAGGCTTAAAAACCTCGTTTCTATATATTTTATAAATCCCAAATAGGTTGCCTTATCTTAGGGGCTTGTGGTCTAGTGGTTATGACGTCCGCCTCACAAGGCCTTTCTCAGGAGAACGCCCTGGGAAAGAAACTGAGCGCGCGGGAGTTCCCCGGTTCGAATCCGGGCAGGCCCATCATTTATATATAAAAATCGCATTTAATTAATAGGCAAAAACTATGAAAAAACATAAGTCTACAATGGATGAAAGAATAGCTGAGGCACTTAAAGATGCGCCTAGGATTAAAGGTATGGCAATAGAAGAACTCGCAAGACCCATAGACGAATTTCAAAACGAGCCAGAATGGTGGCATCATACTAATAAGTCATATGTAGCCCCAAAAGCACGTTATGTTCCTCTTGGACGAGGGAAATTATACTATCTTGAAAACGACAAACCAATTAAATACAAAAATGCTTGAAATATCAGGTGTTGTGAATGCAAAAAAGGGACGAAGACATTTCATATGTAAAAATTAATGATTCTAATATGATTAAGCTTTCCCTGACAAAGCTTTCAAAACTTTACACAGATTATGCCCATTTGATTCTGAACATTAAAAAGCTCAATGACCAGAAAAAAGAGCTCCGCAAGAATCTTGCGGACAAGATGGTTGATTTTGAAACCAAGTACAATGCTTTCATCAAGGAGCTTCCAAAAATTCCTGAGGGCATAAAAATCAAGTCGCCTGATTATCCAGGCTCAAAAGCGAAGGAAGTTGAGTACAGATACAGCGACCCGCTCGAAGGATTGCGCCAGGAATTTGAGAACATCCGCGGCGAGCTCGAGAAGCTGCGTTAATTTTTCTTTACAAAAACGCTTAAAAAGAATCAGTAGCCTAGGTTATAATATTGTGCGGAGGTTCCGGAGCGGTCAAACGGGCAAGATTTCTTGATGAAAGTCAGGAGAATGCCAAACTCAAGAACTTGACCAGCCGGCATCTGAATGCCAGCCAAAAGTTTCGATATCTTGTGGCTTAGTGCCTTCGGGGGTTCAAATCCCTTCCTCCGCACTTTTATTTTTGTGATAACATGGGAAAATTGTTAATTTTGGTGCTTGCAATCATAATATTCCTACTGGGTGTTGCGTTTACAGGAAGCATATTATGCGCGGCATCCTATGTTGGCTGGATGCTTTTTGGGTATATGATACTGTCAATACTTTTCGGCATGCTGGGAAAGGGTTAATGTTCATGGAACTCACAAATCTTCAGCCGCGATTATACCAGGAGCAGATATTCAGCACAGCTACGCAGAAAAATGTCCTTGCGATTCTGCCGACAGGCTTGGGCAAGACAGCAATCGCGCTCATGCTCGCAATCCACCGCCTGAAGCAGTTTCCAGAATCGCGAATTATTTTCTCTGCGCCAACCAAGCCATTGTGCGACCAGCATCTTCACACGTTTCAGCACCATCTCCCAGAGCTGAAAGAATCGGAGTTCGCTCTTGTCACAGGGCTTGTCAAGCCCTCTGAGCGCGAGGAGCTCTACAAAAAGAGATTTATTTTCGCGACTCCGCAGACTCTTGCCAATGATTTAATCAGCGGAAAGCTGAAGCTCGATGATATTTCCCTTCTTGTCATTGATGAAGCGCACCGCGCAGTCGGGGACTATGACTATGTTTTTCTCGCAAAGCATTATGCTGAAAAAGCAAGGCACCAGCGCATTCTTGCTTTGACAGCCTCGCCCGGCACAAGCAAGGCAGAAATTAAGCAAATCTGCACAAATCTGTTCATTGAGGAAGTCGAGGTCCGCGATGAAACAAGCGAGGATGTTGCTGAGTACGTGCAGGAAAAGGAAGTCAAGCGCATAATGATTGAGCTGCCCGAGGAGATAAAAGAAGTCAAGCAGATGCTTGAACGCAGCCTCAAGAGCAGGCTTCATATTCTCAAGGAGAACAAAGTGTTGCAGAGCGAGGACATTGACAAAGTCCGCAAGAGGCAATTGCTCATGATGCAGGGAAGCTTTGTGCGCCAGGCAAAAGGCAACTGGTTTCTTATGAAGAATATCTCTACAATCGCGGCTGCAATAAAAGTGATGCACTGCCTTGAACTGCTGCAAACCCAGGGGATCCAGCCCCTTCGTGTCTTTCTTGACAGCCTCAAGATTCAGGCCCTCAAAGTAAAGGCTGCCCAGTCCCTTATGGAGGACACAGACTTTCGCGAAGCCATGAAGCGGATTTACGAGATGGAATCAAAAGGAATCGAGCATCCAAAGTTCGCAAAGCTTGTCGAACTTATCAGGGGATACACAGCTCCGAACAAGCGCATCATTATTTTTACCCAGTACCGCAACACAGCAGACAAAATTGTTGAGCATCTGTCAAATATTCCAGGCATCAAACCTGTAAAATTCATAGGGCAAAAATCCGGGATGTCACAAAAGGAGCAGCTGCAGACAATAAATGATTTCAAGGCAGGAGTTTACAACACGCTTGTTGCAACCTGCATTGCTGAAGAGGGGCTCCATGTTGAGAACGCTGACTTGGGGATATTTTTCGAGCCAGTTCCATCAACGCTTCGAAGCATACAGCGCGAGGGAAGGATAGGCAGAACCCATATAGGCACAGTGTTTGTCCTGATTACGCAGGATACAATAGACGAAAAGTATTACTGGGTCTCGTTCCACAAGCGGAATAAAATGAAAAAAGCTCTTGAAGACATTAAAAAAGAGGGTGTGACATGGCAGACGAAACTGTAAAAATAATTGCGGATACGCGCGAGCTTCGCACCACTGTTGTAAAGAGCCTCTTTGACATGGGCGCAAAGATAGAGAATTCAATGCTGCCTGTTGGAGATTTCATACTTTCCGAGCGTGTTGTAGCCGAGCGCAAGAGCGTCTCTGATTTTCTCCAGAGCATCATTGACGGCAGGTTGTTCGTACAGATTCAGAACCTTGTTTCCCAGTTCGAGCGCCCAATAATGATTGTGGAGGGCAACGAGGACATTTATGAAAAGCGCATGATGCATCCGAATGCAATCCGCGGCGCAATCGCTGCTCTGGCAATTGACTTCCGTATACCTATAATATACACAACCTGCGAGCACGAAACTGCAATGTTCCTGTTTCTTATTGCGCAGCGAGAGCAGATTGACAAGAAAGTCAGCATAAGTTTACACGGTGAGAAAAAGCCGCAGAGCGACAGATATCTCCAGGAATATATTGTCACAAGCTTTCCTGGGATCGGGCAGGGAATCGCGCAGAACCTTCTGAAGCATTTCAAGACAATAAAAAACATTGTCAACGCAGATGTCAAGGGACTCCAGGAAGTTGAAAAAATCGGGAAGCTTAAGGCACATAAAATAAAGAGTATTGTTGAGGCTGAATACAAAGAGGAATCGCCTGACAAAAAGAAATCACAAAATCTGCTTTAATTTCCCGTTAGGTTCGGTTTCTTCAAAAGAAACAACGCTGAATTTCATGAATTTCGCGTCTTTCCAGTCTCCGACATTTAATCCTGCTTTCAGGCACAATTGGTCTAAAAATTCTTCTTTCCCTGAAAAATGTTCCCAAACCTGCGGAAGGAATAATGCGCTCTTTGAGTTTTTGTGGAGTATTACGCCGTCTCCTTCTTCAATGTCATCAAGCTTGCATGGAAGCGGTTTTGTGAGAATTGATATCTCAAGGATTATATGGTTGAATTCTTCCGGACGCAGCGGCTCAAATCTGTAGTCATCGTATGCAGCCGCTTTTGCAGCTTCCCGTACTCCAGTTATCAGGCTGTGCATCGGCTCTGGGAATCCGATGCATCCGCGCAGTTCCTTGTTTGGATAAGTGTAAAGAGTGACAAAAATGCCTGTCCGCTCATCAAGAGACTCCGGGAATTTATTGTTGAATTTCTCCCCTTTTATGGCTGCCCGCGCTGCTTTAAAAAGGAATTCGGCATCGCTTTCAGTTATCATTTTTATATACAAGTAATACCTCTATTTAAGTATGTTGAACGAGAAAGAAGAAAAAATAATGCAGCTTGTACGCATGTCAGGCCCTACTCTTCCAAATGTAGTAGCAAAGCAGCTGAATACTGAAATTTATCTTGCTTCAGCAATCCTTTCAGGTCTCGTACAAAACGGGCACCTTAAGCTGTCTTTCAGACGAATCGGCTCTTCCCCGTTATACTACGTTCCTGGACAGGAAAACAAAGTGCGTGAGCGCCTTCACAAGGAGCTTAATGAGCTTGAGAAGAAAGCTCTCGAGCGCATAAGAGACTTGAAAGTCGCATTCACTGAAGAATTGTATCCCCAGGAGCGTTTCCTTGTCAGCGAGCTAAAAGATTTTGTTGAAGCTCTTACAATAAATTCCGACGGACAGGAGCTGAAGCTATGGAAGCATTACTCGGTTTCTCAGGACGAGCTTAACAGCATAATCAGCAGCAAGCTCCACAAAACCGAGCCAAAGCAGGAACTTACCCAGCTCGAGGTCCAGCAGACACTACAACCGACAGCTCAACAGTCCCAGGCTGTCGAGGAAATGAAGCCCCTGTCAATATTTTCCGAACCTCCAAAACAGGAAACTGTTGAAGTTCCCAAACCAAAGCGCGTTCGCAAGGAACATGCTCCAAAGCAGGACTCAGAATTTGAAAGGAAGGTTCATGAATATTTGAAAGAAAAAAAGATTGAGATTATTTCAACAAAAGGGAAAAAAGGCGAAACAATCCACGAAGCAAGCCTTCCAACCGCATTGGGTTCCCAAAACTTGCTTGTCAAAATTTCGGGAAAAGCGAATGTTGCGGAGAGCGACATTTCAACTTTTTACACGGAGTGCCTGCATCTTAAAAAACCAGGCATAATTTTTGTTTCAAACGAGCTCAGCAAGAAAACGCGTGATTTTGTTTCAAAGAACATCGGAGAATTTGTAAAGATTATAAAAATGTGAAGAAAAGGGGCGCAAGAACACCGAAAACCACGCACTCTTTTTTCTTCTGAATTAAATCATCACTTCTTGTGTGATTTTTTCTTTGCATGTTTTTTTGCCATTTTAGTCATTCCCTCCAACTTTTTTTGAAGTTGAACATGATTTTTTTTCTGTTTGATGTTAATACTAAATCGTTTCTTGCTTAAATACATTTTTATTTTTCAGAAAAAAGTTTTGGAAGAAATTTTTTAGAAAAAAAATAGCGAGGAGCGGATTTGAACCGCCGACCTTCGGGTCTCCCATTGTGCTTGCCTCAAAAGTGTTAAGCACTTTATGAGCTTCGCCTTGGACTTACTTTCGCGAGTCCAATCCGACGAGCACTCCAGGCTGCTTAAGGCTCCTTGTTTATCCGACAAGAATCTACCTCGCTATTGAAGTACTCTACATTTTATTGAGATATTTTGTAGCTTTTTAAAACTAACTGAAATGTACATTCTATAAGAATCCAATTTATCTCTAATACATCTTTTTCGCTTAGTTAACGTTGATTTTAGATGTATTGACTCTAAAAAAGTCAAAATGCGCTTCAAAACTGTTTTATTGGTATTTACAATTGTTATATACGACTTTTTTTTATTTACATAACCCTCAGAGTCTATCATACCAGAAACAAAACCTATGTTAAACTGTTTTGTTCTGTAAGTTATATCTTCATTTTTGTTTATAATTCCAAAAAATTCTTTAGAGTATACTCTGATTCGCTTGCAATTGAATCGTTTGTCTTGATATAGCCCGGGCTTTAGTCCTATCTTTCTAAGCAAACTAACAAGAAAATTGATTGTTTTTGTATCGTTAACTGAGTTAAGGTAAAATTCAACCTGATAATGTCTACTATTTTTGTCCCATAATTTGTATCCGTCTCCTTCAAATAAACCAAAAAGATACCCCTGCTCGATTGGGGACAAAGGATACAGCTTAAATTCTCCACCTCGCATGATGTTATTATAGGATGAGTCTATACTTAAAAAGTTTTGTAATCAGCTTATAATACAGTGCATCATATCGAAGAAAATTCGCTTAGTTTTATGTCTTCTGCATCTGCCATTATGCGCTTGAGGTGATTGCCTGCTTCTTTGCTTTTCCACCAGTCTCCAAATTTGGCTGTCATCAGCTTGTTTAATCCGCCTGCTCTCACATGCGAAATCATGTAGCTTGGGCTGTATATCAGGAATTCGGAGAGTATGTGATGCAGCTTCCAGTACCCTCCTGGAGTCTCTATCCCTGTGTACTTTTTCAGGAGCTCGCCGTAAGTTTCATCCATTTCGTTGAACTTTATGCCCCCGCTCAAGAATTTGAGGTTCAAAAAGGAGTTTGCTGCATAGCCTGCAAAGAAAAGCTTGTTCGCCAGTTTCTCCCTGTGGACTATCTCGTCCGGGTTCGCAATTCCTTTCTCGCCAAGATACTGTCTGTTCGAGATAAGGCTCTCAAAAAACATTGAAAATATTTCATTGATGCTGCTGCCGATTACCTCTTTCTTGAAGAACGAGCCTGTCATGGAAATTCCCTGCATCGCATGCCCGAACTCATGGTAGACAACTTCAGTTTCCTTTAGCCCCCCGACTGAGCGGTAAACCACCCTTACATCCTCTGGGGGGTTGGGTGAGATACAGTAGCCATACCCAAACTTCTTTTTCCTGTTGGCTGAGTCTATTCTGACTTTGTCAAAATCAAAGCCCATATCGGAAAATATCTTTTTTATCGAAGGCAATGTATCCAGTTTGAGCTGGACTCCCAGCCTTAGCTTCGAGCCCAGATAGTAGTATTCATCATAATACTTCAGCGGGTGTCCGACAACGCTTTCAATCTCTCCGCTGTCAAAAGCATGTCTTCCCTCTCTGCCAAGCGTTTTAAGCAGTCTTACAAGAGAATTCATTTTTATTTTTTGCGTATCAAAGTATGACCCAAGGACATCGCAGTCGTATCTCCTGTACGAATCGCTGTATACATTAAACCATTTTTGTATCAATGGGCTTAACTTTTTTGATTCTTTAACAAAATAGTCAAATACCTTTTTTCGTTCTTCTGGCTTTGAACTGGGCAGCCAGCTTCTCCAGCTGGCGTAGTCTACATTTCCGCATCTGAATTTTGAGCGTATCTTTATCTGCTTCATGAAATATTTTTCTACATCCCTGGACGCGGCATTGTCAATAAGCCAGTACTTTATCCGTTCTGGAACTTCTTCCCTGCTGTCCAAAATAGATTTTGAAAGTTTCGAAATAGCTGTAGAGCAGGATTTGATTTTTGACTCATCATAACTCAGGCCGGCATACATCTTGTAATACTCTATTGCCTTGAGTTTGCACAACTTTTCGAATGTTTTCTCATGCAACAATCTGCACACCTTCAAGCTTGATTGTCGGGCACACTACATCAGATTCCTGTCGCATGTTGTTCCCTATTATTTCAATCTTTTTCAGCGCGTCAAAGATGTTCAGCGATATCATCGCCTGTTTGATGGGGTGCTTTATTTCTCCATCCTCAACATAGAAAGCGTTTGAAACTCCGACCGAGGCGTCTCCTGTGACTGAGTTCACAAAGTGCGTTCCCATCAAGAACTCGGCAAGGATTCCGTTTTTTGTTTCCCTGATGATTTCTTCCCTGCTGTACCTGCCGGGCTTCATCACAAAGTTTGAAACTCCGACTGACGGAACCTTCGCGATTGAACTGCTGTTTCCTGTCGTCTTTTTCTTGTCAATTTTTGCAGAGTACAGGTCATAAAGATAATTTTTCAAAACTCCTTTTGAGATTATTTCTGTGCGCTGCGACGGGCTTCCCTCGCCATCTATCCTCCCTGAGTTTAATCCTTTTGCAAGCAATCCGTCATCATAAATGGTAATGCTGTCAGCGAAAACTTTTCTTCCGAGCTTGCCTGAAAGATAGCTTCGTTTGTTCTGGACATTTTCCGAAAGCACTGCTGGCACCAGCGCCGCATTTATCAGGTCAGAGGCTGCGAAGTAGTCAAGAATCAGCCCTGTTCTCATTGTCTTTATTGGTTTTGGGTTCAGGCAGTCAATGCACATCTGCCCTGCGCTTTTTCCTGTTTTTATGAAATTAATGTCTGAATGCGACGATTTCCCATCCAGTCCGACTGCAGTTCCAAGCCCGCATTCAATGCTTCCTGAGAGTGTTGTGCTCTTGTCTGCGGCAGTCACGCCGTTTGAATTCGCAAAGAGTGTTTCTTCTTCTTCCCTAGAGAACTTTCCCGAGATTACTAGAATCTCTTTTTTAACACTTTTGGCTTCTGCAACAGCATCTTCTGCTTTGTCAAAAAGTTTTTCAACAGGCATTTCAGCGACTGTTTTGGAGTAAATCCCTTCTGCTGGCTTTAGCTTCTTGGGCTCTGCAAGTATTATATCGTGTTTTATCGGCTTTGAAACCCGCATTATTTTCAGCGCCCTGTCAAAGCATCTTTCCCAGTTGTTCACGAGCGTTGTTGTCGAGAACCCGTACTTCTTTCCCTTGGAAAGCCTTATCTCGAGAAGCGATGTGTTCCCTTCTGTGCTGCCTTTCAGCTTGTCGCGGTTGTATTCAAAAGAAAGTACTTTTTCTTTGCCTATGCTTATCGAGGCGTCTACATGATTCTCTTCTGCTTTTTTTAATATTCCGCTAATTACTTTTTCCACCAATTATCGCCTCTGATATTTTGATGTGTGGTGTTTTCTCGCCCACAGGCACCAGCTGTTCCTGTTTTCCGCATCTTCCGCCCCAGAAATTGGGCGCGTCATCATTCGCAATCTTTTCTATTTTTGGGAGTATCTCCATTATGTTCCCTGCAAGCGAAACATCCCGCAGGGGCTTTGTTATTTTGCCGTTTTCAATCATGAAAGCCTCTTCTGCATTGAATACAAAGTTTCCGTTTATCGGCTCCACAACCCCTCCGCTTGAGCCGCACGCATAGATTCCATTTTTTATTCCTTCGAATAGCTCGTCTCTGCTGAATCTTCCGGGCCGCAGAACTGTGTTTGTCATCCGCGGTATGGGCATGTGCGTCGGGTCCATTGCCCTGCCGTTGCCTGTTGGTTTTGCATTCATCAGGCTTGATGACTCAAGCGAGTTGATGTATGATGTGAGCTTCCCGTTTGTTATCAAAAAAGTCTCTCCTGCAGGCATTCCCTCGTCATCATACCTGAAATGCCCGCCCTCGTTCAGCACATTCGGCGAGTCAACCAGGGTAAGGTGTTCCGGCGCAATCTTCTTGCCGAGCATTTTCTGGAACACAGAGGACTTTTCAAGCACTGCATCTGCCTCGCATGCATGCCCTACAGCCTCGTGGAAAAACACTCCGCACAAGCCGTTGTCAATCACAATAGGGAACCTTCCGGCTGGAGCTTTTTCTGCCTTAAGCGCGTTTTTGAATTTTTTGTAAAGATGATTGCAGAATTCGGTTTTGTTTATCCCTGTGTATATCTCGTATCCGCCTGTTTTGCCTGTCCGGTTGAATGAATTGACAAGCCCTGTTTTGCCCCTGCCAACCAGGCTCAGCCGTATTGCCATTGCATATCGCGGCTCAAAGATGTCTGCTCCGCTCGAGTTGAAGAACCATGACTTTCGCGAGGAAAATCCTATCTCGCTCTGCCTGCTCTTGACATTGTCGCGCTTGAGCAGCCTGTCGATTTCAAGAACTTCCTTTATTTTTTCCTCTGAAGGGATATCAACAGGGTTTTGTTTTATCTGGTGGTTGACTTCGTCTTTTATTGTGCTGACATTTTTGAGTTCAAAGCGCTCCTTGATTTTTATTGAATTGAGCTTTGCCATGCGCCATGCAGACGAAAATATCTTGTCCACATCTGACATCTCGGTGCAGAATGCAAATCCCCACGCGCCTTTGAAGAAAACCCGCGCTCCAAAAGCCACGTGTTCCATTGACTGCACAGAGCTTATGTTTCCGTCTTTTGCAGAATACGCTTCAGAAGTGAGTTCCATTATGCGCAAATCAATGTACTCTGCGCCCTGCTTTTCAATCGGCTTGCTGTACTTTGCGAAATCAATCATGGGATACATCAGGGCGCAATTGCTTTAATATGTTTTCTTTCGTTAAGGTTTCTTCATTGCGATTTCATCGCGATGCCCAGAGATTTTATCTCTAGGTTATCAAAAGAAAGGTTAACGAACCGCTTTTTTGATTTTGCTCAGCACAGGTTTCTTGCCTGCCGGCCACTTGAATGCGTGCTCAAGAACATCTGCTATTGTTTCTACAGGGATTATTGTTATGCCCTTTTTGTCCACAAGAATGTCTTTCAGGTTAGATTTCGGGATTATTATTGTTGTTACTCCAGCATCCCTCGCAGCCTGAATCTTTGCGTTGACTCCGCCGATTGGAAGGACTTCTCCGCGGATTGAAAGCGAGCCTGTCATTGCAACATCCTGGCGCACTGGAATCTTTTCAAGCGCAGACATTACAGCTGTAGCGACTGAGATTGATGCTGAGTCTCCTTCTACACCCTCAAATGTTTGTAAGAATTGTATGTGAATATCAAATCCGCTAAGCGACTGTCCTGAATACTTCTTGATTACTGAGCTCACGTTTGTTATTGCCTCTTTTGCAATCTCTCCGAGTTTTCCAGTGGCTAATATTTTGCCCTGTCCTTTTGACATTGCAGGCACTACAGCTGCCTCGATTGGGAGTATAAGCCCTGAGCCGGTCTCGTCTCCGATAACTGCGAGCCCGTTTACATGCCCGACTTCCTGCCCTTTGTTGCGTATCAGCTGGTATTCTTTTTTCTCCTGTGTGTATTTCTTTGCAATCTGCTGCTCAAATGTTGCAGCATAACTCTTGGCGCGGATTACATGTTCCCTGCTGACAAACTTTGCATTGTCCTCTTTTGCCATGTCTCCAGATACTCTTATCAGTCCGCCCAAATCCCTCAGCTTCAGGGTGAGATAGCCTTTTCTGCCTGCGCGCATGCGCGCTTCATTTATTATTTCCTGAACCGCATCTCTGGTGAACTCTGGAATCTTTTTGTCCTTGCGGACTTCCTGCGCGATGAACGTGACAAGTTTCTTGACATTTTCAGGGGTGTCATCCATCTTGTCCTTCATGTAGACTTCATAGCCGCTTCCCCTTATCCTGCTTCTCAGGGCAATATGAAGGTGCTTGATAGTCTCAAGATTTCCTGCTGCAACAAGGATAAAATCTGTCGGCACTGGTTTTGTTTTTACCATTGCGCCTGCCGAGCGTTCGCTTCTTCCGGTGATGGAATATTTTTTCTCCTGCATTGCTGTAAGAATCTCAACCTGCATCTCAGGTTTCAGCGTTGCAATCTCGTCAATGAAAAGCACTCCGCGATTTGCCCGGTGCAGCGCGCCTGCTGAAACTCTTTCATGCGCTGGCGTTCCAAGCCCGCCTGTCTGGAACGGGTCATGCTGCACATCTCCAAGCAGCGCCCCTTCATGCAAGCCAGTCGCATCAACAAACGGCGCATGCTTTTCCTCGCTGTTGTCAATTATGACTTTCGGCGCGGAGATTCTCATCTGTCCCTTGCGCAGTTTGCTTACGCTGTAGAATACTAGCACGCCGATGAAAATCAGTATTATGAACATTGTTCCTGAAATCCTGTCTGCTGCTTTCAGTATGTCGCTTGCCTCTTTTGTGATTATCCAGTCAAGCACAGTCGAGCCTGCAAAGAACAATGCAAAAATGATTATCAAAAATGTCCAGCTGTTCCCGCCCATTGCGCTGATTGCCTGTACTTTCAGGTTTTCAATCATGCGCCTTCCCTGCCCCGCAGGAACTTCGCTTATCAGCGGGTTGTTTTCATCTTTGGGATTCATCGAGCAGATGACATCAGTAAGTTTTTCCGCAGGCATGAGCTCAGCCAGTGCCTGTCCCACCATGCTTTTTCCTGTTCCAGGTTCTCCCAGAAGAAGAACGTGGCGCTTTTGCTTTGCGGCTTTCCTGATTACTTCAACCGCCTGTTCCTGTCCGATTACTTGCTGGTCTAGCTCTTTAGGAATCTTGATTTCAGCAGTTGTTTTAAAGTTAAGTTTATCCATATTACAAATAAATAAAATAACAGAAGTATTTAAAAACTAATTGATTACTCGCTGGTTGTTGATTCCTCGCCAGACGGTATTGCAGCCTTTGAGATTATCATTATGTCTCCTGCTGCTTTTACAAGCTGGTGCGGAACGATTACGCCCTTTGCTCCGGACATTGTTTTGTTAAGGTATGACTCTCTTGTCGCCTTTATCTTCCATCCGAAGATCTTGTTGTTCTGTATTATTACTTCGTCTACGTCTCCGAAGTATTCTCCTACGTCTGTAAACACCTTCAGTCCGTATGTTTTTGAAACATCCATTAAATTTAACATCGCTATTACCTCCAAATTATAAAAATAACCTAGTCAAACAGCTAATAAATAATTTTCGGAACTGCAAATAAGTGCTACTTTGCCCCATTTTCAGCCTTTTTTTCCTCTTCTTCTGCCTCTTTCTCAGCCCTCTTGACTGCAGCTTCGGTTTCACTGTCCAGCTTGAACTTTTCAGGGATTTCAGTCTCCCTGAGCTGGAAGTAATCAAAGAACTTCTGCGTCAAATCCAGCATCATTGTGCTGCCGAATTTTTCAGAGGTTACAAACCCAAGCCGTATGAGCTTCTTTACTTGTTCATACGCCTTGTTTCCCCTTATCCTGACTATGACTGACTGCTTGACAGGCTTTTTTGCAGCTATTATAGCAAGCGTTTTCATGAGGGCTTTTGGAAATTCTGGCGGAAGCAGGTCTTTTACAAAAACAGTCATTTCTGGCTTTATGCTCATTTTCCAGATATCTCCTTCCTGCAGCACATGTATTCCCCGAACATTGTTCATGTGCTCCAGCTCAAGCTCTTCGAGAATGTCTTTTACTGTTTTCTCGGTAATGCCTGTCCGTTTGGATATTTCTGCGACAGTCAGCCCGTTTGTTGCAAAAAGTACAGCTTCAATCTCTGCTTTTTGCTTCACTGACTGCTGCGTCTCCTTCTCCTCTTGTGACATATATTTCACCAAATTCCTCTTCCTGGCGCAGTCTTATTTTGTCCTTGTTCGCAAGATGTATCAGCGGGATAAAAGTCCATATTATGTCCCACCTGTGCTTGCTTGGGACCAGCTGCGAAAATTTGATTTCAAAAATCTTGAGTTTGCTGAAAAATTCAACTATTCTTTCGTAAAGGGAGACTATTTTTTTGCCTATGTCAACTTTTCTGATTTTTATCGGCATCTTGACATCGTCCCTTTCCTTTGTGCGCACTTCCCTCCTGTCGCTTACCACGATTGCCTGCTTAAGGGATGAAAGAAGCTCGTCCAGTGTGACTTTCCTCTGCTTTGGCTGCGGAACATGCGATTCAAGTTCATATTTTGCAATGTCTTCAAGGAACTCCTCGCTTACATTCTTCATTACTTCTTCCTCTTCAACAGGAAGCAGGTAATCCGATTTCATCTTGAGGAGGATTGATGCTGCAAGCAGGAATTGCCCGGATATTTTTATGTCTCTCTGCTGCATTGAGTGGATTGCGTCAAGATATTTCCGTGCAAGCGCCCCCACGTCTATGTTCCATGGGTCAAGCCCCTCAGACTGTACAATATCCCTTATCAGGATTTCAACAGTAAGCTCTTTTGAAATCATTAAATTATACAGCTTGTCCTCGTCCATAACAGAATAAAGAAGGATGTGCTATATAATGTTTCTTTCCGCAGCTTACGCCCAGATTAGTTTCTCTTTGGGCAACTTACACTTTCTCTTTCTAATAGAAAGGGCAGACATTAACTACCAATGCACTTGTTCTCAACACAGCCGCATTTTTCCAGGGGCTTCATATCAGGGGTGTATTGGGTATAAACCGGGCGATAGACGCTTGTGCATGTCTCTCCAATATACCCTGCCCTGATGCAGTCATCATTGTTCACGCATTCCATAAGCCCTGCGTTGAGGAACAATGAGCTCATCGCGCCTGAAACTGCCAGCGCCATATATGCTACGATTACCAATGATACCACGGGAAAAAACATTTCGTGCACAACCCCGCTTTTTTGAACTGCGCTGAATACTGAGAAGACTGCGAACAGCAGTGCAAATAACAGCGCAAAAGTGAAAAGCGCAGGCAGGTAGATGAGGGAATATGCGAATGGCTTTAACAGCAGCAGAGGATTTGTAAAAAACTGCGCGAATATTGTGTAGCAGAATTTTTCCGTGCATACAGGATATGTCTGCGAAACCATTGTCAGCAAAAATGCGAGAACGATTGAAAGCGATATTCTTTTGTTGAGATTGAATATTTTGTCCCAGAACCAGCATGCCCCTGGGTGTACGCAAACAAAATAAATCGTGTTATTTGCTTTTGCCATATAAAACTAAAGAGAAAGGTAATATAAAAAAGGTTTCTTTTCCGCAGCTTACGCTTTTCTTCATTGCGACCATGTCGCGACATTGTGGCTACACCACGATGCTTCGAGATGCAGTCTCAAAGTGCCCAGAGACAAAGTCTCTCGGTTCTAAAGAAAAGGGCAGAAAGATGGGGATTCCCCATCAACCCAAATAATTGATTCCCTTTGGAGCTTCTATTGTGTGCTTCCTGAACTGCTCAATGAATCCCTTGTAGATTGCTATGTCCTTCTGTGTAATGCTTGGCTTCACTATTTCCATTGCCTTCTCAAAGTGTTTTCCTTTGACTTCCTTTGCTTCAATGTCTTCCTTAAGCGCGCTTATCCCGGCTTCCCTGCACACTGCCTCTATGTCCGCTCCTGAGTAACCGTCGGTTCTTTGCGTTAAGTCTTTTATGTCAACGTCCTTGGCCAAGGGCATTTCTTTTGTATGTACTTTAAAGACTTCAAGTCTTGCCTTTTCATCTGGAGGAGGGATGAATATCACTCTGTCAAACCTTCCAGGCCTCAACAGGGCTGCATCAATCATGTCCGGGCGGTTTGTTGCTGCAATCACAACAACATCTGACATGTCTTCAAGCCCGTCCATTTCTGTCAGAAGCTGGGCAATGACATTTTCATTTACCCTGCTTCCGTCCCCTGCTGCCCTTCGTGACGCTATTGAGTCTATCTCGTCAAAGAACACTATGCATGGCGATGCCTGTCTGGCTCTGCGGAATATTTCACGTATTGCTTTTTCGCTTTCGCCAACCCATTTGCTGAATATCTCAGGCCCTTTGATAGAGATGAAGTTTGCCTCGCTCTCTTTTGCAACTGCTTTTGCAAGCATTGTTTTTCCTGTGCCTGGCGGCCCCATCAGCAGGACTCCTCGCGGAGCTCGTATTCCTATCCTCTGGAATGACTTCGGATATTTTATGGGCCATTCCACCGCTTCCTTAAGGCTCTGCTTGACATCATTAAGCCCGCCTACATCAGCCCAGCCTATTTTTGGAATTTCAATCAGGACTTCCCTCATTGAGCTTGGCCTGACAATCTTGAGCGCTGCTTTGAAGTCTTCCATTGAAACAACAAGCTTGTCAAGGTCAATGCGTGACAGCGGTTCCCCTTCCCTTAGCTTGATGTCTGGAAGGACTTTTCGCAGGACATTCATTGCAGCTTCTTTTGCAAGCGCTGACATGTCTGCTCCGACAAATCCATGCGTTATGTCTGCGAGCTTTTTTAGGTCAACGTCTTTTGTCAATGGCATGTTACGCGTGTGAATCTGCAGTATCTCCAGCCTTCCTTCCCTGTCCGGGACTCCTATCTCAATTTCCCTGTCAAACCTTCCAGGGCGCCGCAGAGCAGGGTCTATGTCATTGGGCCTGTTTGTTGCTGCAATGACAACCACTCTTCCGCGTGATTTCAAGCCGTCCATTGTTGCAAGAAGCTGCGCTACAACTCTTCGCTCGACTTCTCCCACAGCATCCTCACGCTTTGGAGCGATTGCATCTATCTCGTCAATGAAGATTATTGCAGGGGCATTTTTCTCTGCCTGGTCAAATATTTCCCTGAGTTTTTTCTCTGCTTCTCCAACCCACTTGCTCATTATTTCAGGCCCTGCAATTGAAATGAAATATGCATCTGCCTCATTTGCAACTGCGCGCGCAAGAAGTGTCTTGCCTGTTCCTGGCGGCCCGTACAGCAGGACTCCTTTTGGGGGCTCTACTCCAAGCCTTTCAAATACCTCGGGATGTCTCATCGGGATTTCAACCATTTCCCTGACTTTTGTAAGCTCGTCTCCCAGTCCGCCAATATCCTCATATGCGATTCCAGGGACATTTTTCTCTTCGATTTCAACTGCTTCCGGAGACACTGTCAGCTGGGTTTCTCCTGTAATCAGGACTGCTCCTTTCGGATTCGTGCTTGAAACAACAAATTTTATGTCGCTAAGTCCGAATCCAAGATTGCCGATTCCCTCCATGTCTTCCATCATTTTGAATATGTCTTCGAACGGGCTTCCTGAGAATGTTGAGCGTCTCCGCTTTGTTCCGCCCAAAGTTATCATGTCGCCTTTCACAACAGCCCTGCCAAGAAGCGCCTGTTTGAAAGAGTCAGGATGCATCTGTACAAAAACTCCTTTTTGTGCCGGGGCTATTGTTACTGTCTTTGCCCGCTTGTAGTCTGCTTTTTTGATTACAACAGGTTCGCCTATCCCTGATTTTGCGTTCCATCGCGTGAGTCCGTCCATCCTTATGATGGACAGCCCTATGTCAGCTGGATACGCCCTGTCAACAATCGCCGCTGTTGTCTTTTCTCCGATTATTTCGACAACATCTCCTGGAGAAACGCCTATTTCCTTCATTATGGAAGTATCAAGTCGTACTATCCCTTTTCCGACATCATCCTGTATTGCTTCCGCAACTTTCATTTTCAATCCTTTTGGTTCTTCTTCTTTTTTTGGCATCATTTTATTCACCTTTGTTCTCCAAACCTGATTAGTAACGTATTGTTTTTTAGATAGGGAACTTTACGTTTTCCTTCTTGGACCAATTCGATTATATCAGCTTGATTCAGCATTGTCAAATCATCAAAAACATTTTTAATGTCTCTGTTAAGAGAATTTGCAAGTTCTCTAATCGAAAAATGTTTGGTTCTGATTAATTCATTTATTAATTGAATTCGCTTTGGCGTGAAAAGGCTAAACAGATTGTCATTATTGCCTACTTCTAAAAAACTGCCTGATGCGATAGCAGGCACAGTTTTTAGTTTTATTATTCTATATTTTACCCGAGTAATTTGTTTGGGCACATCAATAACATCTTTGATTAGTTTTGGATGTTCCAAATTTTCTTTACTTTTATATTTTTCAAAATTATTTAGATAGGACTCAATTTTAAGCTGGAGCTCGTTCACAAGACCGAATTCTATAATGCGGATACCCAAGAGAGAACAAAAAGATTTTACTTCAGCAGTTGCTGAATTTCCGATAAGTATCATTTTTATGGATTCTCTGTTTAAACTGTACTTGGCTGCTAGGGCTCCTGTATACTTAACCATTTGTGCTACTGCCGATGATGTAAGCTTGTTTAGCTTCAGTTCTATTACTACGAACTGGTTTTGTTTATTTTTAAACAAAATATCTATTTTGCCTACCTCATCAAACCCAGTACCAATTTCTTTGCCTATCAAAGTTAGATCTTCCTCGATTATCCATGAGTTTTTTATTATGAAATCCGCGATTTCACTTTCAGTTTTGAACATGATGTAGACTAAGAAGAACTTATTTATAAATGTTTGGCTTGTGATACCAAAATACAATTTGGTTAAAAAAACCAATTCTACAATAATATGCTATCTAAAACATAATAAATCCATAATTTTTAAGTCTTAACATGGTGAGGGCGCAGTCAGGGCTTGAATTTATCACAGGCGTTACAATAATGCTGGTTATCTATGTTATTGCGATAGGCGCCTACAGTTATTACACAGAGAACAACATAATTGAGGACACTTTTGCCGAACATGTCTGCTACAAGTTTTCTGAAGGCATTAACGCAGCCGTGATTGGGGGGGATGGTTTCTCAATAAACATGAGCGTTCCTTACAAAGTTTATGCCGACCCTCTTACAGCAATAAGAGTTTCGGGCAATTACACTGCAACAGTTGAGTGGAGCGACAAGATAGCTGTATGCTCTATTGTCACGCGTAACATAACAAGCCAGGTTGTTTATTCTGGAAAAGTTTCTGCAACTAATATGGACAGCACAGTATATCTTACTTCAATAGACACAAATCAGTCCGATTATTTGGTTGGAGAAGCTGCGCTGATAATGTCACAATACATCAATGGGGCTGCTGCAAACCTTACAATATTTTACAGCAATGGCACTGCACTGCTTGGCCCGTTAACACGCACAGCAGCCAGCAATTCAATAAACTACACATGGAACACGGCAGGGATTGCGTCTGATGATTACACCGTATTTGTAGCTGACAATGATTACAAGAACTTAAATGCTGAAAAATTGGTGAGGGTCAGATGAAGGCACAGATAATCTCATTGGATGTCATGTTTGCCGCCCTGATTGTGCTGACTATAATCGGCGGGCTTGGAGTCCTTCTTTACCAATATACAATTTATGAAAAACAGCAGGCTGAACTCGGTGATTTGGAACTGCGTTCACAGCCGGCGCTTAATGTCCTGATGTCAACAAAAGGTAATCCTGATGACTGGGAAACAAAAGGTTGCGCCCAGATAAATTCGCTGGGTTTCATGAGCGCGCCGGGTATTATTTCCGGACAAAAATTAAAGGCATTTGCAAGCCTGGACTACAACTGCAGCCAGGCGCTTCTCGGAATCAGGGGATACAACTTTTATTTTGATGCCAGGGATGCAGACGGAAACTTATTGAATATTGACGGAGTAAGCATAATCACAGGATATGAGCCTCCTGCTGGAAGCGAGGCAATATTTTCCGAACGAAAGGCTTGGGTAGACAGCAGCTATCTTGCTATGATAACATTGGGGATATGGTATGAATAACAGTTCCGCCAGGGCTTCAAACCAAAGGCGCAGAAGGGCTGTGGGAGTGTGGTACGAATGAACAAAAAAGCGATAATATTCACGATTGATGCACTTGTTGCATTTTCAATTTTCATTGCAGTGATAGTAGCGGTCTATTCGCTATTGACGCCTGACCCGCAGGTAAGTGTGCAGGATTCAACTATTTACATGAACAGCGAGAACTTTCTCCGCGCTTCTGACAAGGCAGAAAATTTGTCGCAGGCATTTGAGCAGCTACAGCTGAACAATATACCGCAGGCTGAAGCGATAGTACAGGAAATGCTGGGCGAACTTCCATACCCTGCTGAAATGCGTCTTAATGTTTACGACGGCGGAAACCTTGTCAACAGCCTTACTGTCAATGAACATGATTTTGAAACTAGCATTGTTGTGCGGAAATTCCTTGTTTTAACCCTGACTGAAAACTTAGGGATACTGCCGGCCCCGTGGATGAATATTAATATTCAGTCTTCTCAGGCTCCGGCATCAGTGCCATTAAGTGTTATAGTAATGGCAAATCAGGAGGAAGGCTTGCCACAGCAGGGAACAGTAGTCACTAATATCTATAGCTCTGGCGGCCAATTGGAAGGCTGGCCCATAATTTTGTGGAATTATCCAACCCCGGAATTCCTGTTTACGACTCAGGGCGAGTCAAAAACATTCGAATACAATGTAATTCTTCCGCCTGACGCAGTCATAGGTGAATACAACATTTCTGCATCTGTAAGCGGGCCGACTTACAACCAGTTTGCTTACAAATCATTCAATGTCATCCGCTACGGCATAGCTGAGCTTGAGGTTGGGACATCGTGAACAGGAAGGGAATTTTCGCAACAATACTTGTAATACAGCTGATTTTTCTGGTGATACTTACAATTTTTGTTGTTCAGAATGAGCGCGTCCAGTTTGAGCATGACAAAGAATACAGGGTTGTTGCAAGCTACAGGATTTCGGCAATCTATGACGACGTCATAGAGGGATTAAATTATCTTCACAGCAAAAATGCTGATGCCCAGACAATAGCGTCTTACGTCAATTACATCAACACAGATTTTGCTGATTACTACGGCATAGACATTGAGTTCAATGAAAGCTACATCAGGATAGAGGACTCAAATCTTGAAATCGTAAAAGAGGTTTGGCTGTGATGAAGGCGCAGAGCGCAATTGAATTCCTGAGTGTTATTGCATTAGGGCTTATACTTTTGATAGTAACCTCGTATCTTGGATACAATTATGTAAGCGGTTACTTCTTTGATACAAACGGGATGAATGCAAAGCAGATGGTCAGTGTCACAACTTCTGCTGCGAACCTTGTTTATTCGCAGGGCTTGAATGCAAGCACAAAAGTAACAATTAATGTTCCGGGCGACATAGTCAGAAATCGCACATATATCCATGACCAGGAAATAAACATACGTTTCAGCGACCCTCCCCGCGACGCAATCGGACAGCCTGCAGCGTCCATATACGGAACCATGCCTGTTAAACCCGGCTTAAATGTTCTGTATCTCCAGATGACAAGCGAGGGCGTCAAATTAAAAATTGATGATAATGTCGCTTTTGTTGGAGTCAAAACTTACAACGACTCCGGATATTTATATGAGAATGACACATTCAGCGCCGGAGCAACACTTTATTATCAGGTTGTGCTGGAACATTTTAACGGCACTGCTGTTGATTCTGCAATAGACATAAGCTATTATGATTCAAACAGCTCATTGATAAGCAGCGCGTCTGAATCAACTGTAAATGGAATTTATAATGGAACTATCTCAGTTATTGGGAATACAGGGCATCAGCTTATTTCTGTCAGCATAGCCTCTGAAAAGGTTCTTGGAACCGCGCTTTTCAATGTAACTTAGTTAGGTTTTTTAATATACAGCTTTTATGGAATAGCTATGGCGAGGGCTGAAACAGATGATGTATTCAGGAGATTGGAGTTGGTAGTGGACAAAATGAAGAAGGAAAATGTGTTCCGCAAAAAGAAGCCTGAACCCAAACATGTTCCTGAAAAGAAGATATCAAAAAAGAGAAAATCGGCAAAAAAATCCGCAAGGAAAGCGCCCCAGAAAAAGATGCATGAAGTTCTTGGGATTCCTAAGATTCATCCTCAAAACAGGCTAAAGCTCCGAAGCAAACCATTCATTGCGCTTGTTAAAAAACATCATGAACAAAAAACCAAGTCAAGAATAGAAAATGCTATACTGGCGACAGAGTCCCACAAGTTAAAGAATTCTGAGGATTTCGGCAAGTTGGGGCTAAAGCGCATAATAACTAGGGAGAAAAGTTATCATGCCGAGCCCGTAGAGTCCATGCTGACTGAGGGTGTTGTGTCAATCGAGGAGAATGAAAAGGTGGCAAGGGCAATTGAGCTCATGCTGCAGAATGACATACGCGGTCTGGCAGTTACATCCAAGCGCGAGCTTAAGGGCGCTATAGAGTCTGAGGACATTGTAAAACGTATTGAAAAGACTGAACCAAGCCAAGTTCAGGTTTTGATGTCAAGGCCTGTAAAGGAAATGACGCGCCCTGCTGAAACAATTGCACCGAAGGAAACATTCGGGAATGTAATGCAAAAGATGAATGCAGCAAAAGCAAACCGTCTTTTTGTAATTGAAGACCAGAAGCCAGTCAGTGTTGTTTCAAAGGCAGATATTCTAAAAAGAGTTTCACAGACAAGCTCTGTTATGGGTATGAAGATAGAGACTGGAATTGACAAGCTTCTTGAGCTTGTCGAGCAAAAAGGAAAAATTTCCACTGAAGACGCTTCAAAAGCGCTTAAGGTGGATGCAAAGCTTGTTGAAGAATGGGCGTCAATCCTTGACGACCACAATCTTATCAAGATAGAGTACCCGATAATAGGCACTATCGAATTAATAAAAAAATAAGGATAGAATACTAATGCGCTTCTACTGCTCCGAACAATGTTCCTGAATCTGTGTGCGTCAGGGCTGAGTCAGGGTCATCAAATTCTATGTCCACAATTATTGAATAAGAGGACCTTAAGTCCAGATTTCCCCATTCAGCAGTGCAGTCCTCTGTTATGGACAGTTCTGTGTTCGGCCCCAGCGTAAAATGGGAGCTTGCATAAGTGGCGTTGTAGCACACGTCATTCTTGTATTCAAAGGAGACATTGCCGACTTCAACAGCCTTTCCAAGCCTGTTGCCAATCATAAGGGTCATTTCCCCGTTATCATCCAGCTTGTGGTCTATAACCTGGAATTGTGTGAACCCTGTGACTCTTTTTCCTGTAAAGGTTCCTGGATTGAAGACGCCAAGCGCATACAATGATGCACCGACAATGATTACGATAAGAATTGCCCAGCCGTAAGTAAGCAGATATTCAAGTGCTGATTGCGCTTTTTTATTATACATTTAACAACACCTCTCCTTGATAATATATCAACATCCTGCTTGTTTAAAAGGTTTTCTTGGTTACAGTATTCTGATGCTCCCGAAAAAGTACTTCATAGCCAGTCTCCCGACATTGAACAGTATTATCGCAGCGCCTACAATGAAAGGCATGTATTTGAGCCCGTATTTTTCATTTCCCTTGTTTATCAGCGCAATCATCATCGAACCGAACACACCAGTTATGATTATATTGACGTATGCAAATACCAGAAGGAAATCAGTGGATATGTCCGCTGCTGCGATTGGGACAACCGAGGACGAGCCCTCAACAAGGAATCCTGCCGCAAGAGTCTGGCTAAGACTGGATAATATCCCCGCAAGTTCAGTGGAGACAGCATACAGGATTGGGGATATGAATGTAACCGCCATCATGATAAAGGTTGCATAAAGCATTATTATCGCGCGTATCTCCTTGCGTATTATTTCATTGTCCTTGATGTCGCGCGCAGTGCCTTCAAGTATTGATGCCAGCTCTCCTCCCGAGGAGATGCCTTCTATTATCAGCCCTATAGTCTGGTTAAGGATTTCGGAATCAACATCCTCGGATATTGTTTCAAGCGCCTGTTCAATAGGTATGCCTGTTGCAATTTTGTGTCCTGCTGTTTTTATGTTCTTGGCAAGAAAACCAAATTCGGATTTGGCGCTTAGAATCAGCGCTTCATCCGGAGCGACTCCGCTCTTCAGGTTTGACGCCATAAGCAGAAGCGCATCAGGCAGTGTTTTCTCGACAAATTTTGCCCTGTTGTCAACCAGCAGGCCTATTATCCCTGACATCAAAAAGTAAAATGTTACGCCTGCGCCAATCAGTGCAAGAGCAGGGTATATCGGATTTTTCAGCCAGAAATAAAATATTACTGCAGCAGCAATTGAGAACAGGACTCCCACCATCACAGTTATTGCGACAAAGCTCTCCGCGTTTACCTTCAGCCCGGCATAATTAAGCTTGGCTCTAATCTTGACTATGTTGTCCCGCGCAATCATTCTTCCTATTTTCTCAAGCAAATCATTCATACTATCACTAAATTGTAAGCATAGGCCTCTTGTTTTTTATTACTGAAATGAAAAAAATCTGCAGTAAAAATACTGCGATGGGTATTATGTAAAACAGTATAACCGGGACTTTTACCCCTGAAAATGAGCTCATTACCACCAGGACAGTTATGCTGAGCGCAGGGATGATTACTGAAAACATCATGTACAGCAGGATAAGCGGGTTCAGCTCAGAGCCATACCGTCTTACAAGAATTTTGTGCTCTTCAACAAGGTTTTTGGTAATGCTCTCCAGGGTACTTCCGACATCAGCTCCGGAACGCATGTTGTTTGCTATCTGCCATATTGTCCTTCTGAAAAATTCCGAGGGATTGCGTATTGCCATGTCCTCGAGCGCTTTTGTTTCGCTTACCCCGTTTGATATCTCTTTTATCGTTTTTTTGAACTCGTCTGAAACAAGCCCGTAGTCTCCCTGTGCAACGCTCACCATCGCATCATAAAGGGGGATTCCTGAGTGCAGCCTTATTGTAATGTAACGCAGCGCGAAAAGCAAATCCCTGTCAATCATCTTGTTTTTGCGCATTATCACCAGCTTGGGGTAGGTTATGTAATAAAAGAGTATTATCACTGCGACAGCAAAGCTGAACAGGAAAGCGGACGGCAGCACTTCAAAAATAGTTTTAATCTGCAGCCCTATCACAAGTATGACCGCAAATGCGCTCAGGAATACCAGAAATGCGGACATGAGCGAGACTGAAAAATATCTTCGGGGCTCAATTTCAATATCCGCCTGGTTCAGTTCTTTTTTTATGTTCGGGTTGACTTTGAAAAGTATATTTGAGAAAAAATCAAAACGCCTTGAAATATTCTCTGCAGCCTCGATGGGCATCGGCAGGAATGGAAAAATATTACTTTTCATTCTCTGGACCGCCTGTGTATTTCAGCAGAATATCTTTTGCATCCTTCTTTTCAAGTATCTTGAAAAATTCGTTCTCGTTTGTATAATAATGGCTTATTACTTTCCCGACGTCATCAACAGAGTCTACGCTGTTTTTTACCATCCATTTGAGTATTTCCTGCTTTGTGTCAAGGTTGCTCTTGATTTCCTGTTTGGTCATGCCAGTAAACAGATTGAGTTCGTCTGCAACCCTTATTGAATCTGCGTCCTTGCTTATCTTGTCTGTGCGTGCGCTCCAGCTGTAAAGCCTTCTCATGTTTGCTTTGCTTCCTTTTTCTGAAACATTGACAAGCTCTGATATCTCGAACAAACGTCGTATCCTGAGCTTTCTGTGCCTGAACATCACTCCGAATAAAGGCAGCGATTGTATCAGCTCTGGAGGCAAATCAATCGGCGGGGATGTCAGCCTTCTGAACGCCTCTTCCGCTGTGTTTGCATGCAAGGTTGAGTATACTGAGTGCCCTGTGTTAAGGGCTTCAAAAAGAACTTCTGCTTCTGGCCTGCGCCTTATCTCTCCGACAACTATCCTGTCCGGGCGCATACGGAGGGAATTGATGAGCAAATCAAGCATTGTTACTTCGCCTTTTCCTTCCGGGTTTGGCTCGCGTGTTGTCAGGGGCACCCAGTGAAGGAATTTTGGAAGTGTAAGTTCGCGGGTGTCTTCTATGCTGATTATTCTTTCATTCGGGGGGATAAACGGCATAAGCACATTCAGGAATGTCGTCTTTCCTGATGCAGTTCCCCCTCCTATCAGCATGCTCAGTTCATACTGCACCCCGAGCCAGAAAAAGCTTGCTACTTCAAGGTTTATCGTATTATTTTTGATTAGGTCTGTGATTGTCCACGGCTTTCGCCTGAACTTTCTTATTGTAAGTGTGTTTCCGCGGGTTGAAATCGGGAAAAGGGTTGCGTTTACCCTGTCTCCCGTTATTAAGTGCGCATCCATCAGCGGGTCAAGGACAGTTATCTGCCTTCCGACTCTTCTTCCGATTATTGACGCGTAATTTTCTATCTGTGCCTCATTGTTTATTGTGACATTTGTCTTTAGCCACCCGAATTTTTTGTGGTAAACCCATACAGGTTCCTTGCTCCCGTTGATTACGATTTCTTCAAGATTCTCATCGCGGAGAAGAATTTCAATATTTCCGAGCCCGAGCATCTCGTCCGCAAGGAAAGAGCTGGTGTATTCCAGTATATCCTGGCTTGGCTCTTTTATGAATCTCTTAAGAAGTTTTGTGGCCTCTGCTTTTATTTTTTTGCGGGTTTCTTCAAGCGCAACAGGGTCCCTGAGAACCTCTAATTTTACAGGAATTGTTGTTATTATCCTGTCTCTCAGCTCCTCAATAAGCGCCATAGAGGCTTCTTCAAATGTAGGCAGTGAAATGGAATATATGAGGGTGAACTCATCCGGCTCTTTCCGGATAGAAACCTCTATAGGTATGTTATCCAGCATAACATTATACCTATCCACCTCAGCCTTTTCCATATTTTTCTCTGTCTAGATAAAGCTTATATCTTTTAAAATAGCTTTCTAAATTAATGAACACTATAAAAAAGGTGGAGGTTTTCGGTTTTAAGTCATTCTACAATCGCAAAGAACTCATCTTTCCTCCGCACATGAACGTGGTAATGGGCCCCAACGGCTCTGGCAAATCCAATGTAGCGGATGCCATTTGTTTTGCACTGGGGAAAACCTCGAAAAAAGAGCTTCGTGCCGAGCGGATGGGGCATCTTGTTTTTCACGGAAGCAAAAAACTGCCGCCTTCAAAATTCGCAAAAGTCACAATTTATATTGACAATTCAAACCACAAAATTCCCATCGAGGAGGACGAAATCCGAATCAGCAGAAAAGTCGACCCCAATGGAAACAGCGTTTACAAAGTCAACGGAAATCGCCAGCCGCTTGAATATGTGCGAAACATGCTTTACCAGGCAGAAATTGACCCTGACGGTTATAATATAGTGATGCAGGGCGAAATTGAAAAGTTCATCGGGCTGTCCCCTGAAGAGCGCAGGAAAATAATCGAGGAGCTTGCGGGAATTTCCATCTATGAGGAAAAAAAGCACAAGAGCATGCTTGAACTTGAAAAAGTCGAGGCTCACCTGAATGAGGCGCGCATTGTCCTTAATGAAAAGATACGCCACATGGAAAACCTGAAAAAAGAGAAAGAACAGGCTGAAAAGAAAGCCGCAATACAGGGCGAGTATGATTTCAAAAAAGCGTCAAGAATTTTTAAGGAAATGCAGGAAATAGACGCGGTGCGCCAGACGCATCAGAAGCAGCTTGACAAAAAAGAGGCTGAGATATCCGAGCTTCTTGAAAAGCGCAACAAGATTCTTGTTTCTATTGACAATGAAGTAAAAGCCCTTGAAGACCTGAATAACGAAATTAACCGCAAGGGAGGAACTGAACAGGTTGAGCTCACAAAAGAGATTGAGGGGCTGCGCACCCGCACGCATGAACTGCGCATCAGCATTGAAAGCAACCAGAACGAGATAAAACGCATTGAGGAAAGGGTAAGACAGCTTGAAAATGACCTCAGGATAAACAGCCAGAAAAAGGCGGACATAAACAAGACAGCAGGGGATGTTAACTCGAACTTTGAAACAAGACATGCTGAATTGAAAAGTCTCGAAGAAAAGTTCCAGAAATTAACTAATGTTGACCGCGAGCGCATTGAGCTTATGACAAAGCTCCATGCAGTTGAAACAGAGATTCTCAAAATAAAGGAGGATATTGGAAAATTCCAGAGGCTGAAACTTGAGCTCGACAAAAAGGATGACATTGAGTCCCAGCTGAAGAAAATGCAGAAGGAACTGCAGGATAAGCTTGATGAGGATTCTGCGCTGTCCAAAGAGCTTGGCGGAAAACAAAACCTGAAGGATGCTATACTGCGCGAAATGCATCTTCTTGAGGGAAAGCGCGAAGCTATGCTGCGGATGCTTGACCAGGGCGCAAAGGCGATAATTGATGCCAAAGACAAGGGAAAGCTCAAGGGGATTTACGGAATAGTGTCTGAGCTTGGAAAAGCAGATGAGAAGTATGCATTGCCGTTGCGTGTTGCAGCAGGAAGCCGTGCGAATGCAATAGTTGTTGAAAATGTTGACGTTGCAAGGGAATGCATCGAATATCTCAGGAAAAATGAACTTGGGTTGGCAACCTTTCTCCCGCTTGACAAAATAAAAGGTTCCGAGATAGGCGGTGAAAAGATTGTTTTGTCTGGATTCATAAATTATGCAATAAAGCTCATAAAGTTCAGCCCCAAATACAAGAATGTTTTTGATTATGTTCTTGGAGACACAATAGTGGTGGACGACATTGATTCTGCAAAATCAATCGGCATAAACAGATACCGCATGGTTACTCTCTGTGGGGACTTGATTGAAAAGACAGGTTCAATGCACGGAGGATACCACAAAAAAGAGCACATAGGCTTCAAGGAAGAGCCTATTGAAGAACAGCTTGCCACACTTAAGGAAAGGCTTTCAATGGCTGAGTCCGGAATCTTTGACATTGAACCCAAAGTGGAAAAGATATCTGACGAAATTTCAATCCTGCGCGGAAGGACATTCGAACTGGAGCGCCAGCTGAAGGAATTTGAAAAAATTGATATGAGCGAGGTTGAAAAACTTCAGCGCAAACTGGATGAAAAACAGGTTGAACAGAAAAGGATGTGGGAAGAAATAAAGGAGCTCCCGAAAAATGTCGCAAAGGATGTCCTTGCAAAGCTGAACGAAAGAATCACAGCCCAGAGGAATGAGATTACTGCCCTTGAAGGAAAGAAAAAAGGCGCTGAAGTTGAGCTGCAGGTCATTGACAGGGATATTGACAGGGCAAACCAGCTGATAAAAGGGCACCAGAAAGAAAAAATCACGTTCGAATCCAGGATAAAGGAGAATGAAAGGGAGCTTGCTTCTTCTGAGCTAAAGCTCTCCAAAAAGCTGGAGGATGAAAAGAAATTCCACGGAAAGCTTGAGGAGCTTTATGACAAGCGCAACAAGCTTATGGAAAAGCTGAAGGACGAGGAGATAAGGCGTGGAAAAATAGAAACTGAAACAGACGGCCTTCGTGGCATAGCCCAGGAAATCCAGCTTAAGCTTGCGGAAATAAATGCAAAAATCGAGGGAAGGAAAATTGCCCTTGAAGAGTTCAAAGGGATTGAAATAACGGCTGTAAAGGATTCTATCGAGGAGATTACCAAACAGATTCTTGAGCTCGAAAACCAGCTTTCAAATTTCGGAAATGTCAACATGCGCGCCCTTGACGTATACAAGGAAGTAGAGCGCGAATACAATGAAATCAAGGTCAGGGCGGACAAGCTTATTGAGGAAAAGAGCGAGGTCATAAAAATAATGGGCGAAGTTGAATCGCAGAAAAAAGATGCTTTCATGGAGACATTCAACCATGTCTCGGAGAATTTCGCGCGGGTTTTTTCAATAATTTCAATAAACGGTGAGGGAAAAATGCTTCTTGAAAATCCTGAATCCCCGTTCGAAGCTGGCGTTGACATAATTGCGCGCCCTGGCGGAAAGAAAGTTGTCAGCCTGCGTTCAATGAGCGGCGGCGAGAAAACTCTTACAACTCTTGCTTTCATCTTCGCTGTGCAGGAATACACGCCCTCGCCGTTCTACATAATGGACGAAGTTGACGCCGCATTGGACAAGGAGAATTCCGAGCGCCTTGGCATGCTTATCAGCAAATATGCAGAAACATCCCAGTTCATAATAATCTCGCATAATGACTCAATAATCTCGCAGGCAGACAACGTATACGGCGTCTCAATGAACGAGCTCGGGGAGTCCCACATAATCAGCATGAAGCTTCCAGAAAAATAGTGTAATCACTCAGTTGACACGTCCGAACTGACATCTTCGCATTTCAGGTTTCTGCATCCGCACGCCAGTCCAGGGTCCTCATTTGATTTGCCAAGCATATCGCACAGGGTATCCGGGCATGTCCACTTTTCCATTGGTGTTGAGTCGCATCTCCACGTGCAGCATACTTTCTGCGGCTGGCAGTGGCTGTCCAGCAAACAGGGCGTGTTCGGAATAAAGTTCGGCCCAAAAACAAAAACAAGGATTCCAATTATTATTACAACAAGGACAACTGCAATGAAAGCTCCTGCAAACGCAGGTATGAACCCTTTTGCCATGCAATAACCAAAGAACGTGTGATTAATATGTTTTCTCTAATCACTTTTCTTTCACCAGTGTTTCTTTTCTAAATCAGTTCTTTTCCACTAATGCTTTTCTTACAAGAAAAGGATTAAAGTGGGCCTATCCGGATTCGAACCGGAAACCTCCCGCAATTTGAAGTTTTCTTTCGCGAGCGTTTCTTTTCGCAAAAGAAAGGCTCCGTCAAGCGGACGCCATGCCGTTAGGCCATAGACCCATATCAAATCATGAGAATTTTGTGGGTTTAAAAATTTGCTGTTTTAAAGAATTGTCCTGATATCGCTCAACTTTTGTATGACATAGTCTGCTGTTGTAGGGCTCTTTGTTCCTGCGATATGCTCAACATAATGGCAGACCTGTGTTGGTTTTTCAAACAAAATCCTGAGTTTAATCCCTGTATATTTTGCGCCATTTATGTCAAGGATGTCATCTCCAATATATACGCATTCTTCAGGCTTAACTTTAAGTTTTTTTATTGCTGCAAGAAAAGCTCGGGGGTTTGGTTTCAAATAATGTGTATTTTGTGATGAGACTTGGACATCAAAAAAATCCTTGGGATTGAATCCCATTCTTTTGAAATCCTTGTCTGCCCAATTTTTTACGCAATTAGAAACCATTGCCAGTTTGTATCCTTTTTTTCTTAAATAGTTAAGAGTTGGAATGACGCCAGGCATCAATCTTATGAAATGTATTCTCAGTTTCTGGTGTAAGCTAATTAGCTCTTTGATTTCTGTATCTGAAAACCTGCAGCCGAGTGTTTTCGCAAGCATTTTAAAGAATTGTTTGTCATTGCTTATCAGCCCGACCTGATAATAGGAATATGCTTGAAAATAAGCTGTCTTGAATTCACTGAACTCCACATTTGAAAAATATTTGCCCCAAAGTTTTTCCTTGAATTCCTTAAGCATCCGTTCCTTATCCAGCGTGTGGATAGTCTCAGTCATATCCAATAACACAGCTTTCACGTCTAAGAGGACAGTTTTCATGTTTGTGCCTATGAGCGCCGGGACAGGGATTCGAACCCTGGAATCCCGAAGGAAACCGGCTTAGCAAGCTTGCACACCCTCATCAATTTGACTTGAACGAGGATTCAGCGCCATAACCGACTAGGCGATCCCGGCATAATTTATACCGATTTTTGTGTTTATTATTGTTTGGGTTTATTAATATAAAAAAAGTTTCTGCTGTAGATTTACCGCCCAGCCTGACCTTCGTCTTTTCCATCCATGAGTTAAAACCTAAATTTTTCAGCATAAAATGGATCTGTTCCTTGTGTTTCTCTGAGCTGGTTGAGAATTCCACAACAGGATGGCTGTATCTTTTTCTTTCGCCACTCTTCAATCGAAACCAGCCAGTATGCCTTATGTATATCGAACCATCTGTATCAAACAGTCCTCTCAGATAATGAATCCATGCTCTTTTGTCATTAATAATCGTTTTAGGAACTTCAACAATTTTTGATTTCTCTCCAATCGGGAAATCAAGTTTTTCATGGAATATTTCATACGCTTTTCGCTTGGAGGTTCTAAGCCCGATAACATATCCTCCGACATAACATCGTTTTATAATTTTTAGGGAAAATCCAAAAAGTTTCTCTAATTTAGGTTTTAAAATGTCGTGATAATACTGCAATTCGTCTGGAGCGCCTCTTATCTCAAAAGTAAAACTTTTCCCATTCTTGTACAGGCTCCCGTCTCCTGCAAAAGCCCCGGAAATTTCAGAAAGTGCAGAGTCCATGGCATAATATTAAAGTACTCCGCCATAATAAATTTTACTAAAAAGGGAGTTATTATTAAAAATCAAAACGAAAAATAAAAAAGAAAAATCTAGAAGGATTTTTTCCTTCTGATTAGGAAGAATCCGCCTGCTCCAAGCACTGCTGCCAATACCCACGCAACATCGCTGAATTCTGGGACTCCGCCAATTATCTCAATGTCATCCTGCAAATCAGTTATTGCGGCGTATACTGCATTTGAATCATTGCAGGTTACATTCCAGTTGCGTGTTCCGCCGGAAGCGAATCCGCCAACTTTTGTGTAATTGTAATGCGTTCCGTTCCAGTCCATCGCAATTAATGTTCCCCAAGCATCGTCAAATTCAATCCAGCATCCTCCGCCGTCCCCAGGAGTAATTGTGTCTGTGTCATCGCTCTCATTGTAATAGAACGCAAAAAAGTCCGAGTCATTGCCGGCTATTATGCTTGAGCTTTCATACTCATCAAAGATTGTCAGGTTTGCATTTCCAAAGGAGGCTATTGCAGAACCTGCAATGTTCGGGCATATTCCATACGTGACTCCTTCTATGATTACTGTGCTTGTTGTTATGACTCCGCCAGTTTCAGTCAAGTCTTCCAAGCCCACTGAGCCACTGTAACATCTTATCTCCAAAGTGCCTGGCAAAACAGGGATTATCAGGTCTTTTGTCATTGTGCTGCTTTGGCCTGAGTACAAAGTTCCGTCAAATATCAAAAAGCGGTCTGATTGCACAGTTTGTGTTTCAACGCCCAAACTGCTAACATCCCAAAGGGCATTTACAAAGTCACCGGGATTTGCTCCGCCAAGTCCATCTCCGTGGATGACAGCATAATAGTCTCCGTCTGCGCTTCCAAAGTAATTGTCTTCTCTGGGGTATATTGCTGACGAAGGTTCTCCCCCTCTCCAGAAATTGTATGTGTTCGTGTCAAAATTGTCATCATAACTTAAACGTCCATACCCGCCATTATCAGATGCTGCACAGCGCCCTGCGCTGTCGCAGTTATACGAATCGCACGTTTCATCTGTAAAACAAAGCGCGCCAATATCGCAGCCAAATCCAGCCGGGCACTCTGTAGGTGGTGTTTCTCCAAATTCAAGTGCTAAAGTTCCGGTTCCAGTTACGCCAAAAATGCCGCTGCCAACATCTATGAGATAACAGGTTCCCGCGGTAACAGCTGTCTGGACATAAACATCATCTCCACATTCATCAGAACTGGAGCCCCATACAAGTTGGTCGTTCCAGCCTACACCAACACATCCTTCAAAAATAACCACGGAAGTATCCAAGGCTGAACCGCAGGTATCCACTGTCAAGGTTCCGCTTTCTGCTGGCGTATATTTGTACCATATATTATTATGCACATTTATTTGTGTTTCAGGTCCGTCATTAGTGGCGGCTGTTGTATCAAAAACTGTTGGGCCTGCGTTAATTGTTATCGCATTTGCCAACAAGTCATTTGCCGGAGGCCCGGCTATACAAACTCCATCACAATTGTTGGATATACAGTCTGCGCCAGTGTTACATGCATCCCCTGTTCCGCACGTTGCTCCACATACTCCGCCGCAGTCTGTTGCAGTTTCGTCCTGATTTAGGACGTCATCTGAACATGCTGTATCACAAAAGTCTGCACCGCAAGTAGTAACCGAGTCTTTGCATTCATAACCCGAATAACACGTAAAAATGCTTGAACATTTGTTGCCCCCGGTATCGCTGCAGTAGGCGTCCCCGTCTTCAAAAGAGTATACACAGTTTGGACCCGAAGCTAAACAGGTTGCACAATCTGCACCATTAGCAGCACAAACTGCCTGCGCTGCTGTGAGCGCGACTGATATCATCAAAACACCTAAAATTAGTTTGAAATTCATTATTTCTCCTCCATACAATTTAGAATTTCAAACAGTTGCTTGTTTTTAAACGTTTTCAGATAGAAAATATAGCGGACCCGCGCCCAAGGTGGGAATAAAAAGACATAAGCAGTCCTCAAAACTTTTCTCCACCATGTATCCAAAGAGCACGCATTACGCTCATTAGGGCTGCTCCATTCCTGGCCTGACCCGGTTCAAAGAATAATACATCCCTTAGGGCATGGCTTCGCAGATACATCCTGAGCTTGACTCATATCTCCCTAAGCCGCCCTTGCGCTCACCCTGCCGTGAAGCTGATTTGCAGTAACAGAGGACAGCTAACCCTCCAGCTATGGGCCCAGAATAGTATAGCAAATCGCCTGTTTTAAAGTTTTTCTTTTAGTTCATAGCACTACATTCCAGTTACATAAGATTTTTAAGAATAAAGATTCGTAAAACAAATGTTATGCCCGCAGATCCAAAATTCAAAATACCTGCAGAACTTGATGCTGATAATCTTGAGTCTGTATTAAAAAGTCTTGGAAACGCTAAAAGTCTGCATACTAAAAAGAGAGAATTGGATTATTATTATCCAAGGATAGAGTCTACTCTGGAAATTGTGTTTCCGAAGAGAGTTGACGCGCAGGCAGGACAGCAAAAACATAATCAGTTGCTTAATGAGTACAGGACTGGTTTAAAGTATGATATAACAAAGTTTACGGAAATGGAAATAGAAAACTCGAATCATGTGATTGATGTTGCGTACTACGCAGGTTATGAAAGCGCTTTACGCAATCTCTTGAGCTATGTTAAAACAAGATTATTTGATGAATTTACAACCAAAAAAAGCCTTAATGACGAAAATCTCAACCGCAGCAAAGCAGTATACTTTATTGCAGGAAAGGATAGGACAGGAAATTTGGATTATATGTGTGTTACTGAAGATTTTGTTAATCCAAAGAATTCATCTCTTTCAAAACTCAACAAGGAAGTTTTTGAAAGGGAGATAAAAAAGGAAAACATAGACTTATTGTCAGAGCGTGGCGTTAATGCTTATGTTGTAGCAACAAAATCAAAAGTTCTCCCGATTTCAGAAGTGGCTGCTATAATGAAAGACATGCTAAAGCTCAAATTTGAACAACACCACCCTGTGTATAACATCTTTTTGGATGAAGAAGGGGATATTAAAGAAGAAATAGAAACCGAAGAAACCGCAGAGTTGGGGCCGCAAGGGCCTAACCCTCCCGAGCATATGGCGCCTGAACCTGTAGAACCTGAACCCCTTGCATGTAAAAGAAAATGGGATTTTGGATACGTCAATTAAAAATCTAAAAATAAAAAAGAAAAAATAAGAAAGGGAGACTAAGCTCCCAAATCTGCTGCTGAAAATGTTCTGAATTTTCTGCTTGTTGCGTTTACTTCCATTGCGACAACCTGCTGTATGTTTGTTGCTTCGAATATTGTTACGATATCAGGCGTCACTGCTCCGTCCATTATGATTATGCTCACTTCTGGAAGGTTCTGGATTGTTGTTCCAAGCTCGCTTACTGGGACTTTTCCGAGTATGTTCATTGGCTCGTCAAGCAGGTATGCTCCGCGTGTGCCAATTAGCTCGTCAAGCATTTTCTTGAACTGTTCAGCGATTTCAGGGCTGAGTTTTGGCTTGGACTCATACCTTTCAGTCGGCATTGGTCCGCGCATGTCTCTGCCATAACCGCTGTCTCTTCTGTCATCGCGCCTGTCAAAGCGCCTGTCCCCGAATCGTCTGTCTGGCCTGCGGTCGTATCTCTGTTCTCTCTGCTCATATCTCGGCTGCTCCCGCTGTTCGTGCTGCACAGGCTCTGCCCTTTGTGGCTGTGCTTGCGGCGCTGCCTGGTATGATGGCGCAGAAGTTGGCTTGCTCTGCCCTTTTCCTTCTGTGCTCTGTGCTTCAAGGCCGTGTTCCTGGAGGAACTGGTCAAGCGGCATTCTCGCGCGCAGGGCTTTGTTGATTTCTTTCTGCGTGAGCTCCTCGACTTCCTTTCCGTCCGGAGCCTGTATTGCGAAATCAACTTCTCCGACTGCTGCGATTTCCTTTATAATCAGGAGTCCGCCGCGGTCTCCGTCAGTGAAGATTGTTGATGTCTTCTGGCGTGTCAGTTCTGCAACGCTTGGCGGAACCGAAGTCCCGTTTATCCCGATTACATTCTTGAATCCGTTCTTTAGAAGCGCGATTACATCTGCCCTTCCCTCGACGACAATCAGTTCGTCGCTTTCATTGATTCCAGGCCCTGCTGGAAGCTTTTCCGGCCCGTACTCGACTATCTCCAGTGCGCGTACTGTGCTTTTTATTTCTTCCATGATTTCCGTGGACTCTGGCCCTTTTGCAATCATTTCCCTGAGCAGTTCTTTTGCCCGGTCAACGACATATTCCCTCTTGCTGACTCTGACATCCTCTATGTGCCTGACTTTCAGCTTTGCATTGCATGGCCCGATTCTCTGGATTGTCTCCACAGCTCCTGCTATGATAGCAGTTTCTGCCATGTCAAGCGATGAAGGAATAGTTATTACCCCGCCGGCTTTTCCGCCCTTGGTGTCTATGTTCACCTCAATTCTTCCGATTCTTCCGTTTTTCTGTAATTCCCTTAATTCCAGTTCTGCACCAAGCAATCCCTCAGTCTGCCCGAAGATTGCCCCGATTACATCTGGTTTATCAACTGTACCGTCAGCGTTAATATCAACATGAATGATATATTTCGCGGATACAGGACTTATTTTTCCCATATTTATCCCTCTTTTTAGTGCCTGGCGAGAAAAAGTTCACAGAGAGCGCTCTTGATTATAGCGCATAATCCTGTCGTTTCGTTGTTTTTCCAATTCAAATTGAATATTGGATGACTATGAAATGTAATTCCCCGCCATGGGCTGTTTTTTGTTTGTTTTTATGTGATTTATATTAATGCCTTCTTTTCTGGGCATCTTGCACTCTTTTCTTTCCGAAGAAAAGAGGGCAGTGAGCATAAATTGGCCCGTTACTGCCTGATTTTCATCCTTACTTGAAGCAAGTTTGTCGGTCAGTACCTTTAACGGGCCTGAACCTTATAAGTGTGAATTGCAGTCAACCAAAATGCTTGCGCATTAGTCGTGCAAGTTACCGCTTAAAGGTCGCCTTGCCACTTTAATTAATGAAGTATCCGTTTATAAACTTTGGGTATTTAGACATATTTCTGCATGTTAAAGAAGGCTTTCATCTCATTGCTGAATTTGTTCATTTCAGACTCAGCTTTGGATTTGATTATTGCCAGCGGGGTTTTGAAGAAAAACCTGTCATAAACCCACCTTATCTGCGAAAATAAGGGGTTGCTTACCCAGAGGTTCTTGTAATCCAGTTCAACGCTGACCTTAAGCTCAAGCTCAAGGGTTCCTTTGTCCCTTGTCACAGGCTTGCCGTCTATCTGGGTCTGCTGTTTTGACATTCCGACAATAAGCGTCTTGCATTTTATGTAAATTCTTGCGTAATTGTCATAGTTCCGTCTTGCATCCCAGAACATTTCAAGCTCAACAGTTGACCCGTCTGGCCCGAGCTTGTTTCTGTACTTTGTTTCTTCAACATCATAGCCAAGGACTCTGAGAGTGTCATAAAGGATATTATAGAAACTGGTTAAATCATAAAGCCCGTTGTGCTTCCACCTGCTTTTTGTTATTGCCAGTGTTTCCATGGGTTTACATGAACCTCTGCATGTTAAAGAACGCCTTTACCTCGTTTTCAACAGTGTGCAAATCAAGCGCTATTTTCGCTTTCCATGTGTCAAATGTTGATTTGTAGAAATAAACATCGTAAAATCCCTTCAGGAATTTTAAAAGTGGGTTGATTTCCCACCTGTTTTCGTAATCAGTCATTATGTTCGCTTTCATTTCAACATAGCATGAGCCTTTGTTTTTTGTTGAGGTCTGGTCCTTTACCTGCACCTGAACTTTTTCAAGCCCTTCAATCTCTATCTTTGCCCAAACCTTGAACTGCGCATAATCATCCACTTTTTTGTAGCAGTTCCATTCTATTGTTGCCGTGTCCCCCACAGGGGTTGTTTTATGCGAGTATTTGGCTTCTTCGATATCGTATCCAAGGCTCCTGAACAAGTCATAAAGGAGTTTATAGAAGTCATCATACGAAAAAATGCCGCTGTATCTTACCCTTGCGAGTGTTATGTTTATTTCTTCCATTTTTTACACGACCCTTGCCTGTATCCTATATCCGGTAAGCATTAAAAGAAAACCTTAATTAAAATACTTTTTTGTTGGGGTTTTAGCGTATCCTTATGGCGTCAAGGTTTCGCGGTGCGCTCGTTTCTATCTTGACCATCTTGTGCAGTGTCGAGGCCATGTCAAGGCATTTGCTGCTTTCTCCGTGAACAAGTATTATTTTGCGCGGTTTTGGCTCTATTTTTTTCACGAAATTTATCAGCTGGTTCCTGTCGCTGTGCCCTGAAAGCCCTTCCACTGAGAACACGTCTATGTTTACAGGTATCATCTCCTGTTTTCCGCCGTAGGTTTCAACAGTGACCTGTTTTTCTCCCCTTTGCACCTTTCGTCCAAGCGAGCCCTCTCCCTGGTATGATGTAAAAACAATTGCATTTTTCTTATTCTCTGCGAAATTTCTGAAATACTCGACAGACGCCCCTCCGGTAAGCATGCCTGAAGTTGCGATTACTATGCAGGGTTTTTTGCTTTTGATTATCTCTTCTCTTTCATCCTGCGAAGCAACCCTGATGAATATTTTTGAAAGGAATGGGTTTGTGTCCTGCCCGAAAATTTGTTTCTTGACTTCTCGGTTCATGAATTCCGGGTATGTTGTGTGTATCGCAGTTACATCCCATACCATTCCGTCAACATAAACCGGGACTTCCGGGATTAGTCCTGTGCGTACTGCTTCCTCAACAATCAGCATTACGTCCTGTGCGCGCCCCACCCCCAAAACAGGGATAAGAACTTTTCCTTTTGCTTCTATTTTCTCTTTTATTACTCCGATAAGGAAATCCTCCGACTCCTTTCGCGTTGGTTGCATGTCTTCAGGCGCCCCGTATGTTGATTCCATTATGAGCGTTTCAAGCCGCTGGAAATCAGTCAGCGACGGCTCCAGCAGTTTTGTCCTGGCAAACTTGAAGTCTCCTGTGTAAAGCATGTTATGGAACCCTTCTCCTATGTTCAGATGCACCATTGAAGAGCCGAGTATGTGCCCTGCATTGTGAAGCGTCAGCCGCACATCAGGTGTTATGTCTGTTACCTCATCCGAGTCAAGGGTTATTGTGTTTTTTACGGCTTCTTTTATTTCCTTGCTTGTATATTCCGGCTTTCTGCCCTGTCTCTGTATGACATCAACATAATCCAGCTGAAGCAGGGTCATTACATCGCGTGTCGGCTCTGTGCAATAAATCGGGCCTGTGTATCCGTATTTGTAAAGCACAGGCAGCGAGCCTGAATGGTCCAGGTGCGCGTGCGATATTATCACGGCGTCAAGTTTTGATATGTTGAAATCCGGCGAATCAAAATGCGGGAATGTGAAATCTGATGATGCGACATTCAGCCCGCAGTCAAGCATTACATTTGAAAGTGGTGTCTGGAGAAGGAAACAGCTTCGCCCTACTTCGCGTGCGCCTCCAAGTGCGGATAATCTTATCCAGTATTTCTGGTCCCGTTCCCACTTGGTGAGATAAATCTTTTTTCCTATTTTATCCATGAAGTCCCTTCGGTATTCCGAGTTCTGGAATATTGTCTGGCGTATTGTGTTGATAAGCTCGGATGCAATGACCGGCGCTCTCCTGACTTTTGGAACCCAAAGCGTTTTTCTGAGCACCTCATTCATCACTTTTCCTTCTTTTCCGATTACAAGCCCTGGTTTTTCAGACTCAATTATGAGGATTGAGCGCTTGTAGTCAAACCATGTTTCTCCAAGTCCTGCTTCTTTCGGGATTATCTGATCAAGAATCTCCTGCGTCTCTTCAGGAGGTGTAAGCATTGAGGGGTCCATTCGCAGCTCTATCCTTTTCTTTACCTTGTTTACAATGCTTCGTATTAAGTCCTTTGACTCAAGGAAAAATTCTGCGTTCTTTGTGTAAAGAACAATGTTCGCCCCTTCATACAGTACATCGCTGATTTTCGCTGATTCAGGTAGCTCTTTCTTGATTTCTGATACGACATCTCCATTTTTCATAAAAACACCAAAGAGAATTAAGCTAAGATTTTTGTGATTTCTTCTTTCTTAAGCTTGGTTATTCCTTTCTCATTAATCACCCACACATCCATACCATCGCCTGTTGCAATGTCACGTGACATTGCAGATTTGAGCGCCTTTAATATGACAACTTTGCCTTCTGCGACATTCATTCCTTCTTTGAATTGGTCGTCAAGCACTCCGAATGCGAATACGCTTCCGCTTCCGGTTGCAGTGTATTTGTCTCCGATAACTGAACCGCTCGGGTCAAGCGAATAAAGATGTCCGCCTGTTTCGTCATATCCTGCAAGAAGCAGCTGGACATAAAATGGGAATGGCCTCTGCCCGAACATGATGTTGCCCAAAAGTGTTGCTGATGCCTTGACATTCACTGTTTTCTGTCGCCTTATCTCATAAAGCTCCATCTCTGCCTTGAGATATCTTGCAAGCATCTGTGCGTCTCCAACCATTCCTGCTGTTGTCATTGCAATTTTGTCTGTAATCATGATTATCTTTTCTACTGTTTTGCTGGCTATCATGTAGCCCATGCTGGCGCGCTTGTCAGCTGCCAAAATTACGCCGTCAGTGCACACAACGCCTATTGTTGTAGTACCGTGTCTTGAATTATCTTCTGAAATGTTCATTTTCTCGCCACCACCGAAATTAGAAGGCATATTATGAAGTCCTCACCGATTGTTTATAAAGGTTTCTAAATGCTTGCATTTTTGCGGTCGTTGTTGTCCATCTTCAGGTAATTCTCTCCGTAAAGTTCTTTCTCAAATAGCTCTCCGCATACTGCTCCATGGAAATCGCGGATTGTATACTTGACTCTGTTAACAAGATATCTCTGATCCTGTTTGTTATTCAAGTCATAAAATTCCCATATAGTCTTAACTAAACCAACCATTAATTTATCTCTTGTTATTTTAGTAACAAGTTTCTCGAAATTATCCTGCGTAAAATACGCAGGTATGTTATTTGTTTTCATATGAATCCGTCTTAGTAAGATTTTGAAAAATAAGCTTTGCACGTTGCAGGTTTTCCGCAGATAATGCATTTTCCAGTCCCTTTTGCAGCATTAAATTTGTCATCAAGCGGTATTCCTGTTGTTTTTGCGCTTAGTTCGCCCTTTACTTTTTCCTCGCATGCCGGCTCATTGCAGAAATCAACCAAAACGCGGTTGCCATCCACAAGTTTCTTCATTTCAGCATATGTTTTTGCCGTCTTTGTTCTCTCTTCAAGGAACTTTTTTGATTTTTCAAAAAGATTTTTCTGGATAGCATCAAGAACTTCTGGGACTTTGTCCTTCAGTTCGCTCATCTTTACAAAGCTTTTTTCGCCTGTATCTCTTCGCACAAGCACAACTGATTTTTTCTCGATATCTTTTGGCCCAATCTCTATTCTGAGCGGAACTCCCTTGAGCTCCCATTCATTGAATTTCCATCCTGGTGTGTACTCTTCCCTGTCATCAAGGTGGACGCCGAACTTTTTCATTTCCTTTGAAATCTCTTCTGCCTTTTTCATGACTTCTTTCTTTGTATCATCTTTGTAAATAGGGACTATTACGACAGGGATGGGCGCAAGTTTTGGCGGAAGCACAAGCCCTCTGTCATCGCCGTGTGACGCAACCAAAACACCAATCATTCGCCATGATATTGCAAATGTGTTCTGCCATGCATGCTCCATTTTTCCGTCTTTGTTCAGGAATTTTATGTCATAAGCTTTTGCGAATTTTTGCCCGTCAAAATGCGAATCCGGGCCCTGAATCATCTTTCCGTCCGGCATCATGCATTCTACTGACATGGAATAAACAGCCCCTGCAAATTTCTCGTTCTCGGATTTCTTTACTTTTGCGCCTGCAAGAGCCATATATTCTTCCACAAAATTGTGATACATGTCAAGAACTTCTTGGCTGTCTTTTATTGCTTCTTTTTCGCTTGCAAAGACAGTGTGCCCCTCATTCCAAAGGAATTCGCGGCTTCGCAAAAATGGCTTGGGGTGCTTGAATTCCCAGCGCACAACATTGTTCCACTGGTTAAGCTTCAGCGGCAGGTCGCGCCACGACTGAATCCACTTTGAATAGGAGTCATACATTATTGTCTCGCTTGTCGGGCGTATTGCAAGTTTTTCGTCAAGCTTTGAGTTGCCTGTTTCAGTCACCCACGCAACTTCTGGAGTGAACCCCTTGACGTGCTCCTGCTCCTTTGCGAGCAGGGATTCAGGTATAAGAAGCGGGAAATAGCAGTTCTTGACTCCCATTTTCTTGAGCTTTTCGTCTACCACAGCAACTATTTTTTCCCATATTGCATAGCCGTATGGCCTTAAAACAATGCATCCGCTGACTTTTGAGTAGTCTGCAAGTTCTGATTTAAGAATCACTTCAGGATACCAGTCATCCATATTAGCCTTTTTGGCCTGAAGCGCCTGAGTCAGTTTTTCCTTGTCTGCCATAAATCACATCTCTCAATAAACAACTAAAAAATAGTATTATATTAAGATTGCTACAGACGATTACTGGACATACTGGACAACACCCCGACAAACCCATATAGTATTATTTCTTTTAAATCACCTGTGAGCCTGGCTCAGCTTGTTTATTGAGTTTTCCACTTCGTGTCGCTTCGCTAAAACTTCATAAACAATCTTCGCCCAAGTCGGCTCGGTGATTTAAAATGGCAAAAATTGATATTTCAAAAGAAAGATTAGTTCAGCTTTACATCGATCAGAACTTGCCTTCTACGAAAATTTGTAAATTGTTTGGATGTTGCAAAGCTACAATACTAAAACGACTTAAAGAAAATAAAATACATTTGAGAGCTCCTGGTCACAAAAGGGTTGATGTAAGTAAAACTGAACTTCAAGAGTTTTATCTAAAAAAGAAAATGTCTAGTCGAAAGATATCAAAAGTTTTCGGATGCCATTATTCAACTATAGATAGAAAATTGAAAAAATACGAGTTTAACCTACGCGACAGAGCAGATTCTCATATAATCTACCCACGCAGAAAGTTTAGCGGGGACTTATTGGAACATGCATATTTACTTGGTTTTACAATAGGAGACTTAAGAACAAAAACAGGAGGTTCCTGCAGTAAAACAATTTATGTTGCTTGTGGAAGCACGCAAGAGTCCCAATTAGAACTATTTAAAAATTTATTCCAAAAGTATGGGCGGATTTGGTCCAAGAGATGCAAAGGTAAAATCAACATGGAAGCTTATTTGGACTTATCCTTTTCATTTTTGTTAAATAAAAAGGCTGGGAATTGGATTTTTGAGAACAATAAAACATTCTATTCTTTTTTAGCTGGATTCAGTGATGCAGAAGGAAGTGTGTTTGTAAGCAATGGAAAAGCTCGTTACAGTCTAGGTAATTATGACTCTCCTTTGTTGAATAAAATTAAAATAAAACTTGAGCAATTAGGTTTTATTTGCACAAAGCTTCAATGTGATAACCTTAGAGGGTATGTCGGAAAAGACGGTTATTGTAGAAATCATGATTATTGGCATTTTTGTATAAACAGAAAACAGCATCTTTTATCATTATTTGAATGTTTAGCACCATATATCAAACATCCACAAAAAATAAAAGATATAAAAAGGGCTAAAAATAATATTATAACTAGGAACAAAATTTATTTTGCAAACAAAAGGTGATTGTTATCAAAAATATATTGGTCTGTTCGGCTTGGCCTTATGCTCAGGCTATACCGCATCTTGGAAATTTGGTAGGCTGTTTACTATCAGGAGATGTTTTCGCCAGATATTATCGTTTGAAAGGACACAAAACACTTTATGTTTCTGGCACAGACATGCACGGAACCCGTGCAGAACTTGAAGCTGCTAAAAAAGGGATCACTGCAGAACAACTGACAAAAGAGAACCACGAACATATAAAGAAAATAATCAAGGATTTTGAAATAAAATTTGATAATTATACAACCACCGAATCTGTTATCCACAAGGAATTTGTAGCAGATTATTACAAAACAGTTTATGAAAATGGATACATAAGCACAAAGGTCGAAAAAAGGGCTTTCTGCAAAAATGACAAGAAATTTCTTGCTGATACGTTCATTGAAGGAGAATGCCCATACTGCGGCGCAAAAGGGGCAAAAGGGGATCAATGTGATGCATGCGGAAAACTCCTTGAACCCGAGGATTTAAAAAATCCTATATGCAGAATGTGCGGAAAATCTGATGTAACATTCAAGGAAACAAAACACTGGTTCTTTGATTTGAAAAAGCTTGAACCTGAACTAAAGAAATATGTCAAATCACATCCTGAATGGCAGGATAATGTTAAAAATTTCACTACAAATTTCTTAAATGAGGGACTTAAGTCACGTTCTATCACAAGAGATGTTGCTTGGGGAATACCTGCTCCGTTTGAAGGCGCAGAAGATAAGACAATCTGGGTATGGATGGAGGCAGCTTTAGGATATGTTTCTGCAACAAAAGAAGTGTCTGAAGACTGGAAAGAGTTCTGGTTTGGAGACTATGTAAAGCAAATATATGCAATTGGAAAAGATAATATTCCATTTCATACAATTGTATTTCCGGGACAGTTGATAGCCGCAAAAGAAGGGTACCACTTACCAGACCAGATAGCTGCTACAGAAAATCTTAACTGGGAAAGCAATCAGAAGTTCTCAAAGTCCCGCGGAGTCGGTGTTTTCACAGACGAGGCTTTGAAGCTCATGCCTGCAACTCACTGGCGCTTCTATCTGCTGTTTGACCGCCCTGAAACAAAAGATACATCGTTTTCATGGGAAGAGCTTGACAAATGCGTCAGCCAGGTGCTTATAGGTTCAATCTCAAATTTGGTGAACAGGGCTTTGACATTTATAGATTCCAAATTCAATGGAAAAGTGCCAAAGGCAAAACTCAATGCAGAGGACAGGGACATTCTTGGCTTGATTGACCAAACAGCTGAAGTGATTGACAAGAATATGGAAGAAGGGCATCTTCGCCTGGCTCTTGATGCAGTTTCCCAGCTTGCAAACAAGGTAAATGCATACTTCCAGAAGCGCGAGCCGTGGAAAAACGAGGAAACCAAGCCGAACACGCTTTATGTCTGCGCACAGATATGCAAGGCTTTGGCAATATTCCTTGAGCCTTTCCTCCCATCATTCTCAGAGAGGCTTTGGAGAATGCTCAACATTGAAACAAAAATGTCTTGGGATGGATTAAAGCAGGAAATAGAGCCTGAGCACAAGATAAACAAGCCTGAGATTCTTGTTGAAAAGATTGATATCATCGAATTACAAAAAAAGTACGAGGCATTGAAAAAATGAGAAAAATAAGGCAGGATTACGAGCTTCCAGAATCAATTGTTAGCTGGGGGTGGAAATACCATCATCTTGGGCTTCCGACAAAAAAGAAAATGCCTCATGAGACCTACTTGCCTAAGTTTAAGCTGTATAGATCTGGCTTTGAAACTAGCCCTTTTGGGATTGAATGGATGAGATATAAAAAAGATAGTCCAGTCAATAGATTAGTACAAAAGGCTCCGCACGTAGCATTTGAAGTAAAGAATTTAGACTATGAATTGGCAAATCGTGATTTAAAGGTTATTACCAAACCAAATTCACCTTCTGATGATATACGAGTTGCAATGGTCAAGCATAATGGGGCTGTTATAGAACTGATTGAATTCAAAAAAATAAAGAGAAATAAAAAATGGTAAGCTTTGAAGAATTTCAAAAAATTGAACTGAAGGTGGGGACAATAAAATCTGCCGAACCCCACCCAAAAGCTGACAAACTGCTTGTTTTGAAAGTTGATTTGGGCGGTGAGGAAAGGCAGCTGGTTGCAGGAATAAAAAAATATTATGGAATTGATGATTTGATTGGGAAAAAAATAATTGTGGTTGCCAATCTTGAGCCTGCTGTGCTTCGCGGAGTTGAATCACAGGGCATGCTTCTCGCAGCAGAGGATGCTGAAGGCGCTGTCAGGCTTCTTACTGTCGACGGTGACATCTCAAACGGCGCAAATGTCCATTAGCACTGTACAGTGACTCGCTTTTTAAACACCCTTTTTAAATTATTTAGTTCTGAGAAGTATAGTCTGCAGCAAATACTTGTATATAAAGCGCAGCAGCCTCCTTCATTTTAGGTGTAACAAAAATGTGGCCAAAAACAACAGAACCTGAAAATAAAAGAAACGATGATATACAGCAGTCTTCGTTTTTGAAACAGTTCACATTGAAGGAATTTTCAAACGTTCACCACAAAAAAGAGTGAACATCAGCAGGTGAGGTGCTTTTTCTATTCTTCTGAAATTTGAATAAAAGTAACTTTTTTAAAGCGTCAGACTTTTGAGTTTTCTATTGGCCCAGTAGCATAGCCTGGTGGTGCACGCGACTGATAATCGCGGGGTCGAGAGTTCAAATCTCTCCTGGGCCACTTTATTTTTTCAGGAAATTGGCTTTTGTTATTATCCCAACAGGCATGCCTTTGTCAACTACGATTACAGCGCCGTACTCATGAAGCAAATCCTTCGCAACATCAATGCTTGCGTTCTTTGAAACTTGCGGCGGAACATCCCCCATTATCTCCTTTATGCGCGTCTCCTCGTTTGTTTTGCGGTAAAGCAGCTCGGTTTCCGAAACCAGCCCGACAATCTTTTTGTGTTCGATAACAGGAATCTGGGATATCCCTTTTGAAGTCATGAGCTTTGATGCAGCCCCGATAAAATCGTTTGGCTTGACAAAATACATCTTTTTTGTCATGTATTTCTCGCAGGTTTCCTTCTCTTCTTTCAAAAGTTCTGAGATGATTTTTGAAAAGGTAGAATATCGTGGGTCAACCTTGCCAGACTCTATCTTTGCAATGTGAGCCTGGGTTACTCCAGCCCTGCGGGCGAGTTCGCTCTGGGTAATGCCTTTCTTCTCGCGTAGAGCTTTCAGTTCTTCAATTTTTATCATATAACTCACAGTTATAGTTTATATCATAAATTAATATACTAATGTATATATAGGTTTTTATTGTTTTTGAAAGTAAAGGTGATTACATGACAAATAAATATTTGTTTACATCCGAATCTGTAACTGAAGGCCACCCTGACAAATTGTGTGACCAGATTTCAGATGCAGTTCTTGATGCGATGATTAGCCAGGACCCTAACTCAAGGGTGGCTGTAGAATGTTTGACAACCACAGGCTTGGTTGTAGTGGCTGGAGAAGTTACCACAAAAGCTGATGTTGATATTCAGGCCGTTGCCAGGACAACCATAAAGAAAATCGGCTATGACAAACCAGAGTATGGTTTTGATTTTGACCACTGCTCTGTTCTTGTTTCGCTGCACGAACAATCTCCTGATATTTCGCAGGGAGTTACTGAAAAAGAGGGTCATGAACAAGGCGCTGGAGACCAGGGGCTTATGTTTGGTTATGCTTCAAACGAGACTCCTGAACTGATGCCGCTGCCAATCCTTCTTGCACACAAGCTTACAATGCGGCTTGCAGAAGTGCGCAGGAAAAAGATTCTTCCATGGGTGCGCCCTGATGGGAAATCCCAGGTTACGGTTGAGTATGAGAATGGAAAGCCGGTGCGTGTCCACACAATAGTTGTCTCGACACAGCATTCTCCTGAAGTTGAGCATGCGCAGATAAAGAAAGATGTCATAGAGCATGTAATCAAGCCGGTCTGCGGAAAATGGATTGACGACAAAACCATTTACCACATTAATCCTACTGGAAAATTCATAATAGGCGGTCCGCCAGGAGATTCTGGCTTGACAGGCAGAAAGATTATCGTTGACACATACGGCGGAGTTGGCGCACACGGCGGAGGAGCTTTCAGCGGGAAGGACCCAAGCAAGGTTGACCGCTCAGCAGCTTATATGGCGCGCCACATAGCAAAGAACATCGTTGCAGCTGGACTGGCTGACAAATGTGAGTTCCAGGTCGCTTATGCAATCGGAGTAGCGCACCCAGTTTCAATTTATGTTGACACAAAGGGAACGCACAAAGTCCCTGAAGAAAAGATTCTTGAAGCCATCCGGAAGGTTTTTGACTTGCGCCCAAAAGCAATCATTGACTACCTCCAGCTGAAGCGCCCGATTTACGAGAAGACAGCGGCATACGGCCACTTCGGAAGGAATGACCCTGATTTCACATGGGAGAAAACCAACAAGGCAGATGAGCTCAGGAAAGCCTGCGGGATTTAATCTTTTTTCTTTCCCAAGGCTTTCTTTTCTGAAGAAAGGCTTTTTTCTTGTTTCTTTATTTCATGCCATCGCCTGACAGCTTCTGCAGAGTCCCTTACAGTTTCATTCCCGAACACCCAGGGTTTTCTTCTCTTGAGCTTGTCAATAATTGTCTGTAGAACCTCTTTTCTTGTCAAAAGCCCTTTTCTTTCTGCAATTGTCGCTAAGTTAAGAGTATCGTAAATCAAATCCCCCAATTCTTCCTTGAGGTTTTCGTAATCTTTCTTTTCTATTGCTTCTTTTACTTCCATCGCTTCTTTTATGGGTTCTTCCTTCATAGAATCCAGGGTTTGCTCCTTGTTCCATGGGCACTTGTCCATGCATTGTTCAATTGCTTTTGCAAGTTCCAAAAAAGTTTTTTCCATTATGGCACCACCTTGAAGCTCTTTCCGCAGAAAAAGCACTGCACGCGTTTCTCTCCCAAGTCTTCTATCTTAGTCCCTGGCATTGGCACATAGAACCTTTCTCTGCCGCAGTGCGTGCACATTACGCGTATGCCTTTTCCTTTAACAATTTCCAAGTATCATCACTTTGTTGCGCCTATGTGCACTCCACCGGTAAGTGGGATAGCTTCTGTCCTGCCCATCCCAAGTATGCAGTCTGAGACTCCGGAGAACTGTGCTGTGAACACAAACCACGAGACAGCTATCTGGAGTATTGGGAATATTATTGGGACTATGAGCGACACTACAAGGACTAAAATATCAATAAGCCACCCTATGCCTGGAATGAACAGCAAAACAATTTCCAGGATTGCCATGACAACATCAAATAAAAATGCAATTATTGCGATGATTACCCATATTGTAACAAAGGGCGCGATTAAGCTGAAAGCGTAGGTTATTGTTCCCCCGACAAAAGGGATATTTTGCGCGAGATAAATGACTCCAAATCCTATCAAATCGCACACTATCAGCACCGCAAAAACAAGTATCATTGAAAGCGACGGGCAGATGCTCCATGTAACTGCGCATAGAACAGACAGCACAAGGCTTATCACTGCCTTTGCAATCATGCCTTTCCAGCCTTTGAACAGCTTTGCAGTAAAAAATTTGAGCGCTATAAAAATGAAAGACCCCACAATTGTAAGCGCAACTGAAAGCGCTGTGCTGACATCAACCATGGAAACAGCTAAAACCTACTGCAATAAAAACCTTTTTAAACAAACCAAATTTTGAGGTTCTTATGGAGCCTAAAATAAAGGAAAACAGGTGGAACAAGGACATAGAGGCTGAGATAAAGAAGTTCTGGCTGGAAAAAAAGCTCAACGACTTTGACCCAAAGATTGACAAGCCTGTCTTTTCAATAGACACTCCGCCGCCTTATCCGTCTGGAAAGCCCTGGCACATTGGGGCAACAGCGCATTATTCTATGATTGACACGGTTGCACGCACTGGAAGGATGTCCGGATTTAATGTTCTCTTCCCGACAGGCATTGACAGAAATGGCCTGCCTGTTGAGCTTTACACTGAAAAGAAAAACAACATTTCAATGCACAAGATACCGCGCGAAGAATTTGTGAAGCTTTGCGCAGAATCACTTGATGACTTGGAAGCGTACATGATTGAAATTATGCAGAGTTTTGGCTGGAGCGGAGACATGAAAAAATTCCGCTACCGCACAGATTCTCCAGAATACAGAAAGCTGACTCAGGAAACATTCATCGAGCTTTGGAATAAGGGTTTGATTTACGAAGACACGCGTCCGAACAATTACGACATCAAGACAAGGACAACGATTGCAGATGCCGAAATAGAATACCAGGATATACAGACAAAGCTCGTTTACCTCAAGTTTAGGATTAAGGAAACTGGCAGGGACATAATAATAGCAACCACGCGCCCTGAACTTATTTTCTCATGCGCAGCAGTTCTTTACAATCCCTCTGATGAGCGCTACAACAAGCTTGGAAAGAAAACAGTGGTAACTCCGATTGGCGACGAAGTTCCGCTGATTGCGCACCCGTACGCAAAAGTAGAATTTGGCTCAGGTGTTGTAATGATTTGCTCCTACGGGGATTATGCTGATGTGCGCATCTTCCGCGAATTAAAGCTGAAAGAAAAAATCTGCATTGATGAAAACGGAAGAATGAACAAAAATGCTGGAAAATATGCTGGCTTGAATATCAAAGAAGCCCGCGAAGAGATAATCAAGGAATTCAAAAATGAAAACAAAGTCGATAAAATCGAGGAAATAATGCACAGAACACCAATGTCCGAGCGTGGCAAGTGCCCGATTGAGATAATCCCGATGAAAGAATGGTACCTCAAACAGATGGAATTCAAGGACGTTCTCAGGAAATTTGCAAACGAAATAAAATTCCATCCTGAGGATAAGCGGCAGATTCTGCTGGACTGGATTGAGTCTGTGTCAATGGACTGGCCGATTACGCGCAGAAGATTCTACGGCACTGAAGTCCCGATATGGTACTGTAAAAAATGCAACACACCCCATGTTCCAAAACCCGGAAAGTACTATCAGCCATGGAAAGACGCAGCCACGTTCAAAAAATGCGAGAAATGCGGCAATGAAGAATTTGTCGGGGATTCCCGCACATTTGACACATGGATGGACTCAAGCATTTCAGCCCTGTTTATTTCAGGATACAAGCGTGATGAAGAATTGTTTGCAAAGGCATTCCCGGTTACAATAAGACCGCAGGCAAAAGAAATCATCCGCACCTGGCTTTATTATACAATGCTTCGCACTTACCTGCTCACAGGAAAAAACGTTTTCAAGCATGTCTGGGTATCCGGGCACGGCGTTGATGAGCACGGCGTAAAGATGAGCAAGAGCCTTGGGAATGTTGTTGACCCAGTTCCAGTGATTGAAAAATACGGCGGGGATGCATTCCGCTTCTGGAACATGTCCGAGGCAACTCTTGGCTCAGACTTCCGCTACTCAGAGGATAAAATTCAGAGCGCGCAGAAGTTCCTCACAAAGCTGTGGAACATCTCGCGATTCATTTCAATGTTCCCTGTAAAAAAGACTGCGAAGGAGCTACAGCCCGCTGACAGATGGGTTCTTGCTGAGCTCAACAAGGCAGTGGCAAAAAGCGCAGCAGGCTATGGAGATTTCAATTTCTTTGTGCCTGCAAATGAGATGAAACAATTTTCATGGAACATTTTCGCTGACCATTATCTTGAAATGGTCAAGGCGCGCGCATACAACAATGATTTGTCTGCGCTGTACACATTGCATTACTGTTTGCAGTCAATAATCAAGATGCTCGCGCCAATCTCGCCGTTTATCACAGAGAAAGTCTGGCTCTCATTATATTCAAAGGAGTCAATACACCTTGAAGAGTTCCCGAAACCAAACAAAAAAGCGGGCGAAGAACTGTGCAAGCTTACTGATTTGATTATCAAGACAAATTCTGAAATATGGAAGTTCAAGAAAGAAAAGGGGCTTGCCTTGAACAGCGAGCTGAAAAAAGTTATTCTTCCCGAATCTTTGAGGGACTTTTCCGAAGACTTAAAAAGCATGCACAGGATTACTACATTAGAATTCGGCAAGGAACTGTCGATTGAGTAGCGGTTTTTATGGATAAGGAAAGATACCAGCTCAAACAGCTGGTTAGATACCTTGAAAGTGTTCGCGGACGCCACACTGAACTTGTTACTGTATATGTTCCTGCCGGCTATAACCTTAACATAAAGATAAACCAGTTGTCAGATGAAGCAGGCACAGCAGGAAACATCCAGTCAAAAACAGTCCGCACAAATGTGGTGACAGCTATCGAACGGATGATTACTGAGCTCCGCAGGTTCAAGCAGACCCCCCCGAACGGTCTGGCACTGTTCTCTGGAAATGTTTCTGAGGTTGAGGGGAAGCCTGATTTCCGCGCCTGGGCGATTAATCCGCCCGAGCCAATCCGCAATAATCTTTACCGCTGCGATTCAACTTTCATAACCGAGCCCCTGAAAGAGCTGATTGAGCCAAAACATACTTTCGGCTTGGTTGTTGTTGACCTGCGCGATGCAGCAGTTGCATTCCTGAAAGGCAATTCAATTGTTCCTGTAAAAGAAATCGAGTCCGCAGTCATGGGAAAATTTAAGGCGGGCGGACAAAGTGCAGGACGTTTTCATCGCATCCGCGAGAACCAGATTGTTGAGTTCATGAAGCGAACCTCTGCTTTGATGAGCACGGTTTTCCGCGAGAAGAAAGTTGAGGGCATAGTTGTCGGAGGCCCAGGTCCCGCAAAAGAGGATTTGGTTGATAATTACCTTTCAAGCGACATAAAAAAGCTTATTCTCGGAATGGTTGACATAGGATACACTGGCGAGCAGGGTTTGAAGGAGCTTCTTGCGAAATCCGAGGACTTGTTCCACCAGGAGGAGATATACTCTGAGAAAAAAATAGTTGACAGGTTCCTCCTGCACCTTGCAAAGGATGACGGGCTGGAGAGCTACGGCGAGGAGGAAGTAATGAAGAATCTCAAGAACGGAACTGTTGAGCTGCTTATCCTGTCTGAATCGCTGCCAATGGACACTGTTGACAGGTTCAGCGCAGAAGCAGAGAAATTCGGCACGAAAATTGAGTTGATTTCTGTGGATTTCCCAGAAGGAATCCAGCTTAAGGAACTCGGCGGCATCGCAGCCATTTTAAGATACAAAGTTTAATTCTCCTTTCCTTAGTTTAGAAAATGAAATAATAAGACTTATATAACCAAAATCCCTATTTTTATCTTATGAAAAGTAAAGGGGGAAAAAGAGAAGGTATTTTGGCTCTTGCTTCCATGGACAAGCTTATGCGGAAGTTTGGAGCGCACAGAGTGAGCGAAAGTGCAAAAAAAGCCCTTCGTGACTTGCTTGAGGCACATGCAGAAAAAATAGCAAATAGAGCAGTGAATCTGGCAAAACATGGCGGACGCACAACCTTAAAGGCTGAAGATATCGCCCTCGCAGAGAAAACCTGAACTTTTTCCTAAAGAATGGTGAAACATTGGAAACTAAGTTTGCTATAATAAATGAGCTTAAAGAAGGAAGTTATGTTCTGATTGACGGAATACCATGCAGGGTAGTCAGCTATACAAAATCAAAGCCTGGAAAGCACGGCGCAGCAAAAATACGCATAGAAGCACTTGGGCTTGTTGATGAGCGCAGGCGTTCTATTGTAAATTCTTCTGATGCACGCGTAGAGATCCCGATTATAGAAAAGAGGGGCGCGCAGGTAATTTCGCTGACAGAAGACAAGGCAAGCGTAATGGACACAGAGAGTTACGAAACTTTTGAGCTGGATATCCCTGCAGAGTTCAAGGGAAAGCTCACCGAGGGCGCGCAGGTCCTTTACTGGGACTTGGGCGTCAAGATAATCAAGGGAATTAAGTAATCTATTTTGCCTTTCTTTTGGCAGTTAACTTTTTGCTTCTTTTATTAAAAGCAGGATAAACGTGACAAGCGTTACAAGCACGACTATGTCAAAGATGAACTGCACCTTGAGATATGTATTCATTTCTGCTATTGTGCTGACTCCGATATTGAAATAAATCATCACTGCAACGCCGACAATCCCAGAAATTATGCTGCTTATCATCAGTGTTGTGAACCACTGCAAACCAACAGGGAGGTTGTTGAAAAAGTCCTTCACGCTTGAAAGTTTCCTTCCGAGTTTTGTGCCTACAAAAAATTCCTTCTTTTCTATCTCAAGAGTCGGGTCATAGTATACTTTTCTTTTGCGTGCCATCTGCCTCACCTAATTAATCAACCCGACAATGTAGTCAGCCAGTCCATCGACATTGTCCGTTTCAATATCAACAACCACGTTGCCAAGCGGGTATTCTTCCTCGACAAAATTTATCTTTCCAAGCAGGAGCGTCTGCTTGTTAAGCATTATCCGCGCGCCTGCATCAGTCTTGTATTGCAGAATCAAATACCTGGCCGTATTTTTTATCCGCTTCTCCATTACTTTTTCCTTTATGTAACCCAAATTTACAACATCGTCTGAGCTTCCGCTTATGCTTGTTTTTGAAATCTTGAAAGAAATTTTCGGAAAAACCTTTTCCAGCGCGGTCTTTATCTTCTCCGCGTTCTCGGTTGCGTTCAGCTGCGTTGTCACTGTTATTTTCATATAACATCAAAAAGAAAGCGCGTTTATATCACTTTTGAAAATATTATGGTTTTAATAGCGTCAACAAACCCTCTTCGAACAAAGATTTTCCAAGGAACATAAGCTCTATCAGTTTGTAGTCGTCTTCTGACAATGTAAAATGCGCCTTTTCTTGCTCTTCGCCTAAAACATCCCATGAGCCAATCGTTTCTATGCGATATTCGCTGTCTTTCTGTTCCGCGCGGAAATTATAACCTATTGAACTTCTGATAAAAGATTCGAGTACTTCCCCGTAATTCTCTGCGATTTCGTCTACCTTGTATTTTGACAACAACGCCATGGATTTTGAAGAAATGTTCATACCCCTGTCGGAATTTTCAATCTGGAACTCGCGCTCTGACAATGAGTCAGTTTCTATTTTTTCAATATCCTCACACATTTCTTGTATTGTTTTTGAATTGATTTTCAAGTCCAAACCAAACTCTTCCAAAAAAGGATTAAGATAAATGGGGATATATTTTTTGTTGAACAACCTGTCCCTGGCGCGTACAGCGTCCACTAAGCCATAAATGGATTTATAATTTTCCATTCCTGAAGGATTGAAAGTCAGAAAGACGCCGTTGAACGTCACGCTGGATTCGTAACAGGATATCCTGATATCTTTTTCAAGATTAACACAGGGGTGGGACAAAGGAATGCAGTGCGACTCATAGAGGATAGGTATCTTTTTTGGATATCCTGCATCACCAAAGTAAGATTCCAGTTCTTTCAAAAGTTTCTGGTGCGCCACTTCTTGTTTTATGCCTTCTTCATCAAAGCGCATTGCAAACAAATCTTCTATCTTTTTCATGCCTGCTGAAGAATACCAGATTAAGTCATTTGCGTCTGGAGCGCGTTTCTTAATCAGGTTATATGCTTCTGATACTCGTTTCCAATACTCTGTCCTTTCGCTTTTTTCTTCATGCCCTATATACATCGAACTTACAATATCAGGGTGATACTCCTTTGCAAGTTTTCTATATCTGGACTGCACCAGGGCAAATGCGGTATTTTCATCTGCTCCAAATATGTCTAAAGCATCTTTAATATTCATTATCTAATCCTCCAGAACCCCACCCAATGATTATTAAACTTCGCCCAAAAGCTTCTTTGCTTCTGCTGGATAGTTCGGCGCTAATATCTTCCTGCCGACCATCTCAAGCTCGTTTGAAAATGAATTTCGTGCAACTTTTCCCTCGATGACAACTTCCTTGCCAAGCATCTTCATTTTCTGCGCTTCAATTGGATAGTTGTTGTTGGCATGCTCCTGCGCTTCTTTGTAAGCTTCTTCTGCGCTCATGCCGAGTATCTGCGATGCCTGCTGCCCGAAGAATACAACCCTCATGTTGTCTGAGCCGTCATCAATAATTGTTGACACAACAAGCGACTGCTTTGGAGTCACTTCCCCGTGTTCCTGGCACACGTTGTCCCGCGCTCGTTTTCCGCACTGCGGGCAGACTTCAAAGAAAGGATTTGCGTCAATAACATTTACGATCGCACCGCGTATCTGGTGGAATCCCTCGCTTACATCAGCGATTCTTACTCGTTCAGCTGTTGAGATTACAGCCTGCATTTCTGGTATTTTCTTTATATCGACATCAGCCGGATTTATTTCAATTGTGCTGTTGCCGGATAGATGAACTTCAATTCCTTCCACCATTCTGGATTCGCGCACATATCCCTGTTTTATCTTCAGAACATCTCCCTGCTTTATTTTGCCGTCTTCAATAAGCTGTATGTGATTCGTATCCCACAGGACAACTCTTATCTTTCCAGTCTCATCCCCAAGCACCATTGTGCCTATCTTTCCCTCTTTCTTGTCTGTCTTGTAGCTTCGCACAGGATAGATATTAAGAACTCTTCCAAGGAATGAAACATTTCGCAGCCCCGGAAGAATGTTTTTTATCTGTAGTCTTCCTGATTCGCTCGGGCTGAACAGCTTCACACCGAATTCATTTGCAACAATATGCGCAGCTCCCTCGCGTGAAACCAGTCCGGAAAGCTCGTGTATTTTGTCCTCTATCTTCTTGCTGATTAGCGAATCGTCTAGCCCTGTTTTTTCTTTTATTTTTGAGACTATCTCCTCAATAGGAATTTTTAACATAATAAGCACCTTCAATTAAAAAAATTCTGCTCAATAAATAACTTTCCATTGCCCCTTTTTATTCAATATGGAAAAATATTAATACGAAAATTCTCTAAAAAAGCATATGACAGGACGCGGACGCCCCCTTAAAACAGAAATTCGCGAGAAGATAGCCTCGATTCTCATGCACACTGGGCAGTCCTACGGCTATGAAATCTACAAATCCTACCTCAAAGTCTTCGGAAAAATCAATCTGCGAAACCTCTATTATAATATCAAAAAAGGGCTTGCGCTCGGCGAGTTCATAATAGCTGACATAAAGCGTGAAGTAGGCGCGTTCACATGGGGCGCAGAGTCCCAGCGCATCTATTATACTATAGGGCCTTACGCAAAAACTTATGCGATTGGCGAGAAGCAGAACGAGGTCCTTGCAGCTCTCCCGCAGAAAGAAGTGAAAATTGATTTTGACAAGGAAGTCGCGCAGAAAATCAGCGAGCTAGAGCAGCAGATACAACATTACAAAGCAGAACAGGCAAGATTAAAGTACGAGGACAAAACAAAGTTCCGCTCAAGCGTCAAGCACAGGATTGACATGCTTAAGGAATGGATGGCTTCAAAATTCGACAAGCAGAAAGCGCACGAGCTTCACGTAAAGCTTGACCTGATGTTTGCGCAGTTAAATCAATAATTATGTTCTAAAATTTCCTTGTTCTGTATATATGTGTTCTCCGCATTGACTGCAATATCCTTTAGCAGTAATCCCTGAATAACTAAGCGGCATTTCTATTCCTTCTTTGTCAGGAACCATATTGATTACATACGTCTTTTTTGTTTTCGGACAAACGTCTCCATGTTCATGTTCAACTCGAGTATATCCAGGATATTTCTTTTTTGCTTCTTCAATAAGTCTATCTAGTTCGTCTGGTTTGGTTTTTCTGGCGGGTTTATTAAGAGTCTCAATAACAGCCACTAAACCGTGATTTGCCCGCAGTGCAGGAGGATTTTCAACTTTCTTTGCCATAAATTAAATAATAGGTTTTGGAATTATAAAATTTGTGTCATTTTGGTTCAGTTAAATCCCTGAACTTCTTTCAAGCGCGCGGTCAAGTTCTGTTTTCTTGTTCTGGATTCCGAACCCGACTTTGTCCTTGAACATCATTACTCTATGCTTTCCTTCTATATCCAGAATATTGTTTATTCCGCTCTGGCTTATTGTGCTGCCTATGCCAAAGCTCTCCAGAAGTGTCTTTATCTCATTCAGGCCCTTGCGATGCACAGCTGAAACCCTTATGTGCCTGACCTTGTCAAACCTAAAGGTGTTTTCTGTCTTCTTCTGCTTTTTCCTGAATCTTACTTTTACCTGTGCTTTAGCATCAAAAAATCCCTGCAAAAATCCCTTGCGGAAGTGCTTGTCTTCATAGCACTGCTGCGGAACAGTCCAGTCAAAAGAGCCCTGCTTGAACCTGAATTTATCACAGAATTCTATTATACCTGATTTCTTATGGAAAGCCACAGCATAGAGATTTAAGTTGCCCTTTACCCTTTCGTACCTCTTGGCTTTGTTCTCAAGAAATGCATCCAGGCGCTGTCCAAACAACTCTGTGAACTCTTTGTCTTTGGATTCCAGGAACATTGCATACTTTGCAGCTGTTTTGTCAGCTGTTACATGCCCTCTGCCAAGCAGTGCTCCGCAGATATAGCCTGAATTAAAAGATTCAATTAACATACGCTTCTTCAATATTTTGCTTTTTATAATCATTTATAGCCTACAGACTATATAGGGGTGTTTGTCCACTAATATTTTTAATCCCAAACAACACATAGGCAATTGAGGGGTGTCACACCCTATTACTTCCTGTGGAACTTTTCATTGCAAAAACTTGCTTTTGATCGCACGTTTAAGCCAGAAATAATTTTTTATACCCCTTCGCTTCCTTTGGAGCTTAAAACAGCCTTAGTTTAACAAAAAGCCACTACCCCTCTCTTTCTTATGGAAACAAAAACAATATATAGATTTTATAAAATATATTTTTAAATATATATATTATATAATATTTTACTATATAGATAATATATACAATATAACTCAAAATCAAAAACGAACGACGTTTTCTTCTCTTCTTAAAAAAAAGATGAACAAAACAACGACGACTCAAAACAAACGCAAACAAACGCGCCCCTTTTGCAGCCCAAAAACCATTCTGCACACGAAACCATAGGGTGACTGTATTTTGGTGCCGTAGAGTTTATAAGGAAAAAAGAGCTTCCATACGAAACCATGGGCTTCGCTTTTTGGATTCATAGGAAATTTTTTTAAGCCTGCTCTTCCTATGGAACTATATTCTCCACAATATAAATGGTTTTAAACATCCTTTCTCTTGAGAATCTCGTTATGGGGTGTTCAGTAGACAAAATATTCGAAGATTTCCTGAACAAGAAATCTTTCTTTGTAAATAAGGATGCACTTAATATCAAATTTACGCCAGAAACCATACCGCACCGCGAGGAAGAGATAAACATGCTTGCTCGCATCCTTGCTCCTGCGCTCCGATTGGAGCGCCCGTCAAACGTTTTCATTTTTGGGAAAACCGGTACAGGAAAAACTCTCACTGTTGACCACGTTACAAACCAGCTTAGCAGGATAGCAAAAGAAAAGAACATCCCCTTGAAGGTTGTTCGCATAAACTGCAAGATGCACAAGGTCGCTGATACTGAATACCGCCTGATTGCAGAAATAGCCAGGGACTTTGGCCAGGAAATCCCAGCCACAGGACTGCCAACAAATGAGGTTTACAAGCTGTTCAAAAATGTAATTGACTCATCCAAACAGGAGATTATCCTTATTCTAGATGAAATTGACAGCCTGATTAAAAGAGCAGGCGATGAAGTATTATACAACCTGACCCGCATAAACCAGGAGCTCAAGAATTCCAAAATAAGCATAATTGGCATATCAAACGACGTCACCTTCATCAACAACCTTGATTCCCGTGTAAAATCTTCGCTCAGCGAGGAAAAGATGGTTTTCCCGCCGTATGACGCAGTCCAGCTAAAAGATATCCTGATGGAGCGCGCAAAAATAGCATTCGCCCCGAACACAATCCAGGAATCAGTCATCTCAAAATGCGCAGCCTACGCAGCGCGGGAGCATGGAGACGCGCGCAAAGCTCTTAATCTTCTGCGTATTGCAGGCGAGCTTGCTGAGCGCTTGAACAAGGAAAAAATAGATGAGACTGATGTGGACGCAGCAGAAGAGAAGGATGAGAGCGATTCAACTGATGATACTGTAAAGAAACTGCCCAAACAATCCCAGGCAGTGCTTTACGCAACACTTCTTATCCTGAAATCAAGAGAGCCCCCCATCCTTACCGGGGAGATGTATGATGTTTACAAAAGTATTTGTATCCGCACAGCGTCAAAAGTACTGACGCAGCGTCGTGTTTCTGATTTGATAAATGAACTCGACATGCTTGGGATATTAAACGCCAAAGTCGTGTCCAAAGGGCGCTACGGCAGGACCCGCGAACTTCGCCTTCCGCTTGCAGAGGATGTGGTTGTCCGCATCGAGAACATGCTCAAGGCAGAACTCAATTTATAATCTTTCAAAATCCCTTGTGGTATTAGAGGTATAACAGATGGAAAATGTAGTTGCTAGATTAATTGAGAAAGGTTTCCTTGTATCACCTGATTTAAAAGAGCTCACTAGCGATGATTTGGGCCCGTTCCTCGAATACCTGGCGCAGACTTATCCTGGAAAAAAGCCTTCTGTGATATCAAAAGAGATTTACACAGCATTTGTTGCGCACAAAAAACCTGTTGAAGTCCCGAAAACAGAATCCGAACCTGGAGCCGAACCAGAACTGGAAGAAACTTACGAGATTTCTCCTTCAATAAAAAAACGTGAAAAAATAGAAACAAAAATGAAGATTAGGAAGCAGTTCATCCATGAAAACAGGAAAGTTTCAATCAATGACTGGGTTACTTATTATTTTGACAGATACAACAAACTGCGCGACATTCTGCAGAACCGCGAGGAGCTGAAGAACACAATCTCAATCGGCAGGGCAATCAAGTCAACTGAAGGAAGCGGACGCCAGCAGGTCTCCCTGATTGGAATGATAAAATCCCTGCGCAAGGCGTTCAGCGGCACCACAATTATGGAGCTTGAGGACCCGACCGGCATCATCAAGGTTGCAATCAAAAAGCCCGAGCTTGCCCAAAAGGTTGAAGAGCTTGTTGAGGATGAAGTCATCGGGCTTACGGGCTCACTGTCAAAAGATATTGTTTTCGCTGAAAATATTGTTTTTCCGGAAATTCCTGAGCGCCCCATTAAAAAATCAGAGGATGATGTTAGCGCGGTTTTCCTCTCAGACATTCATCTCGGAAGCAACATGTTCCTGCCGAACGAGTTCACCCAGTGCATAAAATGGATTTCAGGGGAGCTTGGAAACACAGCCCAGCGCCAGATGGCTGAAAAAATCCGGTATATGTTCATTGCAGGCGACATGGTTGACGGCGTAGGAATTTATCCTGGACAGGAAAGCGAGCTTCTCATTCCCGACATTTTCGCGCAATACAAGGAGTTCGCAGACTACATCGCAAAGATTCCGCAGGATATTCATATAGTCATGATTCCAGGAAACCACGACACAGTCCGCATAGCAGAGCCGCAGCCGATTCTTTTCAGGGACATCGCAGAAAAAATTTATACTCTGCCAAATGTCACGGTTGCAAGCAATCCCGCGACAGTAAACATGCATAACATCGGAGCTTTCCCTGGTTTTGATGTTCTGCTTTATCACGGCTATTCATTTGACCACTACGTTGCTAATTCCCCTTATCTTATGAAGCACGGCTACAACCGCGCAGATTTGATACAGGAATTCCTTCTGCGCAAGCGACATCTTGCTCCGACTCACGGTTCAACTCTTATTGACCCTGGCCCGGTGGACCACCTTGTTATTGACAAGATTCCGGACATTTTTGTTACAGGGCACATCCACAAGACAAAAGTCGGACGCTACCGCAACATACTCAATCTTAACTGCGGATGCTTCCAGGACAAGACAGCATTCCAGGAAAAAGTCGGGCACACTCCAGAGCCTGGGCGTGTTCCTGTATTCAACCTGAAGTCTGGCGAAACAAAACTCATGAGGTTCAGATAATGGTAAACGTTGATATCCCGAAATATTTTGAAAGCATGGAAACTGAAGTGACGCGTGCATACGAATTAGCTAACCGCGCCCGCAAAAATGGATTTGACCCTGAGCCCCGCGTTGATATCCCCCTTGCAAAAAACATCTTTGAGCGTGTCGAAGGGCTCATAGGCTCTGTAAAGCCCGAGCTAATTGGCAGCGGGCTTGCAAAGCGCCTTGAGGAGCTTGACAAGCAGTATGGTTCAGGAGACTGGCGCGTAGGCTTGATAATAACTGACGAGGTTGCAAAGCGGAAGTTCTGCCAGTTCGAGGATGACCGCGAGGCAATGGAACTGGGCATCAGGGTGGGGCTGGCATATCTTACCATGGGAGTGGTTGCAGCGCCGCTTGAAGGATTTATAGAACTGAAGCTCAAAGACCGCGCTGACGGCCAAAAATATGCATCAACTTACTTCGCAGGCCCAATCCGTGCAGCCGGCGGCACAGCAGCTGCAGTTACGCTTATCCTTGCTGATTATGTGCGCCGCCAGTTCAATATCCAGCCAGTTGACATAACTGACGAGGAAATCTTCAGGAACATAAGCGAGTGCGATGATTATCACGAGAAGGTTGCGCGCCTGCAGTACTATCCGACTGGCGATGAGATAAGTTTCCTTCTGAAAAATATTCCTATTGAAATAAACGGGGACCCGACATCAGAGAGGGAAGTCCTCGTGCACAAAAATCTTCCGCGCATAGGAACCCCGCGCATCAGGGGGGGCATGTGCCTTGTCCTCTGCGAAGGGCTTGCAGGAAAAGCGGCAAAGATTTTCAAAAATATCAAGAAGTGGGGGAAAGAATTCGGGCTCGAAGAGTGGATGTTCCTTGAAAAGTATCTCGAACTAAAGATAAAAGCGCACGCAGGGGAAGCGAAAAAGGATGAATTGCTTTCTGATATCAGGATAAAGCCGAACACAGTTTTCATAGAGGAAACAGTTGCAGGCAGGCCTATATTTTCGTATCCTATGACAAAAGGAGGGTTCCGCATACGCTACGGCAGAAGCCGCGTCTCTGGTCTCGCTGCCTGTTCATTCCATCCTGCAACCACGCGCATTCTCGGGAACTTCATTGCAACCGGCGCACAGCTCAGGATGGAGCGCCCTGGAAAAGCCTGCGCAGCAACGCCATGTTCAAGCATTGACGGGCCTATTGTCAAGCTCATTGACGAAAGCGTGGTTCAGGTAAACTCAGAAGAGGATGCAATCAAGTACAAGAATCAGGTAAAGGAAATATTGTTCCTTGGGGACATACTTATTCCTTACGGAGAGTTCGCGCGTAATAACCACATTCTTGTTCCAAGCCCGTATGTTGAGGAATGGTGGATTCAGGAGCTTCAGAAGGCGGCAGGCCCCGAGTTCAAGGAGCTGAAAAACTTTGACGCACAGCAGCTAGTTGACTTGTCAGAAAAGTACAGCATCCCGCTTCATCCGTCTCTGCTTTCATTTTATGCAGACATCTCCTCCGAAGACATTGTTTACCTGATGGAGATACTTTCAAAGTCAACAGTGTCAAAGAATGAGAATGGAATCGAGATTGTCATTCCGCATGACAAACTGACAAAAAAGATTCTTGAGGATTTGTGCACGTTCCACAAGCTTGTTGAAACAGGAATCCTCATACAAGGTGAACCTGCAATCGGGCTTCTCTGCGCCTTCGGGTTCTATCCCGGGCAGAAGTGGGATATCGAGAAAGCAAAGCAATTATTGAAGGACAAGAAAAAGCCGCTTGAGATTCTCAACGCGCTTTCAAAATTCAAGATAATGAACAAGACAGGGATATACCTTGGAGCGCGCCTCGGACGCCCCGAAAAAGCAAAGCAGCGAAAACTGAAGGGCAATCCGCATATTCTTTTCCCTGTTGGCTCTGAAGGCGGACGAATGCGCAGCCTTAACGAGGCTTTGATTAAAGGTTTTGTCGAGACCAGCGTTCCTGTATTCGAATGCGTGCAGTGCAAGGCAAGAAGCATGTATCCCAAATGCAACAAATGCGGAAGCGAGGCAAAATCAATCCGCTTCTGCCAGAAGTGCGCCAAGGAAACAAATGCAGAGATGCACTGCGGAACAAAAACAGCAGAATACCATCGGGACAGCATTGACATCCGCATGATGCTGGACAGCGCAATAAAGAATCTTAACATCACGCTCCCGCCGCTGATTAAGGGCGTGCGCGGAACCTCGAACAAGAAAAAGATTCCAGAACCTCTTGAAAAGGGAATCCTCAGGGCAATACACGATGTATACGTCAACAAGGACGGAACCATACGCTATGATATTATTGAAACTCCAATCACTCATTTCAAGCCAAAGGAGATAGGAACTTCAATCGAGCAGCTCAAGAAGCTTGGCTACACCACAGACATGCTGGGCAAGCCCCTTGAGAACGACAATCAGGTTATTGAAATTCTCAGCCAGGACGTAATTCTTCCAGACTGCAAGGAATGGCCCGATGCTTCTGCGCTTGTTTCAATTGAAAAGATATGTTCATTCATTGATGACTTGCTTGTGCGGTACTATCACGAAGAGCCGTATTACAACATCAAATCCCCCTCTGACATGGTCGGGCAGTTAATCATAGGGCTTGCGCCGCACACTTCAGCAGGGATAATCGGGCGAATAATCGGATTCTCAAAAACCCAGTGCTTCTTTGCACACCCTTATTTCCACTCAGCATGCAGGCGAAACTGCGACGGAGACGAGCTATGCTTCCTCATGTTAATGGATGCGCTCCTGAACTTCTCGCGCCAGTATCTCCCTGACAAGCGAGGCGGACGAAGCATGGATGCGCCGCTTGTCCTTACAACCCGCCTTGAGCCGCAGGAAGTTGACGATGAGGTTTACAACATGGACATTGCTGACATTTATCCGCTTGAATTTTATCAGGCAACACTGGAATGGAAATCCCCTTATGATGTAAAAATAAAGCAGGTTCAGTCAACGCTAGGCAAGCCCGAGCAATACCAGGGCATGATGTATACTCATCCGACAGAGAACATCAATTCAGGAAACCGCATATCTGCATACAAGACTCTTGTGACTGTCTTTGACAAGGTAAACGAGCAGATGGCTCTTGCTGAAAAAACCCGCGCAGTCAACAAGTCAGATGTCGCCCGCATAATCATAGAGAAGCATTTCCTTAAGGACATCAAGGGAAACCTGAGAAAGTTCTCAAGGAATGAGTTCCGCTGTGTCAGCTGCAACGAGCGCTACAGGAGGATACCTCTTGCAGGCCGCTGCTCAAAATGCTCTGGAAAACTAATCTTCACAGTTGCCGAAGGAACTGTATCAAAATACCTTGAGCCTTCAATGAGCCTCGCGGAAAAATACTCGCTGCCTTCCTATCTTAAGCAGACTCTTGATGTTCTCAAGCGCGCTGTTGATTCTGTCTTCGGAAAGGAAGCTACAAAGCAGGTAGGGTTAAAAGGTTTCATAAAGTGATAATAAACATGGAATGCGATGTTTTGGTTTTGGGCGCCGGACCCGCAGGTTCATGCGCAGCGCGGTTTCTTGCAGAAAAGAATCTAAATGTAATTCTTGTCGAGCAGCACAAGCGCAAGGATGTCGGGAAAAAAGTCTGCGGCGAAGGGCTTACAACAATAGGGCTCAAGCGCGCAGGGCTTTACCCTCCGCCAAAAGGGTTATGCTCCCAATATCTTTCCTCCGGGCAGCTCATCTCTCCAAACAAGCAAACGCGCATCCCTCTCATCTTCGGTCAGAAAGACGGATACGCAATTGACAGGAATGTTTTCGGGCAGCTGCTCATCCAAAAGGCAGAGCAGGCAGGAGCAAAAATTCTTTTTGATTCAACAGCAGGGGATTTAATTTGGGAGAACAGCAAAATTCACGGCGCAGTAATCAATGAAAAACCAATTTATGCAAAAGCAGTCATTGTTGCGACAGGCATGTCAGCGTTCCGCTTCAAAACACCAGCAGGGCAATCTTTGGCTAACAAGGATGTTTATGTCTGCTATCGCGAGCGCATCCTTGTTGACAAACATGAATCAATAAACCCCGAACACGCTTACATTTATCTCAACCAAAGGATTTGTCCTGGCGGATACATCTGGTATTTTCCCTTGGGCTTCAAAGACAACAAGCTCTTCGTGAACTTTGGCTTGGGCGTTCAGGGCTCAAAGCCTGAAGCAAAAAACACAAGCCTAAAAGAACTGCTTGACAGGTTCCGCAAGGATAATCCCGAACTGTTCAAAAATTACGAGCTTTTCAATGCATCTGACAGCTTTAATGCCAGCGGAGGAATCGTACCAATCCGCCATGTCCTTGAGTCACTGGCAGACGTAAAAGAAAATGAACCAACCGGGCTTATCTATGCGGGAGATGTTGGCTCAACTGTTGACCCCATCCACGGCGGAGGCATGCGCTACTCAATGGACTCGGCGTTTTATCTTGCTGAGCCAGTCGCAGAGTTCATAAAAACAAAAGATTACTCCAAGCTTTGGCAGTATAATCTGGACTACATAAAAAATCTTGGTGGCTCCAAGCAGGGGGCTGAATACATCTTCTCCCGCGCACTGCAGACCGCTTCTGACGAGGAAATCAACCTGCTCATGAAAATTGTCCTTGACAGCACAGATATTGAGGCTCTCATCAGCGGCCAGGGGTACAACTTCGAGAAAGCAAAGATTCTCGGAAAGCTTGCAAAGCTCGCGCTCGCAGGAAGCGAGGGACGAAAAGCCCTTCACCGCCTTTTCTGGGCATACTCATTCAGCAAAAAAATAAAGAAGCTGTACGCAGATTATCCAGCAGAGCCAAAGCATCTTGACGCTTGGTCCCAAAAGCTCTGCTCGTTGCTGTCTGACTACCAGCAAAAGCTTTCTAAGATATGACTTTCTTGTATTTGCCATGGGGATAAAGCTGATAAAAGCAAATGAGGGGGTTACAAGAAACATAAACAAGACTTATAAAGTAACTAATTTCCTTACAAAAAATTCAAGTGATGACATCAGCGTTGCGATTAGTGAAGCAATAAAACATTCTGAAACCACAAAGAACAGTGTAAGCAACAGGGTCTATTATGTTCTTGAAGGAAAACTAATCATTAAAAAACAAGGAAAAACGTTTATAGCAGAGCCTGGAGACGTTGTCTTTATTCCAAAGAGTACAGATTATCATTTCGAGGGAACATTTAAAACAATTTTAATAAATTCACCAGCATTTGAACCACAGTACGAGCACATCGCTAAAATATGAGGTTAATCATTGTCGGAATCATCAGCGAGCCCATGCAGTGGCTCATCTTTGTCTGAAGCTTGTTTGCCAGCCACCCGACTCCTGCAGCTGCTGCCAGGAAGAATATTCCAAGCGCGCCGTCAAAAAAGATTGAGGCTCCGCAGATGAGTACAAGCACGCCAATGCCAACCCACCTGTAATTCACAGTTTCAATGTGCTTCACAAAGAATTTTCCAAGCCGCAGCACAACAACATACGAAAGTATAGACACAAGGAACGTTATTACAAGCGCCAGCACAAGCGTCTGGAAATCAAATGTGAAAAAGTTTCCAGCCTGCTCAAGCACGCCTATCCGCGCCTTTCCGACTGCATAAAGAAGAATCATTGAAAAGACTGTGTCAAACCCTGACAGCGCGCCTATCGCAACAAAGAATTCCTCGACATTTTTCATGATGCTTCGCGTGAATACAGATGCCTGTGCAGGCCCGACTGCTGGTATGAATGTCAGCAGCAGGGAGGACAATCCAGCTGCCCCGATTCCGCGCGCAATTGATTTTTTGTCTACAAATGTAGACTCCAGCATCATCTGCTTCGGCATGTGAGCCTTTGCCTCAAACAATAGCGGCACTCCAAAGAAGCCGGTCAGCAGTATCAGCAGCGGCTGGTTAAGCATAGCGAGCCCGAACCATCCAACAAGTCCCGCCAGCGCAAATATTAACAGTGCAAAAAACTTGTGCTCGTCAGTCAGTATGAGAAACGCTGCGATGATTGCAAGAAAGAACACGGCATAATCTTTTGCAAACATGAACACCGGAGGCATAATAAAAATCAGCGCAGGGGAAAGTATTACGCCGAGTAGCATCGCAATAACCAGCCCGAGCAGGCTCAGCTTCAGCACAACCAGCGCCTTTCCCTCGCTCACGAACTTGAAGATTGGGTGCATTGCCAGGACATTTCCTTCCTCAGGCACAAACAAGAACACCGCGCGCAGTATCTCAAAGAACTGCGATGACACCAGCATTATTATGATGCTTACCAGAGAATAAGGTCCAACTGTTCCCGCAAGTATCAGCGCTCCGATAAAGTTCGCATGCATTCCAGGGACAATCCCCGCCAGCGCCCCGAACAAAAGCCCGAAAAATACCGCGATTGCAAAATCAATCATTATGAAGCAGTTCTTTTAACAGTAATTCAAACTTGGTATAGCCTGCCTTTACGTTGAAGTGCCCTGCGCCCTTGACAATTATTGGTTTTATCCCAAGCTTTTCTGCAAGCTCGTCTCTTTTCTTGGCAGGAACATAAGGGTCATTATCAGAGCTGAACATGGCTATTTTCTTGCAGTTGTTTTTTATTTCATACCACTCAAACGGCTTTTCAAAAAAAGTTGAATTTATGCTGTCAACCTCTTCATTGCCAAGCGCGCCAATGAATCCTGCAATCAGATAAGCAGCCTTTGCCCTTGTTTTTTCCAGAATTCTTAAGATTAAAGCCGCTCCAATGCTGTGTCCTATCAGGATGGTGTTATCATCAATCTGGTATCTTTTTATAATGTTCATCCAGTTTTTGAGGTTCTGCCCCTCTGGGGTTGGAAGTCTTGGGACTACAACATCGTGCCCGAGTTTTTGGAGTTCAAGCCGCAGCCATGGAAACCAGTTCTCTTCAGGATTACCGTATGCTCCGTGTATAATGACTACTTTCATTTCAGCCAGCTTATTTTGCCGTAAACCTTCGGCTTTTTGCCTTTGAATACTTCAGCGATTTCTTTCGCAACCTGTTCAGGCTGCTTTCGCGATGTGTCAATTTCATGAATCTTGTTCTTGAAGCCGTTCTTCAGCGCCTCAATAAGGATTGTGTCAAGGTATTCGCACATGGTGTTCTCCGATATTTTGTTCGGGCTGTATCCGCGCTTCTTAAGCCGCTGCTCAAGAACTTTCGGGTTGCAGCGGAGTATTACAAGGAGCTTGACAATGTTCTTGTCAACATAATGCCCGAGATGCGTCTCAAATATATATGTGCCGTTGTCTTTCATTTCTTTTCGCAGCGCAGAGCTTATCTTCCGTTCGTTGATTATGATTGCAGAACGCTCTTCATCATAACCCGAAACTAATCCGCGCTTGACAGCAATTTCCTTGAGAACTATGAGTTTTGCCTTGAGAAGCTTGGACAGCGCCTTTGAAACTTCGCTCTTCCCTGTCCCAGGCACGCCAGTAACTATGATTAACATTTCAATACCCCACAACTTGGATAGGCATTCCTGCTTCCTTTTCAATCCACTGTACATTTTTTCCGCGCTTGCCGATTACCTGCTTTACATCCTTGTGCTTGACATAAACAGTCGCCGCCCCGCCTTTTATCTCGACTTCGCAGTGCACCCCGACCATCTGTTCTATTTTTTTATGTGCATCTTCTATGCGCCGCTTTACAGCCATTACAACAGTTGTGTCCCCGTATGTATACATTTCATACTCTGCCGCTCCCGTGAAAAAGTCGCGTATCTCAACAACAGGCCTCGCAAGATCGCGTTCAGTCATTCCTTCTGGTGTCTTCACAGTCATGCTAAGAGAATAAATTTTTCCAATTGTCCCGTTTTGTATGAATATGACTGTATCGATTATTGAGGGGATAATCCCAAGATCAACTCTCTTGATGAACCTCTGCACAGAGTCAATCGGCGAGGTTGCATGCACAACTCCTACCATGCCCACTCCAGCCAGCCTCATATCAGCATACATCCCGAAGTCTGGCGGATTTCTCATTTCATCAAAGATTGTGTAGTCCGGCCTTCCAAGCAGAAGCATGTCCCGTATCTCATCCATTGTTCCGAGTGCAATGCTGTACTGGGTTATGTCTGCTGAAAGCGAAAGGTCACGTGGCGCTTCGATTGTCTTTACAATCTTTCCGCGCTCTTTGTAAAATTCTGCAAGCGCCTGCGCAAATGTTGACTTGCCGTTTCCAGGCGCTCCGGAAATAAGGACGCCCTCTGCTTTTGTTTCAAAGAGTTCCATTACTTTGGGGTCCAAATTATAATCTTTCATTTCCATTTTTCGCACAGGGTGCACAATTGTTATTTCCCAGCCGTCTGAGAACGGAGGTTTTGCTATTATGATTCTGTAATCCTCAATCTGGCAGATGTAGCTGTTCTTTCGCTCTATCTCAAGGAAGCTGTTCCCGATTCGCATGCGCGCATGCTCGATTATCTCCTTTGCCAGCGTTTCAACTTCTTCTGCGCTGCTGATTTCCTTGCTTATCTTCTCGAATTTCCAGTCGCCCGGTTTTCCCTTTTTTGCGGCAATGCGCGCCCCTTCCTTTATGTGCACGCTCATCGTTGTCTTGTCAAAATATTTTGTAAATGTAAGTGTTTTTTCCTCTTTTATCTGCTCAATATACATGACTTTTATTCCGCTCGCCATTGCGGCTTCTGAGTCAACCTTGTCGCGGGTTATGAATATGATGTCCTTGTTCTGCAGCGCGACTTCCCTTATCATCGCGTCTATCTCGCCTGATTTCGCGTATTTTATCTCAAATTCTTTCGGGCGCTCGCCAACGTATTCTATCTTTATTTTTTTGTTCTTAAGATTTGCAAGCTTCTTCAGCTCTTCAAGCCCCCAGAATCCCTTTTCCTTTCCGAAGTTTGCCTGCGACTCAAGCTCAGCTATTACAGCCCTGTGAATCAGGATTTTGCCGGGCTTTATCTTCTTCTCCTCAATCATTTTTGAGACAATGCCGTCAATTATTGCGGAGGTGTCAGGGATATAGACTTTCATTTTGTAAGAGCCTCCTGCAATGGAGTTGAAAGATTAAGTATGTCTGTTGCTGCGGATTTGCTGTTGACTACAAAATAAATCAGGATTCCAACCGCAACCGCAAGCCCGATTACAAGCAGCACTATAACAAACGCATCCGTGCTTATTCCCCTCTTGTTCAGCCATCTCAAAACTGTTTTCATTTTTTAACCGCTTTTATTTCCTTTATTCCGTTCATGTAAGGCACAAGGGCTTCAGGTATTTTCACGCTGCCGTCCTTCTGCTGGTAATTTTCAATTATGCAGCACATTGTCCTCTGCACGCTCATTGCCGTGCCGTTAAGCGTGTAAACGTGTTCTCTTTCGTTATTCCCGTTGATGTACTTGATGTTGAGCTTGTTTGACTGGTAATCCCTTGCAGTGCTTGTGCTTCCAAGCTCCCTGTAAGTTTTTTGTTCTGGGAACCAAGCCTCAAGGTCATGCGTCTTTGCCATTGAGCCGCCCATGTCTCCGCTGCACAGCGCAACCACACGATACGGCAGTTTTAACAGCTTAAAAATTTCTTCCTGGTTGTGTATGAACTCATCGAAAACTTTTTTCTCGTCTTCTGGCCTGCACAGGCTGAACTGCTCGATTTTTTCAAAAGTATGTACGCGGAAGATTCCCTTTGTGTCCTTCCCATGGCTGCCTGCCTCTTTCCTGAAGCATGAGCTTATTCCTGCGTATTTTATCGGCGCTCTTACATCAACAACCTCGTCCTGGTGCATCGCAGCAAGGGCATGCTCGCTCGTGCCAATCAGGTAAAGGTCGTCGCCGTCAATCTTATAGATGCTTTCCTCGAAATCCTTCAGGCTTACAGCTCCGCCAAGCGCCGCCCTGTTCAGCATATACGGCGTCTGCACTGGTGCGAATCCTTTTTTAACCAGAAAGTCAAGCGCAAACTTCTGCAGCGCAAGGCTGAGCATTACAAGTTCATTCTTTAGGTAATAGAATCTCGCTCCAGAGACTTTGGCTGCTCGTTTCATGTCAGCTATCCCAAGCTCCTCGATAATGTCAGCATGTCCTTTTGGCGCGAAGTCAAATCTTGGCAGTGTTCCCCATTTCCGCAGCTCTTTATTGTCCGTTGCATCCTTTCCCTGCGGAACTTCTGCATCAAGTATATTAGGAATGCTTTTACGCAAATTTTCTCTTTCTTCAAACAGCCTGCTTATCTTTTCGTCAGTCTCCTTTATTTCCTGGGCCACTTTGCCCATCTCTTTTATCTGCTTTGCAGCGCTTTTTCCCTCTTTCTTGAGCTTTGATATGTCCTCAGTAACCTCATTCCTTTTTTGCTTCAGCTGCTGCACTTCAGTCTGCAGTTTCCTGTATCCCTCATCAGTCTTGATTACCAGGTCTATGTCTTTTGTTTCAAGCCCTCTCTTCTTGTTGCTTTCCTTAATTAATTTAGGAGTCTCCCTGAAAATTTTGATATCTATCATTCTGTATCAAATTAATAAAACTTTTGCGTATTTTTAACCCTTACTAAAGCGCTATTTTAGAAATCTTAGCCCCATGCTCTTGTATTTTGAAGCCAGCCCCATAAGAAGGTTCTTAGTCTCGTCTTTCAGCTTTGGATGTGCTTCCACGACAAAAGAATCGCACGGCGAAACAAAAAGATAGGCTTCCTCTGCCTTGCTTGAGTCATTTTCTTCAAGCCCGAAAACAAACTCGTGTTTTATTCCAGAGCTTCTTATTAGTCCTGCTTTCTTTTTTGTTTCAGGGTGTTTTTTGATGTTAAGCCGCACAAATTCAACAAATCCGCTTTCCAGCGCAGCCTTTACATCCTCCAGCCCCATCTCGTCTGCGCTCAGTCCTGTCTTCAGGTTGTTCTTCTTTGCCCACTCGCTTAGTTCTTTGCAGCTTTCCCAGTTTTTTGCTGATAAATAGACTGCGCTGACCATCGGGTTGTCCTTAAGGAGATTATCTTTAATGTGCTGTATGTGCGATGGATTGGTTTCACTTACAATTACAGAGATATGCCCTGGAATGCCGTGCATAGAACATTCCACCGTATTGAACCCCTCAGCCATGCTATTGTAAAACTTCTGTTTAATTTAAACATTGACTTACTGTTGTCCAGTGAAATAGCCACCAAAATAAATATAAACCAACCATCTCCTAACAATACTATGGCGAGGCAGTATGTCTATATAATATGTCTTTTAATTGCGGTGCTGTTTGTAAGCATTGCGTCAATAAACCCAGCGCAGGCTATTTCAAAAGAGCGCCCGTTCGTTGAAGAGTTGAAACCGCAGCTGATGGAATCCATAATTTATGTTCCAGAGCCAAGGGCAGAAAGCGCGCAGGCGTCTTCAGGCTTTTCAACAATGGCTTCTGCAGTTGATTCATACGAGCTTGATGATTATCCTGATTTGGCAAACACAATTTTCACAAACGGTTCTTTTCAGACACATTCTTTTCATGTCCCTGGAGACGAGGACTGGATTAATTTTACAGGAATCTTCAACACAACGTATGTCATCCAAACCAGCAATTTAACAGCCACAACAGATACGCAAATAACTCTTTACGAAAAAGTTGATTCTGATACATACATAGCTATAGGCATAAGCAACAATATTAATGCCCCAAGCAACAATAACTCTCTTATAAGATGGTTCTGCAAGGAGAACGGAACTTATTTTGTGCAGATACAGGACATAAACAACAAAAGCGGGAGCTACACTGTTGCAATAACTAATTTCACTTTCTTTAATTTAAGCGATGGCGACCGCTTCGAAATTGACAATGCCTACTACCGTGCAGGTAATCAAGTCCCGAACAGGACATTTTACAATCACACTTTCATAAATTTCACAAATGATGAGGATTACATAAATTTCACTACAACTCCAGGGCAGATTTATGTTGTAGAGACAGCTAATACATCTTTGCTAACAAATACCTACCTGCAGCTTTACGGAAGCAATGGAACTTCCTACATCACAGCCAATGACGACATACTCGCCAGCTCAGATTTCAATAATACAAATTCAAGGATTGTCTTCAAGGCAGACACAACAAACTATTATGCGAGAATAATTGATGCACATACACGTTCAGGGAATTATTCTGTGTCTGTCTTCAATGTATCCGCTGCACAGGCATATACAAACGGCACACCTGTGAACATTACTTTCAGTTCAACAGGGACAATTGAGTTCGCAAAATTCACGGCAATCAATGGAACAACATATGCAGTCCAGACATCAGGCGCTTCTGGCGTTGACACATATATGTATCTTTATGATGAGAATTTAACGATTCTTAATTACAATGACGATATAAATTATTCAGCAGGTAACTTCAAGTCAAGGATAGTTTGGTATGCTTCAGACGTGTACAACAACACCACAATGTACGTTGCAGTTTCAGATCCTTACAAGGTGGGCGGAAGTTTTAACATCACAATAACAAACAACACCAGCACAGCAGGCAGGGATGATTTTGAGCCTGACAGCACAATGTCAATTGCGCAATGGGTATACACAAACGGAACCTCGCAGAATCATTCTTTCTATCCGATAGGCGAAGAGGATTGGGCAAAATTCAACGCAACAAATGGCACGTCCTACATAATCGAAACAGGCTTCATAACTGTGGCAGATACTTACATGCGCCTATATGACGAAAACAGAACATTGATTGCTTATCACGATGATATAAACACAGCAGCTGAAAATTATCTTTCAAAAATACAATTTGACTGCACTGAGGACGGGACTTATTACATCCAGATTTCAGATCCAAGCCTATTCGGAGGAAACTATTCGCTCTCTGTAGCTGAAAACGGAACTTTGTCAACTGCGCTGTTAAGCCCGGTTGACAGCAAGAATGTAACCCGCTACGGAACATTCGAATTTACAGTCAACATAACCTGCAATGACGGATTCTGCGGAAATGTTACAGCGCTTCTTGACCCTATAAAAGTCAGGCCAATCGCAGAAGACAGCAAAGTTTTAGAACCAATTATTGAGATAACCGCGCCTTCAGAAACCACGGCGCTTTCAGAAGAACCCGCTGTTACAGACGCATCTGCGCCAGAAACATATCTTGTAATGCTGAAACCTGTTTCAGGCGCATTCGGAACAGCATCCGTCTCTGAGCGAAGAAACACTGTTGAAGAAACCGAAACTAATTTCATTAACACGTTACCAGAAAGCGTGTCTGTTATCCGGACATACAAGTCAATGAGTGTTGTCGCGCTTAATCTTACTGCAGCACAGCTTGGAGAGATAAAATCAAACCCTGGTGTTGTTGCGGTTGAAAAATCAAAAACATATTCGCTGTTCCTTGACAACAGCACGAGCCAGATAAATGCGACAAATGCATCTCTCATGCTTGACAGGTACAACAGAAATCTTACCGGCGCAGGGCAGACAGTCTGCATCATTGACAGCGGCGTAAACTACTCGCATCCCGCTCTCGCGCATGCTTATCTTAACGGTACAGACTTTTACAATAATGACAGCGACCCTATGGATGACTGCGGCCACGGAACACACGTTGCAGGGATAATTGTTTCAAACAACACAACTTATCGCGGAGTTGCTCCCGGCGCAAATATTGTTTCAGTTAAAGCGTGTGACTCAACAGGGGACGTCTGTCCGGGTGTAGACATCTACGCAGGTATTGACTGGTGCATTGACCACGCTGAAGAATACAATATTTCTGTAATTAGCATGAGCTTAGGAGGGGATGGTTTCAATAACACAACAGACTGTGAAGCACATTACCCGATATTTACTTATACAATAAACCTGGCAACAGAGCGGGATATATCTGTTGTAGCGGCGTCAGGAAATAATGGCTACTCATACAACATTTCAGCTCCAGCATGCATTGGAAATGCAATCTCTGTCGGCTCAGTTACAAAGAGTGATGTCGTTGTAGCTTCTAGCAATGCAGCGTCTATTTTGGATTTGCTTGCGCCAGGGAATAGCATCACATCAACTTTGTACACAGGGGGATTTGGAGCCATGTCCGGCACAAGCATGGCAACACCGCATGTTTCAGGCGCAATCCTTTTGATGAACCAATATTACAAATCAAAGACAGGCTCAAATCTTGACACGGATACTATTGTTGATTATCTTAACTCAACAGGCAAGCAGATTAATGACACTCGCAACGGATTCAATTTCTCGCGCATAGATGTTGCAGCTGCGATTGCTGCAATGGCTGATTATGTCACCCAGAAGGGCATAGTGCCGATGAATGCAGGGACGCCGTTCTTTACAACCAGCCAGAACCCCAGAACCTTTTCAAATCTTTCCTGCCTTAGTGACATGCAGAACGGAGATTCTTGTTCAGTCACATGGATTATTAATGCAACTGGACAGCTTAACTCACAGTGGGAGTTCTATGTAAACGCAACATCAAGCTATGATTCTGTTGTTCCGAATGTCTCAGACAAAGTAAACATTACGATTGTATCCATTGACATGGCTCCGCAGATAAACATAACCTCTCCTTTAAACGATGAGAGGTTCAGCGCGTCAAACTTCTGGATAAACGCGTCTGTTTATTCAAATACCTCTGCAATCTCATCTGTGCAGTTCAGGCTTGAGAACACCAGCGGAGCAAATGTAACTCCCTGGGTTAGCATGAATCGTTCAGGAATCACAGATACATGGTATTACAGCTTCAACAGTTCGGCAATCACTGACGGGAGTTTCATGGTTAATGTTTCTGCGCAGACATCAGCAGGGAATCTTAGTTCCGCTTATGTAAATATAACTCTTGACAACCAGTACCCGCAGATAACAGTGAATGCCAGCCAGTTCCCGCAATATAACCAGACTCCGTGGCTGAACTACACAGTTTCAGACTTGTCAAAAAACACAACCTGGTACAAGCTGAACAATGGCGCTGCTGTAATAACAGATGATACTGGAGCGTCTTCAGTCAATGCAACGCTTGACCTGTTGTACCCTGGGCTTCAGAACATAACAGTCTATGCAAACGACTCTTTCAGCAACACAAACTCAACAGTATTCACATTCTATGAGTTCTTCCTGATGAACATGTCAAACTGGACGCGCACAACAAATCTTTCAATCCCAACAACTACCTCAATCACAGTGAGCAATTCAACAGGGGATATTACGTATAACGAGTCTGTGAACATTTCAGTTCCAATGAACATGACTTTGCGCACGCCAAGCTTCAACCTGACTGTGCTCAACTTCCCTGGGCAGAATGCAACATGGGCTGCGAATCCAGTGTTTAATCTTACTGAGAACAGTTCGTCAATCAGAACAGTGTTCGAAAGCTACGGGACAAACGTTTCAAAATCTATTTCAGTTTACAATATGTCAAAGTTTATTTCCAGCAGCAGCCTTTACAACGTATCTGTTAATTTCAGCGGGAACTTTACCGCACTGCAATATTGCGATGTCGACACAATTACCTCTGTAACAGGCAACTGCACAAAACTCCCAACCTGCACAATATATAATGGAACTTCCTGCTACAACAACACAACCACATACACAACAGTGTATGCAAATCACTTGTCATCAATAGTTCTGGAGAACGACTCAACCCCCCCGCAGATAACATTTAATTCTCCGCGGAATTCATCAGCATATACTGCCAATACAGAGACATATAACTTAACTGCGAATATTACTGTTTCATCTGACGCCACGGCATGCAACATGTCTGTTGATGGCTCGGCAAACGCATCAATGTCCCGTCAGGGAACTTCTTACTTCATAGGATATATTGTCAAATCAAATGGCTTGCACAATATCACAGTGTATTGCACTGACAGCGCAAACCTGAACAGTTCATTGCAATACTTTACAATCAATGACTCAACAGGCCCCTCTGTCAGCAAGGCTGTAGCAACAGATGCAGACAGCGCACAAATAACAGTAACTTCTGATGAGCATTTCTACGGAGTGGTTTACTACTCAACATCTACTTCAGTGGCAGGGGGCGTAAGCTTAACAGACTGCAGAGAGTGGACTAATAAATCCAGTACAGATTCAATTTCTGAAAGATGGAGCGATAATTTTGACGGAGAAGTGGAGATTTTAAACGACCTGACTTATTCAAGCCATCTGTTTTCACTGACAGGGCTCACCGCGTCCACAACATATTACTATGGCTTATGCAGCTGTGACTATTTCAACAACTGCTTGGAAAGCCCCACATCTTCGTACTTTAATTTTGCAACAACAGCTGCGGATGACGAAGACCCTTCCCCAACTGGCGGCGGGGGCTCATCATCAAACAATACCACAACCACAAATAAGATTACAGCATTCTGGAGTGTTATCCCTGCAAACACGCCGACAACCTGGAGTGTCGCATCAACAAATATTCCGCTTTCACAGCTTGTGTTTACGCTAAGCCAGGCAATGGAGCCTGTAACAATTGAGCTCATAAATCTTGGTTCAAGCGCGTCAAGTGCAGGAATTGTCGCTGCCCCGAACCATGTGTATTCATATCTCAAATTTACAACCACTGCTTACGGCAAGGTGTCCTCTGCAACAATGACATTCAAGGTGCCCCAGTCCTGGTTTACAACAAACAATTATGATTCCTCAAAAGTCAGGATGTATCACTATACAGGCTCCAGCTGGGAGGCGATGCCAACATCTACCGTTGAAAAAGAAGGGAGCGAGTACACTTACTCTGCAACAACATCAAGCTTTTCATTTTTTGCAATAACAGCGCCGGATGCGCCGCCGCGGATTACGCCGAACGTGTCTGCAGGAGAAAGCTATGCTACCGAGAATAACGGAACAACAGTAACCTCTGAAATTGTTAACCTGAGCTGTGGCGATGGCGTGTGCGGGGAAAACGAAACATGCCTTACCTGTCAGGCTGACTGCGGCAACTGCACTTTCTTTGGTTCAAATACGATATCAAAAACAATCAGCTTTGTAAAGGCTTACTGGATTCCATTGACAATTGCAGTGGTGATTATAGGTGTTGCAGTAACATTCTTCTTGTTTTCCGGGGGAAAGGAAGGTTTGATGTCAGTAATAACTTCACTTATCCCAAAACCAGTCGCTCGTGCAAAGCCTGCTGAAGAAAAGAGTTCAAAGTCAGCAGCTGCGCAAAAAAAGGCATTTGAGCTGGAAAAAGCAAGACAAACAAAGCAGACCACCTTGAAAGAATCCAAGAAAGAAAAGACTTCAGAATCCCAAACTCCAGATAAAAAAATATTCGGGTTGTTTGGCGGCGGGAAAAAGAAGGAAGTTATAGAAGGGCTGAAAAAGGAGCCGGGTGTGTTCAAGCTCAAATAAGTGAACATGATGGATACAAAGACACGGGCGTTCATTGCAATTGAAGTGCCTTCTGAGCTCTCAAAACCTATTGCAGAACTCCAGTCACTGCTTAAGAAGTCAGATGCAGGCGCCAACTGGGTCCCTGCAGAAAACTTCCATTACAACCTCAAATTCTTCGGATATCTCTCAGATTCAGAGATGAAAAAAGTTATTTTTGAAACTAGGGCTGCGGTTTCAGCAGCCAAAAGTTTTGAAATCGAGATTCAGGATATCGGCGCTTTCCCGTCAATGGCATCCCCTCGGGTGATTTGGCTTGGGATGAAAAAAGGGACTGCTGAAATCAAGTCTCTCGCTGGCTCTCTTGAAAAAGCTTATTCAAGGATAGGAATCCCCTCTGAAGGGCGCGAATTCCAGGCGCATCTTACGCTTTGCAGGTTAAAATCAAACGAACATAAAAATGAGCTTATGGAAAAAGTTAAACAAAAACAGCATATTAATATAGGAAGCTTTAAAGTTACTGAGCTTGTGCTTTTTAAGAGCACGCTTATGTCAGGCGGCCCGGTTTATGAGCCGATTGAAAAGTTCAAATTAGGTTGAGGTGTTATGGCAACAATTTTGATATGTGAAAAGCCGGATGCAGCGCAAAAAATAGCGTATGCTTTGGCAGAAGACAAAGTTAAACACATAAAATCAGGCCAGGGAGTTGTTTATTTCCAGTTCCACCGCGCAGGAAAGGAATACATTGCAGTGCCTGCAGTAGGCCACATATTCGGGTTGAAAGATGTTTCTGGAAAAGGCTGGACATACCCAATTTTTAATCTTGAATGGGCTCCGTCTTTTGAGATAAACGACAAGGCTGCATTCTCCAAGAAATATTATGACACAATCCAGGAAGTTGTTCCAAAAGCAGAAGATTTCATAATCGCAACTGACCTTGACGAGGAGGGCAGCGTAATAGGATACAATGTTCTGCGCTTTATTTTCAAAAAGGAAAAAGGAAGGCGCATGGAGTTCTCCACCCTTACAAAACAGGACCTTGAGGCTGCATTCAGCAACCTTTCAAAAACTCTTGATTACCCGCGCATTGAAGCTGGGTTAACGCGCCACTTCCTAGACTATTTGTGGGGGATTAATGTCTCCCGCGCGCTCACGCTTTCAATCAAGCATGCAGGGAAAATTCTTAGCTATCACGTTCTTTCAGCGGGGCGCGTGCAGACACCGATGCTTTATTTTCTTATCAAGCGCGAAAAAGAAATAGAAAAATTCGTACCAGTCCCGTTCTGGGAAATCGAAGCGCAGGTAAAGACAGACCCTGAGCTTGTTACAAGCCATGAAGCAGACAAGTTCTGGGAAAAGCCAAAAGTTGATGAAACATACGGCAGATGCAAATCAGGTGACGCAGTTGTCTACGATGTCACCAAAACGCAGATAGAAAAAGCCCCGCCGCATCCATTCGACCTGACTTCGCTTCAGACTGAAGCGTATCGTTTCTTTGGTTATTCTCCCAAGCGCACAGTGGGAATCGCGCAGAACCTTTATACAGCAGGTTATATCTCCTATCCACGCACAAGCAGCCAGAAGCTCCCTCCGCAGATTGGATATGTTGACATTCTTAAGAAGCTGAGCAGGATAGAGTCTTACACAAAACTTTGCAACAAACTTCTTGCGCGAAAAGAGCTCAAGCCAAATGAGGGGAAGAAAGAGGATTCAGCCCATCCTGCTGTTTACCCGACTTCAGAGCCTCCTGACATAGCTTCCCTGAAAACAGAAGAACGGAATCTTTACGACATGATTGCCCGAAGATTTTTGGCGACATTCGGGGACCCGGCAATCCGCGAGTCAACAAAAGTCATCTTTGATATTAACGGAGAAAAATTCAATGCGACAGGCTCAAAGACTCTCCAGTCAAACTGGATGGAGTTCTACGGAAGGTATGCGAAGCTCGATGAGATTGAGATGCCTGGAATCAGCAAGGGGGAGAAATACAAAGTAAAGAAAATAGAAATTCTTAGCAAGGAAACCCAGCCTCCTGCAAGATACTCGCAGGGTTCGATTGTAAAGGAGCTTGAAAAGCACAATCTCGGAACAAAAACCACGCGGGCAACAATCCTGCAGACGCTTTATGACAGGGGATATATTGACGGGAAAAGCATTGAAGTGACAACTCTTGGAATGCAGGTGGGCGACACTCTCGCAGAGTTCACGCCTGAGCTTGTTTCTGAAGACCTTACAAGGGACTTTGAAAAACAGATGGTAAAAGTGGAGGAAGGCAAGGCAAAGAGGGAAACAATCATTTCAAAAGCTGAGTCTGTTATCCGCAATATTTCAAAAGAGTTCCAGCAGAACGAGTCTTCAATCGGGCTTGCCCTTGAAAAGGCAGTCATCGAGATGAAGAACAAAAAGCAGGAGCTTGGAAAGTGCCCGAAGTGCGCGGACGGAACCCTCAAGGTTCTTTTCAGCCCATTCACAAAAAAACGTTTTGTCGGATGCTCAAGCTACACCAGATGCATAAAGTGCGGCTTCACAAAGACTGCATGCAAGTGCAAATGTCCGGTATGCGGCGGGCAAAAAGGCAAGTGCAAATGTTCCTGGAAGGAAAAAATCTGGACTCCGTCTTGTGCAACAGGTTTTCCTTTGCCTGCAAGGGGATTAATAGAGTCTACTGACAAGGTTTGCGAACAGTGCAAAACCCCGATAATAAAAGTCATACGAAAGGGAATGCGCCCGTTCACAATGTGCCTTGACCCCAAGTGCAAGACAAAGGAGGAGTGGAACAAGGACAAAAAACCTGCAGAAGCCGTTCCAACTGTAGAAATAAAAGTTGGGGCTGGAGAGGAGAAACTAAAAAAAGCAAAACAGCGCGAGGCAAAAACTGTAAACGCCAAAGCTCCCCGCAAGCCAAAGGCAGTCAAGATTCCAAAAATAAAGAAACTAAAGCCGGCAAATGAGCTGGATAATCCTGCAGAAGTTACTCCAAGAGGGTTATAGCGTCGTGACAATCGGCTTGTCCAGCACAATCACAGTATGCTCATGCTGCGAAACCATGCCGTTCTTTTCTTCTTTCAGCACAGGATACTGGTGAAGCATTCCGTTCCTGAGCAGTTCCATCATGCCAATCTCAATTCCGAACCCGCCGACTTTCTTCGCAATCCATCGCCTGCAGAACGGGAGGAACTGGTAGCTCTCCGCAGCGAACTGCATTATTTTACGCGCGCTTGCCTGTCTTGTCGGGCGCTCTTCGCCTGTGAGCCTGAATATTTCTGATTCTTTTGTGTCAATGACTTTTCCGAACCCGTTTGTTGCAAACGGCTCAATGGCGACAACCATCCCTTCCTCAAGTGCCACACTGCTTTTGTTGTCAAAATTAGGTATTGTAATTCCGGCATGCAGCTCGTACTCTCCGATTTCGTGTCCTGAAAGGTTCGCAATCGGCTTGAATCCTTTTTGCTTTATCGCGTCCTCAATCACAGCCCCGATTTTTGAAACTATTACGCCAGGCTTCACAATGTCAAGCGCAGCTTTTAGAGCTTCATGGCTCGCGTCAACCAAATCTTTGTTGTCATGTCCGCCGACCTCAACTGTATACGCTGTGTCTGAAAGTATTCCGTCAACATGGCAGCCAAGGTCAACTTTCAATATGTCCCCTTTCTTAAGGACAGTATCATCATTTATCCTGGGTGTTGAATGCGCAGCCACTGAATTGATTGAGAGATTTGTAGGAAACGCGAATCCTGTCGCGCCTAAACTCATCATTTTTTCTTCAATCGCATTTGCTATGTCCAGCGTCTTGGCGCCTTCCTTGATTAATGTCCGTGAGAACTCTCTTGCCTCACTGGCAATTTTTCCGCATTTTTTGTATTTCTCAATCAGCTCTTCTTCCATAATCTTCCCCTCATTTCTGGCTCTTATTAATCTTTTTATTTGTTAAAAATCCGCCAAGTGTTGTCTGCATTTTTCCCTGCAGCGCATCCTTTGAGTAGCCAAGCACCTCGAATATCCGCCCCACAGCAGGCACAACCTGGTTGTTTATGTAATACTCAGCGTCGTATTCCAGTTTCTTTTCCCTGAAATCCTTTACAATATATGCCCTGTCCGAAATGCTTCCCTCGCCTTTTGTGACAATGTACTTTATTATCTGCCCAGGCTCGAATTTTGCCCCGTCTCCCTGCGCTTTTATCACCGCAGCAACATGCGGCCCAACCGAGTCATAATGCTCTACCTTTCGCGTGAGCTGCGTGTAAATTGTGACTTCTTCTGCGTCTGCTTTTCCGCTCTTAAGCCTGTCAAGAGTTCCCTTGATTATCTGCAGGGCTTTGTCCTCTGAATTGTCCACGAGTATTGCCTTGAGCACAGCCATCTGCGTGTCCTTTGCAATCCTGCTGACATTCCTGCGCACAAATTCAAACCCTTTGATTGTAATCTCCCCCTTTTCGTCAACAAGCGCATATCTTTTCTTCGCGCCCTCCCCCTCCCCACTTTTCTTGGCGACAAATATCCCCTTGGGGTAGAATCCCTGGTATTCAAGTTCCATTCCTTCAGGAAGCTTCTTGTTTATCTTTTCCACGAACTTTTTGGAGTCCTCTATGCTTTTTTCCTTGAGATAAATCATGATGCTGTCTGTGTCGCCGTACACAACCTCGAATCCTTCGCCCTCAGCTTCTTCTATAACTTTCTTTATGTGATATCTTCCCCATGCGGTTATGCTTGAGGCGCATTCAAGCGAGTACCATCTGCTTTTTGAGAACCCGAGATATCCGTACATTGCATTTGCAACTGTTTTGAGCGCATAGCTCCTGCCGTAAAGCACCCTGTAATCCTTATCGCTCTTTTCCATGCCTTTCATTATCTCTTTTATTCTTGCGCGCCTGTTCACCAAATCCTCTATTGCATGCGATATGAACCCCTGCTTTTTCTTGCAGAACGAATATGTTTTTCCGTTTATTTCAGGCGTGGTATACCCGTCCTTGCAGCACGCGCACGAAATTGTCGTGGGGCAGATGTTGTGCGACACGATTATTGAAGGATACAGCGAGCGGAAGTCATAGACAATTATATTTTTGTACACTCCTGGCTTTGGCTCGAGCACAAACGCGCCTTCATAGCTTTTCATCCATGCGGTTGTGCTGTACGGCCTTCCTGGTATCAGCTCATTGAATCTCTGCGCCCTGCCCGCAAGATACCACTCAACACACTGCCCGTAAGTCAGCCTGCTCACGTCAAACAGCGGCTGCTTTACCAGTTTTGTAAGCTCATAAAGAATATTTGACACCCTGTTGAACAGCTTCAGCGTGAGGTTTGAGTCCTGCATGTTGTAATCAACAAGTTTTCGTACTTCGTCTCCGCCAGCATCCCACATTTTGTGCATGACTTCCCATCCAACCCCGTCTATCTTTGTTTCGCCAACCAGCTCCTTTGAAACTTCATTCAGGCTGAATGATTCTGTCCGCATTGTGGGCGCAAGCGTGTTTTTGATGAAAGTGAACAAGTCAACATGTACAATCCCCCTTATCATGCCGACATAGCCGAGTCCCTGCTTCAAAAGTTTTAATTCGCTTCCGTCCTCTCCAAGACTCATTTTTATCTTGTACTTGTTAGCGCGCGCAATAATGTACGGCAAATCAAAGTTGTCGCTGTTGTATCCTGTTATGATGTCCGGCTTTTCATTTTTCAGGAAGTGTTTTGTTCTTTCCAGAAGCTCCCGCTCCGAGTCAACAAACTCAACATATTCTGGCGCATTAGCAAATTGTTTCCAAGTTATCAGCTTCTTTACGCCATTGCTTGCTGCAAAAGAAATCATGATTATCGGATTGACTCCGCTGGTGGGGTTCCCAGAGGGATTATAAGTTTCAATGTCAAATGCAATGACTTTTGGATGTTCTATTGTGTCCTCGCTTACAGGTGTTATCTCGTCTGCGCGCAAGACATACTCAACCGAATATTTTGGGTTTTCCTCTATTTCTCCGCTCGCCCTTACTAGCGTTAACGGTGTTATCTGCTTGTCAATAAGATAGCGCCTGTAAAATTTTATGTCAATCTCAGCCCGTTCAATGTATCCGGGCATTCTTTTGACTTCATCCTTGATTGCTGCAATGTCTGACGGCTGCGGCACCTCAATCCTTATTGCAGTGACATCTTTTCCCTTGAGCTTTTTTTTAACAACATCAACCTGCAGCACACTTACCTCTCTTTCTTCGTTCATTCCTTTTATCCTAAGCGCATAATCAAGAGCCTCGGCAGTTTTTTCAGGATTTATTATCACATAAAAATAAGGGTTCAAAGAGTAGTCCTTAACCAAAACCTTTTTCCCGTCTTTTGTGGTTCCATATAACTTTAATACAGTTTTACCGTCTCTGCTTGCAGAATAGTCAAAATCAAATGGGTAAAACTCAAGGATTGTACGCCCCATACAAACGTATTAAATCCTTGGCTTTTTTAAACTATTCGATGAAAGACACTATGAACTATCTAGAAATAGGAGCCCTTGTACGGGAGCTGGCAAGCCTGGCTAACGGTAGGGTGGACAAGATATACCAGCCCAGTCGGAGACAGTTAGTAATCCAGCTTTACCATACCCAGCTAAAACAGGTAATCCTCAATATCTCGCTCCCGAATTATGTCGCCCTGTCCAACTACAAAGAGGAGGTTCCTGAAACACCGTCTCACTTCGCAATGTTCCTTCGCAAGTATCTCACAAATGCCCGGCTCACAGCAGTTAGGCAGCCGCCATTCGAGCGGATAATAGAATTCACTTTCCAGAAAGGCGACGAAACAATGATATTAATTGTTGAATTGTTCAGCAAGGGGAATTTGATTCTTTGCAATTACGAGTACAATGTTCTCATACCAATGGAAGCGCAGGTATGGAAAGACCGTTCAATACAGCCGAAGAAGAAGTATGATTATCCCCCGAAAGCGATGGACTTGGGCAGCATTGACAGTTCAAATTTTAAGGCATGGGTGCTGGGTTCTGAACGCAACCAGATTGTCAAGTCGCTTGCCTCCGCTCTTTCAATAGGCGGAGTTTACGCCGAAGAATTATGCAAACTGTCAGGCATTGACAAGGCAAAAGCGCCTGAACAGGTTACTGATGAAGAATTCCAATTGATTTTGAAGAGTTACGGTGATGTCTTGGAGAAAGCGGGCGAAACTGAGCTCAAGCCGCAGATAATTCTTGACGAAAACAACGAGCCGATTGATGTCCAGCCCTTTGATTTGGATGTGTATCAAGACAACAACAAAAAATATTTTGACACATTTTCAAAAGCGTTAGATGAGTACTATATAAACTATGTAAAAGAGAAGAAAATATTTTCAAAAGAAGCTGAAGTCGAGCATGAAATAGCCAAGTACGAGTTTCTTCTTAAGCAGCACCAGGACTATGTTGATGAACTGCGACAGAAATCCGCTGAGATGAAGACAAGAGCAGATTTAATCTATCAGCACATGAATGAGATAAACCACGTTTTTCATATTCTCCAGACTGCCCGTGAAAAGCGCTATGAGTGGGGCCAGATAATCGAAAAGATAGAAAATGCAAAGAGGCAGGGCAACAAGGAAGCATCATGGATAAGGGAAATCCTTCCGAGTGTAGGGCATGTAGTCCTTAACTTTGGCGACGGCCTGGAGATTGATTTTACGCACAGTGTTGCTGACAATGCAAATGCGGTTTATGAAAAGGCAAAGAAGTTTGATGAAAAGATTCCTGGTGTTGAGTCCGCAATAGCGGAAACAAATGCAGTCCTTGAAGAGCTCAGGCAGAAAAAAGCAGATGTCGGGGCTGTTGTTGAGGAAGAGGCTCCCAAAAAGATAGAAAAGCGGGAAAAAGAATGGTTCGAAAAGTTTTACTGGTTCAACACTTCTGCAGGAAAGCTTGTCATAGCAGGACGCGATGCAACTCAGAACGAGATTTTAATCAAAAAATACATAGAGCCCAGCGACATAATCTTCCATACAGAGTCCCCAGGTTCGCCTTTTACAATAATCAAGAACGGCGCAGAATCCACTGACGAAGAAAAGAAAGAAGCCGCGATATTCACGCTTTGCCACTCCAGGGCATGGCAGGCAGATAAAATCACGGATGTTTACTATGTAAAGCCCGAGCAGATTTCAAAGCAGGCTCCAAGCGGCGAATACATTGCCCACGGCGCATTCATGATTTACGGAAAAAAGAATTTCATAAAAGATGTTGAGCTGCGCATTGCAGTCGGAGTGTCATTCAGCCCCCTGGGAGTCATATCAGGGCAGGTGGATAATGTCCGCAGAAAAGCAAAGTACTATGCAATACTTATCCCAGGCGATAAAAGCAAGGATGACATAGCAAAGGAAATCAAGGAGCACTGGCTCAACATGGCCATTAATGAGGATATCGAAACAGTCAATTCAATTTCCCTTGAAGAAGTCAAGGAGCATGCAATACAGAACTCAAAGATTTTCGGGATAATCCCGCGGGGAAATCTTTAATCAAGGTGGACTATGGGATACAAAGAACCATTACACATCGGCATGATTTTAGACGGGAACAGGAGGTACGCTCAAAAACATGGTTTGAAACCATGGGAAGGCCATGAAGAAGGCAAAAAAGCACTTTCGAAACTTATTAGATATTTTGCGAACTCAGAAAGCCAGACAAAATATCTGACTCTTTATGCTCTTTCGCTTGACAATTTCCAAAAGCGCTCCCAGATAGAACGTAATTTCCTTTACAATGTTCTAAAAGAGGGCTTCACAGAAATACTTGACGAGCCTATTATTTTTGAAAAAAAGATTAACATAGACGTGATTGGCAGATGGGAGCTGCTTCCTGATAAAGAGCTCAAGGAAGCCATACAGAATGCTGTTGATGCCACAAAATCACATAAGAACAAGTTCATCCGCTTTGCAATCTGTTATGACGGGCTGGATGAAATTGTCAATGCCGCCCAGAAAATTGTTGACAGCAATGCAAAAAAAGTCACCAAGGAGCTTATCAAGGAAAATCTTTTCACGAAAGACCTGCCCCCTGTTGATTTATTAATCCGCACAGGAGGCGAACAGCGCCTTTCAGGTTTTCTTCTTTGGGATGCGAGTTATGCAGAGCTTTATTTCACTGAAACCCTGTTCCCAGATTCTATTCCTGGAGTATATAATTCCGCTATAAAGGACTACGCGAACCGCCAGCGCCGCTTTGGAAAATAATTAAAACTCCAAAATCATGTTGATTTGTATGGATATCAATGAAAAACTCGAGCTAATCCGCAAGAACACAGCTGAGATAATCAGCGAGGACGAGCTAAGGGAGTTGCTTTCAAAAAAGAAAAAGCCGACTGTTTACTGCGGATACGAGCCTTCTGGAAGCATGCACCTCGGTAATTTTGTCACGATTACCAAGCTGATTGATTTGCAGAAAGCCGGATTTAATGTTATAGTCCTTCTTGCCGATGTTCACGGTCTTTTAAACAGAAAAGGAAACGTGGATGAAATCGCGAAAAACGTTATAGCTTGGAAAAAAACAATCAAGGCAATCGGGCTTGATGCCAAGGTTGTCCTGGGCTCTTCTTTTGAGTTCGACAAAGACTACCAGCTGGAGATAATGAAAATGGCGCAGGAAGTCACAATTAATCGCGGCTTGCGCAGCATGCAGGAAGTTGCCCGCGATGTGGAGAACGCAACAATATCCCAGATATGGTACCCGCTCATGCAGATAGAGGACATCAAGGCTCTTGGCTGCGATGTTTCTGAAGCAGGGATTGACCAGCGCAAGATTCACATGCTTGCGCGAGAATTAGTTCACATTACGAATCACAAACCTGTTTTTGTGCATACACCCATGATAACTTCGCTCAAAGGCCCTGGCACAAAAATGTCAAAATCAATTCCAGGCTCCGGAGTCAATGTAACAGATACTGACGAGGAAATCAAAAAATCAATCAACGGTGCATACTGCCCTGAAAAAGCGGTCGAAGACAATCCCCTTCTTCAGATTTCAAAGCTTATCATTTTCCCGCGCATCAGGAAGCTGGACATAAAGCGCCCTGAAAAGTTCGGCGGAGATATTTCTTTCAAAACATATGAAGAGTTGGAAAACGTATATGTGCAGGGAAAGCTTCACCCAATGGATTTGAAGGCTGCAGTCGCATCCGAGTTAATCAAAATCATAAAGCCAATCCGCGACAACTTCAAAAAGTAATCAGCGCCAGAACATCTTCGTGCTTGCAAAATTCCTTTCAGCGTCAACTATGTCGCGCAAAAGCTCGTCATCAGTTTTATGGATTTTTCCAAGGATGCGCTTTCCCACTGTGGGCCCAACCCCGTATCCTGCCAGCACATAGCATGCCTTCTTGCCGTAGTTGAGGAACAGCTCTGCGCTCTCGCTGAATTTCCTGAACAGCTCCTTTTCAGCGTCATCCAATTTTTCTTTCTTGAAATGTTTGTTCAGAACCTTCCGCGCCAAGTCCTTTTCTTTCTCAGGGATGAATCCTATTATGCGCGCCTTGCACTTGCATTTCAAGTCTTCTGGGATGTTGCTGACTGCAAACACGCCGAGTATGTCCCCGCACTTCATGCATGCGAACCAGAACTTTCTTTTCAGCAGGCGTTCGTGCACAAGTTCGTAGATTTCTTTTATTTTTTCCTTTGGCTTAACCAGCGAGATGCTTGTGTAGTCAAGCCCTTCTATGCCGAGCGGAGATATTTCATAGCCCGCAGAAGTTTCCAGTTTTATTTTTCCGCTTCTGAGCAATTTCAGCAGCTCGATTGTTCCTTTGACGTCAAGCTTCTCCCTGAACAGCTCATTTATTGTCTCCTCAAACAGCGGAGTGTTGGCATATACCTCAACCATTTTTGAAAGGGTTGTTCCCGAATACATTGCATCCCTTCCAATCACTCCGAACCTCTTTGCAATCTGGAAGAACCTGAACTCGAACATCGAGGAGTTCCGCAGCGACTTGCGCAGTATTGACTCAAGCCATTCAGGCTCAAGTTCCTGCAGCGCCTCAAGCACCTGTTCCTGTCCGTAATCCGGCATTTTCAAAATGATTCTGTATGCATCGCTGCGTGTGCCGACTGTTATTCCTGTCTTTGCAGAAAGAATTACCCCGAGCGCTTTGCCGAGCGTCTCGTTTATTTTGCTTCCGAAGCACGAGTGTATTATCGTGTAAAGCTGGTAGCTTTCCATGTAGAATCTCTTGCTTGTAGGCACAACAAATCTTTCTTTCTGCGTTTTTAAATCATCAAAGTCAAACTTCTCGCGCATGTCTCCTGCGAGGTTTGCAATCTCCTTCGGCACAGGTATAAGCTCTCCTTCCCAGCTTGGAATTGCGCTCTCGCTGTTCTTGCTCTGCACAACAAATATTTTCTCGTCATCATACTCTGTGACTCTCCAAGGTTCGCCCTTCATTATGAAGTCCACCCCGCGCTTTATGTGCTGGCTTACAAATCCCTGGTGCAGCACTCCGATTTTCTTGTTGATTTCCGCGCTTATCACGTCATAGTTCTTCTCATTAGGAATCATGCTTAGGTTAGCATAGTAATACAGCAAACCTTTGCGCGTTCGGAAATATTTCCCGTTTTCTTCTCCAATCAGGTAAATGTCCCGCATCACAGAAATCAGCGACTCAAATTCATCTTCCGAAAGGTTCCTGTAAGGATACGCCTTTTTCACAAGCTCCAGCATTTCTTTTTTTGTCGCGCTTTTCCTTTCAATATTGTAATCCATGCAGATGCCGACTACCTGGTGCGACAGTACATCAAACGGTTTCTCCGGCATTTTTGGCTCTTCAAGCCAGTTCTTGCTTTTCTCAAGTATTGCAGATGCTTCAAGATAATCATCAATTGAAGTGCAGAGCAGCACGCCTTTGGAGGTTCTGCCGAGCCCGTGCCCGCTCCTTCCGATTCTCTGCATGAGCTTTGTTACCTGTCGCGGCGACCCGTACTGTATAACCAAATCAATGCTTCCGATATCAATCCCAAGTTCAAGCGAGGATGTGGCAATTATCGCCTTTATCCTTCCGTCTTTGAATTTCTGCTCAACATCTATCCTGACCTCTTTTGAAAGCGAGGAGTGATGCACAGCAACTGGAAACTCCGGAGCCCAGTTCCTGAACCTCGCTCCAAGGCTCTCTGCTGTTTCTCGCGTATTCACAAATATCAGCGTTGAATCGCTTTTCTCAACCAGTTCCTTTATTCTTCGCAGGCAGAATGCGCCGTTAGGTGTTACTTTTAGTTTTTTTGCAAGCTCTTTGTCTGTTGAGTCTGGCTTTGGGTGCTCAATCTGGATGTCATACTTCTTTTCAGTGCGCGCATCAACAATGCTGCACTCCCTGCCCCCGCTGAGATATTTTGAAATCATCTGCGGGTCTCCGATTGTTGCTGAAAGCCCGATTCTCTGGAACTCTTTCTTGCACAATCTCTGTATGCGCTCAAGTGCAATGCTGAGCTGGCTTCCGCGCTTGTTCTCGCATAATTCGTGGATTTCATCAATCACAACATACTCTATATTCTTCAGGAGCTCAACAATATTCTTTCCGCTCAGCAGGCTCTGCAGAGTTTCAGGTGTTGTTATCAAAACATCAGCAGGGTCCTGAACCTGCTGCTGCCTTATTTTTTGCGGGGTGTCTCCATGCCTTAAGTCAACTGACAAACCAACTTCCTCTGCCAGGTTCACCATCTTGTCGAACAAATCCCTGTTGAGCGATTTAAGTGGAGTCACGTAAAGCATGCGTATTCCTGGCGCTTCAGGGTCCTTAAGTAGCTCAGAAAAGATTGGAAGCACAGCTGCAAGGGTTTTTCCGTGCCCTGTTGGCGCAAAAACGAGCGTGTTCTTCTTCTCAAGAATCTGCGGGATAGCCAGTTTCTGCGCAAGACTTGCCTCTACATACCCCTTTTTCAGGAGCCATTTTTCTATCTTGGGGTTAAGGGTTTTGAAAACCATACTGATTCACTTCAAGCATACTGTTTTTAAAATACCTCTGTTCTTTATTATGTTATGATTAGCCGCGAAAAAGCTGAATACATCTGCAAAAAAGTGCTGAAACAGATAGTGCCGACTGAAGCAGAGATAGACAAGTTGAATACTGTTATAAATTTTGCTAAAAAGGCGGTTGAGGATGAGCTGAAGAAACAGTCGCTGGACGCGGATGTTGTTGTCGGCGGAAGCATAGGGAAAAACACCTGGCTCAGGGAAACCCATGACGTTGACATTTTCGTGCGCTTCAGCACAAAATATCCTGAAACATCGCTTGGCGGGCTTCTCGGGAACATAATAAAATCCGTCTTTCCTACTGCAAAAATAACCCATGGCTCGCGCGATTACTACCAGCTGTGCTACAAGGGCTATGATTTTGATTTTGTCCCTGTCCTAAAAATTGACAAGGCGGAGTTTGCAAAGAACAGCATGGATGCGTCCCCGTTCCACATAGCTTATGTCAGGAACCACAGCCGCATAAACAACATTGCAGACCAGATACGGCTGTTCAAGGCATTTGCAAAAGCCCAGGGCGTGTACGGTGCAGAATCTTATATATCCGGGCTTTCAGGATACGTATCTGAGCTTCTCGTTATAAAGTACGGAGGATTCCTGAACATGCTTGAGGCTTTTGAAAATCTTCAGCCGAAAATACTGATAGATATTGAAAAACATTATGGGGATGCAAACGATGTTTTCAAGCTGTTCTCTGAATCAAAGCTCAGTTCCCCGATGATTGTCATAGACCCTGTCATGAAGGCGCGCAATGCAGCAGCTGCAATGAACTACAAGACATTTTCAGTGCTCCTGTTTGCAATACGCAAGTTCCTCAGGGAGCCTTCAGAGGAATTTTTTGTCCAGAAACCCCAGAAAATAACTGCTCTTGAGGCTGTAAGCAGAAAGCGCGGGACTCTTTTTATAAAGAAAGAGGTCAAACAGACTGAAGAGAAGGATGACATATTCTTTTCAAAGCTCAAGAAAAAAGTTTCCCAAATTCATTCTGAGCTTGAGCGCCAGGGAATTGAGGTCTACGACTACGGCTTTTTGCACGACAAGGGGATATATGTTTATTTTGAGATTGCAACCCTTGAGCTTTCAAAATACCAGAAACATTACGGCCCGCCAGTATGGGTGCCGTCTGATAACTTTGATGCGTTTATTGACAAGTACAAGGACGCGCGCCCAGAGGACACAAATCTGGTTGTAGATGTAAAGCGCGAATCTGTTGATGTTAAAACTATTGTTCTTAAGGTCCTTAAGGAGGGGCTTGCAGATGTTTGAAGAGTACGGCTACAATCCCGAGATTATAGAGCGCTACCTCCATATGTTCGGGACGTCTGAAACTGAAAAGCTTCTTAAGGCGAATTCTGAGCCGCTGAAAAAAGCGATTCGCGTAAACACGCTGCGCACCGATATCAAAACCTGCTGTTCGCGTCTTGAGCACAAGGGATTCAGGTTATCGCGCGTGAACTGGTGCAACGAGGGATTCTTTGTTGACCTTACTTCAGCTTCGCTTGGGGCGACAACCGAACATCTTTTGGGTTACTACTACATTCAGGACGCCACAAGCATGGCTCCTGCAATCGAGCTCTCGCCTTCTGAAAAGGATTATGTTCTTGACATGACTGCAGCGCCAGGCGGGAAAACCACCCATCTTGCCCAGCTTATGAAAAACAAGGGCATTATAGTTGCGTCTGACCACGATCCTGAAAAAATGAAGGCGCTGCGCAACAATATCCAGAGATGCGGCGTTACAAACACAATTTTGCTTAATATCAAGGCTCAGGAGCTTGTTGAGTTGGGCGTCAAGTTTGACAAGGTTCTGCTTGATGCGCCATGCACATGCGAAGGAACTTTTTCAAAGAACACTGAACGCAAAAAAACCCTTGTTCTGGATGAATTCAAAAAATATTCTGACATACAGCGGGAGCTTATTGGCATTGCAAAGGAAGTTCTGAAACCCGGAGGCGTGCTTCTGTACTCGACATGTTCGCTTGCGCCTGAAGAAAACGAGCTTCAGGTTGAGTACGCGGTTGAAAAGCTCGGGTTCGAGGTTCTTAATCTCAAAAATCAGTTTGCATCAAAAGGCTTCACCAAGTTCTTTGATGAACAGCATCCAAAATACCTTGAAAAATGCGGAAGGTTTTTCCCGCACCGCCACAATACGCAGGGCTTTTTCATGGCAAAACTTAAAAAAGCCTGATTCTCTTATTTTTTAAAAGCAGTGGGGTGAAAAATGGAATTAAAATATATCATCGCAACAATCTTTGTCATAATTTTGGTTCTCGGCTGCTCAGCAAAAGAGACGCAGCCAAATTTGGAGGCAGCTGAAGAGGCTCAGACAACACAGCCTGCTACCGAAACAAGAGTGGAGATAACTCCTTCCCAGCCGGCAGCAACTGTCGCGGGCAGTCTTGTTTTGATTGCAGATACTGAAAACCAGCGTGTCATCGAGATAAACAAGGACACAAAAGCAGTTACATGGCAGTATGGCTGCACTGACATTTATGTTTCAGGGAGATGCACTTACGGGGCAAGTTCAAACCAGCTTTACCTGCCGACCTCTGCAGTGTATGATGATGGAAACGTTCTTATCGCTGACAAGGGAAATGACCGTGTAATCGAACTGAGCAAGGGCAAGGAAATTGTTTGGACATATTCAAAAGATTTGGACACTCCGACTTTTGCATATCCGATGTCAAACGGAAATGTTCTGATAACAGACAGCGTAAACAACCGTGTAATTGAGGTCACAACTTCCGGAGAAGTTGTTTGGACTTATGGTTGCTTTAGGATGTCAAATACAGACAAATGTGTTGCAGGCAAGGAAGTAAACGAGCTGAATGTTCCCAATTCAGCAGTTGAACTGGAGAACGGAAACATATTGATTGCAGACAAAGGAAACAACAGGGTGATTGAGGTTACAAAAAACTGGGAAACTGTTTTTGAATACAAAAATGGCCTGGTGTCCCCGATGTTTGCTTCAAAGTCAGGCTCAGGCTACCTTATTGTTAATACAAACAACAACAAAGTCGTGACTGTTGACGCGCAGGGGGCAGAAACAAACACGCTGTCCGGCTTTAACCGCCCGGCTTATGCAGAGGAAGAAAACAGCAAATTTTTGGTGGCAGACACAACAAACAACAGGATAGTTGAGACTGATGCAGCAGGAAACATAGTCTGGTATTATGGCGACTGCACTGAGAATGACGCAGGAGTGCCCAATGCGCCTTGCAAGCTTGGCGCAGAAGCGGGGCAATTGTTCAAGCCGTCATCAGCTGTTTTGGGCTGATTCTTCTTTTTTATTTTTTCTTTGGATGTATAGATAGATGAAGATTCCAACAAGGGTGAACACCAAAGCTATCTCTCTGGCGCCAATAATAAAAAGTACAAAACCAGCCGCCATGCTTATGATTGCTGCGATACTGAGCAAAACATCCCTTTTCATTATTCTTATAAATCATACTGCGCTTTAAAAGTTATGTCAAACTACTATTCAAACCCGTCTGAAGAGCGAAAAATCATGAAGCTTGCCGAGTCAAAGCTTAAGGGCATCTCAAATTTGTTTCATGGCAGGCATGTGGTTATATCCGAAGGCGAGCGGAAGGAAATATTCCTTGTTTCAGACGAAATTTTCAAAGCTTACAAACTGATGGTTTCAAAACACCCTTCCTCGATGGGGCTTTTCTTCGGGGAATACCACAACGATGATATCAGGTTCAGCCTTCCCGCAATAACCGAGTATAACAGGATTTCAGACTATCATCAGGTTGTAATCCACAGGAGCGCAGAGCAGAAATTCCTTTACGGCAGGAACCTTCACAGCGAAGTGATTGTTTCCTATGACAAGACGCTGGAAAAAGGAGACACAGTGGTTGTCTGCAACCAGAAGCACGAGCCTTTGGGTGTAGGAATTGTTACAGGGGATTTCAAGTCAAAGTCCCGCGTCCAGGTAATCAACAACCTGATGGATATCGGATTGTATCTGCGCGGCAAAGAATAATTACCTGACTTTCGTCAAGTCCAGCAAAAAGATTTCTTCAATCCGCAGCGCCTTTGCAAAAACGCCTGCTAGGTTCTTGATTCCAGTCAGCAGCTGGTTGAACGGCGGGACAACAATCACATTTTTCACGCTGCTTTCTTTGTACCGCTTGATTCCCGCTTTTTTTATCCTGCACACCATCCAGCACGGATAATAATGGGAGTATCCCATGCTGTCCTTTATCTTGAACACTGGATGGCTGTGCCCAATTACAATCATCTCGCACTTTTTCATGAATTCCCTGCTGGGCCATTTGTGCCCGTGGGCAAATCCGATTTTTCCAACAATGTATTCGTCAATAATCTCAACATTGTCAAAGTGCACCATTTTCTCAATCAGCGCGTCATGGTTGCCTTTTATCACAACAATCTTTTCAAAATGTTTTGAGAGCCCATAGAAAAAGTCAGGTATGTCATACTTTTCTTCCTGCGCCACCCCGGGCACCTTGTGCTTGACATCTCCGAGTATAATCAGTTTGTTCACTTTTTCTTTTTCTGCAGCCTCAATTATTCTCCGGACAAAATCTTTCATCTGGTTCGGGATGCTGTATCCGCGCGCTTCAAGCTCTTTTTTGTATCCGATATGCAGGTCAGAGACTACAAGGAAGTCTTCTGCAATCATTGCGCGCTCGTTTTTCAAAAACTTGTAGTTCATAATCTATCTCAAGCAAAGGCTTTTTATTAAGCTATTTTATTATTATGCACATGGAAAATTGTATATTTTGCGCCCTGAGCCAGGGTTCAATTCCGAGCCAAAAGGTGTATGAAGACGAGAAGTTCTTCGCATTTCTTGATATAAACCCCGCAAATCCGGGGCATCTTGTGCTGGCTACAAAAGCGCACTTCAGGACAATAATGGAGATGGGCGTGGAGGATTACTCGCATTTTTTTGTAATCGCCCGCGCTCTTTCGCTTGCTCTTCTTGAGTTTGGCGCAGAAGGCGTCAATTTTCTTCATTCAATGGGCGAGGCAGCAGGGCAGCGTGTGCCGCACGTGATTCTTCACATTATCCCGCGGTACAAGTCTGACAGCGTGCATCTTGTCTGGGACCCACAGAAAATGGATGAGGCAAAACTTTCCGAGCTTCGCACCAGGATATCCGCTTTCATCAAAGCGCCTCAGCAGCAGGTTCCTGTTTATCAGGCTCCTGCACAGCAGCAGATGCCGCAGCAGCCAGCTCCGCAAAAACCAGCTGAGTCTCCAGTGTATCAGCTTCGCCAAAAAACAGGCGGCTACTGGTAGATAACTCGCTTCTCTTTCGCTAACGTTTCTCTTGTTAAGAGAAAGGTTAGATAATGCTGAATCCATAGCTCATAATTCTCAGGAGAACATTTCCAAATGCGAGCGTTACTATAAGCGATATTAAAAATGCAGGCACAAAAGGTATCCCGACTTTTATGCTGACTTTTTTCAGCTTGCCCTGCCTCTTGAGCTGCCTGAGTTTTTTCAAGTCCTCTGTAAGCAGCCCCACATCTCTTTTTTTGACAACATTTTTTCCGCCAACCTTTACATCATGCAGAAGCCAGTCGCCTTCTGTCAGCTGTTCAACATCAATTTCCTTGTTGAGGAAATTGCTTTCAATCACCCTGAAATACCTGAACAGCCCAACAGCAACAATGATGAGTGATATAAGTATTGCAAACAAAAGCGGGACAAATCTAAAAACAAGTATTACTGCGATTACAATTGCTGGCAGCAGCACATAGTCGACAGTAAGCAGCTGTTTTCTGAGCTTGTCCCAGTGGAGTATTCCTATCAGGCAGACTGAAATTAATCCGTAAAATGCTCCGATAATAAGGCTGTTCAAAAAGAAATCTACAAAGAAAGGCAGGGTTCCCCACGGGAACCACGAGAGCAGGACTGACAGTCCCATCATTACTTTTACATCGCCGCCTCCCCACTGTCCAGCCCTGTACATCAGGTATGAAAATAAGAATAATACGCTGAAGGATATTGGCGCCCAGAGAATTATGTTTGCGTTCCCTTCTGCAACAAACCAGAGCAGCCGCAGGATTATTGCAATTCCAAGCAGCATGTAGCTTACATAATCAGGGACTTCCCGCGTTTTCAAGTCATTGATGCTCGCCACTATCAGGACAACAAATGCAAGTCCCAGTACAATCAGCTCAAATATCATTGGTTTATGCCTTCTTTATTTTTGGTTTTGGCCGCCAGAACAGCGGGAAAAGCCCTGCTGTTTTTAGCACAGCTCTGACAGAACGCAGGAATGTAGTGTATTGTGCGCATTCAGTATTGTGCTGTTTAACCGCCTTGACAACATTGTCCACTCCGTGTTCGCTCTTTATTTTTGTGTAAACTTTTCCTATTATCCCCAGCGTATGTGCGTCTGTGCCTGCAACCTGCCCAAGATGGTGCCTTTCCGCGAACTTCGGATAAAAATTAGTTCGTAACTTTTGCATGGAATTGAACCAGTAGAACGTGTTGAAAACTTCAATTGCGTCAATGCCTTTTGTGGTTACAGTGTATTCTTTTATCCCGTAATGGGTGTACGGATGCGGGACTATCACTGCGCCGCCCTGCGCTTTTATCTTATCAGCAGTTTCCTGCGGGGAACGCCCGGGCTTTATTGGCTCTTCCAGCCCAACTCCAATCATATGCCCTTTGTTTGTGCTTACTTCCTCTCCTTTCAGCAGGGTGAAATTTTCTATTTTATGCTTCTTGATGTACTGCTCCCCGATTTCAGCGCCCCTTATGTTGTCGTGGTCTGTTATTGCGAGGGAAGTCAAACCTCTTTTAATCGCTGTCTTGATAAGGCGTTCTGGCCCGTGCAGCGCCCGTATCTCAAATATAAGCCCGAACTTAGGCTCGATAGAATATTTCGTGTGGGTGTGAAAATCGCCTTTTAGCACATTCATAAGAAGACTTAAAAATAGCTTGTTTATATTGGTTTGTATGACTCTTTACTTAATCGGGCTTGGATTGTGGGATGAGAAGGATATTTCAGTCAAGGGGCTTGAGACAGCGAAGAAATGCGATTTTGTCTATCTTGAGAACTATACCTCAGTAATGCTGGGCACAACACCCGAAAAAATCAGCGCTTTGGTTGGAAAACCCATAACAGTTCTTGACAGAAAAGCTGTTGAGCAGGACAAAAAGTTCATGGCTCAGGCGAAAAAAAGTGATGTGGCTCTTCTGATTGGAGGCGACCCTTCTGTCGCAACAACTCATATTGAAATCATCCAGGAGGCGAAAAAGCAGAAGATAAAGACGCAAATCATTCACGCTTCTTCAATTCTCAGTGCAGTATGTGAGTCCGGGCTTTTTAATTACAGTTTTGGAAAGTCCTGTTCGATACCTTTCTGGTCCGACAAATTCAAGCCGGAGTCATTTTACGATGTCATTGTCGAGAATATGAAAAACAACGCGCACACGATTGTTTTCCTTGATTTGCATCCCGAGGCAAAGAAGTTCATGACAGTAAATGATGCTCTGCGCGTCCTGCTTGAAATCGCAGCAAAGCGAAAAAAAGAAATCAGTCTTAATACAATTGCAGTCGGATTCGCTAGGGTAGGTTCAAAAAATCAGGTAATCAAGGCAGGAACAATTGCCGAGCTTCTTGACTTTGGCTTCGGAGCGCCAATGCACATTCTTGTAATTCCAGGAAAATTGCATTTTATGGAGAAAGAGGCGCTGGGACTATGAATGAGAAGTATAAACGGATTAAATACAATGGACGATTAGAAGATATATCTCTTGCAGTATGTGAAAAGTTCAATCTCGAGGAGTTTTTATCTAATAATTTAGTTGCTATGGGTTATGAAGATTTTAATTTTTCTCTGGAAACAACAAAAGGCAAATATTTCGTAAAAGTTTTTTGGGACTACAGGACTGACAAAGATTGCAAAAGATATGTTGATGTAATGTTGAAAGCTAAAGAAGCTCAAATAAAAACACCAGGACTGTTGGAATCAAAACAAGGATACCTTTGCAAATTGAAAGTTAATGACGCTAACCTAAGACTTTGCGTTATGGACTTTATTGATGGAAAAACTTTGTATGAATCTAACGGACCCCTAAACCCAAAAGAGATTAAATTTCTTGCTAGACAAGCTGCACTGATAAACTCAATCGACATAAAACCAAAACCTGTTTATGACTCTTGGGCCATCGTTAATTTCCTTGAAGAATACAAGAAAAAAGGAAAATTCATGTCCAAGCCAGATACATACTTAGTCAAACCCCTAATAGAAGAATTCAAGAGCCTTGACCTCGAGGGATTGCCTCATTGTTTTGTGCATGGCGATATAATCTCAACTAATGTAATGAAAGACAAAAAAGGCCAATTATGGATAATCGACTTTGCAGTTTCAAACTATTACCCGCGAATTCAGGAATTAGCAGTTTTAGCATGTAACCTGCTTTTTGACACAAAAAACGAATCAAAAAGCAAGGACAATCTTGATATTGCATTAAAAGAATATCAGAAAAATATTAAGTTGACAGAACAAGAATTAACAGCACTGCCAACATACATAAAATTAGCGCACGCAATGCACATTCTTGGTGGAAGTAATGGCAAAGCAAAAGGGCTTGGTACGCCCAAAGAAAATGAATACTGGCTTGACCTGGGAAGATCTGGACTAAAACAAATGCTTAATTTGCCTTAAATTCAATCGCGCAGCGCCAGATTCTTGGCCCCCATTGTCCGCATTTTTTTGTGTTAAGAATTCTAATCTTTCGTTTTGCTTTCTTCGCAGCCGCCTGTATAAGTTTTATTCCTGCATCAAACTCATCTTCTTTCAGAAAACAATAAAAGTGAATGACTGCGCCTTTCTTTGCGACATAGAACGCAACATCCAAAAATTTGTCTGCTCCGCTCGGATGGTTCATTATCACCCTGTCAGCTTTTCCCCTGTGCTCCTTTTTCATCGCGACTTTCCTGCAGTCTCCAGCGGCAAAATCAACTTTGTCCATGACTTTGTTGAGCTTTACGTTCTCAGCAAGGTATTTTATGGCGTCCTTGTTTATGTCAACTGCAAATACCTTTGCTCCGCGCTTTGCGCATGGGATAACATACGGCCCAACCCCGCAGAACAAGTCATAAACAGTTTCTTTCGGCTTAACCTGCTCAGCAACGCGCAAATGTTCGCTTCCCAGGCGCGGCGAAAAATAGACTTTGTTGATGTCAAGCTTGTACCTGCACCCGTTCTCAATGTACAGCGTCTCTGTGCGCCTTTCTCCTAGAATGACTTTGACTTTTCGTATTCGTTCCACTCCGCTTGTCGCGCCGATTTTCTTCGCAGCTACCTTCACGCACGGATAAAGCCTCATCACAGCCTCTGCGATTACTTTTTCCTTCTTCTTGAGCGCGTCAGGAATCTCAAGCACAGCCACGTCTCCGATAACATCAAAGCCTTTTTTAACAAGTTCAAGTTCTTTGTCAGAAATCTTTCCTTTGAGCTCTTCTTTCAGTGTTGTCATAACCTTTTTAAAAGTCTTTTAACTATTAAAAATTATCTCCGGAGGGATGCATTTGGAAGATAAATATGCCCAGCTGTACGACAGCCTTTATGAGCAGGACAAAAAGGCACACATCACAAAAAAGGATTTTAATGAACGATTTTATTATGGTTACATCCGGAACGAGTATGTTAAAAATTTTAAAAAAGGCTGCAAGGTGCTTTCTATCGGTTGCGGGCATGGATATGAAATGTCTGAGCTGGGCATCAGGAAATTTGTTGGCATAGACATTTCTAAAAATGCGATAGAATCAGCCAGGCTGTTATTCCCTGGCTCAAGGTTTTTTGTAGGGGATATCACCAAAAGAACACAGTTCAAGGATTCTGAATTTGATGTCTGCTTAATGTTTGAAACCATAGAACATCTTCCAGATGCTAAGGGCGCATTGAAGGAGATATACAGGATACTGAAGCCAGGCGGCAGGGTTTTTATAGCGACACCAAACAGGTGGAGGTGGGTCGTTTTCCCGATAAAATATCTGATTCCCGAAGCATTGAAGCTGTTCTTGATAAAATTGTTCATTGGCGGGGAGCGTTATACAATACACCACTACAGCGCTGAGATTTCCAAAAAATTAAAAATAAAGCAGCACGTTCACGAATTTTCTGCCGGAGAGCTGGCTGGGCTGGCAGGCAATGTCGGCTATAAAGTGATAGATGTCAAGAAAGGCGATTCTGTTTTGACAAAATATGTCAAACTGCCTGTTAAGATGCTGAACAAGATGCCGTTAGGCATGGAAAGCATATTGGTAGTAGCTGAAAAATAACTTTACTTATCCTCAAAGTCCTTGTTTATGACAGAGCCCCTTCCAAGTGTGGTGGAGACATGCACGCCGTTCCCTATCCTGCAGTCAGTGTCCAGTATTGAATTGACAATATGGCAGTCGTCCCCTATACTGTTGTTGCTCAGTATCACAGAATTTTTGATGAAGCAGTTCTTACCTATTTTTGTGCCGTTGTTGTAAACCACGACAGTTCCTGTAAACGTTGTGTTCTCGCCAATCTCAACGCCCTTCTCAATCCATTTGTCCATCTTGTATTTTTCAAGCACATATGCTGTTGCTTCAAGGTATGATGCAGGACGCCCGACATCCACCCAGAAAGATTTCCCTATGTCATACCCGTTAATCTTGTGCCCGCTGTCCAGCAGAAGCGGAAAAAGCATGCCTGTTGAGTCCAGGAAATTGTAGTCCAAAAAACTTTTTATTTTTGAATCAAAAATGTATATTCCTGTTGAAATAAGCCTGCTCGGCTCTTTTCCGATTGCAGGCTTCTCAACAAATTTTAGGATATTGTCCCCTTTCAGCACAGCAACCCCGTATTTCCATGGCTCGGGGTTTTCTTTCAGTGCGATTGTCGCCATTGCAGGGTGTTTCTTATGCAGCGCAATCATCTTTTTCAGGTTGAAGTCGGTTATGTTGTCTCCGAGATAAAGCAGGAATGGCTCGTCTATCTCTTTGTTGTCCAGGACATATTTTATAGCCCCGACTCCGCCCATCCTCTGTTTTTCCATCAGGAAGTTTACTTTCGCAGCGTATCTCTTTTTGCTGAAGTAGTCAATTATCATCTTGAACTCTTCCTGCTGCCCTATCGAGATTATTATTTCTTCGAATACATTGAAAGAGTCCAGGTAGTCAATTATGTGTTCAAGCATGGGCTTGTCAACTATCGGAAGCATGTGCTTCGGGCGCGCAAATGTCAGCGGACGCAGCCTCGTACCAAAACCTCCAGCCAGGATAACCGCTTTCATAATCTCACGCTCCTTTTTATCTCAAATAACTCCCTAAACGTTTTGGTTAGTGCGCCAGGATTTATTCGCCACCTGTGCTCATAGTCCACAGGGATTTGTGCTATGTCGTACTCCATTCTCGCGGCCCTGATAAGCGCTTCAGTGAGCCAGAGCATGCCTTCTGTTTTTGTTGCAACACAAAGGTGCCTGAACACTTTTTCCCTGAATCCATTTAGTCCGCACTGGTAATCAAGTTTCTTTGTTTTGAACACCAGCCGTACAAAGAGATTGTAAAATCCGCATATCAGCTTCCTTGCGAATGACGGATATCTTGCGCCCTTTACAAACCGCGAGCCGTTTACAATGTCAGGCCCGCTTGTCCTGTCTGAAAACAGCTTGATAATCGTTTTAATCTGTTCAGCATTATTTGCGAGCTCCGGCTTGATTACAACAGCGTCCCCCTTCAGAAATTTCGTGCATTTACGGAAAGATTTTGCCATTGATGCTTCGCACACCGCCTTCATTCTTTTGTTTGTCCGTGCAAGCCTGCGCGCAACTGTTGTTGTCTTGTCAGTGCTTCCGCAGTCAGCAATAATCATCTGCCAGCCATTTCTGTAATTCTTTTGCAGGCATGCGCTGACCTTAACTGCGCTTTCCTCAAGACTCGCTTCTCTGTTGTAGGCAGGCATGATAATTGTAAACATTTTTAGTTCTCCTTCAGGTATTTCAGCGTGTCAGCAATTGCTTCTCTTATGTTGTATCTTGGCTTCCAGCCAAGCTTTTTCATTTTGTCAATGGAAAGAAGCATCCTGGGAACATCGCCTGGCCAGCCTTTTTCTCCGCCAGTGAACCTGTAATGGACGTCCTTGAGCCCCATAAACCCCGTAATCTGCCCTGCGATATCCTTCACGCTTATCTGCTCCTCGCTGCCCACATTGAAAACATCCCATCCCCCTTTTGTATGCTCCTTTGCAAAAATGCTCGCGTCCACAGTGTCCTTTACATGCAGATAAGATTTTTTTTGGTTGCCGTCCCCGAGAATATCAAGCTCTTTCGGGTTCTTTTTCAGCTTGTTGTAAAAATCATAGCAGATTCCGTGTGTTGAGCGCTGTCCGATTATGTTTGCATACCTGAGTATAGTTCCCTTTATCCCGTAAAGATGGCTGTAGCTCATGATGTAATTTTCACTTGCCGCTTTTGCAGCGGCGTAATTGCTTATTGGGCGTATTGGCGCTGTCTCGGGTGTTGGCATGTCAGCGATGCCGTAAACAACACAGCTTGACGTAAACACAAAATTTTTTACATTGTTTTTCCTGCACGCCTCAAGCACATTTACGCTGCCTGCGCAGTCTGTCTCAAAATTCTTGACAGGAATGTCATAACTTTCTTTTACCCTGTAATCCGCTGCAAGATGGTAGCATTCATCAACTCCTTTCATCGCATCCCCGATTGCTTTTCTGTCAAGGATGTCTCCTTTGATTATTTTGCACTTGAAACCTTTGATGAACTCTTCGCGCCCTTCGGAGAAATTATCAAAAACAACAACTTCATTGCCCTTTGAAAGTTTCTCCACCAGATGCGAGCCGATGAATCCAGCCCCCCCTGTTATCAGTATCTTCATTTTAACCCCTGCCACCTTTTTATTGCTTTTTCATAATTCTCTGGTGTTCCCGTGTCAAACCACTGCCCTGAGAAGGGATACCCGAACAGTTTCCCCATTTTTGCAATCTTTGGGAAAACATCATTTTCAATCTTTACCTCTTTCTTTCCGTCCGGAATATATTTCAGTATCTCAGGTTCAAGTATGTAAAGCCCCGCATTAATCAGCTTTGACGGCGCCTCTTCCCTGCGCGGTTTCTCCACAAACTCAACAATCTGGCTGCCTTTCAGGCGCGCAACTCCGTACGAACTCGGGTCCTCAACAGTTGTCAGTGCGATTGTCGCCATTGCCTTGCTCTCTTTGTGCAGCCTGTACATGTCATCCAGGTCAATATCCTTGAGCTCATCCGCATTTGTCATCACAAACGTTTCCTTCAGAAATTCCTTTGCAAGAAGCAGCGGCCCTGCTGTGCCGAGCGGGACATCTGGGTCTTCCTCAATATATCTTATTTTGACTCCAAATTTTATTCCGTCTCCGAAATACTCTTTTATTTTGTCCCCTTTGTAGCCTATGGAAATTATAATCTCGTTTATGCCATATCGTTTGAAAAGCTCAATAACGTGTTGGAGTATGGGCATGCCATGCACCGGAATCATGGGCTTTGGTATTTCATACGTGAATGGTTTTAGTCGGGTTCCTTTTCCGCCCGCAAGTATGAATGCTGTCTTTATCGTGTTGCTGCCGAGCGCCTTTGACAAAAAGAATTCAACAGCATGCGAGCGGTTCTTTATTTTAGTTCCATCGACTCGTGAGTCAACTTGTTTCATTATGTCCTTGTCAAGAGTAATAGTTATGCGTTCCTTCATATGAGAGTATGACAATATATTACTTTTAAAGCTTTTTGTCGCTCTTATCACGGGCAAACACTTAAAAAAACAACAAGTCTTCACTCCTTAATGTCCGAACACTTGAAAGTAGTCGCAAAAGGCGCATTAATCGTGCTTATTGGGACTGTACTTTCTAAGCTGTTTGCATACACCCACAGGGTTATCCTGGCAAAAGGGCTTGGGCCTGAAGCATACGGAATCTTTTCAGTTTGTCTTGCTGTTGTGTCCATACTCGCTGCAATTGCTGTTTTTGGGACTCCCAGCGCGCTGGAAAGATATATTCCTTTGTATAATAAGGACAAATCAAAAACCAAGGGGCTGATACTTTTTGTTTCAAAGTACGCATCTGTCTTCGGGATTATTTTATTTGTCCTGCTGTTAATCTTTTCAAAGAATCTTGCGGATTTGTTCCAGAATCCCGGAATGGCTTCCACGCTGATGATATTTGCGATAGCGATTCCAATACTGGCTGTTTTGCAGATTTCCATGAGCATTTCTAAGGGATTCAAAAATATAGTGTACCCTGTTATGGCCAATAACATAATATTTCCCCTGGGAAATTTGGTTCTCACAATAATTTTGATAGTCTTGGGATACGGGCTTAAGAGTATTGCCATCGCATTCTTGGTGGCAAACATTCTGGCTGTCCTGTTTTTGGTTTTCAAGATTCACAAAAAATTGTTTTCCATAACCCAGAAAGTAAAACCTGTCCTGGCGCACGCAGAAATTTTGGCGTTTTCAGTGCCGCTGCTTTTTGTTACACTTTTCTTTTTCGTTATTCAGTGGACAGATACAATCCTGCTGGCATATTTTTTGCCTGAACAAATCGTGGGTTTGTATAACGCTGCAGTTCCCACCGCAAGCTTGCTGTATGTTGTCCCGTCCCTTCTGATTGCATTATTGTTGCCTGTCCTTTCAGAACTGCTGGCCAAAAAAAACGGGGAAGAGATATCCAGGCTGTTCAAAACAGTGGTTTACTGGATAACGCTCGCAAACCTGCCTGTGCTGCTGTTTTTTATAACCGCTGCAACAATGATTCTTAGACTCCTGTTTGGGGAGATATATACTGCAGCAAGTACGGCATTTATCATATTGTCCCTGGGGCTGTTTGTGTATTCCGTATTCTTGCCGACAATCACAATGCTTCAGCTGTACAAGAAGACGAAATACATCTTTGTCATAACTGCTGTTTGTGCGCTCGGCAATGTAGCGCTAAACATTTTGTTAATACCTGTTTATGGGATGAACGGCTCTGCAATAGCAAGCGCAATCTCATGGATAAGCATCTCAATACTTGCTGTTGCCAGGTTGTTCATGATTACAAGGGTAATGCCTTTCTCGTGGAGCATGATAAAGTCAATGGCGCTTGTTTTGCTGATTTTTACGCCGCTTTACATAGTTTACAGAACAGTTTTAACGCAAAACTTGCTTTGGGTTGCAGTATCAGGGGTGCTGTTTGTAATATTCTACCTTCCACTCTCGTATAAATTTGTTTTAACCGACACAGACAAGGAACTGTTAAGTTCTCTTTTATTAAAAGTCAGGGGACTGTTTAAGCGCAATCACAAAACCAGGGGTGCTTGATGGCTGTTAATAAGAACGTTCCAGTCCTTTCAATATGTATCCCGACTTTCCAGCGTAAAAATGCTTTGGAACAAACTTTGCACGGGCTTGTTGAGTCTGAGAATCTGGCGGCAGGAAAGCTTGAGATATGCATTTCAGATAATGGCTCAACTGACGGCACTTTTGAGATGCTAAAACGTTATGAAAAAAAATACAAATTTATCCACATCAGGAAGAATCCTAAGAATCTGGGGTTTGATTCTAATTTGTTATCAAGCCTAAAAATGGCGCGTGGCAGGTACTGCTGGGGCATTGGAGACGATGACACTGTAGTTCCGGAGAACATACAAAAATTTGTCAGGCTGCTGGACAAAAAAAGCTCCTTTATGGTTGGCATCACCGGCGCAATGGCCAAACAAAAAGATTTGGACATGATAATCCGGAAATTTCCAAAACAGGAGTATTCAAGCAAGGAATTCATTGATATTTTTATTTCGGTAATAAACAGTTCAAGCCGGTTTATTAAATCCAACCAGGATATCCCCATTCTTGGTTTCTTTCCATGCTACTTTTTTAGTAATGGCCTGCTCAAACACTCGTTTAGGGCTTTGGAAGGCAAAAGATACGGCTGGTATCACCTGGCTCTTTTCTTTTACGGGCTTTCAAACTTTGAAGGCAGCATCCTCGTCAACAAGGAGCCTCCGATACTGCACGGCCAGAGCATAGAACACAAAAAGGATAATGTACTTCTCCCCGGAGATGAGTTTATACTTTTTGTAGACCGCAGAGCTGATACTTTATCCGGTCTTAATCTGGATTCAAAGCTTCGCGAATCATTTTATCGCTGGCTTAATATTCGTGGAAACTACGTTTATGTTAAAAGTTTGGTGCAGTTGGTGTTGCTGTCTCAAATGCTTGGTAAATCCGATTACGATACATTGAAAAATAAAGTTTACGGCTGCGAGCGCCGGCTGAAGATGCCTTTTTGGATTTATTTGGCAGTTTTAGTCTTCAAAACTATGGAAAAATCATCTATTTTCAGAAAGATATTGGCTATTCTGTATTCTAAGCTGCATTCTGCATACGCCAGGCAGATAGACGGTTATCTAAAAGGCCAATTGCACTCTAATGACGACCGCGAAGGCAAAAGCTCCTTTTTAAAAAGCAAAAATTCAGGCAAAAAATAGTGCAAGCGCTGTTTTTAATGTCAAATCCTGTAAGAATACAAAAGGAATATAAACCGAATTTTTTTATATAATTACATGAAATGCGTAATTCTTTGTGGCGGTAAAGGAACCCGAATGAAGGAAGAGACTGAATTCAAGCCCAAACCTCTAGTTAGGCTGGACAAAATGCCAATCTTATGGCATATAATGAAAATTTATTCCCATTACGGCGTTAAGGATTTTATTTTATGCCTTGGCTACAAAGGGGAAATGATAAAAGACTACTTTTTGAATTACCGCGAATTAAACAGCAACTTTACCCTGGACCTGTCTTCTGGAAAAGAAAAAATGGTGACAACACACTGCGACCCCAAAAGCATGGATGACTGGAAGATAACATTTGTTGATACTGGCGAAGAAAACATGACAGGTTCCAGAATCGCCCAAATAAAGGAGTACATAGGAAATGATGAAGACTTCTTTTTAACTTATGGTGACGGCCTTTCCGATGTTAACATAAACGAACTGTACAAATTCCACAAGTCAAAAGGCAGGATAGCAACGCTTATCGCAGTCCAGCCCTATTCATATTTTGGGGTGCTAAACCTGGAAAACGGTCTGGTAAAATCATTCCAGGAAAAGCCCAGGCTTGACGGGACAATAAATGGCGGTTTCTTTGTTTGCAACAGGAAAATATTTGATTATCTTGACAAAGACAGTTCCTGTGTTTTTGAGCAGGAGCCTCTTAAAAATTTGGCAAGAGACAAAGAACTCGCTGCATTTTCACACAACGGATTCTGGTTTGCAATGGACACATACAAGCATGTTGAAACATTAAACAAGATGCTGGATTCCGGCAATGCGCCCTGGCTGGTTTGGAGGACTTGTAAAAAATGAACAAAACATTTTGGAAAAACAAAAATGTTTTAGTCACTGGCGGTTCTGGGTTTATTGGGGGGCATCTGGTGGAAGCCCTTGTTGGCTCTGGCGCAAACGTTTTTGTTGTGGACATAAACAACAATCCGGACCTTTACTATTTCAAAGAGGGCTTGAACAAAAAATCAGTTTTTCTCAATGTGAACGTTCAGGACAGCGATAAGGTATTCGAAGCTGTAACTAAGAACAGGATAGAAATTGTTTTTCATCTTGCAGCGCAGCCCTTAGTTGGAAAAGCGATAGTTAATCCTGTTGAGGTTTTTAAGACAAACATAGACGGTTCAATCAATGTGCTTGAAACTGTGCGGGCAAATAAAAATGTCAAAGCCCTTGTTATTGTTTCAAGCGACAAAGCTTACGGGGAAAGCAAGATACTGCCTTATACTGAGGACATGCCTTTGAAAGGGGAATGCCCTTACAGCGTGTCAAAATCCTGCGAGGACCTGATTGCAAATACTTATTTCAAAATTTATGATTTGCCGATTGTCATAACACGGTTTGCGAACGTTTACGGCCCAGGCGACCTGAATCTCAGCAGGATAGTCCCTGGCGCCATAACAACAATGATTAAAAATGAGACTCTGGAGATACGTTCCGATGGAAAACAAATCAGGGAATACCTTTTTGTCAAGGATGTTGTTAACGGGCTTATGATGCTCGTTGAAAATATACAAAAAACAAAAGGGCATGCATACAATTTCGGCAGTGGAAAAAGATTCTCAGTGATTGAACTTGTTAACAAGATTGGGGAGGTTGCCAAACAAAAGATTAACTTCAAAATTCTCAATATCGCAAAAGGGGAGATTCCAGAGCAATACCTTTCATATGAAAAAATAAAGAAGCACATAAACTGGGAACCGATTCATTCATTTGAATCCGGCTTAAAAGAGACTCTTGATTGGTATAAAAAAGTGATACAGAAATGAAGCGCATACTTGTCACGGGCGCGACAGGGTTCATAGGCTCTAACTTGGTTAGGCTTCTAACCTTGGATATTGACGCAGAAGTTAATATAATTCTCCGGAAAAATTCCAACACCTGGCGTTTGGACGGCGTCAAAAATATCAAGAAGCATTATGTTGATTTGTCTGATTTTAATGCGCTTTGCAAAGTTGTTAAAACAATAAACCCCACCCACATAGTCCACTGCGCGACATACGGGGGCTTTCCAGCACAGGACGATGAGAAGACGATATTCAAAACAAACTTCGACGGTTTTTTTAATCTGTTGAATGCATGTTCAGGCATAGATTACAAATGCTTCATAAACACAGGCTCTTCCTCTGAGTACGGGACAAAAAGCAAGCCCATGAAAGAAAGCGATGTCCTGGAGCCGACAACCGCTTACGGCGTTTCCAAGGTTGCGGCAACATTATATGCCTCTTATTACGCAAAAAAGAACAACAAGCCTGTAATCACATTGCGTCCTTTTTCTCCGTACGGCTATTTTGAGGAAAAACAGCGGCTGATACCTTCTGTTTCAATAAACTGTATAAAAAAAGAAGACATCACCATAGGAAACCCTGGCTCAGTAAGGGACTTCATATTCATAGAGGATGTTGCAGCGCTTTTCAAAAAGATTATTGACAACCCCGGGCTTATTAAGCCTGGAGAAGCATACAATTTAGGGACTGGCAAACAGCACAGTGTTGCTGATGTGGTAAAAACCTGCATCGAACTCAAACAATCCACTTCAAAAATTATTTCAAAAGAGGAATTCAAGAGAAGCTATGACAACACAGTCTGGGTCGCGGACATTGCAAAAACCCGGAAAGCATTTGACTGGAAACCAAAACACAGCTTGAAAGAGGGATTGGAAAAGACAATGAACTGGTTTGAAAAGAATTTGCATGCATACGAAAAGGTTGGGGTTACATGAAAGCAAGCGATTATATTGTAAAATACTTGGAAAAAATTGGCGTCAAATGCATATTCGGCTATACTGGCGGCGCTATTACCCACATTTTTGATTCTATATATAAAAACAAGACTAACTTTGTTACGTGTTACCATGAACAGGCGGCTTCTTTTGAGGCAAGTGCGGCGGCAAAGCTGACAGGTGAGCTGCAGGTGGCTGTTGCCACAAGCGGGCCTGGAGCCACAAATTTGATAACAGGCATTGCAGACTCATTTTTTGATTCCACACCGGTTCTTTTTATAACCGGGCAGGTGAACACTTATGATTTCAAGTACAATCTTAAGACAAGGCAGCGCGGATTTCAGGAAACTGACATAGTCAGCATTGTTAAGCCCATAACAAAGTATTGTGCGCTTGTAGACAAGCCGGAACTGCTTGTCAGCGAATTAAAAAAAGCTGTCAAGATTGCCACTTCAGGGCGCAAAGGCCCTGTCTTGCTGGATATCCCCATGGACATACAGCGTGCAGAAATAAAAAATCCTGATTTTGGTTACGAAACGCCGAAGGTTGTATCAAATGTTAGCCAGGGCAAAATAACCGAAGTGATATCCAAACTCAAAAATTCAAAACTGCCTTTGATTCTTGCTGGCGGTGGTTGCAGCGCTGCACAAGTTAAAAACAAGCTGATAGCTTTTGCAGAACGTCTTGATGTTCCAGTGGCAGTCTCTCTCATGGGCAAGGACAGTTTTCCAAATAACCATCCTCTGTTCGCCGGGTTCATAGGGTCATACGGCAACAGGTACGGGAATCTTTTACTGGCTGCCTGTGATACATTGCTGGTTTTGGGTTCAAGACTTGACTCAAGACAGACAGGGAATATGCTCGAGCCTTTTTCAAACAAGAACATAATATGGGTGGACCTCGATGAGGATGAGATGGAATCCAGCAGGGTTAAAAACACCGTAAAAATACAGTCAGACGTTTCTATTTTTTTGGAAAAAATGAACAACAGCCTTTCTGATGGAAAGATTAGCGTAAAACGGGAAAAGCTTGTTGGGCTGCTTGGTTTCCTAAAGAAAAAGTATGGCCCATTGACAGAATTAAAACGGGAAAACAAAAAGGATTGGCACTACCAGATGCTGAAAAAGGTGTCTGACAAGCTTGACAGGGATGATGTTGTATGCGTTGATGTCGGGCAAAATCAGATGTTGGCTGCGCAGGTTATCGAAATAAGGAACAACCAGAGATTCATCAATAGCGGCGGCATGGCGCCGATGGGTTTTGCATTGCCAGCAGCCATAGGGATTAACAGGGTCGCAGGAAAGCGATGCGTTGTTATATGCGGAGACGGGGGGTTCCAGATGAATGTACAGGAGCTCAATACTGTTTCAAGGTGTAATATTCCTGTAATCATAATTGTTCTTAACAACAACAGCCTGGGCATGATAAAACAGTTCCAGGATTTATATTTCGAAAGCAGGTATGCAGCAACAGATCCGGACTCAGGTTATTTTGCTTCAGACTCCAGGAAAATTGCAGAAGCTTATGGCATAAAGTCATATTCACTAAATGAGAAAAGCCGCGACATAGACGAAACATTAAACAAAGTTTTCAGCGAGCATGGCAAGCCTGTTCTTTTGGAGATTAACATTGATTACACAACCTATCTGGCGCCGAAACTCAGGTTTGACAGGCCCATAAACAGGTTAAGCCCGGATTTGGATGCAAAAGAAGAGAAAGAAATCTCAGGGATGCTGGAAAAAATAAGCTAGAAGGCTCAAACATGGACCATAAAGATAAACTCAAAAAAGAAATCTTTGAAAAGGTTAAGGAGTATTACAAGAGTTATCTGTCCAAGAAACCAGAAGGCGTGCCAGTATCCGGCAAAAAATTTGATGAAAAAGAAGTCATATCAATTGTAGACGCAGCCCTTGACGGCTGGTGGACCGAGGGCAGGGTGACTGAAGCATTTGAAAAGAAGTTGAATGCGTTCTTGGGCACAAAGCACACCCTTGTTGTCAATTCAGGCTCCTCTGCAAATCTTTTGGCATTTGCAGCCTTAACCTCTGCAAAATTGAAAGAGCGGAGAATCAAGCCAGGCGACGAAGTGATAACTGTTGCAGCAGGATTCCCGACTACAATAAATCCCATCATTCTGTATGGTTGCGTGCCTGTTTTTTGCGACGTGGACCTGGAAACATACAACATAAATATTGAGCAGTTCAAAAAAGCGATATCCCCAAAAACAAAAGCAGTGTTCCTTGCGCACACTCTCGGGAACCCGTTCAATCTGGAAGAAATCAAAAAGGCGTGCCAAAAACATAATCTTTGGCTGATAGAGGATGCATGCGATGCCTTGGGCGCAAAGTATAAGGGAAAACCTGTCGGCACCTTCGGGGACATTGCCACATTCAGTTTTTACCCTGCGCACCAGATAACAATGGGCGAGGGCGGAGCAATAGTTACAGACAATGCTCTTCTAGCCAGAATTTTAAAGTCATTGAAGGACTGGGGCAGGGACTGTTTCTGCAAAACAGGGCAGGACAATGCCTGCGGGAAGCGGTTCAGCTGGCAGTTGGGAAATCTGCCTTATGGCTATGACCACAAGTACACATATTCTGAGATGGGATATAATCTCAAAAATACGGATTTGAATGTGGCAATAGGGCTTGCACAGATGGACAAGCTGGATGATTTTGTGAAAGCGAGAAAAAGAAATTTTGAAATGCTTAGTCAAAAAATGAAAAAATACAGTGATTATTTCATGCTGCCTAAGCCGACAAAAGATTCTGAGCCCTCATGGTTCGGGTTCTTGATGACCTTGACCGACAAGTGCAGGTTCACGCGCAGGGACTTGCTGGAGTATCTTGACAAAAACAGGATAGGAACCCGTTTATTGTTTGGGGGCAACATAACCAAGCAGCCTTATTTTGTAGACAATAACATCAAATACCGTGTTGTTGGGGATTTTACTAATTCAAACAGAATCATGAACGATTCTTTTTGGATAGGCGTGTGCCCTGCGATATCTGAAAAAGACATAGACTACGTAATCGCAAAGATAGGCGCATTCATCAGGGAACATTAAACGCTTTTAGCAAATTATATAAAACGTATTTTTCTTTTTCATTGGTATGGTACAAACAGCAGTAATCATAGCTGGGGGGGAAGGCTCACGGCTTAAGCCTCTTACTAACGACATACCCAAGGCGCTTGCCCCGATTGCAGGCAAACCAATGCTTTACTGGGTAATCCACTGGCTCAAACTCCAGGGAATCAAAAATGTGGTTATCGGAGTTGCCTTCAAAAAAGAGAAGATAATTGATTACCTGAAAGAGAACAATAATTTCGGCCTTAACGTGCAAATCAGCGTGCACACTACTGAAGGCGGCACAGCGCAGGGATTCAAGCTTGCAATTTCCAGGTATGTAAAGGACGAAGACTTTCTCGGGATGAACTGCGATGAATTGACAAACCTGAATCTCGGGGATATGTACAGAATACACCAGAAAAATAACCCTCTTCTTACAATGGCTTTGGCCCCGTTCCACTGCAGGTTCAGCGTTGTGGATGTCGAGGACGACTGCACAGTTTCAGGTTTCAGATACGGCAAAAGGCTCAGGGATACCCTTGTGAGCATAGGCATTTACATTTTTAACAAAAAAATTGTTGATTTGATACCCGACACAGGCTCTATCGAGGACTTGTTGTTTGCAAAAATAGCCAAGGATGGAAAAATTGCTGCATACGAACTTGCCAAGGATGAAGCATGGATTTCAGTTAACAGCATCAAGGATATCCAAGACGCTGAGGCGCATCTTAAATCCTGGGGACATCTTTAAAACCATGAAAGGAAAAAATATTCTCATAACAGGGATTAACGGATTTGTAGGCAGTATTCTCGCGCAAAAGTTAAGCCATGAGAACAAGGTGTACGGATTAAGCCGGGCTGCAGACAATAAGTCTGATACGCCGTCTAATATCAATCTGATACAGGGGGATGTAACCAAACTGTCAGATGTAAAACAGGCGATAGGGCAATCTGCCCCTGATGTAATCTTTCATCTGGCTGCGATTGCAGACATGCCAACTGCATTCAAAAACCCGCTGCAGACGCTGGATACAAACTTTATGGGCACAGCAAATCTGCTGGAGAGCGTGCGCTTAAACAAGGTGGACCCTAAAATTATTTTTGCAGGCAGCAGCGAAGAATACGGGCTGATAGTGTCTTCTAAAAAGCATTACAGCGGGCTTGTCAAAAAATACGGGGCTCTGGTTCCTGAGCCTGTAAATATACCCGAGCTTCCTGTGAAAGAAACCAACCCCCTCAGGCCGAGGATGTCGTATGGTGTTGCAAAGCTTGCCAGCGAGTTCTTGATGAGGGATTACTATTACACTTACGGCATCAAGACAGTCACATCCCGCTCATTCAATCACGAAGGCGCTGGAAGGCCGTCTCAGTTTGTCACTTCTGCAGTAACCAGGCAGGTTTCTGACCTGGCGTCAGGAAAAGCGGATAAAATCCGGATTGGGAATGTGAACACGTTCAGGGACTGGAGCCATGTTAATGACACCATTGGCGCATATATCCACCTTGCAAAACACGGAATTAATGGGGGCGCGTACAATGTCGGCAGCATGCGCACAAATTCTGTCCTGAGCTACATTTTGCTTTCGCTTGAACAGGCAGGTTATGGTGTGCACAGCCTAAAGACAATTAAGGGAAACAAAAAAATCGGCAATCCCGCTGAAATGAACAAAAGCAAATTTTTCGGGGTTTCTTTTGATAAAACCAAAGCAGACAGCCTGATGCTGTCTGGAAAGATTTATTTTGAAAATTCTGACAAAGGGATAATTCTTGAGACTGGCAAGGGGAAGGTAACCATTGAGTTTGACAGTGAAATGTTCAGGCCCCTTGATGTCCCGATTGTCATGTCTGACACGACAAAGCTTCAGGATACGGGATTCAAAATAAAGTACAAACTGGCGGACATCATAAGGGACCAGTTAAATTATTTCAGTAAACAATCAGACATTTAATTTTTCTTTCCAGTACGCTACTGTGCGCTTGAGCCCTTCATCAAGCTCAACAGTATGCGCCCACCCCATCTTTTTTCTTATTTTGCTTGAGTCAAGGTTTATGAACGGCTGGTCTGACTGCAGCGGCCGTGATGGATATCCTGGCGGATACTGCCCGAGAACAATCATTTTCTTGTCATAACCAATAATGTCTGCTATTTTGAATGCCAGTTCCTTGTTTGAAAGCACAGTGCCTGTGCTTACATTGAATGCCTCGCCCCGTATCTCAGGGTGCTCAATCGCTTTTATGTACGCATTCACATGGTCGTCCACATACATGTAGTCCCTTAGCGAATCAGGCGCGCCCACGTATACCTTTTCTCCCTTGAGCATTGTTGTTACAAGATATTCAACCATGAACGAGGTGTCAAGTTTTCTGCCATAACTGTTAACGCATCTCATGACGGTTGTATTGAGTTTGTACAGAAGCGGCATCAGCAGCCGTATGTATTCATCAGTCATCTTTTTTGTGGCTGCGTAAGGGCTTGACGGATAAAGTTCCCTGCTTTCATTCGCCGGCTTTTTGTCGTTAAGTATCCCGTAAACTTCTGCTGTTGAGGCATAAATCATTTTTTTGTTTTCAAAATTAGGAGTCTCAGTCAGTGCGTGCGCTATGTTCAGCGTTCCGATGATGTTTGCCTGCACATACGAGATTGGGCTTTCAAATGAGTCCCTCACAGGGCTTAGCGCCGCAAGATGCACAACAACATCTGGGTTTATCTCCCTCAATGTTCTGGAAACTGAATGAAAGTCGCTTATGTCGCATTCTTTTATCCTGATGTCCTTGAGAAAAGGTTTTAGCCCCTCAGTATTTCTGCTCGCGCTGTGTTTAACCAGCCCGTAAACTGCGTATTCTTTTTTCTTTGAAAGCGCCTGTGCAAGATGGCTGCCGATGAATCCTGTTACGCCTGTTATCAGAACTTTTTTCATTTTAATCACCCTTCACTTTTTCCAGATAAGTTTTGTCTATAACTTCAAAGTTTGGCAGTGCGAATATCATCTTTCCGCCGTTTTTGAGGAATTCTGCTTCCTGTTTTGTTATCTCTTTTTTGAAATGGTATGGGAGCACAAACAGATAGTTCGGAGGATTTTTGCGGTATTCCTCAAACGGAATGACTTTTATTCCGGTGCCGACAATATATTTGCCCCACTTGTCATTGTTCTTGTCAATTGCAAAAGGTATCAGCTTGTTTGTTATGCCGGCATACTGCAGCACAACAAGCCCTCTTGTTGATGCCCCGTAAATATACACAGTTTTCCCAGCCTTGGTTTCAGTTTTCAGGAAATCAAGCAGTTTTGCTTTTATGCCGCTTATTCGTTTTGAGAACGCGTCATAAACTTTCTTGTCATCAAAGCCCAGTTTCAGTTCTTTGTTTAGCAGATCCTTTACTCTCTGTGCTCCGCCTGCAAACGGCTGCGCCTTGGAATTTTTGTGCGTTATGTAAATCATGAACCCGCCGCCGTTTATGTCATTGAGCTCCACATCTATGATGTCCATGTCATGCCTGTCCAGCAGGTTTTTCAGCGAAAGGAGCGAATAGTACTCAAGGTGCTCGTGGCTTATGTTATCAAATGTGTTCTCGTCAAGCATCAGGCCGAGATAGTTCATCTGGATTATCCACAAACCATTTGCATCCAGGCACTTTTTGATGTCGTCAACAAATGTGTTCGGGTTCTCCAGGTCATAAAACATTGAAATGCTTGTGATTATTTTTGCTTTCTTGTCGCCGAACTCTTTCCTGAAAGAGCCGTGGTTGAAATAATCGTGTATTATTTTGGTGTCTGCTGAAACTCCGAGCTCCCACAGGTTTGACGGCTCAAACCCGACTTTGATTACCCCTTTTGCCAGGCACTGTTTTAACAGAGTCCCGTCATTTGAGCCTATGTCAATCAGTATGTCGCCTGGCTTTAGCTTGATTATTTTTTCAGCAGAGTCAACAATGCCCTTAAGCGCTTTTACCATTGTTGTGCTTATCCCTGATTTGTACCAGTACTTCTTGTAAAGTATGTCGTGGTCAAGCGTGTGTTTCAGTTGCAGCAGTCCGCAGCCTCCGTCTTTTGCATTGCACAGGACAAGGTCCAATGGGGCTTTTACAGTGACTTCGTCCGGCTTGTCCATAAATCCTACTGAATACTGGTCTCCAAGTGAAAGTATCGGGATTAACTTTGGATTTCCGCATACCCTGCATGTTTCCCTAAGTTTTACTGACATAGTATCACCTTTGTTGTAATCATGAAATAAACCCCTATTTTATAAGAGACTCATACGCTTTTAAAAGTCTTTCCATGTCTGCGTCCCAATTATACTTGGTTTCTGCGGCTTTGCGCGCATTTTTCCCAAGCATCATCATGCGCTCGGGATTTTTAATCAGGGCCTTGAGAGTCTCTACAAGGCTGTCTGTGCTGTTGGGCTCAAATGCAACACCGGCATTTTCAGGCAGCACAAATCTGGTTATGTGCTTCAGGTTGCTTGTTACAATAGCCAGCCCGCAGCTCATGTACTCGAACAGCTTTGAAGGGATTGCAACTTCGCTTATTGCAGAGCCTTTCTTGTGGAGTATGAGCCCGATATCGCACATGGAAACATATTTTGGTATGTCTCCTTTCTTGTCCGGATATATCTCTACAAAATTATCCCATATCCCGTACGACTTTATCTCTTTCTTCAGCGACTCCCAGTAAGCCTTGTCGCGGATTACTCCCAGCATTATGAATTTCGTTTTAGGGAACTCTTCCAGCACTTCTTTTGCAGCTTTTGGAAGCATCCCGACTCCATGGGAGTCCACAATTGAGCCGAGATAAAGTATTGCTGTGTCATCTATCCCGTAACTCTTGCGCAGCTCTTCCCTGCCTTCAGTGTAAACTTTGAAAACATTTGTGTCCGCCGTATTAATTGTGTAGCTGAATTTGCTGTCCTGAAGGTTATGCCGCTTTTTCAGCATTTCAGTCTGCTCTTCTCCCTGCGTTATGACAAGGTCTGAATTGTTTATTATGAACTTTTCAAATTTGTAGAACGTGTCAACAATGAACTTGTGGAATATTGATTTGTTCCGCATATCTTCCCCTCTCCATGGGTCCTGGTAATCAAAAACTATCTTTGATTTGAAATTATGGAGTTTTTTTGAGATTATTGCAAGGAGCGCGCCGGTGTGCCTGTATGCATGCACTATATCAGGATTTTGCTGCCTGATTGCCTTGCTTATCAGCCGCAGGTAGAACGGGTAAAGGAGCATGTGCATCCTGAAGAACAGGAGCTTTTTTCCTTTTATTCTCTCATAAATTTTTGTCAGCAAATTATTCTTGTGCAGTGTCATGCTCGTATTTTTGAAATATGCTTCAAACGGCTTTTCATCTTCAATGATAACATTGTGGACATCAATCCCTTGGTCTGCCTGCCACTTTGCTATCTTGAACGTTCTTATGCCGCCAAAGATGTGCATTACTTTCATTTCATTTTCTCCAGAACGTCAGCAATCTGTTTGCTTGCACTGCCGTCTCCGTAAGGGTTGACAAATTTTTTCGCATTTACCTTTCCAGCCTCAATCCTGCTTATCATCCATTCTGCATATTCCAAATCAAGCTTTGTAAGAAAATTAAGCCCTGTACTCAGCCCCTCGATGCGCTCTGTTTTCTCCCGCAGCAGGATGCACGGCTTCTTAAGAGCCAGCGACTCTTCCTGTATTGAGCCCCCGTCTGTTATCAAATATGTTGCATTGTTAAGCATCCAGAGGAACTCAACATAAGTTACGAGCGGAGAGAATTTTATGTTCAGCTGGTTGAATTTGTCCCACAGCCCGAATTTAGCCATCTGTTTTTTTGTGTTATCATGCAGCGGCCATATCATTGGCAAGCCGACTTCCTTGATTATGTTGTAAATCTTTGTCATGCGCGCTCTGGACTTGATGTTCTCGTGCCTGTGAATATTTACCGCAACATACTTCCCTTTTATCACTGGAAGCTTCCGCTGCTTTGCAATTTTAAGGCATTCCTGTATCCCATCCACAACAGTGTTTCCAGTCATGTAAACTCTTCCTTTCAGGTGCATGACATTTTCCGCGCTCAGCTTTGACGGCGCAAAAAGCAAATCAGAGCATCTGTCAGCAATTCTTCTTGAAATTTCTTCAGGGAACGGCTCAAACAGGTTATTGCTTCGCAGCCCTGCTTCAAGATGCCCGTTAAGCCATCTCTTTTTTCCGAGAAGTGTTGAAGAAGCAAGCGCAGCTGCTGCTGTTGAGAGCGTGTCTCCATGATAGAACACGAAGTCAGGCTGCAGCTTGTTCAGAACCTTTCGTATCTTTGGTATGAGCGTCAGCCCCCAGAAAATCGCCTTGTGCGTCTTTACCATGAATCGCGATGAAAGTTTCGGAGGTGCATACAGCACAATATCCGGCTTGCGTATGTTGAAATCATCGCAAAGCTCTCCAAGGCTGTGCTGCCCTGTGTGAATGAAAGTGTACGGCATTTTGCGCCTGCTAAGCTCCTTCATCAGCGGCATTGTCTTGATTAACTCTGCTTTTGTTCCGAGTATGATTGCAATCATTGTTTAATGCTCCTTTTCAGCTTGTTGAATCTATACGCAATGTAGCTTAAAAACTCCCGCTTGTAGTCTATTTTGGATTTGATGTGCTTGGAATACACTGTTGAGATAGGGACATAATCAATTCTAACTTTGTTTCTTCGTGCTTCATCATGGAGCGCTATTTCAATAAGGTAGTTCTTGCTGCCTTCCAAGTCAAATTTTTTCAGCGCATCTGCTTTTATTGCCTTGAACCCGCATAATATGTCTTTCCCGCCCACAAGGAAGTCCACAACAATCCCTGCAAATGCACGAAGCAGCGGCTTTTTTGTATGCGCTCGTTCTCCTGAAACAAAAACAGCATTGTCTTTTTTAATGTGCTCCAGAAGCAATGGAATCTCTTCAGGCAGGTGCTGCCCGTCTGAGTCCATCAGGATGATGGTGTCCGGCTTGTACTGGAACGCCTTTTTGATGCCTATGCTTACTGCATCAGCCTTTCCCCTGTTTTCTTTTGACTGGATAATCTCAATGCCCGGCACTTTTCTGGCTATCCTTGCAGTGTTGTCTGTAGAGCCGTCATCCACAACTATTATTTTGTCAACATATTTCCTGGTCCGCTCCAGCACGCTCTTAATGTGCCTCTCCTCGTTATACGCAGGAATAACAGCAATAGTTTTCATAAGAAATGAGAGCAGGCAAGCATTTAATTAATTTATCCTTTATAAAAAATTAATAATGCCATGTACAGAAGTAACTATAACAGGCCATTGTCTTTATACCATTTCATCGTGATTTCCATGCCCTTTTTCAAGTCAACCTTGGGTTCATAGCCGAGCTCTTTTCTGGCTTTGGAAGTGTCATAGAATTTGTTCTTTGATAAAAAGTCCATCGTTGCCACCTTTACAGGAGGGTTCATGCCAATCAGTGAACATCCAATCTCCAGTAATCCTGCGCCAATCTTTGCAAGGAAATAAGGCACCTTTATCTTTGGAACAGGAACCTTGAGCGTATCAGCAATCACCTGGAGTATTTCCAAGAACGTATATGCTCTATCGCCGCCAATGATGTATTTCTGCCCGACCGCATTTTCTTTCTCAGCAGCTAATATTGCACCGTCTGCTATATCCTCAACAAAAACAAAATCCATCTTGTTTTTTCCATTACCGATTATCGGAAAAATCCCCATCTTGACAGCCTTGAAAAATTTCAATATCGATGCCTTCTCTCTCGGGCCATAAACGACAGCCGGTTGGATTATTGTGACTGGCAGCCCTGCTTGATTGAATTCTAAAGCCAGCTTCTCGCCTTCACATTTTGATCGTTCATAAGCATTAGAGGGGTTATAGGGAGAATTTTCATTGGAAGGTTCGCTTGCTGTAAAGCCATATACCCCTCCTGCGCCAAAATGCACAAATCGTTTAACATGATTCTCTTTTGCCGCTTCTAGCATGTTTCTGGTCCCGTCTACATTTATTTTAAAGTATACGGCTTCGGTGTGCTTTTCAGGCAGATCTTTTTTGAAAGCCGCCGCCAAGTGAAAGACTATATCAACATCTTTTAGTGCAGGGCCCAGTGTGCTCTTGTCTGTTATATCCCCGTATACGACCTTTGCCCCGACATTCTCTAGAAAGCTAACATCGCTATTTTTTATGACCAAGCACCTTACATCATTGTCCTTGACTAATTTTTCCACGATATACGACCCTATAAGCCCTGTCGCGCCAGTTATAAGTATCGTTTTATCTTTCATAGTCCTACTCTATTTTAAATGTATTTAAATAGTTACGCTCTACAAGAATGCGCAATCATAAAAAAATCATGGCAGTAACCTTTTTAAAAGGAATTATCAATATTGTAATATACAGTCCATAACATCAAAAGGTTGTTATGAACTCGTATTCACAGTGGGAGATGTTGCTAAATGAAGTTTAACAGCCTCTCATATATCGGGGCGTCTTTATGGACAATGATAAACCTAAGATACTGAATATTGGTTGTGGAAACCAGACATATGGTAACTACTTTATCGACCTCTATCCTAAACGGGAAGAGGTTAAAAAATGCGATATTGAGTCAGAAAAGCTGCCATTCAAGGACGGGTTTTTTGATGAGGTCTATTCCAGCTGTGTTTTTGAACATCTTAGGAACCCTGAAAATGTTTTGCGTGAAATGAAACGAGTTCTTAAAAAAAATGGCAGGATAGTAATAGTAACTGATAACGCATGTTTTTTGGGGTGGTCCCTCCTAAAAAACAATTCCCATCTCAATAGCGGATGCAGACGCGGTCCGCGCGATTTACATTATGCGTTATATACCACACACCACCTGCACAATCACTTAGAGCATTTGAATTTCAGGAACATCGAAGTTGAGTATTGCAAACTGGTAGACAAGAATCCTGTCATACCGCTAAATTTTGTCCTGGTGAATATACTCAACTTCTTTTTACCAAAAAGGATAGCCTGCCCGTACATCAGGGGTACGGCAATAAAATAATCAGTTAGCCTGCAAAATGTGACAATGATGAAAGCGCTTTTAATAAATCCGCAATATGAAAAAGGTTACATCCATAGCGCCCGTTGGGATTCAATTACAATATCAGGCACGCACTGGTACCCCATATTCCTTGGCTACTGCACAGGCTTGTTGGAAAAGTATAATCACGAATGCAGGTTGGTTGATGCTGAAGCTGAGAACAAAACAGATGCCCAGCTGATTGGCATGGCAGAACAGTTCAAGCCTGATTTTACAGTTATTTATATTTCGCAGCGCGGATTTTCAGATAACATATCTCTTGCAGAACAAATAAAGGAGAAGACAGGTTCAAAGATAATTTTTGTGGGCCCGTGGTGCTCTATGGAGCCTGAGAAGTTGCTTGAAAACAAAGTGATAGACTACCTGATAAGCGGAGAATTTGAATTTGAAACCCTTAACATTATCAACGGCAAAAATAATAGCCGGCATATCCAGGCGGCAAGGCTGACTTCAGAACAATTAAATGAACTGCCCTGGGTCACTAAAGTTTACGCAAAACACCTGAATCTCAAAAACTACAAGGTGAGCTCCCTCTGGCATCCATTTGTTGACATGTTCACGGGCAGGAAATGTTACTGGGGCAGGTGCATATTTTGTTTATGGCCGTTCACAATCCTGAAAGGCGGTTCGTACACAGTGCGCAATATTGATGATGTGTTGGACGAAATAGAATGGGCTGTTAAGAATCTGCCCATAAAAGAGATATTCATGCAGGACGACACGCTTTCAGGGGAGCGCGCAGAACTTTTGGCAGACGGAATACTAAAACGGGGCATTAAAATTGCGTGGTCAAGTTATGCCCGCGGGGACTTGACACATACGCCCGAAATCCTGAAAAAGATGAAACAGTCAGGGTGCCACTGTCTGCATGTGGGTTTTGAGAGCGGCAATGACGAGCTGTTGAAACGGATGAACAAAGGCGTGACAACAAAGACGCTTGAAACATTTACCGAATGGGCGAACAAGGCAGGGATTGACATACACGCAGACTTCATGATAGGATTGCCTGGCGAAACTGAGGAAACAGCGCGGAATACTATTAACTGGGCAAAAAAATTAAAGGTGGCTACATACCAGTTTGCCCCGCCCAAGCCATACATGTGCACGCCGTATTACACATGGCTTAAGGACAACGGGTATCTGGACAAAGAGGGCAACCCCAGCCTGCCAAGCATGAACTATCAGCGCATGGTGGATTTATGTAAAAAAGCATTGACTGAGTGTTACTTCAATCCGGCATTTATACGGCGCATGATGTTTAAGCCGCGCGAGGTTTTGCGCATAGTGCGCTCGGCATTTTATTTTGCAAGGTACATGCTCTTTAAAAAATCAGACCTTCCAAATGAAGAGGACTAGCATGAAAGAGCCTTCAGTTACGATTCTTGTTACACTAAAAAATTCAGCGTCAACAATAAAACAATGCATAGATTCCCTCTTGGGTCTGGATTACAAGAAATATGAAATATTTGTTGTTGATGCGTTTTCTACAGACGGCACTTATGAGATACTGAAACGCTATGGCAGCAAAATTAAACTGCACCAAACCAAAGGCTGGCCCCCTGCAGCGTACAACATGGCGCTGGACAAAATAAAAACGGAATACACCGCGCTCATTGACGGGGATAATGTAGTTACAAAAGACTGGTTAAAAACACTGGTTTCGGGTTTTAAGGAGGCGGGTGTCGTCGAAGCTGTTGGTTTCTGTCCGTCTCCAAAAGCATCGCCAAACAAACTGCAGGAATTGCTTGGGCGGGAACTCGAAGCAAGGTATACAAGTTTCGGTGATTACCTGCAGCGGGCGCCGACAATGAATGTTGCTTTTAAAACAGGACTGGCCAGGAAGATTAAGTTCAATGAAGCCCTGCGGATAGGGTATGACACTGATTTTTCATACAACCTCTCAAAATACGGGAAAATAAAATACATACCACAGGCCATCGTGTATCACTACCACAGGTCAACATGGAAAAATTTCATCAGGCAGCAGTTTTTGAACGGTGTTTATGTTCCGCTTTTGTTTAAAAAACATTTAGGGGGGGTCAAGGGCGATAAAATATCCAAACCTTCAATGATAGTACAGCCGTTTTTGCTCGTGCTGGGCTTGTTGGCAATGTTCTTCAGTTTAAAGCTTGGTGCAGTTTTTTTGGTTCTTCTTGCTTCAATAATATTTTATGATTCATTGCGTTTAAGCAGGAGCCCGATAGAATTCGGTTATTACATTTTGATATTCATATTCAGGCTGTTGGGATGGGTGTCCGGGCTGCCTTTCGGAGTCCTGAAAGTGCTTACCACTGGATAATTTTACTTGCCTAGTACTATAACTGTTGCAGTTTTTTGCCCGCCCAAAGTGCTTTGTACAAAATAAGTTACATTAAAACTCATGTTAAACAGGGCATTGATTTTTTCATTGCTTAACGGATAAATCCAGTCTGGCTGCGTATACTCCCAGACATCCACAACAGCGAAAACATTTGATTTGTTTGCAACTTCCTCTTCAAACGTGGTGATGTTCGTTGGGAACGCGCGGAGTCTGCCGCCGTATTCTTCATACTGGATGTCGCTGAAACTTCTTATCGCCCTTTCAGAGCCTGCATAAATTATGCTGTCCTCCGGAACGTTCATCTTCAGCCATTCTCCTGCCTCTTTAAATCCCATGTAAGAATTGGCTTTTGATTCAATGTGCGCTATTCCACCCATAAACATGCTGACTGCCAGGATGGCGCTTATTCCAAGTATTATCCACTCTGCTTTTTTGTTGATATTGAACTTGGAGATTCCATAAGCTATGCACAAGAATATGGCAGGCATTATCGGGCCCAGATATCTCAAATCTTTTTCGCCAATGCCGGAAATAATAACCAAACCTATAACAAACCATAACAACAAAGCTAGTTGTTTGGGTCTCTTAAAGTTTAGAACGGCAAATAGTAAGCCTATAACTAAAAAAGGCAGTAACCACCAGGCTACAAATTGTGGCATACTTGTTATGTAGTAAAACTGTCCGCCCTTGAAGATGTAAGATGTTCCATAAACAGATAACTTTGTAGGCAGCAAAGATCCGAATTTGAGCATGTTGAAGATGAAGAACGGAACAAAAGTTATGATGCCGACACCTAGAAGGCTTAAAAACTTTTTATCTTTTAGTTCCCCAAATATTTTTGTCCGTCGTGTTAACACAAAATAAAGTCCCAACACAGGGATAAGTATTACTCCGCTCATCTTTGTAAAAAACGCCCCGGCAACGCACAAGCCGAGCAGCAATCCCCATTTCCAGTGTTTCTCCTGTTCATATTTGAACAGTGCTAAAATACAAAGAGCCATCATTGCCGCGATTGGTATGTCTGTAAGGGCCCTGCCTGTCAGGAACATCACAATAGGATTGAAAGCCATAAAACCTGCAGCTATGATTCCCACAAGTTCATTCTTCAGCATTTTTCCTATATAATACGTGGCGATTATGCCGACAATGCTGAACAGCAGCACTGTCAGTTTTGCAGCTATGAGTTTATCCACAAAAATGCTTAGGAGTCCTATGAGCAGAAAAGGAACATACAAAGGGGTTTTTAACATCTCGTCAGTTATCTGGAAAGGTTCTCTTACGAGCTGGTATCCATTCCAGGCATAAAACGCTTCATCCGGCCACACGCTGTCAATGCCTATATATTTGATGCCGACAAACAGGGAAACAATAACAATGACTCCGAGCAGTATTTCGTATTTATGTTTTAACAATTCATCGAATATTTTGGTTTCCATTCCTCTAAAAAGATGGCTGGGTTATATAAATTTAACCAACTATTTAAATGACTTTTTTGTTAGGGTTACCATGCAAAGTTCGGTATTCAAGCACGGATTTTTGTATGTAGGCGCAGCAATAATCAATGCCGCCATAGTATACATTTTCTATTTTTTAATCGGGAGACATCTTACCCCTGCTGAGTTTGGCGTCTTTGGAACAATAATAGCCATTTTCAGTTTGCTGGCAATCGTTCAGAACTCATTGCAGACAGCAGTGTCAAAACTGGTTTCTGGCAACAATTCTCTCGAGGACTTAGAAGCCAAAATATCTAACATAACGTTCAACACCCTTGTCTTTTCAGCGGTAATATTTGCACTGCTTTTTGTGTTTAATGATGCTTTAAACCAGTTTTTTCATTTTGATTCCAGATACCTTTTGATTTTCAGTGCATTGCTGCTCCCTTTTTTGTTCCTGCTTTCAATAACGCGTGGTTACCTCCAGGGAGTTCAAAAGTTCGGGCATCTGAGCATAAGCATTATAGTGGATGCTGTTGTTAAACTGGGCATAGGCATTCTTGCAGTTCTGCTTGGGCTGCGCGTTTATGGAGCTGTTGGCGCATTCATATCAGGCTATGCATTTGCGTTTATAGTCTCCATACCCCAGACAAAACTCAAATTTTCAATAAAAGATTTAAGCTTAAATTTTAAATTTTTCTTGGATTCATGGCCCATACTGCTGACAGTTTTGTTCCTGACATCAATGATTAGCATTGACGTAATCTTGGTAAAACATTATTTTAATGCAGACTTGGTGGGGTTCTACAATCTGGCATCTTTTTTCGGAAAAGTTTTGTTCTGCGTCGCAATCAATCTCGCTTTTGTGATGTTTCCGAAGATTTCAGAACTTCATATGTCCAAACAAGAGCATAAACACGTGCTCAGGGACAGCCTTAATCTTATGGCGCTGATGAGTGTTTGTGTTTTTGTAGCATACACATTCTTTTCAAAGTTTCTTGTTAACTTGTTTTTTGGGAGCGGATATGCTGCGGCTGCTGAACTTCTCCCGCTTTTTGGCATAAGCTCGATACTGCTTGCATTTTCATTGCTTCTGTCATTCTATCTGCTTGCCCAGGACAAAAAAATGTTTTTAATCCCCCTGGCTGCAGTTTTTGTACTGGAGACTGCGCTGATAGTGTTCATGCATGGCAGCCTGCTGGCTGTCGCCAAAATATTAGTATTCTCAAATCTTGTTTATCTGGCTGCGGTTCTGTTCGTTGTGTTTGGCTATAAACTGAAGAACATCTTTATTAAACAAGCTTGAGCCAGAATACGAGCGATACTGCGCTGCACCACACAAATACAATCCCAGTCATTATTGCGCTTACCTGCCATTCCCTGAACCTGCCGGCATGCATTATGATGTGAAGCAGTGAATAGTTTTTTTCATACGGCGCCTTGAGCGTCCCGTCTTTCTGCAGCACCCCGAAGTTCTCTGCCTTGAACCCGCTTCGTGCTTTCAAAAGCAGTTCCAAAAACCACGGTGCAAAGCAAATCAGCGCAAATTTTTCAATGTTCCCTACAATCGCGATGCATCCTACCATAGTTCCCACAAGATAATCAAGCCCTCCTGGGAATATCTTGGCAGGATACCTGTTGTAAATCCAAAACGCCAGAAGAGACGCTGCGAATACAAGCGCAAGCACAAGCGCTGTTGTCGAGCCGTTGATGTATGCAAATATCCCGAGGAAAGCCATCATTACGATTCCCATTCCAGCCTGCATGCCGTTGAATCCTGCGAGCATGTTTGTTGCATTGCTCGTGCCGACAATTGCAATAGGCACAAGTACAAGGGGATAAATTATTCCAAGATTTAGGTTTCCCAAAAAAGGGATGCTGATTGTTGAAACCCCTGCGCTTATTGCCATCAGCGGAATCGCTGCTGGAAACGGCAGTATGGACTGCATCCACTGGCTCAGCCCCTTGCGCTTGAACTTCTCGAACAAGCCCTTGCCCTCCCTTTCTTTTATAAGGCAGGTGAGCTCGTCAAGCACGCCGATAAATGTTATTATCATTATTGTTGAAACAACTGCGAGCATGGTCAGCAGGTTTTCTGTTGTAAGGAAGTGCGATATGAACGTGTGCCCTGCAATAAAAATAAAAATCCCGCTGAGAAATCCGAACAGCACAACCGGCGCGCCCATCTCAGCGACAACAGGCTTGTCTTTTTTCATCATGTCCCTGCCGGTTATTCCTTCCAGCTCAAGCAGCCGGATGAATTTGGGTGTTATCACAAGCGTTCCCAAAAAAGCCGCAGCCATTGCGATTCCAAGCGACCAGAAGCTGTCCATTACTCAAACCTCCCCGGATTATTTTCCAGTTCAGTGTAGTTGTATTTGTAGATTTGGACATTTGTTCCCTGCCCGTGTATCGAATCAATTGTCATAGGCACGCTGTTGGTGTAAACCTTTTCGAATCCAGGCACATCCCTGTCAAGCAGGTACAAATCAGTGAACAGCACATTTCGCGCTTTGTACGGCACATTCAATATTGCCCCGTTTTTGTAATTTATGTAGCATACCGGCGCTGCATTGCTGATGTTCAAATCAAAGCAGCCCTGTTTTTGTATGCATTCGCATCCTGCAGGAAGAATCTCGCTGCGCTGCGTCAGGCTGTCATACAGCTGTACAAGCAGCGGCCCGTAGCTCTGGTTCTCATCAAAAAGCGCCAGATAGCCTGTTATGAATGTTGTGTCGCCGTCAAAAAGGTTTGAACCGCTCCTGAATGTTTCAAGCAGCTGGCTCGGCCCTGATGTGGGCTCAAGTATGGCTATGCTGGGATACTTGTCGCTTTCATATATCGTGTTTGGAACTATTTTTTTGACATCCTTCAGGGCATATGACGAGAAATAAGCTTCCCTTCCCAGCGTCTGTCCCTCTGGCAGTTCCCCATAAAGTGTGCTGAGGCTTCCAAGCCGTGCAATCTGGTAGAACTTAAAGACATCCTCTGTGCATATCAGCAGGTAATCCGGCTGCGAGTACTTGTCCAAAAATTTCAGCGCTTCCGAATTATTCTTGGAGTTGAACAGGTATCCGCCTATGTCATAATTTCGCATTGCATAGAAGTTGGCTGGGTCTCCCACAGTCGCGCGTCCGCCCATTGTCTGTATAAGATATCCGTAATCCCACCAGCTTGTGAATACATCCGAGGGTTCTGTATTATTTGCAATCCAGCCCGTTGCTTCGTACCAGTTTGCAAGCCCTGGATACATGTTCTTGTTTGACTGGTAAGCCACATTAAAGCTTGCTGCTACTATCAGTATTGCAACTGCGTAAACAACATATTGCAGCCACGCATATTTCTCAACCTGTTTTATCCTGTCAATGCACCATACAACAAAGTATGCTGCAATAAGCATGAGCGAGAACGCAAGCATGAAGAACAGCCTTACTGCTCCGTTCGCAGCTACAGTTGAAACTGTGAACCACATGAGCACGAAAAGCAGGATTGAATTTATTTTTGAGAACTTTTCGTCCTTGTCCCTTTCAAGGAAAAGGAACATAAGGAGGATTCCCGCGAACAAGCCTGTATAAACCAGCTGGTTTCCAAGCAGGATTTCAATCCACCCGAAATTATTGCTCCCGATATTTTCAAAGATGAGCGAGCTCATGAACAGTGCAAAAGCAGCCAGCAGTATCCACCTGTATTTTGAGAACTTGAATTCATTGTAGAACAGGACCAGGCTTCCTGCAGCGAACAGCAGGAACAGTATCCCTATCGTTACAGGCTGGTTTACTATTGGTATCACAAAACTTACGCCGAATGTTCCCCACCAGCCCCTTCCAATAAATGTTGGCGCCTGGTTTTCGCTTACACTCAGCGACATCCTGTCAGTGCCTGCCGGGTTGAGCAACTTTGTCCCGATTGACGAGAATATTTCTGACATCCCGTCAAAGCCCAGTATGATGATTCCGCCCGCAAATAACACCAACCCCCCGACCATTACCGCATAAACTCCCTTTGGTATGGCTCCAAGGGATTTTGGCTGCGGAACAAAGCAGTATATCGCTGCTATAACCAATGCGGCAAGCACAATCTTAAACTGCATTGGTGCAAACAGTGAGAAAGGCTGCAGCAGCGAACCATATTTCGTTGTAAGCAGCGAAAGTATTACGGTGGTAACTCCGAACCAGATTGCAAGTACGAACAATTTTTCTTTGTTCATCTTTTGCAGTGCAACTTCAGCCAGTACAAACAAGCCGATGTATAGGTAGATGAATGCGAAAAGCCCTGAAGCGAATCCTGCAAGCGCAGTGAACAGTCCCCCGATGGCAGCCCAGATATACCTTGGCGTGCCGGTTCTTTTGTATGCCATCACAAAGAACAGCATTGCAAAGCAGAACATCGGCAGGAGTATAGGCTCCTTCTCAAGGAAGCCTGCTGTTGTCCTGAAAAATATTGCAGATGAAAACGCGAGGAAGCCTGTTGCAATCAGCGCAATCCTGTCATCCTCAAATATCTCTCTTGACAGCAGGAAGAAACCAACAAGCCCGATTACAAGCAGTGTCGGAGCCATCCATGCGGCAATGTCAAACATTGTTGCAGACGGCGCAAATATCTTTACAGCTTTTAGCGAGTATCCTGCAAGATACGCCATGAAGTTGTTTTCAGCCTTTGTATCCTGCCCGTCCGGGTAATATCTCAAGGTGTCATTTTCAGGCAGGCTGCCAGTTTCATAAATGGTGTTGGATGCTCTTAAAAAATAGTAAGGGTCGTCAGGGCTTACAAGGTATTTCCCTTCAAGCAGCGGTATGTTTTGTATCCTTGAAAAAAATGCCAGCCCGATTATTAAAAGCAGCAGCCCCCACACGACGACTTTTTTGTGGCTGCTCAGCCATGCGATTACGTGTTTTACGTCAATTGAAACTTCTTCCTCAGTGGTTTTGTTTTCTTCCAACTTCCATCCCTCTGTTTCTAGCTAAAAAATAATGGCGTAATGCCCACTTCTATGAGAGCACCTATTATTAAGAGTAGTGATGCAAATGCTATTAAATCTATCGAATCAAGGACGATTTCATAAAATTTGGGATCCCTGTAATCGCTTCGCACAACAGCGGCAGAAATTATGCCCCCTGCTACAGCTCCGAAGAAGTAAGCGCTTATCTCGGGAATCCCGTGGATAAGATATCTTAATGCTGAAACTCCTCCAGCCTGGAAATATGCAGCTATGAGCCCGAATCCCGCAAGCGACCCTAACGCGGCAATTTTTGTCTTGACAAGCGAGCCCATTGCAACCGCAAGAATGCTTGCGTTCCATGCAAGTATGAATATTGCTCCTGCTCCGTAAAGGAACGAGAACAGCAGTGCAAATAAGAGCACCTTGAAATTGTTTATCAGGATTACCTTTAGCCCTTCTTCAGCTGTGACTGCAGCGGAATTTATTGCGTTTCCGCTGACTTCTGCTGCAGGCCCTGTAAAGAACCCGCTGGTCCCGACGATGGACTGTATTGTTTCAATCTGGTCCGAAAATATGATTTTGACAAAGCTCGGCGGAAAAAATATGTAAACTATGATAAAACATGCAAGAAATCCTGCGAACATCCATGCAAAAACCATGAATACATCCAGGTGGCTTTTAATGAGCGGAAGCCTGTTGTTGACTTTCAGCTCAGCCATGGACTCTTCCTGCTCGTCAGTCAATACATTAATCAGCAATGGCAGCGCTGCGAGCGTGGTAAGAAATATGACTGAAAGGCTCGGGTCAGACGGGAATATGAAAAATGCCAGCACGATTGCAATCGCCGAATACATGAAACCCAGCACAAAATTCATCTGCGGCGCTTTATGTGCGCTTTTAGGGGTGATAATGCTCTCCAATACCATATTAATAACCAAAAATCTTTAATCTTAAATACTTTGCATAACTATGATTTTATATGGGTGTAAACCTGCGCGAGCTCATTCCTGTTGAGCCGATTGAAATGAAAAATTTAGCCGGAAAAAGGATAGGCATAGACGCGTACAACTGGGCCTACCAGTTTCTTTCAACAATCCTTGTCTGGACTGGCGAGAAGCAGGGCGAGCCTTTGAAAGACAGCAAAGGGAGGATAACCTCGCACATCTCAGGGCTTTTCAACCGCACATCAAATCTTCTCAGGGAAAACATTTTCCCGTGCTATGTCTGGGATGGAAAGCCTCCAGAATTCAAGGCGCGCACAATCGAGCTGCGGAAGAAGCGCAAGGAAGAAGCGGAATACAGGCTCAGGCACGCCAAGACAGAGGAAGAGGCGCGCAAATATGCGCAGCAGACAGCGCACCTTACCCACGACATGATAGCTGATGCAGAGGCTCTGCTCAATGCAATGGGCGTGCCCTCTGTGCACGCTCCAAGCGAAGGCGAAGCGCAGATAGCGCACATGGTTTCCAAAAACGATTTCTGGGCATGCGCATCACAGGACTGGGACTCGCTTGTATTCGGTTCAAAGCGTCTGGTGCGAAACCTCTCAGTCACAGGAAAGAAAAAGCTTCCGGGAAAGCTCGGCTTCAAAACAGTCAAGCCTGAACTTATCGAGCTCTCGGCTGCATTGAAATCTCTGGAAATAAATCAGGAGCAGCTAATCACAATGGCGATGCTTATCGGCACAGACTACTGCCCCGGCGTTCTTGGCTACGGCCCAAAGAAGTCTCTTGCTCTCGTAAGAGAGCACAGCACATTAAAAAAAGTTCTTGAGCATGTCAAATGGGATTTTGATATCCCTGCGGAAAAGATTTTTGAGTGGTTCAAGAATCCCGAAACAACCAATGAATACAGGCTTGAATGGAAGCCTGTTGACAGGGAATCAGTCATCAAGCTGATGGTTGACAAGCACGACTTCAGCCTTGAGCGCATTGAATCCCAGCTTAATCAGATAGAGGAGAATAACAAACAAAAGAGCCAGACAGGCCTGTCAAAATTCTTTTGAGTGGTACACATGAAAATCCCCACAGCCGGACGAAATCCAAGGGATTTCAGCACAGGAATCGGACGAAGTCCGAAGGGCTTCAGCAACGAATTCAAACTGCCTAATCGCGAACAGGCGATTGCGCTTTTGGAGAAATACAGGATATTGCCGAACATCCTGGCGCATTCCATGCAGGTAAACCGCGTAGCAGTCTTTCTCGCAAAAAAGCTGGTTAAGTCCGGCGAGAAAGTGAATCTTAATGTTGTCGACATGGCTTCGCTCCTGCATGATATCGCAAAGAGCAGGACAATAATTGAGAAGCGCAGGGACATTCACTGGGTTGAGGCAGAAGAGATTCTCACAGAAGAGGGATATCCCGAGCTGGGGCACATCTGCAAAATGCACGGATTCAGCGAGCTGAACAAGAGCAAAAATCCATCATGGGAAGCAAAGATTGTCTGCTATGCTGACAGCCGCGTGATGCACGACAGGATTGTGACACTGCAGGAACGCATGGAAGATTTGAAGAAAAGATACAAGCTCGGGGATGACGAGCCCCACCTGGTTATATGGAAAAATCTTGAAACCGAAATCTTTTCAAAGCTCAAAATCAAGCCTAATGATGTGAAGAAGCTGGTGGAAAATGAACAAAGTTAAAATTTTGTTTGTAGGAAAACATGATAGGATTAACGAAGGAAAAAGTATGGTGGCCTCAACTTCTACGCTTGTCCGGGGGGATAAAAACATAATTGTTGATACAGGTTCTTTTATGGACAGAGACAGATTAGTAGATTCCTTAAAAAAAGAAAATCTGACTCCAGAGGATATCGATTGCGTAATAATAACACACACTCATCTGGACCATTCAGCAAATGCAGGCTTATTTAAAAATGCAGAAATTTTGGTAAAACATAACCTCAGCAATCCAGGTATCAAATTTTATGTTAACAGTTACTTTATTGAGAAAGTGAATTTGGATGGTTACACAGTCATGAAAGGGGTTAAAACATTGTTAACTCCAGGCCATACAGTGGATAATATTTCTGTAGCTGTTGAGACCAGAGAGGGAACTATAGTAGTTGCTGGCGACGCTATAAGCTCAGAAAAATACTTGGATTTAAGTAGGATACCAGAAAGTTGCTGGGACAAAAATGAGTATAACAAGAGCCGTAAAAAAATATTAAAAATTGCAGACTGGATTATACCAGGACATGGAGACTTGGTGAAAATAAAATGAGTGATATTCAATCTGAAGCGGCAAAAGAGATGAAGCGGATGGCTGAGATTTTCGCAGAGATAAAAGTCCTTAACAAGCCTCATGCTCAGGAGTTCTACGACTTCGCAAAGAATTATTTTAAGGACGGCAAGCACTTTTATGATTTTGAAAAGTATGTCCAGGCATTCGAGGCTTTCATAATCGCGTGGGCATATCTTGATATCGGCCTGAAGCTCAAACTTTTTGAAACAAAATTAACAAAGCATTTTACAGCATAGGTGAAACAATGAACAACAATAACAGCATTTCCGCCAGCGCTTTTCCGAAGGCGAAAGGGCTGCTTGAGCGAACCAAAAGCGTCTGCCCGAAGTGCATGGAAGAAAAAAAGCTTAACCTGATAGCTGCGGAAATTGTCAAAGAGGACAATAATGTATTCCTGATAAAAACCTGCAAGCAGCACGGAGAATTCAAGGAACTTTTATCCGAAGACGCCGGCTGGTACTCAAAGCTTAGGGATTGCGCAGTCGAGGGAGACAAATCCGAAAACGCAAAACCATGTTCGCGCAGCTGCCCTCTGGATTGCGGGCTTTGCGCAGCGCACAAGTCTGTCCCCCTGATAGTCAACATCGAGGTGACAAACCGCTGCAATCTCAACTGCCCATATTGTTATGCTCATTATGGCGCAACCAGCACGCTTTACGAGCCAACTTATGAAGAGCTCACAAAAATGATTGACATGCTTGCAGATTACAAGCCGTACAAGATTCCGGCAGTCCAGTTCACTGGGGGCGAGCCAACCATGCGCAGGGAAATTGTCGCTCTGGTCGCGCATGCGCACGAGAGGGGAATCAGGCAGATTCAGCTCGCAACAAACGGGCTCCGGCTTGCTGAGGACGCAAATCTTGCAAAGCGCCTGCGCAAAGCCGGACTGAAAACAATTTATCTTAAGTTCAATGGAGTCTCTGAAAAAACCAACCCTGAAAATCTTAAGCAGATGCCGCAGATTCTTGGCAATTGCCGCGCTGCCGGCTTTGATTCAATCGTCCTTGTCCCGACAATAATCCGCAGCTTCAACAATCAGGAAATCGGGGAGATTATCCGCTTCGGAATCAACAACATGGATATAATCCGCGGAATCAATTTCCAGCCAGTCTCCTTTTCCGGAAACATGACAAAAGGCAATCTTCAGAAGCACCGCTACACAATTGACATGCTCATGAGGGACATTGAAAAACAAACCTGTGAGATTTACGCAGATTACAATGTCAAGGCATCCGACATCCTGCCTGCAACCTGTGTCGCCCCTCTGAGCTTCCTTGCTGAACAATTAAAAGGCAGGCAGCAGCCGAAATTCTCAATGAACCCCAAGTGCGGCTCTGGAACAATCATTTATGTTTCAAAGGACGGGCAAAAGCTTTACCCGTTCCCGCAGTTCATTGACGTGCCCAATCTTATGAGATCAATAAGCAGCGAAGCAGAATATCTCAAAGCGCACAAGGGTGTTCTTGCAAAAACGCTTTCCTATGCCCGCCTGTACTCTGCTCTCAACAAAAGCATTAATAATGCGCGCAAGCCAGCCGGCTTCAACATAAATTCTCTTCTGCTGGAAATATTGGCTAAAGGCAGCTACGAGTCCCTCAAAAAAATAATGCTCCGCACTTTTTACATCGGTGCAATGCATTTCCAGGACTGTTACAACTTTGACATCAACCGTCTGCAGAGCTGCGTTGTCGGAGTCGCCACACCAGACTTGCGCATCATCCCCTTCTGTGCTTACAACACTCTCGGCTACCGCAAGGTAATTGAAAACAAGTTTTCAAAGGTGATGTAGTGGATACCGCAACAATCGTCGGAGGCGCAATCCTTTTCTCCGGAGTCATTGCAGTTATCGCATGGCTTTTCATGAATTTTTTCAAGCCAAAAGACAAGGATTAAAAACCTTTAAAATGCCAACCTGCCTTAAAATTTCTAATGTCCGCTGGGGTGAAATAATGAAATTTCTGAAAATAATCTTTGTATCATTTATTATAGCCGCTCTTTTCAGCGCTGCAAACGCTGTTGCGTTTAATTTTTGCGGCGGAACCACTCCCTGTAATTGCAGCTTGCCAGGGACTGTTATAATAAACGAAAGCAGGACATTTACTGTAAGCGAGGATTTAACCGGCTGTACAGGCGGCATTAATATTGGTGCAGACGATATCACCCTTGACTGCGCAGGATACAACCTCACAGGTTCTTCGAGCGGAGCCGGGCTGACTATCAACGGGTATTCCAACGTAACCGTCAAAAACTGTGTCATACATTCGTATGCCACTGGCATGTACATCGCTGATTCAGAAAATGATTCCATCCAGGACAATGAAGTGTATTATAACATTGCGCTTGCAACAGGCATGCATCTTTTAGGCGTTAACAATTCAGAATTTCTGGGCAATGATGTCAGCTTCAATGATGCAGGCATTATACTTGACAATTCATACAGCAACAATTTTGAGGGCAGTCTTGTGCTTAACAATTCATGCAATGGGATTTATCTGTCCGATTCAAATTACAACACCCTCACTGGCGGAGAGGTTGGGAACAACAATCTGGGCTCATCCTGCAACGGTGGCGTATCATTAAGCAGTTCTGCCAACAATACAGTTTTCGGAATTTTTATGCATAACAACAAAAAAGCCGCGGTTTACATTTACGCCGGCAATAACTCAACCATAGACGGTTGCAACATAGATGACAACTGCGGCGGCGAAGCAGGCGTTTATGTTTACGGCTCTGACAGCGTTCTTATAAAAAATAACAACATCACAGACGGAACAGGTTACGGGATTGAAGCATCCGCTTACACTAACTTGCAGGTAACAGATAACAACATAACCAACAACACTTATGAGGGGATTTATTTGGACGGGGGCGATGTTGAAACGCATAGCATGATTTCCGGGAACTACATCTCAAAAAACGGCCGCAACAATAGCGGCGCATACTACGGCATTTATATTTTGAATGACGATTACATAAATCTTTCAGACAATGATTTTGTGTCCAACTGGAATGGAGGGCTTTATTCTGACAATTCAATTGTTTATCTGGAGAATGGAAATTTCATAAACAACGGAGAGAGTGCATACCCTGCATACGGCATCTATGACAGCGCAGTCCTGTCTGTGCACTGGACAGTAACTGAACCTGTTGAATGCACCAACAACACAGTCTATGTCGGGGAATCTGTTACAGGAGCAGACAACATAACACTGGATAATTGCCCGATTTATGAGTCAGGCAGCTGTGTATATGGATGCCCTTCCACTGACTGCAGTCTTCTGGTTGAGGACGACTACACATTGGATGACAATATGTACTGTTCAGGTTCCAATGGAATCACAGTTGGCGCAGACAATGTCACACTTGATTGTGCAGGATACACTATATACGGTCCGGAAAGATATACTGGGATTAACATAAAAGCCAACAACGTCACAGTCAAAAACTGTGAAGTCCTGGGATTTGATAACGGAATACTCAGCGGCAATTACAATTACAATAACATCCTCAACAATACTGTTCGCCACATCGGCGTGTATGGCATAGCAATCAGAAACGCGGAGGGCTGTGTCATTTCGGATAACACTGTAAAATATGCTGACGTGGGGATAAGGGTTGTTTATTCTTCAGGCACCGAGGTGTCTTCTAATACAGTAACTGACAACATAGACGGGGTGGGTCATGGCATAGACATTGCCATTGAGTCTTCATACAACACTGTAACAGGGAACACAATTAAATCAAACCTGCTGGGGATAGTTTCAACAGAATCCGAAAATAATACAATCAAAGACAATGACGTTAGTTATAACTGCGAGGGCATACAGGCGACTTCAAATTCAATACTGAATGTAATCAATACGGATTTTACATCAAACAATGACGGCGCAATTGATGCCTGCGGAGCGCCTGTGGCATCAGGGCTTTATGTTGACAGCACTTCACACGTTAATCTGGTTAATGGAAATTTCGAAAACAATGGCGTATACGGGATTTTGGATGGCGGAGGGGACTCAGTTGAATGGACTATAAACCAGACAGTAACCTGCCGAAACAATAACGTTTCAATTGCAAACGGCTGGCTTTCAAAACTTGGCGGAAGCATGACTGCTGAGGACTGCACAATCACAGTTAATGGCGAAGAATTTAATGCTTCGTCCAGCCAGACAAGCTCATTTTCAGGAGACCTTAGCATTGGCGCAGGGGAGAACGGAACAATCGGCGAATCAGATGCGGGTTTCGAAACAACAGTATACTCAAGCACAGGCTACACCGGAACAATGGATGCAGTCACTTATGATGCGCTTCCAGGCGGGGCTTCAGGATTCTCTCTTGAGGGATTGGGGACTTGGATTGAATTTAATGCGACAGAGCTGGCATCAGGCGACTGGGCAATAATCAAGATTTATTACACTGATGCTGGAGTCGCAGCAGCAGGGCTTAACGAAAGCTCGCTTGTTATAGAGTACTGCAACAACACAACAGGAACATGTGTCTGGGAAATATTCAGTGAAGCGAACGGAAATGGCGGTGTTGACACAGCAGCCAATTATGTCTGGGCAAACACAACCCACTTCTCAGGCTTTGGAATCTTCGGCTCATCACCTGTCGCACAGGCTGTATCACCCTCACTCTCTGGCGGCGCTGCAAGCATTGCGCCGGCATACGGCACAGAAATAAACTGGACAACAGACACACTTACAACAACAATGGTTGTCAGAGACAAAATTCTGTTTACATCAAACGGCAACAGCCATTCAGCAGAGCTGATATCTCTTGGCACAGATTATGCTGTGCTGTGGTTCAGCTCCGAGCAGGTTTCAGTGACTGTCGCAATGAGCAGTACAAAACAGGTTGACCTTGACGCAAATGGCGCAGCAGACATCTCAGTTGCCCTTGACAAGATAGAGTTTGGAAAAGCAGCCTTGACATTTAACAGGTTAGCGCAGCCGTCACAGCAGACAGCAGCAGGAGAACAGCCGGCAGAACAGTCTTCAGCAACTGAAGGGCAAGCAGCAGCGCAAGGACAGGCAGTTACAGCAAGAACTAATTATTTATTGCATATCTTTGCCTTTATTGCGTTCGTTGCGATAACATCAGTAGTATACTATATGCTCATGAGAAAAAGGCGATAATCTTTTTTATTTTATTGTTTACTCAGCCCTAGTGATTTCTCCCCTAAAAAAGCTTAAATATTGCTGTGCACTAATGTTTTTAACTAAAACTCAATAACGGAGGAAAAAATATGAAAAAACTTATTTTAGCAATTCTTTTTGCAGCGCTGATAACACTTGGCGCAGCAAATGCACAGTCTGTTTATGTAAGCAAATATAATGACGCAATAGGCACTGACTATTCAGTTATACCCGCATCAGGAAATCATTTCACACTGCCATCTGGCGGCGGAAACAGCTATCTGAGCACAAGATTCTATGGCGCGGAATGGACTGATTGGGAAAACTATTGGTTTAGCACAGGACAAACATTTACCCAGGCCAGTGACTTTTATGGCGAGTTCAGAATAAAAACGCCAGCTGATTTCCAAGCGGGTACTGGAGGCGCAATAGCATCCTTTGGATTTACAAATGGTGCCAGTTCAACGCCAGCTCAATACTACGAATTGAAAAATGTTTTTAGCGTATACATTCCAGCATGGAATCAGCCTCATCCAAATGCAACAATGCAGATAATGTTTTATGACAGCAATGGAAATTCAGGCCCTGATGTTTCAGGTGGAGGCGTAACAGACGCAATAAAAGCCAATACAGATTACATCATAAAAATGAGTTATACCGCTTCAACCAAAGACTTCAAAGTTGACGTTTACGATTTAGCTGACGGAAGTTTAGCAGACACAGCGACTATCAATATAGGAACAAAAGTGTTCAGTGTGACTTCGATAGGTGTATTCTCAGGGGATTACATGGGCTCATTAGACCAGTTTAATCTGCCCTGGCTTATCTACGGTGTTAAGGCAAATGAGGGCACAACAGAAGAGGGCCAGAGTATAATAGCGCAAGATGGGGATATCACATTCGAATGGTCATCTGACCAAAGTGATGCTACCCAGACTTCAAAAACAAGTCTGCAAAGTGTGGATGTCAAAGATGCTCAAAGCGAGTACTCTGCTGTTTTAGACCTGGATCTTTCTGCGGCATCACTTGACATAGCGTTACCATCACTTACAACTGACTTTGATGGAACACAATTTAAAACATTTCTGCACCCAGCCACACCGTGGGCTATATGGAATGCACTGCCTCCAAATGCTGGCGTTTGGCAGGACGACTGGATTTATGTTCCGATAAACACAGGGGCGGGATATACCCTGGCAGGAGTCTACAGATGTCCGGATGCGACACAGATTTCTGACATATCCGAAGCATGCGGGGGATATGAGATTCCTTCTGAAAAGACAGAAACACAGATGAACGGCGTGCTTGTGGGCAAGATACCTAACCAGGGAGGCGGAAGCGGTGGCGAAGGTGGCGGAAGCAGTGTCCCGGAATTCAGCGACATCGCATACGTTCTTGCAGCAGTGCTTGGCGCAGGCGGATTCATCTTAGTCCGCAAATACAAACATTTTTAATTTGATTTTTTCTCTTTCTTTTTATTATGTCATCCCTTTTGCTGAAGAACGCCCGCTATATTATAACGCAGAATAGCGGGCGCGAGGTTCTTGAGAACAAGGACATCCTCATAGAAGGCAACACAATCAGCGAGATTGGCGAGCATTTGAAGGGTGACGAGGAAATTGACTGTTCAAGGAATATTGTCATGCCCGGGCTCATAAATCTTCACACGCACAGCGCAATGAATCTTCTGAAAGGCTACAGCGATGATTTGAAGCTTGTTGACTGGCTCAGCAAAAAAGTCTGGCCAATCGAGGCAAAGTTCCAGCCTGAGGATGTCAAATGGGGCTCAATGCTTGCTTTCCTTGAGATGGTCAAGACAGGCACCACCTGCTTCAATGACATGTATTTCAGTTCCGATATCATTGCAAAATGCGCGCAAACAATCGGCATCCGCGGCTTTATCGGCTACGGCCTGATTGATTTGAACAAGTACGGCTCTGGATTTGACGAGGAAAAAAGAAAATCAGAACTAAAGGAGACGCTCAGGATTAGGGACTTCATCAGGAGCATGCACGATTCAAAAATAACATTTGCAGTCGCGCCTCACGCTCCTTACGCTTGTTCTGAAGAGCTTCTGCTCAAGGCAAAAGAAATCGCTGACAATGAGCATGCGCCATATCACATTCACGTTTCCGAGACAAAAAAGGAAGTGAGCGACAGCGTTGAACAGTTTGGCAAGCGCCCTGTTGTGCGCCTGCATGACATGGGAATCCTTGACAGCAACGTAATAATGGCGCACGCTGTCTGGGTCAATGATACTGAGTGGCAGATGCTCAAAGGCACCAAGACAAAAGTAGTGAATTGTCCAGTCTCAAACCTGAAGCTCGCGTCCGGCATTCCGCCATGGCATGGCTTAAAAGAAATCCACGCAGGACTCGGCACCGACTCTGCAGCTTCAAACAACAACCTCAACATGTTCGAGGACATGAAAATGGCAGCAATAATCCAGAAGCTCAGCGTTGGAGACGCTTCTCTTGTAACAGCGCAGGATGTTCTTGACATGGCAACCTGCAATGGCGCAGACGCTCTGCGGATTAACGCCGGAAGAATAGAACCTGACAAACTTGCCGACATCATCACTCTCAACGTCAACCAGCTCATGATTAATCCGCTGCGAAGAGACAATTTGATTTCAAACATCGTCTACTCAGCATCTGGCGCAGATGTCCATGATACAATCATTGATGGAAAAGTCCTTATGCGATACCGGAAAGTTCTCACTGTAAGTCAGGACGAAGTCATCCAGAAAGCGAACGAGCGAAGCAACATCCTATTTTCTTAGTTTCTTTAAGGCATCATGCAGAGTTTCCATTCCAAGCACTGAGCAGTGGAGCTTGAGTGTTGGCAAAACGCCGAGATAATCAACAATGTCCTTGTTCGTGACCTTGCTTGCTTTCTCAATTGTTTTCCCGATTACCAGTTCGCACATAACATCCGAAGAGGCTATTGCAGCTGCGCAGCCGAGTGTCTTGAACTTCGCATCGCTAATTTTTCCATCCGCGACCTTGATGTAAAGATGCATGATGTCTCCGCACTTTATGTTTCCTGCTTCTCCTACCGCATCCGCGTCTTTTATCTCGCCGAAGTGCTTCGGGTGCAGGAAGTGCTGCATCACTTTTTTTGAGTATTCAATTTTTTCCATTTTATTCTCTCCATGTCGCTGACATGCTCCGCAGTTTGTCAACAATCTCCGGAACAGCCTTGAGCACGTAACCAACATCCTTTGCGCTTGTTTCCCTGCCAAGCGTCAGCCTCAAGGAGCCGTGCGCCTGCTCATGCGTCATTCCGATTGCAAGCAAAACGTGGCTTGGCTCCAGGCTTCCTGTCGAGCATGCCGAGCCTGTTGATGAGCAGATTCCTTTCTCGTTAAGCATAAGCACCATTGATTCCCCCTCAATTCCCTCAAAAGAAATATTGACATTTCCAGGCAGGCGCTTTGTCGGATGCCCGTTCAGCCTGCTCTTTGGAATCTTCAGCAGGCCATTGATAATTTTGTCCCGCAGCTTTTTCTCGCGCTCTCCCTCGCTCTTCATCTTCTGCATCGCAATTTCTGCTGCCTTGCCGAACCCGACAATTCCCGCGACATTCTCGGTTCCGCTGCGCAGCCCGCGCTCCTGTCCGCCTCCGTGCATCAGCGCGTCAATCCAGATTTTGTTCCGCTTGAAAAGAATCCCTGTTCCTTTTGGCCCGTAAATCTTGTGCGAGCTCGCAGAAAGCATGTCAATGTTCATCTTCTTGACATCAATCGGAATCTTTCCGAATGTCTGCACCGCATCTGTGTGGAACATCACTTTCTTTTCCCTGCATATCCTTGCAATTTCTTCAATAGGTTGTATTGTTCCTATCTCGTTGTTAGCATGCATTATCGAAACCAGCAGTGTGTCCTCGCCTATCGCATTCGCAACGCTCTGGGGATTCACAATGCCGTTAGCATCAACGTGTAAATATGTGACTCTGCCGCCCTGCTTTTCAATCCACTTGCATGTCTGGAGGATTGCGGGATGTTCTATCTTTGTTGTGATTATATGTTTCTTCCCCGCATTCGCAAGGAACGCTCCCTTCAGCGCAGTGTTGTCTGACTCGGTTCCGCCTGATGTGAAAAAGATTTCATTCGGCTCTGCGTTTATCAGTTTTGCAATCTGCTTGCGCGCTCTTTCAACCGCTTCCCTGGACTCGTGTCCTAGGGTGTAGAGCGTCGAGGCATTTCCGAATCTCCTTGAGAAGTACGGCAGCATTTCTTTTAGCACAGTCCCGTCAACTGCTGTTGTGGCTGCATGGTCCAGATAGATTGTTTTCATTTTTTGCACCTTGAGCAGACATATTCCCTGAATATGTCCTTGTACACTTCGCAGAGTTTCTTGCATGAATTCTTAAGAACTTTTTCTCCTTCAGCTGTTATTCTGTAATACTTTTTCTGCCTTGTGCCGCTGTGCATCCCTACTATGACGCCCGGCTTTTCCAGCGACTGGAGCAGCGGATACATTGTCCCCTGTGTGATTTTCTTTTTGCCGAGCTTCATCAGTTCATAGCCGCATCTGGACTTCTTGCTTATTTCCCACAGAACTCTCAGCTGTAAAAGTGTTAGATCCAACATGTAGAAAACCGACACAACGTCTATTTATAAGCTTTTTTACCTGACAATGATTGTTCCCCTGAATCCAGGGTTCAGTTCGCTTGAATAAGTGTACGAGCCTTCCTCATTGAAAACTTTTGAATAGCTTCCGCCTTTGTATATCACATTGCTTCGCGAATCAAGGAATGTTATTGTGTGGCTTGAACTGTCAAGGTTCACCCATGAAACCCGCGCCCCTTTTGACACCTCAAGCTCAGCCGGGGCGAACCCGTTCCCTGTTATTTTTACCGAATATGTGCCTGCCTCGCTGTCATACGCAAGAATTTTTGCGCGCTCTGACGGGTATACCAGCACAATGAACAGCACAAGAAATATTGCTAAGAATATCATAATTACAGGTACTGCATATCCTGTGGCTTGGGCTTTTTTATTCATGATTATAACCAGTATCTTCTATAATTTAAATTATTGGGTTCAGCATCAGGAAGTTGTGCTTTTGCCTTTCTTCCGCCATTTTTTTGATGCTGTCTGTCGAGACAATTGCCCGCGCCCCGATTTCTTTCGCAGCGTCTATCGCAGCGGCATATTCATCCCTGCTTTTTGATTTAAGTACCCTGAGTTTTTCGCTGCAGTTGTAATGCTCCTTTTCAAACTTTTTGATTGCGCATTTGCCAAACCTGATTATGCTTACAAGGCATCCGCGCCGCATCATCTTCATGCACGCGTCCAGCTCTTTCTTTTTTCGCACAATGCAAAGCACTCTCTGCTGCGAGCCGATAGGCATTCCTCCCGCGCCCAATATCTTTTCAGAATAAAGATACGCCCTGTCGCTGATTTTTACTTGCACATCTACATCCGCGTTTTTCATTTTTACTTTTGCGCCTGTCTTTTGGATGATGTACGCGCCAATTTTTGCAGCCAGCGTCTGGGATTCTATAGGGAACTTTTTGTCTGCGCGCTTTGCAGTCACCCTGAATGTGGAATTTTTCCTGGCTCTTTTGTAAAGCTCCAGTGCTTTCTCTTTTATTTTATCAAAATCCTTCTCAATAACATGGACTGAGGAATAGCTTGTTATCCCAAAGACATTTTTCAGGATTTTAAGCGCCTTTTTGTCTTTTGTTGAGATTACTATGCCTGCCTGTTCAGTTCTTATTGCATCAAACTTTATTTTATTGCGTTTCAGGCAGATGCTTATGTTGGCAGCCAGCATTTTCTGCATCTGGCGCTTGACCCATCCTGATTTCAGCCAGAGTTCCCCGTATCGTGCAAGAATCGCATCCATATTCAACACAAATAGCGTTTTGTTTTTAATACTTGTGCCCAGCGTAAGCTTTAAATACTTCACAAAGTATACTCTTTATGTGACTAAAATGGCATCTAAACCAGCATCAGTGGTTATTCTCGAAACACTTAGCAAAAAATGGACACTGCGTTTGCTTGATTCGCTTAACAACGCCCCCAAAAAAAGGTTTAACCAGCTTGTGGACGAATTGACAGGCATAAGCCCCAAGACTTTGTCCGAGCGACTGCTTGAGCTTACAAAATACAGGGTTCTTGACAAGAAATATTTTGCAGAACGCCCTCCGCGTGTTGAATATTCTCTTACTCCGAAAGGAAAGGAATTGGTAATGTGCTTCAGGCACATTGACAGCTTCTCAAAAAGATGGTAGAATCATAGTGTAATTGCGCTTACAGGGCATCCTTCTGCAGCTTCTTTGCACTTTTCATTGCCCTTGCATGCTTTTGCATCTTTAACATGGGACTTTCCGTCTGGGCCCATTTCAAAAACTTCCGGGCAGACCGACGCGCAAAGCCCGCACCCGATGCATTTATTTTTGTCAACCTTCACCATTGTTTCACCTTCTATCAAAATGTTTTAACAAGAATTTTAAGCTCATCAATGAATTTGTCAATCTCTTCCTTTGTATTGTAAACGTAGAACGAAGCTCTGCAGCTTCCTTTGGGCAGCCCGTACTTTCTGTGCAGCGGCTCAACGCAGTGGAATCCGCTTCGCACTGCGATGTTTGCCCGCTCATTAAGCAGTCCCGCAATATCATGCGGCTCAAGCCCCTTGATTGAAAATGAGATTACTCCGCCCCGCTTTTCAGGCTCAGGCCCGTAAATCGTTATTTTCCCGAGCTCCGCCATCTTTTCGTAGGCATATCTCCCGAGCTCACATTCATGCTTCCAGACATTCTGCATTCCGATTTTTGAAAGGTAATCCACCGCAACTCCGAAAGCATAGCCGTCTGCAACATTCGGTGTGCCTGCCTCGAATTTCCACGGAAGTTCGTTCGGCTTGAACGAGTCATATGCAACAGTGCTTATCATGTCTCCGCCGCCGAGGAAAGGTTTCATCTCTTTCAGCAAATCTTTCCTGCCGTAAAGCACGCCAATCCCGGTAGGCCCGCACATCTTGTGCCCTGAGAACGCGAAAAAGTCGCATCCTATCTTTTTTACATTAATCGGCATGTGCGGCGCTGACTGCGCTCCGTCAACCATGAAAAGAATATTGTGCTTGTGTGCGATTTTTCCTATCTCCTCGACAGGGTTCACAGTCCCTAAAAAGTTGCTCATGTGCACTACGCTGATGAGCTTTGTATTCTTTGTAATCATTTTTTCCAGTTCTGAAATCACAAGCTCGCCCTTTTCGCTCACAGGGATATATTTCAGCTTGATTCCCTTTTCCTTGAGCATGAGCCATGGCACAATGTTTGAGTGGTGCTCCATCTCAGAGATTATAATTTCATCCCCTGCTTTGAAATCCAATGTGTGCGAAACCAGGTTGATTGATTCTGTTGCATTTCGCGTGAAAATAATCTCTTCTCTTCCGTGCGCCCCGATGAATTTGGCGGCTTTGTCATGCGCCTTTTCATAAAGTTCAGATGCTTCCTGCGAAAGAATGTGCACGCCTCTGTGTATGTTTGCATTATGGTTCGCATAGAAATCCCTGAGCGCGTCAATTACAACTGCCGGCTTTTGGTTGCTTGCCGAATTGTCAAAATAGATTATGGGTTTCCCTTTTACCATGCGCTTCAAGAATGGAAAGTCTTCCCTGATTTTGTAAACATCCATACTTGAGAGAATAAATGCACCCTATATATGTTTTGCTAAGAAATGTTTAAATAACCTTGAAGTGATGTTTTAATTATGGTGCTCTGCATAATCGCGATGGTAGTTTTCGGTATAATGGGAATATTCAGCGCAGCATATCGTTCATATGCGCTTGAAGCGTTCCACTGCACATTCAGGCTCATGACTTTTCGCCCCTGCCAGAGCGACTTTGACCAGAAGATGAAGACAAAAATTATTGCAAAGCTTATGGGGTTCCCCCGCATTGCAAATTTCACAAACAAATATTTCACAGCAATCTCCTTTATCTTTGTAATCCTTTTCCTGGCAAGCATGGCTTACACAGGATACAGCGTGTACAATCTCGCAGTGTACCACACCTGCGACCCGCAGCATCCTGAGAACTGCGTGTTCACTCCAATGCTTGGCGAGAGCGTCAATAACAATGCCCAAATTTGCACAATCACCGGAGAGTTCGTTGAATTCTACGGAGCTGAATGTCCGCACTGTTTGAAGATGGAGCCTGTTGTAGCTCAAGTAGAAACAGAGACTGGAGTCTTTATACAGAAGCTTGAGGTCTGGCACAATGAAACAAACCAGCAGACAATGGTGATGCATGCAGAAAACATAACAAATTCATGCGGTTCACTTGGAGTCCCTGCATTCTACGCAACAAAAACAGGGAAAGCAGTTTGCGGTGAAATGACAGTGGAGCAACTCAAAGACTTTATAAGGCAAAACGGACAGTAACAAATTATTACAGGGGTGTTATATAATGGCGGATGAAGAAAAAAAAGACACTACATCAGAAAATTCTAATCTTGAAATTACTAATAAATCGCCTACAAAGGAGGAAAAAATGGAAAACGAATCAAAACCCAGATTACCAAGGATACATATTTCAAAACTTAAGGTATTCCAGTTTGCAACAGTGGTTCTCGCACTGCTTCTTGTGGCTGTAATGCTTCTCTCACTAAGAGGGGGGTCTATCAGCTCAGACAAGGATTATGTTGCTGAGAAAACTGTAGCTTATCTAAACGAAAATTTCGGCACAACCGCAACAGTAACAAGCGTCGAGGAAAAGAACGGAGTTTATGCTTTAATACTTGACATCCAGGGAGAGAACACAACAGTTTATGTCACAAAAGACGGAAGCATGATTTTCCCTGTCGTGATTGACAAGAATGCAAATGAAGAACAAACGCCTTCTGAAACGCAGGAACCTGCGGCAGCTGAAATGGCAAAGTCAGACACGCCAACAGTTGAGCTTTTCGTAATGACTCACTGCCCATACGGGACCCAGATGGAAAAAGGGATTCTTCCTGTAGCCGAACTGCTTGGAGACAAGATTGACTTCGAAATCAAGTGGGTTTACTATGCAATGCACGGAAAAACCGAGGTTGACGAGGAACTTGTCCAGTACTGCATCCAGACTGAGATGAATGACAAATACCTTGACTACCTGTCCTGCTTCCTTAAGGATGGAAACACAACAGCATGTCTGGCAAGCACAGCGATTGACACTGCGGCTTTGAACAAATGCATAAATGATACGGACAATGAATTCAACGTAACAAGCCTGTTCAATGACCAGAGCACATGGTTAAGCGGGCGTTTCCCAAAGATGAACATATACCTGGCTGACAATGAGAAATACAGCGTCGGTGGCTCGCCAACACTTATCATTAACGGTGTTGATTCAGGCGCAGGACGCGATTCAGCAAGCTTGTTGGAGGCAGTCTGCGGGGCATTCACAACCGCGCCGGCAGAGTGCAGCACAAATCTTTCAGCAGCAGCACCAGCGCCAGGATTCGGTTATGAAGGCACAGGGGCAAACACAGCCGCAACCTGCGGTTGATTTTTTCTTTTTTATTTTAATTTTTTTTTGCCGTCTTGAATTCAATCTTTTCAAGTAATTCTTTTATATCAATCTTGGCTTCCTCGCTTTCAATGAATTCAATCTTTGCCTGCGTTGAAGGCTCATTCGGAACATACGGGCAGCATCCAGCATCATGGATTGACAATTCGTAAGTCCCGATTCCTTTTGCAATCTTTATTATTTCCTGCTTGTCCATTGCAAGCAGTGGCCGCACAACAAACATGTTTATTGCAGAATCATTCACAGCCATGTTGACAAGCGTCTGGCTCGCAACCTGCCCCATGTTTTCTCCAGTAATCAAAACGTCTGCCCCGATTTCCTTTGCCAGCTTTTTAGCAAGCCTGTACATCATTCGCTTGCAGAACAGGCACGTGTGCTTCCTGCTGAGCTTCTCTGCAAAAGTTTTCCAGCAGGGCGTCATGTCAGCAGAATACAGTGTAATCCTTTTTCCCAAAACATTCCGCAGCTTCAATACTTTTTCCGCAGGCTTTTCCCCGTAGCTGCAGTTAAGCAGAACGACGTCTATCCCTTTCTTCAGCATCATGTGCGCTGCAACAGGCGAGTCAATTCCGCCAGACAAAAGACAGACTGCTTTCATAACTTCACAAGGATTCTTTTCTTTCATTAATGTTTCTTTTGTAAATTATTTCTCTTTTTGGCAGCCTACATTTTTCTCTTTTGCAAAGAGAAAAAGGCGGTATTACTGGACATACTGGACAACACCCTAAAAGCCATAAACCTCTGGCGAATAAACTCCTTTCATGCAAAAGCTCTATCTCGATGCAAACATTTATTACAACTTCTGGAAAGATGAAACTGTAAAGAAAGTAATTCCAGCAGGTCTTCGTGCAGAAGAACTTTTTAATAAAATTAAAGAAGAGGACTGCATTCTTGTTGTTTCAGACTTTTTGGTAAAGCTGGTACAACATAACAGTAAACTGTTTGGAGCACTGCTGGATGAAAAATTGGCAGAATACAAAACTCTCGGAAAACTGGAGTTAATCAATGTTGACGCAGAGGTTATAGCAAAAGCAGAAGCGCTCCTTAAGAAATACAGATACAAATATGAAACTGTTGACTGGGAAGATTTAGTTAACTTTCTTCTAGCTAAAAAAGCAGGAGCATTATTAGTTACAAGAGACGAAGAACTCCGTGCGCTTGCAAATGAGGAAGGCGTGACAGCTGTTTATCCTGAAGACGTTCTCAAATCTTGATTTTCTTTAAGTCATCCAGTAAAATCCTTTTAGCTTTTTCCCAGTCTCCTCCAGCGAGTTTAAGATAACGCTCGTGCATCTTTCTGTTTCCCTCTTTCTGGAGTTCAAGCCCTGTTTTGTCAGTCTGCATTATCCCGCGCTGCGTCCGTACAAGCATGCGTACTGAATCCCGCAATGCATCTGTACGCGAGGCATAATGTCCTTTAGCTACCAGTTCATCCAGCTCTTTTATCAGCTGTTTTGGGTAGTGCGTGAGCACCTGTACTGTGTCTGCCATGATATATCAAAAATATATCAAATTTATATACTTTACTTTTTGAGCATCTTAACGACTATTTGTCTTTTGAAAAATATAAAAAATGGAACAGCGGGGTATGAGAGTTGCACTCATCTACTTCGGGTTGTGCTACTGCATCCCAGGCTTAACGTCTGGTGGCATTTGCAGCCGAATGCATTCAGCCAAGACAAACTTTTGTTTAATCTCGTTAACTGATCTGCCAACCCCGCAGCGCTGTTCCATCTCCTTTTAGGAGCATGATTACTAAACTTCTTCCTCTGTTATAACCTTGATTCCTTTCCTTTTTAAAATTGACGCTAGCACGCCGTCCCCATCAATGAGTTTGCCTGAAAACGTGCCGTCGTAAACTTTTCCGCTTCCGCAGCTCGGGCTTCGCGCCTTTAATATCGCTTCTTTTATGTTGTACTTCTTGACAAGAGCCATTACTTCTTTTGCGCCCTTCGCGAATTCTTTTGTAACATCTCTGCCTGACTTGGTAAAGACTTTCTTGCCTTTCTGTTCATTAGGTTCGCGCGGCGATGGAAGCCCTCCAAGCATTTCCGGGCACACAGGAAGCAGTTCTCCCATTTTGAACATTTCAATCAGTTTCTTGTTCGGCCTGGCTTTGCCATTGTAACTGCATTTTACCCCGATTAAACATCCGCTTACCAGTTTCATTGTCTCACTAGAATCAATTTGCTTTTCTTACTTTCTGCCCGTCTGGCGTGTCCTGTACATCCCAGCCAAGCGCCTTTATGCTTTCTCTTATTTTGTCGCTCTTTTTGAAATCTTTTTCAGTTCTGGCTTTCTCGCGCTCCTCAACAAGCTTCTTTATTTCTGCCGAAACTTTTTCCTTTTCATGTTCCAGCACGCCAAGAACTGTATCGAAGCGTTCCATCTGCTTTTTTATTTCCTCGACATTCTTTTTGTCAAGGCTATTCTCGTCCAGCGCCTTGTTTGTCTTTGTGATTAGTTCATGAATACCTGCAAATGCCAGTGGCGTGTTCAAATCATCATTCATTGCGTCTTCGAACTTTTCTTTCGCTTCAGCAAGGGATTTTTCCAGCTCTTTGCTGTACTTGCCTGTTGCTTTTGCCTCATCCAACCTATCCATGGACTGAATCATTCGCTGCACAGTTGTTTCAGCATCCTTCAGCCCTGTTTCTGTGAAGTTCAGCTCAGTCCTGTACTGCGCATTCATCAGAAGGTATCGCAGCGCTTTTGAAGAGTATCCCTTCGCAAACAAGTCCCGCGGCGTGTAAAAGTTGCCAAATCGTTTTGACATCTTTTTGCCGTCAACCAGCACCCATGCATTGTGCAGCCAAAAGTTGACGAATTTTTTTCCGGTGGCGCCTTCGCTCTGCGCAATCTCGTTTTCATGGTGCGGGAATATCAAATCAATTCCGCCTGTGTGAATGTCAAATGTTTCGCCAAGGTATTTCATTGACATTGCCGAGCATTCAAGATGCCAGCCCGGGCGTCCTTTGCCTATCTCAGTGTTCCAGTAAACATCTCCGTCATTGTCATCCCATGCTTTCCACAGCACAAAGTCCTGCGCCTGCTCTTTTTCATAATCATCCTGCTTCACTCGCGCTCCTGCTTTCAGGCTTGCCAAATCCACACCTGACAGTTTTCCATACTCCTTGAACTTCTTTATGCTGTAATAGACTGAGCCGTCTTCGCCCTTGTAAGCGATTCCCTTTGCAATTAGCTTCTTTACCAGCTCAACCATTTCCTTGATGTGCTCGGTTGCTTTGGGCATCACTTCTGGCTTTTCTATATTAAGTGTCCTCATGTCATCAATGAATGCTTTTTCGTATTTTGCTGTGAACTGCTTGAGTGGAACTTCGTCCCTGCGCGAGTCCCTTATGGTTTTGTCATCAACATCAGTGAGATTCATGACTTCTTTTACAGCGTACCCGCTGTATTTCAGGTAGCGCCTCAAAATGTCTGCAAATAGGTACGCCCTGAAGTTGCCTATGTGCGCGAAGTTGTAGATTGTCGGCCCGCACACATACATCCGCACCTCTTTTTGGTTCAGGGGCTTGAATGTTTCCTTTTTCTTCGTAAGCGTATTGTATACTTTCAAAACCATAATACACTCAATCTCTTGGCTGTTTTTATGTTTTGCTGTTTAAGCAAACATTTTTATTCAAAAAAGCAATTTATTCTGATATGAACCTGATGTTTATCGCTTTTTTTGGTATTATCGCGGTACTCTTGATAGTGGCATTCTTTGGAATTCAAGCAGGAAAATATAAGGGCGCTGCAGGGATAGACAAATCCCAATTAAGGGACAACATGACTCTTTTTGAGGCTCTTGGCTTGGAATCTAAACGGATAGTAAACGAAATCAAGGGTGAAGAGATTGAGAAGAACACGATTAAATCCGCAAGCTTCACCGGTGCAAGCCTGCGCATGAGGCTTTCAAATCTTGAGTCCAGCCTTGATTATCTGCGCAAAAATGCTGCAACAAACCCGTTCAGGACAAAAGCATATGTGCTTGCATTAGATCCCTATGTTAATTACAATATAACCTTGGCAGAGACTCTGAAACAGCGTGAAGAAGCTGAGGAAAAAACTGAAAAACAGGAAATAAAAATGATTAGCAGGCTGGGTAATACCTTGAACAGCGAAGAAAGGATAACAAAAAAAGATGAAAACGAAACAAAACAGGAAGAAGGCAAAGAACGGAAATACAGCCAGATATTTGCAAGCGAACAAAAACAGGAACGCGAAGAAAAGCAGCTGGAGAACCTGGAAGAAGCCGGAAAAAAGCTTAATAAAAAAATAAAAGGCGAGGAACAGACTAAGGAAAAGCTGACAAAGAAAGACGAGAACAAGCTGGCTAAAATAATTTCTAATCTGCAAAAAATCAAGCAGTTCCTGAAAGAGGAAAAATGGGACTCCGCACATGCCAAGTGTTCTGAAGCGCTGCTGTTTCTGAACGAGGAACGCGGGGACGAGCTTACAAAGTTCAGGATTACTGGCATAGAAGAGGCTGAAGAGAGTCAGGAACTGAGTATTGATTCATTCAAACGTGAACTTACCCGGAAGATAGCTTTTGATATTGCAAACAGGCTCAAACAAAGAAAACGATGATTCTACGGTTCAGGCGGCCATGAAAAAAGCGACTTGAGTCGTGCTCCAAGAATTCCTTTCCTTGCAAAGATTGCAAAGGCGATTACTCCGAGGGCGATAAGGAACGCCCACCAGTACTTTACTACAAATGCGATAATTGCGTCAAATGCCATATTAAATCTTAGAAGTTTCAGTTTTAAGTTTCTTTCCATTAATGCTTTTTAATATGTTCTTTTTTCATTAATGTTTTTTCTTGCAAGAAAAAAGATTATTGGGGTTTCGGAAGTTACCCTGTTCATCATCTTGTATCAGTGGGTGTCTCACTTCGTCATCATCCCGATACAAGCAAGTTTTCCTGCGTTTAAAAACTTTACTTTTTGAACTATAAGGCTACTGCATGCCTGCTTTTGACAGCGAAAGGGTTATTAAAACAGGTTTCATCTTTTAGGTTATGGACAGAATAAGGATGAGCCACAGCCCGAAATGGTACTTCACTTATTCAATTTTTTCGCTTTTCATAATAGTCGGGGTGTTCGCAATAATGAACAGCTACGCAGAGTCCATCAATTCGCAGTTCAGCGTGATAACCTTCGACACAGTCGAGGAGCTCGCCAATCCGGACGTGGCTTATTCCGCAGCCCCGTCTCTGCAGAGCCTCGTTGGCTACGGTTTGCTCGTATTTTTTGGAATCGCAGGATTTTTATTTACAAAATATGTCTACGAAAAGCAGGTGATGCACAGTGTCTGACATAAAAGAGCCCGAATCAATGGAAGAATGCCATTATTTCTCACGCAGGGCGCTTGACAACGGGAACAAGTTTACAATCTGGGTGCCAAAGGATGAAGTAACAACCATGCACATAAGCTACGTTTGCGGAAAATGCAGGCATCACGGAATCATAACCTCAGAGTATCATCTCCCATTCTCTTTTAATTGCGAAAAGTGCGGCGCAGAAATCAAAATAGAGCCCCTTAGGGGAAAATCAAAATGTCTCAAGAAAAAGAAATCAGCTGGGCCTGAAGTTTAAACCGTTTCATTCACAGTGGTTTTCTTTATTTCTTCATATCTGAACGTCATCAAGTCCCCGTCTTTAACCACATACTTCTCAGCGCTTTCTTCAGGGATATTGTTGTTCACATAGAACTTCCATTCGCTCCTGTTTGTGCTGCAGTAGTCAGCAATGCACCGCACATCCCCGTGGTCTGCTTCAACATAGCTTGCATAGCTTGACAGAAGCTCAAGCGCAGTCACATTTCCCGCTATGCTGAACTCTTTCTGCTCAGTCATATCCGGCAGCCCGAAGCTTATTACAATCTGCGCCTTGCCTTTTGTGCTTCCGCTCTGCGTGAACACTCCGAATATTGACACAAAGAACACCAATGCCAGGAACAGCGGCACAATTGACTTCATTTTGAGTTTCATAATCCCAATACGCATCGCCTGTTTTAAAAAGGTTGCCTTGAACCGATAGATTTAAATATCCCCCAGCACTGAATACACCATTGTTAAGTAACAAAAAACTATAGTCACGATAGGGGTGCAATATAAATGGGAAAATCCAGTTTCGGAACTTTTGATATCAATTCAGCTAAGGAAGAATGTAAAAAGCCTGTAAAGGGAGAGGCTAAGAATTCTGACGAACCTTTAAAAAAACCAAAAGTAAGGGACCCTTCTGCCGAAAACAATTTGGGTGTTAATCTTCCACAGAATGCACGCGCATACGACGGCTGTACGATTGTTAACAGGAAAGAAAAAGATATTGCACGTATATCAGGTGATGATGTAGTTGATTATGAAACACATGAGCCTGTTTTGAAGATTTTGCCAATCCCGGCATATAGCGCTTTGGTAGAAGACAACAAAAGATTGGACTTGGGATTGAAGCAGGTACAGGGAAGTTTGGAAAAAGAAGTTGAAGCTAATGCTAATTTGTCACAAAAGTTAGGAGACAAGGAAAATGAGTTCAAAGCTAATCTTGAACGGATAGGGTTGCAACTAAAACAGATTCAGGATTCCAGAGACAAGCAAAACGAAACATACAAAAAAGATGTTCAAACATATCAAAAAACAATTGAGGGTTTAAAAATCCAAGCAAATAACGACAAAAAAGAGTTTGAAAAAAAGGAAACTGAATTTGAAACAAAGATATTGGCCTTGGAAGAGGAAGTCAAGCGGAAAGAGGATGACATAGCTGGCGTTGAAAACAAACGTCTTGAAGCCGAACGTTCCAAAAACAAAACCAACCAAACTTATGAAGCGCTCCAGGCTGAACTGTGCGAAGCAGGTTATGTCGTATTTGATGGGAAAATATCCCCCGATCTCAAAAGCGTTAAAAATAACACCCAGACCGAAGTGTTGCTTAAGGACAAAGAACAGCTTACAAAAGAAGTAAACGAACTTAAGGAAGCCAGGAAGGGAATTGAGGCGCAATACAAAACAGGTGAAGCTGCATATAAAAAGGAGTTTGACGCCAAGGAAGAGGAATACAAAAATCAGATTACTGACCTCAAAGCTAGAGCAGAAACCGCCACAGCCCAGATAACAAAGCTGGAAGCATTGCTTAAGGCGCAGTCTCTGCCAGACGAAAAACCTGCAGATGAGAAAAGCGAAGGTTTGGCTGACAATGAGCTTAAGCTTCCTCCACCTCCACCACCCTATGCTTTTGAAGAACTTGCCAAAAAAGTCACAGAGCTGGAACGCGATAACCTGAGTCTGGATTGCAAGAGGCTGATACTAAAAGAAGCAATTTCAGAGCTTTATGAAACTATTTTTGGCAACGAGGACATGATTGAAGACTATGAGAATACGATTGAATGCCTGCAGGATGATGTGTATCATGCGTCTGTTGGCAAAATAGCTCTTCTCAAGGGCACTGATGTCTCTGTCACTCTTTGCGAGCTTGTTACAAACTTGAGCAGGCCCAAACTTCGTGTTGTTGAAAAAGTTGGCGAAGAAATTAAGCAGGTTTCCACGCCACAGCTGGGCAGAACTTATGCTATAGAAATTGACACAAAAGTAGACGCTTCAGGTTTCAAACCTTACAGGGCATATATGACTGTTTTTCACAAAGATGGAAAAACAAAGCAGGTAAAGTTCGAAAAAACAATGCGTGCGGGTATTGTAGATATGGGCTCAGGCGAGTACACCATACGTTCGCGCGATAATGAGCCCTTTGTATTTGGCAGGACATTGGACTGTTCAACAGATATAGTCGAGGGAAATGTCGAAATTTTGCTGATACCTGAAAAAACAAAGGTTTATAAATAACAATTAACTACTCTTAAGTAATGAAACTGGGAGAGTTACTATTCAAAGGTGATAAAATGTTAAAAACAAAGGAAACCAAAGGAAAACCATCCATATTCAAGCTTAACAGGGATAATCGCACAGATAAACCTGTCCAAAAACAGCTCACACCAGACCAGATTGAAACAAGACAGGCATTTGGAAAAGTCGATAAAAAGTTTGATGATGTTTATGAACGTACCATAGCTATAGACCAAAAGGTAGACAGACACAACGAAGAGTATAAACAGGATAAAACAAAATATGACGCTAAATTAGCCAAAATTTCCGATGACGTAACCCAGTTGTTTAATGCGCTTACAACAGACCGCCAAAACATGGCTAAATTAAATAACAACACAGAAAAACTTAAAACTGCTTATAACGGAATCGCGCAAAAAAACATTGAACTTGAAAAGGTAGTAACTGAAACAGCGAATCAAGCAAAACAGCCAGACTATCTGACAAACAACGAAAAGTCTTATTTAAACCAAATGTTGGAAAAGAAATGTGAAAAAGACAGTTTGAATAATCTTGTTTACGTAATCCAAGTTTTGGAAACCAAAGCGTATGACGCGATAGAAAGTGTCGATGCAATAAACATTTATGACGTTGTTGGCAAGAGTAATGACAAAATAGACCTCTTGCAAAAAAAGGATGCTTCGGCTTTAGAAACATCCAATCAGGTTCTTAAAAACATTGTCTTTGGGATAAAATGCAATGACCTCGAATTAGCAGCGTCTGACGAAGAATTAGAAAACGCTAAGCTTGTAGTTATATTCACTGACGAAGACGGCAAAAATTCGATTAGAGCTTCACCTCGTCTGTCCGGTATATATTTCCGCGGAGAAGGAGACAACCAGGAAGTTTTAGCTTATGTTCCAGAGATTTTGACTCCCAAACGGCATGGGATAAACAAAATTGCCACCGCACTTATATACGGAGTCAGGAACATTGATGATGAACAAGATGAAACACAAGAAGAATCAACAGAGGGTGACTAAAAATGAATCCAATAAAGAGATTATACACATATTTAAGCGATAAAATAAGCGGGCGTACTGCATACAATAATGAGACTTATGTAAAACCAGCACGATTAGAGGACAAAACAAAGGTCGTGAGACAGCATGGTCTTGACGGCGAAACTCATGTTAAAACTATTCCCTACAGCGCACTGTGCAATGGATGCGAATTCAGCAACAATATAGACAAAATCGGGCTTGTTTCGAAAAATTATATTCCGCAGTGGCTTCCTTTTAGCCAAACCATAAACCAATGGGTTATGGACCGAAGGATAGGAAAAGCAAAAGAGCTTGCAAAACATACGAAATGTAAGAGATACGGCGAAGCTGTTGAAAAAGAGATAGACAAGATTCCAAACAAGGCAGACTTGTACGTTTCTGGGGAAAAACACGGAGTGTACTTTGGCGCTGGACCACATCCAGCAGGGCAGAATAAAGTTATCTCAACAGGTTCAACAAAGCTTGTTAAGGCAGGGCTTACCGACCTTATCGAGGATGCTGAATGTGCGCAGTACACAGCATGCCAGGCAAAATTTGTTGACAAATGGGGAAAAGGAAGCCCGGAAGAAGTGCAATACTTTGAGAAAGGTGTTCTTATTGCTAAAAAAGCAGGCAAAGGATATTCACAAAAAGAGTTCAATGAGCTTAAAGTTTTGGGCTGGTTAAGCGGACACAATCCTAAACGAGTGAGCGAGCCTGAGTATTCAATGAAAAAAGATTTCGCTGAAAAACTTGAAGATATCGCAAGAGTAGGCGAAACAAAGAATAGAGTATACAATCTTTTCGTAAAAAAGGGCAAAACACATCTTGGCAGCGGAACATATTCAAGAGATGCCCCAGAATTTGGAGAAGACGAATTGATTGAGGATGACACTGAAACAAAACCAAAAAGGAAGTCCAAAAGAGTGGCAGAGCAAACTGTTCAAGACGAGAATTTGGAAAATGACAGCGTTGACGAAGAGCCAAAAAACTGGGACGAGGCAGAGACTGAACCTCAGGTAGCAGAGCCTATGGTTATCAGGCCGGATTATACGCACGAGCCTATGCCAGACCTGCGCGAGACCCGCATAAACCAGGACTAATTTTTCCTTATTTTGCTTTTTTATTCTGTTTTTTTGTATTTTTTCGCTTATTTGCTTTAAAAACAAACCTTTTTAATAAATAAATTGTTTAGAATTAACAAGAAAAATAACTTAAAAGGTGTATTCAAAATGGCTATGCAAACTGCGTTATCAGGCACTCTTACGATGATATGGGACAGTTGGTATTTCTTCCTTAACTGGCTGAATCCTGTCGTGCAAAAAGTAGAAACGCTTTCGGTTACAGTTACATTAATACTCTTCGGGATACTGTTCTATGTCGCATTCAGGTTTTTCATTCTCGACAGGCTTCTGAAGGACCGCCTTGGGGGCGATGACAGCAGCGGAATGTCTTTCATGCGCAAGGCATCTGTCGTGCTCGCAGTTTCATTCGCTTTTCTTGGAACCAATCTTGGATGGGTTCCGGCAGTCGCAGGGTTGTTCGGGCTGTTCTTCCTGATAATAGCAATAGTATTTGCAGTGATAGTGTGGCTTGGAATCTGGGGAATGGCTAAGAGGAGCGCTGCTGAATACACGGCGATCTCAGGCGAAGCTGAAAAAGTTGCGGGAGCAGGCAGGCTGCTTGCGGCAGAGGGCCGCCAGTCTTTGTACGAAGCTGACCAGACAATAAGCGGCATAAAAGACATGGAATCTGAAGAGTCTGAAATGGCAAACAAAGTCTTTGCCCTTGCAGGATACAACAAATCATATGCCGAGCGGTTTGAACAGTTCAGGAACATAATCCAGAAAGCAAAATCCTATGTTAACAACCCTGACATGTCGCAGAAATATGCCACATATGTACAGCAGGCTTTTGACACTTTAAAAACAATGAACCCGACTTCATGGAGGACATTGTATGACGGTCTTTCAAAAAGGAGAAAGACATCCCAGCGTTTTACAAACAGGTTTGGGCGGAGAGCTCCAGTTTTCGGAGTTCAGGCAAAGCTTGTTCGGGATTTGAGAAAACAATCCAACGAGGCCAGGCGACTGGCAAATGAGCTTTCAAGGGACAGGGAACAAAATGCAGCAAGGATTATTGCGGCAGATAAAACCGCTCTTGACAGGGCAATAATTGAGCTGGAAAGAGACCTTAACGAGCTTGTAGGCATAGAAAAATATGATGATTGGGCGTTCAAACAATTCAAAACAGCGCATGAAACCGAAGAGCGGGAGAAAAAAGCTGAATTCTCAGATATTCGCATGGCTGTTGGCAGATACAGGGCTGCAGCAACAGAAGGCAACCCTGCAAAGATGCTGGCTGCGCTGAATTCTGCGGAAAGTAATGCTGGCAAAGTAATAGCGACTTTGACCAGAGTCAAGGACCATGATACAACTGTTGCGACTCTTGAGAACCAGTACAGGCTGAAGCTCAGGAACATAGAAACCCGTATTGCCAATGCAAGGGCATTGCTTGTGCGGATAGACAATGCTCTGAAATCAACTTCAGCTGCATCTTCTCAGGCAGTCGGGCAAAAAGCGCAACACATACAAAGAGTAGTCAAAAACAAAGCAAGAGCAGGCGGAGGAAACCCTTCTAAGTATAAGGGAAAAATACCATCCAACTGGATGAAATAGAACAGGTGACTGAAAAATGGTTGACGAATCAATAATTTTGGGCGGAATCAAGACACTGAGGACTCTCGGCTTTTTTGACTTCCTGCTGCCATTCCTTTTGTTCTTCGCAGTGATTTATGCAATCCTTGCGAAGTCAAAGATTTTTGAGAGCGAGCCTGGAAAAGAGCGCCGCGACATCAATGCAGTTGTCGCGTTTGTAATCGCAATGATTGCAACAACAACTTCCTGGGTCCTGCTTGCTTTGAACCAGTTCCTGCCGTGGGTTGGATTCATCACAATCGTGCTGCTGGGCTTTTTGATTCTCGGCTCAATGGTTTATGGCGGAGACGTCACAGCAGCTTTCAAGGAAAACCCTGTCATGAGGAACCTTGCAGTCGGTTTGGTGGGATTCGTGGTCTTCATAGTGATGTACTATGCTCTTGGCTGGCAGTCATTCTTCAACATTTTCGGCCTGAGCAATGTTGATTACGCATTAATACTCATAGGCATAATCTTAATAATTGTGCTTTATGTTATGTTTAAAGGGGGGAAGCCTGAGAATAAAACAGCTCCTTCAAAATAGGTGATTAAAAATGTCAGTAATAACCGAAGTTTTGTCAACAGTATGGGACGTTCTTAAGGCTATAGTGCCCAGCGGAGTAGAGCCAATACTTTTCTTTACAACATTTTTGATAACTGCAGTGCTTGTATTTTCAATCGTGCAGCTGATTGAGTTCTTCAAGACCAATCGCCCGCTTGCATTGATATCTGCAGTTGTGATAGGTTACTTTACAGCAAGCAGCGTATTTGTTACAATCATGGTATCAAAGCTGTTCCCAAACATCGGGCTTGCAATAATGGCCATCTTAGGCGTTATGCTTGTGCTTGTTTTCCTTGCTCCTAATAAATTCAAGGACAAGGGGATGGGTATTTCAATTCCGATTGCAATCGCAGTCTTTGCTGTAATTATATGGCTTACATGGGTATTCGCAGCGCCTGCACTTGAAAGCGCAGGAATCCTTTCGCAGATTCGCGGAGTGACAGGGTTCGGCATTACAAACGAGGATGTAGCTGTAGTCATAGTCGCATTAGTGATAATCGGAGGATTGTACTTCTTGTTCAAGGGGCCTGATACAAACAATGCTGGGTTCCTTAAAGTTACAAGATGAACAGGAGATAAATCATGGCAACACTGCTTGAATCAATCGGAATATTTTCAGACATATTTGCATTTTTCCTTCCGTTTTTGCTGGTGTTCGCCCTGGTTTACGGCCTGCTCGCCAAGACAAAGATTCTCAGCGAATCTCCGAGCGTAAATGCAGTCGTCGCAGCTGTAATGGGTTTCATGGTTGCGCTTTCAGGAGCAGGAAAGTTCCTGATGGCTCTGACGCCGTACATGGCAAGCCTGTTTGTAATATTGTTCCTGCTGTTTTTGGTATTCCTGTTTTTCGGGGCAAAATCCGAATGGCTTTTCGAGTCAAAAGGCCCGACAATCACAATCATACTCATTGCGGTGATTTTCGTGCTTTATGTTATTGGGCAGCTTTATGGCTCAACCCTCAGCAACATGGCGTCCGGAGAGCAGACAGTGAACATAACTGAAGGCGCATCCGGGGAAGTGATTGTTAACGAGGTTGTTCTTCCAGGCCCTGAAACCTGCGACTTTGAGCACCTGACCGGACAGCGCGCAATGGCGTGCATCATGGGAAATCCAAAGGTTCTCGGCACAGTTGTGCTGCTGGGCATACTTGCTTTGTCAACCTTCCTCATAGTTTATGTTTCGAAGAAGCATTAGCGGAGCAACTTGATGGAGTTTCTTTTTGGTTTTTTTGCCGAACTTTTTAATTTTCTTTTAAGCTTCCTTCTTGTTTTCGCGCTCTTTTACGGGGTGCTTTCAAAAACAAAGTTCCTTACTGGCAGCGCAACAATCAACAGTGTTATCGCGTTTGTCATAGGGCTGTTGTTCGCATTTTCAGGCGCATTCAAATACATGGTTCAGATAATCCCTTACTTTGCGCTCCTGATAATACTCCTCGCCGCAATTTTTCTTATCCTGTTCCTGCTGGGGTTCAAGATGGAGACTTTCATGCAGAAGGAGAACGAAAAGACTACAAAAATCCTGATTTGGACAATCACAATAATCAGCATTGCGTTTGTTTTCTTTGCAGGGTGGAAAATTTATTATGATGATGTTCACGAAATGTACGAGCTTTATTCCCTGCAGAACACAACCCTGATTGAGAGCGAGCTTTCAGCGAACCTTACAGGGAACCCGTTCCACGACATCCCTCTGCGCTATGAGTATCACTGCACGCTTCAGGGCAGGTATCTTGCCCCTATATTATTCTTCGGACAGGGCGGAATCCTTTGCCTTGTGATGCACCCGCGCGTCATAGGCGTAATGATTACTATTCCCCTGCTCGCGCTGATTGTTTTCATTGTCTCGCGCTGGAACCTGCCCAAGAAATAATTTAATGTTTTTTTCTTAAGTCTCTGCACAGCATTGTCATCAGCACAGCGCCGGCTGCTGCGATTCCCGCAGAAAATTGCTGGTTAAGGAAAATGTTAAGGATGAGATACATGACTGTGGCGATGATTACTGCAGTCAAAATTTTGTCAGCGTTCATTTTCGTTTGCCTTAATGTTTTTTAAGTTTTTCAACAACATCCCGCAGCTCTTTGATTTCTTCTGCAAGGCTCGGCACAAGCTTGCCCATCAGCTTTTCAACAGCTTCCATCTGCGTGTTGACATCTTCCATTGTCCCCTGGTATGACTCTGTTTTCTCAAACATCCCTTTTGAAATGGAATCCAGCCGCTGGTTTAGCGCGCCTATCCTGTTGTTTGATTCGCTTATGTTTCCCTCGAGCTTCGCTTTCCACACTTCAAGGGCATTAAGCTTGTCATCAACACCGCTCCATTTTTCCTCGATTATTTCTTCAATAACCCGCTGGAGCTCATTGATTATCTGTTCTGGCGCAGCCCCTCTCTGCTGTGCAGGATACTGTTGCTGCATCGGATAATTTTGTGGCTGCTGCATTTCCATCCCTAGCGGCGCTGCAGGCACATCAGGCAGCGGAGGCATTTCCATCTGCTCCATTCCTGGGTTTTGCATCTCTTCGCCAGGCATCTGCGGCATATTGCTCTGCATCATGTTTTCCTCTGGCATCATTTCGGGCAGCGGCCCTCCTGTTTGAACATTCGGATTAAATCCCATATCAGCACCTCCGGGAACTACAGCGCTCTTTATTTCCGCCTGCGCCATTGCGTCTCTTATCTGTGTGAGCGAGAATCCTGCAGCCCTGAGCTGGTTTGCAATCTGGGAGTTGTTCATTCCCTGCGCTTTCATTGAAAGAAACTGCGACACGGGAACATTTGCGCCCATCGCGTTTTCATTTCCTTTTCCAAAATTAAAAAATGCCATTTTTCAGCTCCATTACTTTTTTTTGCGGTGGTGCTCTTCAGTGTGTTCCTCCACTATCCTGAGAACATCCTCCTTGTTTATCAGTCTTGTAATATCAACCATGTTTATGTATTTTTCCAGAACTTTCACATCGCTCAGTTTGGCTGTCTGCTCCAGCTCTTTCATGATTCTCCGGATTATTTCCTTGCTTTCCTCGAATTCTTTGCGCAGCCCAGATATCTGGCTTTCAACCGACTGCAGCTTTTCCTTCAGGTCTATTATTTTTTTCTGGCTGGTTTCGTCTATAACCTGCAGTTTCTGCATCAATTGTTTGCCGCGTTCCTCAAGAAGCCGTGTGCGCTCGTTAAGCTCAGCAGTGCGCCTTGATTCCTGCTGCTGTTGCATTACAATCATTTCCGGTGTTTGTTTTACATTACCGCCTACTAAATTCGCCATTTATCATCCCACCTTACTAAAATTATATAACTATATGTTAATATAAATATATTGGCATATACAAAGTAAAAAAGTAGTTTTCGGTAGGTGAGGGATTGGAAAACCAGCAGAACAAGTGTTTTGATTACGAGGTTCAGCGGGAAGGGAATGAGGCAAACCTTATTGTCAGTACCTTTGGCTGTCCGTTTTATCCTTCGCTTGAAAACAGCCCTGAATGCATGTCCCGCACAGTTGACCTTCTGGTTGAAACCGGCACAGTCACCACAATAACCTACAAGGCTGAGCGGAATTATGTCTACCCTCTTGAGCAGGTGAATCTTCTCAACCAGATTGCAGACGCATACATCTATTTCATCAAGGAGAAGAATATTCTTAACCCGCATAAAATCGGGCTTTCCGATTCAAATACAATGTTCCTTTATCCTGAGTTCATATCCCTGCTCAAGCGCATAGTGATTGACCAGCTTAAGTCAGACCCAATCGGCGCATACGTCACTCTCATCCGCACAAAGCGCGAAAAGGTTGCGCAGCTGGATACTTACGAGAAAAAGTTCCAGGAGCCTGTAAAAATATTCATTTCAGTCCTTGATGAAATCATAAGCACTCTTGAAAAGACTGATTTGGTGAAGCTTGCAAAGCCTTACATAGCCGGATACAAGGTAGGCGAGCGCGACATTTACTTCAAGATGTTCGAGCCGATGATAAGCCCGAACTTCATGTTCACGCGCCTGCAGGCTGAGCCCCCGACATTTTCAGAGGAGATAGAGTCCTATTCAGTCGGCAAGGATTTGAAAGCGGATGTTTCCATTCTCAAGCTTCCGAAACAGATAAGGATGCGTTACCATGTTCTTCCGCCCGAGTTCCAGCTGAGCGAGGATGAATACGTTCTTCTTGATGAGGCGCGCGAAGTCATGGCGCGCTACAAGCCGAGCGAGGAGGAGTTCATTGACCCCCAGCGCATGCGTTCTGTTTTCTTTAATATCGCGCAGGACCTTATCACCCAGGTCGCGGCAAAGCGCGGGATAGCAATTTCATACGTGCAGATTCAGAAGCTCGCAAAAATTCTTGTGCGCCTGACTGTCGGATTCGGGATGATTGAGGTTCTTCTGCAGGACAGGCAGATAGAGGACATTTACATCAATGCTCCTGTAGGCTCCTCTCCTATTTTCGTAAAGCATGCGAAATTCGGCGAGTGCGATACAAACATAATCCCAAACCGCCGCGAGGCAGACTCATGGGCGTCAAGGTTCCGTTTGATTTCAGGACGCCCTCTTGACGAGGCAAATCCTGTGCTTGACACCGAGCTTAATATCCCTGATGTTGCGGCAGCGCGAAGTTCAATAATCCAAAATCCTCTTTCGCCCACTGGCTATGCTTTTGCATTCCGCCAGCACAGGGAGCGCCCGTGGACACTTCCGCTTTTCATAAACAACAAGAATATGACTCCGCTTGCAGCAGGACTGATTTCGTTCCTTGTTGACGGGGCGCGCACAGTGCTTGTCGCTGGAACCAGGGGAAGCGGAAAAACTTCCCTGCTTTCATCCCTCATGGTTGAAATCATGCGCAAGTACCGTGTCATCACAGTTGAGGACACCCTTGAACTTCCTGATGAGTATCTCAAGAATTTGGGGTACAACATCCTTCCCCTGAAAGTCCGTTCTGCAATTGTCGGAGAAAAGGCAGAGCTCTCTGCAGAGGATGGAATCCGCACCTCGCTGCGTCTTGGAGACTCCGCTCTCATCATAGGAGAGGTCCGTTCAAAGGAAGCTCTTGCTCTTTACGAATCAATGAGAATCGGCGCGCTTGCAAATGTTGTTGCAGGGACAATCCACGGCGACTCGCCATACGGCGTGTTCGACAGGGTTGTAAATGATTTGAAGGTTCCGCGCACATCCTTCAAGGCGACAGACATTATTCTTATCGCAGGAAAAGTCCGTTCGCCAGGGCAGATTACCGAGAACCGCCGCCTTGTCAACATTACAGAAGTCCGCAAGAAATGGGAGAATGACCCGATGACAGAGGGCGGGTTTGTCAACCTCATGTCTTATGATGCAAAGAACGACCGCATTGACGCTACAAAAGATTTGCTTGAGGGCGGCTCAGAGATTGTCAAGTCAATCGCATCGCGCGTGCGGGACTGGGCAGGGAACTGGGACCGCGTATGGGAGAACATTGTTCTCCGCGGAGAGCTGAAAGAGATGCTGGTAAACTATGCGAACAAAACCAGGCTCATCGAGGGCCCGAAGGGGCTGCTTGAATCAAATTTTGTTGTCGAGGCGAACGACGCGTTCCACAACATTTTCAGCAGGCTTAGCACAGAGAACGGGTATCCCGACAAGAGGGATGTCCTGCGCGAATTCGAAACATGGCTCAAATCAAGGATTGCTGAATCATCAAGGGAATAAAATGGCTAAAAAAGAACAACCTGAAAAAGAAATCGCTTCAAGGCTCTTGAACGATTACATCTCTGAAAAAAGAGGCAGCACCCCAGAGGACATTACTTCGCGCGAGTTCAAGATTTTCTCCGGAGGAAAGAACCGCATACGCATGCTATATGAAAAGCTCGCAAAATTTGCAGGCAGCTTCATCAAGTACAAAGTCAATGAGCCGAAAAAGAGCGAGATAGACACAATTTTCAAGGCATTCAACATGAACCTCACTGCAGAGGACTCAATGGCATTCGCGCTGCTTGCGTTCATGGCACTATTCCTTTTGGGCGCAGGTTTCCTTTTCATCTCGATGCTTTTTGCAGTCACCCTGATGCTTAGCGCAGTGATTGCATTCTTTTATTTCCGCAGTTATCCGCAGCGTCTCCTGATGATACGCCGCTCCCGCGTCGGCACGGAGATGATAATGGCTGTGCTTTACATTGTCATTTACATGAAGAACGTTTCCAATCTCGAGGCTGCAGTGAAGTTCGCTGCAGAGAACCTTGAAGGCCCGCTTGCAGACGACCTCGCAAAACTTCTCTGGGATGTTTCTGTCAAGAAATATGTTGACATCATTGACGCCCTGAGCCACTATCTTGAGCAGTGGCGCGATTACAATGACGCTTTTGTGGATTCAGTTTATCTCATTGAAACTTCCCTGGTGCAGACAAGCGAGGAGCGCCGGCTGAACATGCTTGACCAGGCATTGAAGCGCATCCTTGACGGCACTTACGAGACAATGGTGCACTATGTCAACAACCTGCGAACCCCAGTCTCCGCAATTTTCATGCTCGGCATCACCCTCCCAATCATGGGGCTTGTCATGCTCCCGTTGATTGGCGCATTCATGGCGGATGTCGTTAATCCGACGACGCTTTTCATATTGTACGACATAATACTTCCTGGCGTTGTAATCATTTTGATTTATCAGGTTCTTGCAACGCGCCCTGCAGCATTCCAGCAGATTGATGTTGAGAACCACCCTGATGCTCCGCCGCGCAACAAGTTTATCCTGTTTGGAAAGCCTGTGCACGCAATTATTCCCGCAGTCATTGTTTTCCTTTTGTTCAGTTCTGTTTACTTTGTTTATGCTTTATACTTCCAGTCTGCGATGCCCTCTGAGAACGACATATTTTTCTCGATGTTTCTGGTTGCAGCTCTCGGGTTTGCAATAGCATTTTTCTGCAAGCTCGCGACCGGGCCACGTGTTGCAATCCGCAAGGCAATCCGCAGCACAGAGGATGATTTCTCCTACGCAGTTTTCCAGATAGGGAACCGCTTGTCCGAGGGCGTTCCTGCTGAAGTTGCAATGCTGAAGACAGCCCAGACAATGAAGAACTCAAACATTGCGGATTTCATCCACCAGGTTGTTAACAACATGCAGAAGCTCGGTATGGATTTGAAGCGCGCAATTTTTGACAGCGTCTACGGGGCGCTTGTGTTTTACCCGTCCGCCCTTATCAAGAGCGTCATGAAAATTTTCATCGAGTCAACAAAGGAGTCGCAGGAAGTTGCGGCAACCTCGCTCATGCACATTTCGACTTATCTCCAGTCAGTGCACCGCATCGAGGAAAAAATCCGCGATGTGCTTGCAGAGACAATTTCAACAATCAAGTTCCAGACAGCGTTCATCGCGCCCCTTATCTCAGGGATAATTGTCGGCTTGACAGCGATGATTATGATTATACTCTCGGTGCTCGGAGAAAAAATCACCAGCGCAACAACCGCAGCATCCCTTCCCTCGACTCTCGGAGGCGGCTCTTCCCTTGGGGGCTCCATGGCATTCGGGTTCTTCCAGATGAGCAGCACAATACCCCTGCCGATTTTCCAGATAGTTGTCGGGATATATCTTGTCGAGATTGTTGTCATCTCCACTGTGCTTGCGAGCAAGATTGAGTACGGCGATGACAGGGTGCAGATGCTTGACAGCATACAGCGTTCGCTTTTTATATCAATGACTGTTTATCTTATCATAACACTCGTGGTCACAATCGGATTTGGAAGCATGGCGCGCATCGCAATAACACTTGGTGAGTTCGCATGAAATACGTAAATGCCTCTTTTCTGGGCAGCTTACACTCTTTTCTTGCGAGAAAAGAGGGCAGGGGTGAGTTCGCATGAGCAGGATGATATGTTCTCTTTTCCGCAGCTTACGCTTTTCTCTTTTGAAGAAAAAAGGGCAGGGTGAGTTCGCATGAAGAAATCTATATTAGTTTCTTTGGGGCAGCTTACACCTTTCTTTTCTAAAGAAAGGGGCAGAAAGGGTATTGTGTTCGCAGGATTGTTCATGTCTTTGATAATAAGCACTGTCGTTGTCATTTCGCTTTTCACAGGCACCTTCATCTCATATGACCAGCTTCTTTGTTACACAGGAGTCAAATGGCTTCTTTATTCCCCTGCAGCGCACATGGGCACAGCAGACAGCCTTGCAATGCTTGTTTCTGTAGAAAGCATTTCAACTGACAGCTACGCTGAATGCAATGCGCGCTGCGATGCAAAATTTGGTTCGCCCACTGAGGACCCTGCAAAATCCGCAAAAGATGCCTGCACATCAGGATGCACTGCGAATTTCCCGAAAACAAATGCAAAATATGCGATTGTCACGCTGAAAGTCACTAACAACGGAATGGAGCCTGCAAAAGCAACAGTGCACATGTACCAGCAAACCAGGGATGTCTGGAGCGGCACAACCCCGGCCGATATCCAGTCCGGCTCCGAACGCATAATAAGCACGCAGTACCTGGAGATTGACACATCCGCTCTTGTTCCGTGCACGCTGCAGTTCACAGCAGACTCCTCTGTTCCAGGCATCGCGCCTTCCGAGAATGAAGCGCAGGATTACGGGGTATGTTTCAAATAGGGGCAATGGAAATGAACAAGAAGGGCATAAAAAAATCTGAAGGTTTCTTTTCCCTAAATGCTTTGCTTTCCCAAAAAAAAGGCTTTGAGGAGCAGGGAACTGAATTTAATGTAAAAATGATTGTCGCAATAATATTTTTCATAGTTGTTGTCGCGCTTGTCGCGGCTCTGCTGTGGTGGAAGCTTTCTCCGCAGCAGGCAGCCGGCCCGGCATCAAGCTTCGGGACATACATCTGGGATATACTTGGCGGGGGAAAATAAGTGAACAAGAAAGCATTTTTTGAAACTGTAATAGGGCTTGTGATTGCAGTGACAGTCTCTGTCATAGTCCTTTATCTTCTTTTGGCGCAGGGAGTTGCAGGCCCTGCAAAAACATCAGTTTACAGTCTTGCATGCACAGCGTCATCATATTCCCGCGGAATCCTGCTTGAAGTGATTATGAAGATTATAAATGTCCTTTCATCTACGTATGCATCAATCTACGGCACAGCATACGGAATCATCGCTGCAATTGTTCTTATACCTGCTGGAGGAGTTCTTGGGGCCCCGGGAGTCGCAGGTGCTGCCTATGGAGGTTACATGGAGGGGATTGACCAAGCAGATGCATTCTCCCTTGAACTGCTTTCAACTTTTCCCCTTGTCTGTCCCCCAAGCACAGTTGACATCGGCAAAGTTGAGGCTGGAAAAGAATCCGCTCCTGAAGAGTTTTACAAAGTTTTGGCCGGAAGCCTGATTGATGCGCGCGATATAATGGGCAACGGGAGATATGACCCTCTTGCAGGCGCAGACCCCCCGAACCCGCGAGCTATTTTCATTCTTGAAACCCATCTTGACAAATCAGTTACTTTCAATGATGCCTATGATGCGCTTCTGAAAATGTATCCGAACAAGACCGACTGGTTTAAGGGCAATGACGAAGAAATGCGCCTGTATCTTTACTGCGCAGGTGAGTCCAAGGGCAATAATTTTGCGAGCTTCAGCGGATGCAGCATCAAGGACTCAATAGTCTATATCATGTACAAGGATGACCACAAATATGACTTGTACACTGCAGGCACGAGCATCTGTTACCCAGCCTTGTATAATGATGCAAAAGCATATTCTGATTTGGCAAAAGAGAACAGGGAGTCCTGGATTCACATGGGGGAATATTCAGATGAAGAGCGCCAGGGAGACATAGTGCATGACGGCATATCCGGGAATTCACCATGGGAATACGCGCATGACGCGGTTGTAGTGTGTATTGAGGCGATATGAAAAAAGTTTTAAATAAAAAGGCGCAGGGCGGCCTCGGAATTTTGTCTTCGCTGATAATCATAGTGGTGTCTCTCACTATTGGGATAATCTTCATTTTTCAGTCTGGCATATTTCCAGCATCAATGTCATTTTTCTGCCCGACAATGACAACAGCAGGCGCATATGCGCGCGGAGTTCCGCTTCACATAATGTGGAGCTTGTATGATGTTGCTGAGGAAAGCACCAGCGGGGGCTCAGGAGTCATCGGCTGGGTTAAGGATAAAGTTGTGGGGCTTGTTACTGATGTTGAGGAGGGCACTCTTGGAAAAATAAGCAGCAATCTTAAAGAGCTCGAGGCAAGCATTCCGCTTTTTTCCTGCCAGAATTCTGCTATTGACATGAAATACAGCACCCCGTGCGAATCAGACAAGGGGATGACAAAAAACACTTTCTTCAAGGAAGTTGCCATAAGGACTGTTGACTGCTGGGATATGTATACTGCAGGAAAATATAATCCAACCAGCGGAAAGACGCCCCCGAACCCGCGAACCTGCTTCACAATAGCATTTAATCTGAACGAATCAACCGACTTTTACGAGCTTCTTGATTTCATGACGCATGCAAATTATTCTTTTTCAGATATTACTTACTGGAACAAGCTTGGGTATCCTGAGCTTGAAAAACAAAATGCAAGGCATGCAGGGCCGCGAATAGTCCTGACAGGCGCTGATGCATTCACGGCAACAGGCACTACAGGAGACTGGAACAACAATCAGGACTACTGGTTCAGCTCTTTCAAGAAAGGTGTGCTTTTCATAAAATATGCTGATGATGGTTCAGGCGGATGGGAAGATTCTGACTGCGACATAAAATCAAATCCTTTCCCAGGATGCAATCCAGACAAGGAAGACTGTTCCAGCCGCGCTGACCAGATGCCCGGCGCTTATGATGAGATATACTGGTGCCTTAAAACAGACCTGACCTATGACAAGAACTGCGACCCGTTCACATGGAGCGGGGATGACGTGCCTGTCAATGTAGACGAGTCTGAATGCGCAGTTGATGCTGATTGCGATGCCGGATACAAATGCGATTCCAGCAGGTGCATCACTGAAATTTCAGGCTGCACAGGGACTCCAGCAACAGCAAAGTGCGGGGATTACTGCGAGAAAACCGCGTCTGACGCCTGCGATGTTTTTGTGATAAGCGGAAAGACATATGACAAGCAGATTTTTATTGACGCCTGCGCAGATGTCGGTTGCACACAGGTGTCAACAGCAATGGGCGCAAGCAGCACAGGGCGCTGCGAGGGCTCGACAGGAAGCATGGCTGATTTGCAGGCCACGAACTGCGGCGCAATGGCAGACGGACAGAGCTGCACAAATGCAGGATGCACTCCGGAGTATTGAACATGACAAACAAACACGGGCTTCAGCCGCCAAGCACAATCATGATTCTGATAGGGGCGATAATACTGCTCGCCGTCATTATAATACTCGCTTTGATTTTCAAACAGCAGATAGGGGAAAGCGGGCTGTTCAATTATGCAACTGACTGGAGCGGATTCAAATGGGGCTAAAAAATCTTTTTAAAAAATTATTTGTCGGGCTTAACAGGCGCGGAGTTTCCGCGACAGTAATCACCATCCTTCTGGTGGTGATAGGGCTTGCAGTTATTCTGGTGTTCATAACCACAGTAAGCAGGAGCGGCGGAGAAAACGTGCAGGGAATCGTGAGCACTCTTGAACAGGTCAAGCACGGAGGCGGATAATGTCAAAAGCTGCGATTGAGCTGAGCATGAGCACAATAGTGATGCTCGCCCTCTTTGTGATTGTGGTGATGATTATCGTTGTGATTGGGATTATGATTAGCAGCCAGGGAGCGTCAAGTGTTGAGAATATCACGAACATCGGCAATACACTTGTCCCGGGAGCATGAAACAATGGATAAACGCGGCGCAATAGACCTTGCATCCAGAGAAATACTGATTTTGGTTTTGGTAGTCATAATACTTGCGGTTGTCATCGGGCTTGCAGTTTCAAAGCTTGATTTGATTGCCAAGACCCTTGAGTTCCTTTCAGGCCAGGGCCCGACAATTGCTGCATCAACATAAACTATTTTAAAACAGAGGTTTTAGGATTTAAAGGTGAGGAGATGGCAAAAAAGAAATTATTGCGTTCACGAAAGGGAAAGTCGCTGTTTGAGAAGCTCAGGCACCTTCTTGAAAAACGCGGACAGGGGCTTCCGATGACAACAGTCGTAATCATAGTCATAGTCCTTATCGTGCTTTCTGTTGTGACTGTCTTTTTCTTCGGACAGTTCTCAACTGGGCAGCAGACAGTAAAGGGGCAGCAGGAAATAGGGGTGACCGCGACCCAGAACGCAAAATGCAGCGCCTGGGCTTCAGGGATACTTCCCGCAAAACCATGCGGCGCAACTGCAGCTGACGGAGCCTGCCCGAAACAGGCAATATGCGATTATTTCTTGCGTACGGATACTGCTGAAGCATGCTGGTGCATTGACTGCACGCCAGCAGCCAAATTATTCACGCCAACTCTCGGGGATTGTTGATTAAAATGAAAAAAGCGCAGGAACTTCCAATGAGCACAGTTGTTCTGGTGGTGATAACCGTGATTGCGATTTCAGTGCTTGTCATCTTTGCAATAACAACCAGCCAGTCTGGAAAAACAACTGCAAGTGACCAGCTTTCAATCGGCTCAAGCGCAACTGATGTTGCCAATTGTAATCTCTGGGCGTCAGGGATGAGTTCGGGTTTTGATTGCAGCGGTGTTGCCTGTCCGAAAGAAGCGCTGTGCGATGCCTGCAAAAACAAGGTAGACACGGCTTCATGCGACTGGAGCGCGGCAGGAATCACTGTATGTTCACAGTGTTAATGTTGAAGGTGATAAAAAATGAAAAATAAAAAGGCTATGGAACTGCCAATGTCAACAATCATAGTGGTAATCATTGTCATCATCGTACTTGTCGCTGTGGGGATTTTCTTTTTCATGCAGTTTTCAAAAGGCGCGGGGCAGATAGAAACAAGCCAGGGCGCTGCTGCAACAGGCATTGAGCAGCTTGGCACTGAAGCAGACACTTTTTTAAGCGGAAGCGGTTCAGCAGCGGCTGAAAGCTGCAAAGGCACTGGAACAAAGTTATGCTCAATATATAACGACCAACAGGCTAATTGTCTAAGCGCATACTGCACTTGGAATAGCGGCTCAAACACCTGTAGCGGCACAATCTCAGTTACATGTTCAACTCTAACAACTCAAACTGCATGCACCGCAGTTACAGGCTGCAGTTGGAGCTGAAAGGTGATACAGAATGACAAATAAAAAAGCGGCAGAACTTCCACTGAACTTCATCGTAATCGCGGCAATCGCGGTCATAGTGCTCATAATCATAGTCATGTTCATTTTCAGCGGATTCCGCACCGAGGCGATAAATTCCCAGACTGCGGCAAACTCCTGTTCAGTAATCTGCTTTGCAAAACAGCGCGCTGCAGTTGACGAAACCAAAGCTGTCGGAATAGCCACAATGGACAAAAATTATTGCGCAAAGCAGGACATCAAGGGGTTCAGCTCTCCTGTTGACTGCACAACTCTTTCGCCCTGCACGCTTGCTTTCAGCGACGGAGACTGCGCTGTCAAATGCAGCACAGCTATCACGCCTTTGCCAGTCTGCTCTTAGTAAAGCTTTTAACTTTGCATTTTCTTTCAAATATTACTAATGAGGTGGTATAATGAGTAAAGCACAAGGTTTGCCAATCAACTTCATCGTCTTGGCAGCAATAGCAATTCTTATCCTGATTTTGGCAGTGGGCTTTGTTATCGGCGGAGGAATCTCCTTCACGAGCGCAATTTCTCCTGCAACATTCTCAGCAAACTGCAAGCAGATATGTGCAAATTACCAGCGCACAGCATCCACTGTTGACTTTGCAGTCAGCGGAGACACTGTAGCCGGACAGCTGACAGGCACATCTGGTTTTTCCCTGCTTTTGAAAACAGACAAATACTGTGTTTCACAGGACATCCAGGGCGGAACATCGCAGAGCTGCGCTTCAATTGAGCCATGTTTTGTGATATTCAAGAACAGCGTGCAGAAACAGCTTAAGTGCCAGCCGTAGTTTCTTTTTTATTTTCTATTTTGATTCGGTTTATTGGCAGAAAGGCTTATTTATCCTCATTTCTTTATTTATCCCATGAAAAACGTGGTTAATCGCTGTAAACAGTTCTTTCTTAGCACAGGTTCTTTCCTGCAGGAAAGAAAGTGTCAGGGTTTGCCGACTTATGCAATAGGCGTCATTGTAATCGGAGTCATACTTCTCGCCCTGATTTTGGTTTTTGTTTTCGGAATGACAAGCGAGGGGACCAGTGTCCTTGAAAAACTGTTCGGCGCGCAGAAGAACGTGACTTCAGGCGCAGCCGGTGTTGTAGAGGATTTCACAGGCAAGTTTTTGCAGAATTTTCACAAATAGCTAATCTCAGGAGACATGAAGGCCTTGCGCCTTCTAGAACGAAAAGTGGTGAGGGATTTTGGATAAAAAAGGAGTTCAGTTTCCATTGACGTTTATTATCTTTCTTGTTGTAATGATAATAATAGTCGGATTGCTACTCGTATGGAACTTTTCAGGATTCGAGCAGTTCACAAAAGCGTTTGGCTCGGCAGGCGGGCTTGTGAACGAAACATCTGGAGGCGCAGTCACAACCTTGCTGCCGTGATAAAATGAAACCCCCATTATTTTCAAACAAAAACGCGTCATTTGAACCGCTGGTTATGATAATTGGCGGGGCAATAACTGTCCTTTTGCTTATGGGCGTCTTCTCTGCCTTCGCAAGCCCTTATCTTGATTTCATGGCAAGCTCAGAATATCTGAAAAATTTTAACAAGTTCACACTTGGGCTTTCAACAGCCTGCGACAAGGGAACCAGCACCCAGAGCTACATAAGCTTGTTTGCAGACGGCAATGATTATTTTACAATCGGCGCGCTGGGCACCAAGTCAGCAACTTACCTGAATGTTTTGTCTGACAGCATAGTGGACAAGGATTCAAAAGAGCGCGTTAAAAAATGCATTGACAGCCAGTGCTACTGCCTGTTAAAGATTGCATCATACCCTTTTGCAGATTTATCTGGTAAAAACGTAATTGTAAAAGAAGTGCCGCACCAGCCTGCTTATCCGCTTAATTCATCCATGAACCTTGCGGCAAGCACATGGACATATCCTTATGACGACCTCGGGTTTTACACCCTCGCGCAGGGTTTTAGGTCCTCAACCGAGGGAGTGCTGAGCTCGGTCTGGCTGAACACATCATTTGACTTTTCAAAAATTTCTTCGCTTATCTCAGGAGCTACAAACACAAAGATAACAGTCAGTATTTACTCTTATGATGCAGATGGTTATCCTGACTCCTCAAATGTTCTTGCCTCAGTGCCTATACCATTTAGCCAGTTTGAGTCCAGCAAGGACGGCCTGTTGAAAGTGGATTTCAACACCCCTGTTTACATCACACAATTAAAAACTTATTTCATTGTCGTTAACTCGTCTTTCACATTGCCGACTTACAGCCTGATGTACTGGAACTCAGTGGACTCCCCCTCTTTCGGAAATGCGTTTTATTTTGATACTGCAACAGGTAAATGGGCGATAGCAAATGGCGGCAGCACAGTTTTTAATTATGCAGTCACAGTTACTCCGTTAAGCACAAACCAGATTTTTGAAAAATGGGACAATGAGCTGAAGGATTCGCTTTCACAAACCGCAATTAAAGACAGGATAAGCGTATTGCAGTGCAGGAAAATCGCAGACGAGCTTGGCTGCGAGGCAGACGATGGAACCCTTCTGCTTCCCGCAATTAAGATTTCGCGCCTTCCCTCAAGTTCACTGTCAGAATACTATCCTATAATGTGGCTTAAGCCTGGGGACAGCACCTCTCTCAAATTTGATTCGTACACATTTGTGCGCCCGATAGATGCCTCAGGAAATTTTGAGAATATTATCCTGAGCTACACATCTCCCGAACTCACATCAAGAGCGCTTATTGCGTCTTATATGCCCGGCCTCAGCACGCAGATTGGTTTAAATTGATTGGTGATTCAAATGAACAAAAAAGCATCCGACGACTCTGGAACCACGAAATTTTTGCCGGAGATTCTGTTAGGCACAGTTGTATGCCTGATGATTGTGTTTGGCTTTGTTACAGCTGTCTCTGCAGTAAGCTCCAATACGCTGGATATTGCGAACCAAAAATCCCTCTCAGTTCTTGTCCCTGCAATGGCGCAGGCAATGAACTTCCAGACTAGCGGGGGGGAGAATACTGTGAGCTTGTGGAGAATGGCAGGATATTCAGATTTTGTGTATTCAATTATTTTTGTTCCTGCAAAATCCGCAGAGTCCATCATTAAGGCGGACCGGGGTTCAGATTCTTTTATCAGCAGGATTGACTTGCAGAGCGCTGACCAGCTTGCCAAATGCGCTCAGCCTGATGAGGCGTGCTTATGCCTTTTCAAGCTTGAGTACAGTTCAAAAGATAATATTCCTGATTATAATGTCATAGTGCTTGGGGACCCTGAACCTCAGCCTGAGGACAGGTATGCTGCCGAGCTTCAGAAGGCAGAGGAATGGCTCGCAACACAGATGTCCTCTGTTACAGTCAGCTACATCAAAAACACAAAAATAGTTTCCTGCGAGCCGCTTTTGAACAACGGATGTTTTTACCTTGAAAGCGATGGCGCTTCAAAAGCCTGCATACCCCATTATAACAGCAAGCCAATGGTGTGGCTGAGCGCCTCTAGCGAAGAGTATTTGGATTTTGAAACAATACTGATAAGCGTGGAATCTTACGCAACAATGAACTCGCACGGATTATTTCCGCAGCTTGAATTCTCAGCGCTGAAAGGTGTTGAGTATCCGGAGACCCAGATTACATACGGAGCAGGTTCGCTGATTTATAAGGAATGATAACTTGAACAACAGAAAAGCGCAGGTTGATATTGCACTCATACTCGGCTCAATAGTTGTACCTGTTGCAGTTCTGCTCGGCGCGCTTATCTTTGCCTGGGCGATGATTTCTCCTGTCACTGATGCCGGACGCACAGCAGGATTGCTCACCCATGACCTTGCAACAATGACTGATATCGCGTATTCAGCTTCTGACAGCATACGAATCATCTATGCTCCCGCATCAAACTGCAAAATGGCAAAGGATGTTCAGGGCGCAAACATAATTTCGTGCTTCAACGGATTCATGAATGTCTCTTCAGAGATAAGGATTGTGCCGGGTTCTTTTGAAACTGAGTTCCCTGCTGTCCAGGCTGCGGACGCATGGCTTTGCCCGTCAGGAGACTATGATGACGAAGGCCTTTGCACATCAGGCTACGAACTCTTTTTAGAAAAGAATTCAATACAGCGCGGCACACGCAATATTCCATACGCAAACATACTGCAGACATCAGTTACTTTTGCTCAAGCGCTTCCAGGCACAACATCCCAGAGCACAAACATCCAGTACTCGTCTTTCGCAAACTTCGGGGACTTTGAATTCAACAGGCAGGCTGAAGTTGCGCTTGAAGTCACTGACAAGGGTGTTGTCTTTGAAAAAACCCGCGAGGGAATTTATGACACCCTGATGCCTGCAGGCTCTTTTAATCTCCAAAGCACAGACCCTCTTGCATATCTTGTAAATGTTTCATACCAGCGCTGCAGCGGCTCTTTTAATTTTGAAAGCAGCATAACCCTGAAGCCGGGATATTTCATGCGCACATCCGGGAATACTGAACTCTGCATTTACAAGGCAATGATTTTCCCTGATGTAACTCACTACATGGTTATGGAAGATGCGACAACAGAACAAACCCTTTGTGAAGACTGGATGTCTTCAACACTTTATTATATCCCCACTTATGACCAGTACGTTCTCAGCGGAGAAGAGTTCACCACAAACACAATTTATTGTTTTGATTTCAGCCAGATGCCGAAAACTTGCACTTATGATTTAAGCTGGTGGGGCAACACTGCGAACGCAGCTTATAATCCCGCAGGCCCTGATGGAATGAAAGTCAACTTTACAATCGACAAGACAGGGACTGCAGTCAGTTATTTTGAACCGTGAGACTATGAAAAATTCAGTATTGCAGAACAGGAAGGCGCAGGCGGTTTTGCCGTTTTTCGCCCTGAACCTTGTAGCCCTGCTCATATTTTTCATTGTTGTGCTTTCGCTTCTTTCAATGGCAAAAAATCTCAGGTTCACTGCAGACGAATTTAATGCAGAGACAATGTCCCTGATGGCTCAGCAGCGCGTGCTCGCAAGCGCAGACTGCTTTGCTGCAGACGAAAGGGAGATTGCATTTACAGACGACGGAAAGCTTCTGCTTGGCTCGCGCGTTTATCCCGGGCTTGTTGATGTTGAAAAGCTCAATGACATAGATTTTTTCAACTGCATGCGCAAGGACAAGTATGATGATTACAAAGAACAGTATCAGGACGAAGGAATCTGGGATGCTGAAGAGGGTACCGGCGCATCCTTCAGGTATGCCATTGCTGTTTTTGATTTGGCCACAAACCAGTATGTGCACTACTCAGCCACAGACAGGTTTGGTAACACAGCAACTTTTTCTGCTCATGAAATAAATTCATTCATCCTTCGCATGCACAAGCAGGAAGGGGACCCCTCTCAGGCATCAGACCGTTGTGCTGGAAGATATGGCAGCAGATGGGACGTAATTCAGTACTGCACTGAAGCCCAGTGCGCTTCTGACAGCCCGGTTTATCCAAAATGCAAGGTAGACCGATGTGAATACCAGACAGGTTCAAGCGAGGAAGGCACTGACATAAAACCCTATTATGATATCCTCACTCCCGAGCGCACTGTCTTTGACACCTATCTGGTTATGCCTTCAAATGATTACAGGACATCAACATGGGTTCAGGATGACCCTGTTTATGTTGACCCTGAGAACCCCTTATCTTCTTACAGCATGGAATACAATTTGGGCTGCAGCGACCAGGAGACGCTCAAGCGCACAATATCTCCTGTGATGCTGAAAGTAGGCGCCCAGACGCATCCAGGCATTTTTATATTTGCATCCTGCGTGATTAAGGGAGACAAATACGACGGGATTACAACTCTTGAAAATGTGGTTATAACGCCCGAGGCAGGAAAGGTGTGCGACTGATGGGATTAATTTTTAAAAATAAAAAAGCGCAGTTCGGCCCTGACTTATTGGTGGGCTTCCTACTGATAGCAATACTCGGGCTCGGCGGAGTATTTTTCCTGAACACTTTTGTCAGCAGCCTTTCCCTTAACGGGCTCATTTCGATTATTGACGCGGAGACTGAACAGGAATGCGTTTTCATGCTGCTTCCGATGATGAAGGACGAATACATACGCGCGGGTTACACGCCAGAGCAGATTAGTTCGCTCAGCCTGAACCAGTATACCCTGCTTCGCGGATACCTTGATTCCTCAAAGTATGAGTCTGTATCGTCTGAGTTCAACAGCACAATAAACTATTTCAAGGACAATCTGGGAAATGTCAATCTCCAGTCAGTGCCTGTAAAAATACTGGGCATACAGGGCTATATCGCGACTCCTGCCGCAGCAAAGAAGATACCGAATGATTTTGAGGCTACCCGCCTTTGTTCAATGCCTGTTTACAGCCCGTATGGCTATTATGGCATCGCAGGCTATGCACAATTATTTGTTTTGACAAGGTAAAAAAATGAAAAAAACAATTTCCAAAAAAGCGCAGGTGTATGGGCTGAGTTCATTCATTTATGCGCTTTCAATCGCAGTGATTCTTGTAATCGGGCTTGTAGGCATGGCTAAGGACTTTGAAATAAAGTCTCACGCGGCAAACTATCAGCTCAATGCGATTTCCGCTTCCAAAATCGCGGAGTTCATAAAAAAAATAATGGATGAGGAGCGCAGTTATGCTTTTGACGAGTCCGCCTTCATGATTGGGGCGTTCGGAGGGCAGCTTCCAACAACAGTAAGCGCATGCGGCGCCAAGAACAACACATTCATGCCTTTCATTCCTGAAAAAAGTATTTCATACTGGCAGAGCGGGGGCCAGAAGTGCATACCCTCGGACGAGTCCATAGTTGAGCTGGTTAAGCAATACGGCAACGAAATATTCCAGGCTCCGTCAGAGACAATAACATCCGCGCTTTCAGTTTATTCCGGACAAAGCTATAATTTCAATTATCTGATGAAAATTTCTGGCTACGGGGACAATTATTTTGTGATAAGCTGGTTCCCATATTCTTCAACAGGGGATTTCGGAAACATAACAATAAAGTTCCCTCCGCGCAACCCCATGGTTGAATACTCTTTCGAGCCGTATATCCACAGCAATTCAACCACCCCGTTTTTGTACATAAAGCACGCAGCAGAGAAGTTTGTCAACGACAAAGTCTTTGATGCAAAGTTCAGCGACTCTGACGACAAGCCGTTCCCGATTATGGTTGACGAGGATGTTTTGATTGCGAAAAAAACAGCTTCTGCCAATGAAAAGAACTGCAACACAGACCCGTATCCGAGCGATTACTGCACGCAAAATGCATCTGACCTTGACCATCCGTTCAGGCTTTTGGTGGATTATGTCTCAACGAATTATCCTGATGCGCCTCTCATGCTTGGCACAACATCCTGCGCAACATATCTTGACTCATCCAAGGTTTCAAACACGTACGGATATTCCTGTACGCTTTATACAAAATATAGTCCCTCAACAGGGCAGCTTGAGATAGACACAAAGCAGGGAACCAACGGGTTCCTGGGCTGCAATTCAGGAAGCGCTGGCAATGACAGCGCAATGAAATGCGTGATGATACGCTCAATAAACAAGCTGATTGCTGAAAAAAACAGCGGGGCTTACAAGCCAGATTCCACGAATCTGGACTGGAAAACTGAGTTTGACACATTTAATCTTACATACACAGGTGGGCAAATGGCAACTTCCTTCCTGTACAACAAAACACTGGGCTGATTAAAATGGAAAAAACATCTTTTAAAATATGGAAGCTTTTCATAGCAGCGCTGCTCTTTGGCTTGGCGTTTTCGTCTGCATCCGCAGTATGCACCCAGGCAACAGAAACTTTTTATTATGCCAACGGCACCAAGGTTGACTGCTCAAAATCGCCTGTTCTGTCCGAAGCAATATACTCGCAGGTTATTCCAATGTCTCTCCCCCTGCATTTTACTTTCGGAATGTATGATACAATAGACATATTCTCTGAAATGAAGCCTGCGCTGTTCACTCCAGCCTGCGGTTCAGCTCTCTACGGCCCTGCAATAACGCCGATTTCATGCACAACATCAGCAAGCGAGTATGAAACCCGCAACGTAACCCGCCACGTCTTCGGGTGGGATGTTGAATATGACGCAGTAGTCATTGCATCAAAGGCAGACGAGCCCGTCCCGATGCTTATCGGAAGGAACATGACCCTGATTACAGGGACAAATCCGTTCTCAGCTGTCTGCAGGGGCGACAGCCTTTGTTACACGCAGATTCCGCTCTCCTGAAAACCCAAACTTTTTAAACCCTCTTTTTGATGTTCTTACAATGGCTAAGGTTACTATTGACAAGGCTAAATGTACGAATTGCAAGAAATGCATAGAGGTATGCCCTGTTCAGGTTTATGGCATGGAAAACGAGCAGGTCGTGGTTAAGGACGCATCAAAATGCATTTTATGCAGGGCTTGCGAGGTCAATTGTCCGCACGCAGCCATCAAAGTCGAAGACTAATATTTTCAGTTCTTTTTCTTTAGGCAGCTTACACTTTCCATTGCGACTGTGTCGCGATGCCCCGAGACGTAGTCTCAAGGTTTTCGAAAAAAGAAAGGGCAGAAGCCATCAAAGTCGAGGAATAATTCTTTACAAAACCTTTAAAAATACCCCTTTTTTTGCTTAATTCAGCAAAGAATTAAAGCGAGGAGGAATTTTAATGAAAAACATTTTAGTAACCATGGAAAAAAGCGCTGAAGAATTTGTTTCTGAAGCAAAAAAAATTTTAGAGGAAGCCAAGGAAGTAGAGATTACAGGGCATTCGCGTGAAACTGTCAAGGCAGTTGACGTTGCAGAGCTTCTTAAGATACACGGCGCAAAGGAAGAAGAGATAACGATAAACACCGACGAAGCAGAAATCGACGGTAAGAAAATCAGAACGTCTAAAATATCAATCAAACTCAAGATGTAGGGTGATTTTTTGGCAATTAAAAATGGGGATTTCGTAACAATCGAATATATCGGCAGGGTGGACGGGAAAATCTTTGACATCACTGACGAAGCAACAGCAAGGAAGGAAAATGTTTACCGGGATAACACAAAGTACGGCCCTGTTACTATAATTGTCGGAAGGGCCCAGCTGATAAGGGGGATTGACAAGGCTCTTGAAGGTAAGAAAGAGGGCGAAACATTTGACATCGAAATCCAGCCGGATGACGGCTTTGGAAAAAAGAGCTCTAAGCTCATCAAGATAGTTCCCTCCAGCACATTTAAGTCCCAGAAAATAAACCCGGTGCCAGGCATGCAGATTAATGTTGACGGGCTCATCGGAAATATAATCTCAGCAAGTTCAGGGAGAATCATCATTGATTTCAATCATCCGCTTGCAGGAAAAGTGCTTAGTTACAATGTTTCAGTCAAAAAAATAGTCACTGACAAAAGGCACAGAATTGACGCGGTGTTTGATATTTACACAGGCATCGGGCCTGCGAACATAACCCTCAACGAAGAGGGCAAAAAGGCAACAATCGGCTACAAAACAAAGCTTTCGCTTCACGATAAATTAAGGGATGTCATTATCAGTGACATCAAAAAGTATATAGGTTTTGACGAAGTTGAGTTAAAAGAAGAAATAATCGAGAACAAAAAGGGTTCTGAATCCAAAACAAACAAATGATACTATAAAGGTGATTAAAAAATGGATAAGGTTCTGGAAATCGCGGCAAAGCGCGCTGCTGCAATAAAAGATATTGTGGGAACAAAAGGCCCACGCCCTGAATTATCCCGTACGCGGGAAATAGACAACCAGCTTGAGGAGCTTCTTGCAAAGAAAGCTGCTGCCATAAAGGTAATCGGAATCGGCGGTGCAGGAAACAACACAGTCTCACGCATGGCTGAAATAGGAATCAAGGGGGCCGAGCTTATCGCCCTTAATACTGATGCTAAGGATTTGCTTTGCTGCGTATGCGACAAGAAAATTCTCATAGGAAAAGAGCTTTCCGGAGGGCTTGGCGCAGGTTCAAACCCGAAAGTCGGAGAGGAATCGGCGCGCGAGCAGGAAAAAGAAATTAAGGATTCTCTTCGCTCAGCAGACATGGTTTTCATAACATGCGGCTTAGGCGGAGGAACAGGCACAGGCGCAGCGCCGGTTGTTGCAGAGATTGCAAAAAAGCTAGGGGCTTTGACAGTCGGAGTAGTCACTCTTCCATTCTCAATGGAAGGAAAGCGAAGGCTTGAGAATGCAATTGACGGACTGGAGCGTTTGCAGGCAAACACAGACACAATTATCGTAATACCAAATGACAAGCTTCTGGAAATCGCCCCGGACTTGCCATTGTACACGGCATTCAAGGTTGCTGATGAAATCCTGACAAACGCAGTCAAAGGCGTGTCAGAACTAATCACAAAGCCCGGGTTAATCAACAGGGACTTTGCAGACATCCGCGCAATAATGAAAGAGGGCGGAGTTGCAATGATTGGAGTCGGAGAATCCGATTCAACCAACCGGGCAGTCGAATCTGTCGAGAAGGCAATCAGCAATCCCTTGCTTGATGTTGACATAAGCGGCGCAAAAGGGGCGCTCATCGTGGTTTCAGGCGGGCCGACAATGTCCCTTGACGAGGCAAAAAAAGTTATTGAAATTGTCTCAAAAAAGCTTGATGATGACGCAAAAATAAACTGGGGCGCGCAGATTTCAAACGACCTCGGCGAAACAGTCCGCACGCTTCTGATTGTAACCGGCGTAACCTCGCCGCAGATTTTCGGAAGGCAGAAGACAATGTCATCGCAGAAGCAGAAGGAAATCGAGAGCGAGCTCGGGATAACGTTTGTTGATGATTTGTAAGGAGACAGTCGGACGAAATCCGAAGGATTTCCACAACGGAATTGATGATTTATGAGCGAAGAGGAAAAGAAAGAGTCAGCAGGGAACAGCGCACCAGTTTCAGTTGCACCTGGCGAATCCCCTGCCCAAACACTTTCCCACACCGAAACAAGGACAGAGGACGTTGTTGAAGCAGAGGAAGAGTCCACTGCGCCTCAGACATCAAACATTATCACTTCAGGGGAAAAATCAGGGTTCCAGCTCCCGAAAATAAAGCTGCCGAAGCTCAGCGAGATTCCGGACAAGTTAAGGCACTGGTTCTCTGAATACAAGCGCGTGATAATTGTTTCGCGAAAGCCTGACATCGAGGAGCTTTCAAAGATTTCAAAGATTTCAGGACTCGGAATCCTGGCTATCGGTTTGCTCGGTTTTATAATCCAGTTGGTATTTCAATTGATTAAAGGTGTTTAAAAAAATGGCAAAAATTTTCGCAGTACGGACAACAACAGGGCGCGAGTCCCAGGTTATAGACAAACTGCTGCTCAAAATCAGGCAGCTCGGACTTTCAGTTTATGCTATCTTAAAGCCGCGTGAAGTGAAGGGATACTTCTTTGTCGAGGCGGATAATGCAGACGACATCAACAAGGCTATTTACGGGGTCACGCACTCAAAAGGCGTTATCGGCGAAGTCAGGCTTGACGAAATCAAGCACTTCCTTTCAACCACAGTCGAGCAGGTCAAAATCAACACCGGCGACATCGTTGAAATCGTGTCCGGCCCGTTCAAGGGCGAGCGCGCAAGGGTTCAGCGCATCACAAAGGCAAAGGAAGAGGTTATTGTCGAGCTTCTCGAGGCAGCAGTCCCGATTCCGATTACAGTCAAGCTTGACTCTGTGCGCGTCGTGAAAGAGCAGGACGCAGAAGAAAAGGAATCAGACTAATCTGTTTTCCCTCAAGGCTTTGCGACTAACAGGAGCGAAAGGCTTGGACGCAGAAGAAAAGGAATCAGATTAATAGGTTCTCTTTGGGCAGCTTACACTTTCTCTTCCAAGAGAAAGGGCAGGAAGAAAAAGGAATCTGAATAGTTAATTTCTGTGAGGTGGCTGTGATGAATTATGGGAATCCAATTAGAAACGGAACTTTACAGGGTGAATCCGGAATTTGAAAAGTTAGGTTTAGCTATTCCTGAAGTAACATTTAGAAAAGATGACAAAGGAGACTTATACATAGAGCCTAATGATTTCCAGGAATTGATTGATGCGTTATTTGCATTGGTATACACTTCTGGTTACAAGCCAGACATATTCTGTGTTTTTGAGCGCGGAGGTTATGAACTATACAGCCATTTTAGTGATTTGTACCGAAATAAATTGTTAGGGGGTATTGAAATACCAAAAGTCTTGGTTGATATCTCTGCGTACGGGCACAATAAAAAACCCGGTACTGTTGAAATGCAGGATTTGTCAGATGTCGTAAAAAAATTATACGGAAAACATGTTCTTTGTCTGGATGATTGTGTAGAAACAGGAACCTCTTATGATGCGTATCAAAAAGAGAAATCCAAGTTTGGGTTAAATACCTTAGAAGAAAAATTAGCAGTTTTGCTGATAAAAGAAAATGAAAGAAAGGTAAACCCGAATTTTTGGGTTATTCAAATAAAAGAACAGCCATGGTCATGGTATCCGAGAGAATATGCAGGCATGACAGAGGAACAGATTGGATTTAAAAACAAATCTTCACGAAAATATATCCTGCCTTTGATAGAACAGCAGAGAACTGGGGCTCCTGAGTAAACTTTAAAAACCCCATTTTATTTGATTTTTACGTTACACATACAAAGGAAAATGCTTCTTAGACAGATTAATGTTCAATATTATGGAGTGATATCATGGCAAAAGAATCAATAAAAATAATAATCGAGGGCGGAAAGGCAATGCCAGGCCCGCCACTGGCACCAAAAGTCTCGCCAATGGGAATCAACGTGAAGCTTCTCGTTGACGACATAAACAAGGCGACAAAGGCATTCGAGGGAATCAAGGTCCCGGTCGAGGTAATTCTTTACCCAGACACAAAAAAATGGGAGCTCAAGGTAGGCACCCCCCCGACTTCCCAGCTTATGCTTAAGGAGCTCAAGGTTGAGAAAGGCAGCGGAAGCTCATGGAAAGAGGGAACTGAAGGCAAGCCGGCAACAGTGGGCAATGCAACAAAGGAAATCATTGTCAAGGTTGCAAAGCTGAAGATGGAGTCTATGGGCGCGCGCACTCTGAAGAATGCAGTTAAGAACGTTCTTGGAACCTGCGTCTCAGCAGGCATCACAGTCGAGGGAAAGAATCCCAAGGACATCACCAAGGAAGTCAACGAAGGCCACTGGGACAGTTTGCTTAAGTAAAACACAGGACAGACCGCTTAGAATTATTCCTTTTTGTGATAGGCAGCCATTTCTTCTGGCGTAGGGTCTCTAAATATAAGAAATCCATTTTTATCGTGTTCTCCAACACAAAATGGAACCTCTTCATATCCCTCTAATAAGGACGGTGGTTTCGGAACATATTTTTCTTCTGATTCCCCGCCACGATAAAGCAAATCCTGTAACATCTGAAGTGTTGGCACTTTTTCTGGGAACATATATTAGAATAAGTCGAGTTAATATTTATAACTTTGTATTATTCTTAAGTGACGTTAGGTTAACAGCTCATCTATTTCGGGCTTTAGCTCTTCTTTGCTAACACCAACACATACTTGTACGGAATAATCAACGGCTCTTCATACCTCTTATACAGTTTTTGTAAGTCATCCACTAAATTTCTCCTTTTTTCTTCAGATAATACTTGAACCCAACCATACGAAACAATCAAATCAACATACCTCTTTTTACTGAATTCAAAATCTTCATTATATTCCCTCATTTCGACAGAATTAAAAGATTGACTTCCCTTTAATTTTTTATAAAGAGTATCAGAAATTTGTCTAACTTTTGATCCTGCTGGTCCTCTATTTGCACCTCCATATTTATCAAGAACATTACCAACAGCTTTCACAAAATCGGATTCTTCTTTTCGTTGATATGACCAAAACAAAGCAAGTGTTCCCCCACTTCTTAAAATTCTGTAGGCTTTTTCTTCTCTGCGTTCTGGATTAATCCAGTGCCAAGCCATTCCAGAAGTAATGATATCTAATGAAGCGTCAGAGAATGTAGCATCTTCAAAAGTTCCAACTTTGAAACTAACTTTTGGGAACGCGGAACACTTTTCTTTTGCAACATCTATCATTTCTTTTCCTACATCCAATCCAGTAACATGATACCCTCTTTGAGCTAAAAGATGAGTTACCTGACCAGTACCACAACCAACATCTAAAATTCTTCCATTAAGCCTTATTCCAGAATAAGTAACAATATCGTCAATAAGTTGTGTTGGATAACTGATTCTTGCTCTATCATACAAACTACTAATTTTTTCAAAAGTTCTTCTTTCTTCTCTATTGACAGCCATATATGATGAAGAGCCGTTTAACTTTATATAAATGTTTAGGCGTCAAGCCCCTATTTGCGTATGTTTGAAAAAAGCCCCCCACGACTTCTTAGTTTAATCTCCTTCAGCTTTCCCCCGACCACCCACTCTAATCTGAGAGAGGTTGCTTACTAAACTGAAAAATCCTTCGCTTAACCTTTATTAGGTGACGTTAACTTTACAGTTCACTGATTAGCAAGATTTATAAACCCCCAATCAATCCAAGATTTTATTTGAGCGCCCGATGATACCGCGCCAGACTAAAAGGCAATACTTCTGTTCTGGTGCATTGTCATCATACCACTTAGGTGGAAGCTGAAATGGAAAACACGAAAATATTGGAGGCTTTGAAAAAAGCCCGCGAAAGCAAGAAACGTAACTTCGCCCAGTCAATAGACTTTTCCATACTTCTCAAGGAATTCGATTTGAAAAACCCTGAGAACAAGGTTGATGAGTTCTTCACTCTTCCTGTGAACAACGGAAAGAAAATAAAAATCTGCGGCCTGGTTGACAAGGATCTTTCAACGCAGTCCAGCGAGGTATTTGACAGAACAGTTGTAAAGCAGGAGTTCCCGGAGTGGCTGAACAAGAAAAAAGAGATTAAATCGCTCGCACGCGATTGCGATTACTTTGTTGCGCAGTCAAACATCATGACAGACATAGCAACAGTTTTCGGTAAGATTCTCGGCCCGAAAGGGAAGATGCCAAGCCCGAAAGCAGGATGCATTGTGCCTCCCAAGGTTGATTTGAAAATAATCCGCCACAAGCTTGACAATACAGTTCATATTCAGACCAAAAAGCAGCCGGTCGTAAGCGTCAGGATTGGGAACGAAAAGTTCTCTGACGAAGACCTTGCTAAAAACATTAACGCTGTCTACGCGCTTATCGTAAGCAAGCTTCCGCGCGGAGAGCAGCAGATTAGAAAAGTTTATATCAAAACTACAATGGGAGAGCCCGTTTACTTCAAGTGATACTCATGGCAATCCGGACAAAAAAGCTTCCTGAATGGAAATCAAGGCAGGTGGAGCAGCTTGCGCACGATATGCAGAACGCAGCCACTGTCGCTGTTGTAGACATAAAAGGGATGCCTGGAAAGCAGTTCCACAACCTGCGCGCGAAATTGCGAAAGGATGTGGACATCAAAGTCATCCGGAAGACAATCATACTTCACGCTCTTGACAAGCTTACAACCCACAAAAAAAATATTGAACAGCTGAAGGAAAAGCTGGGCTCAATGCCCGCAGTCATACTTTCAAAAGAAGGCCCGTTCCAGATTTCAAAATTGTTCATGGAGAACAAGGCCCCGACCTTTGCAAAGGCAGGGGACATTGCCCCGAGGAACATTGAAATTGACGAAGGCCCCACGCCATTCACGCCAGGCCCCATGATTTCAGAACTTTCAGGAATCGGCTTGAAAGTCAAGGTTGACTCGGGAAAAATAGTTGTCATGCAGAAATCAGTTGTTGCAAAAGAAGGCATGCCAATCAAGCAGGAAGTCGCGGACATACTTGTAAAGCTCGGAATCCAGCCGATGGAAGTCGGGCTTGACTTAAACGGAGCATGGGAAAACAGCTTCGTATTCAACGCAGACATACTTCACTTTGACGCAAAGCAGTATCTCGCAAACCTTTCCGCAGCGGCAAACATGGCATTCAGCCTTTCAGTGGGGCTGCCGTATCCGACAAAGGAAAACATCTCGATACTTGTCTCAAAAGCGCACAACGATGCTAAAGCGCTTGCACTTGGGAAGGAAATTTTGGCTGATGCAGTCCTGCCGATGCTCATGGCAAAGGCAGAGGCGCAGGCAGCAGGATTGAACAATTATATTACAGAACACAAAGGGTGATTAAATGGAATATCTATATGCAGCTTTGTTATTGCACAAAGCAAAACAGCCGATAAATGAAGAAAAAATGAAAAAGACCCTGGAAGCTGCAGGAGTAGCACCTGATTTGGGACGGATAAAAGCAGTTGTTGCAGCGCTTAACGGCGCAAACATTGATGACATAATCGCAAAAGCAGCAGCAGTCGCAGCCGCACCAGCAGCAGCACCAACAGCACACGCAGCACCAGCAGCAGAAAAGAAACCGGAAAAGGATGACAAAAAATCTGAAGAAGACGCAGCAGCAGGACTTGGCGCACTTTTCGGTTAAGCTTATGGCGTTTGCCAAATCTTTTTTATTTTAAATTGAGACTTTACTAGAATTTTTTATATTCAGGGTGGATTAGTTTGTGGGTTAAAAGTATAAAAAATATAAAACCTGTAATTGATACTCCCAGGCTCAGCCTTACAGAGATAGTTCACCACGATAAAGACAAAATCAACGCGCCCATCAGCATCGCGCGTTCTAAGATAGCTGATTATATGAACCCGCGCAAGAGCGAGTCAGAAGAGATATGCATCATTCTCGAAGGAGAAGGGAAACTGTATGTTCTTGGTCTTGACGCAAGGGATGTCAAAAAAGATGACGTCATCTACATAGAGCCTGGCGAAATGTATCATCTGGAAAATCACAACCCAAAACAGCCCTTGGAATGCATGCACATAACATACCCTGCGTGGCAAGAAAAGTTAGAAAAAGAGATTAAATTATAATTCTCAGAATTCTTTGTAGTCGTGCAGTTGTTCAACAACAGAAAAACCATTGTCAGCGCTGTCCAGATTCCCTTCAGCTTCTTCCATGAGTTCAGACGCATTGACGCCTTCAGTTGCTTTTGTGCCTTCAGTGTAGATTTCCACCACAAATGCGATTGTAAGCGCTGCTATGAGCACAGCCAGTATCACAACTCCAATCGTCACTATATTCAGTTCTGCCATGTGTTTACTAAAACAACAATTATTAAAATACTTTGCACCTTTGCTAAAATATGCTTACAGACAAGGAACTGAAGAAACAGAAGATAGTGGAATTCCGCAGGGAATTTGAGAAATATTACCCTGTGAAAACAATGCAGACGCTCGGGCTTGTCAGGAAAACCTGCGTCAAATGCGGAAAGCCTTTCTGGACAGCAGATGCAAAGCGCGAAATCTGCGGCGATTCATTCTGTGTCGGCGGCTACACATTCATCGGCAAGAAAGTTGCAAAAGACCTGGGATACAAGGGAGCTTATGATGCTTATGTGAAATACTACAAAAAGTTCGGCTATGTTCCTATCAAGCGTTATCCTGTTGTTGCGCGCTGGTATGACAAGCTCTACTTTGTCGCAGCAGGAGTAAATATGTTCCAGCCGTATGTTGTTGCAGGAGAAGTTCCGCCTCCGGCGCCTGCAGTTCTCGAGGACCAGTTCTGCCTGCGCTTCAATGACATAGAAAACGTTGGGATAACAGGCAGGCATTACACCGGCTTCATAATGACAGGGCATCATGTTTTCAACACTCCAGAAAAATATGTTTACTTCAAGGACGAGGGGGTTGAGCAGTTCTACAACTTCTTCATAAAAGTCATGGGAATCGACAAAAAAGAATTGATTCTTCACGAGGACATCTGGGCTGGCGGGGGGAACTTCGGCCCTTCAATTGAATTTTATGCTTACGGACTTGAATTAGGAAATCAGGTTTACATGCAGTACGAACAATTGCCAGACGGCGGCTATCGCGAGCTCCGCACCCGCGTAATCGACATGGGCTCAGGCGCAGAGCGCTGGGCATGGATTGGCTCAGCAGAGCTCACATCTTATGATTCAGTTTTCCCGGATGTCATGAAATATCTTTACAAGGCATCAGGAGTGAAGCGCGATGACAAGTTCTGGAAAGAGTTTGCGAAGTTCTCAGCAAATCTCAACATTGACGAGGTTGAGGATTTGGAAAAAGCCTGGGGCTGCATAGCCCAGAACCTGAAAACAAATGTGAAAGTCCTCAAGGAAAAGCTCCTTCCGGTTGTTGCTCTTTATTCAATAGCAGACCACACCCGCACAGTTCTCGTGGCTCTCAATGACGGCGAGCTTCCGAGCAATGTCGGCGGCGGATATAATCTCCGCAATCTTCTGCGCAGGTGCTTCTCATTTATCGAGAAATACAATTGGGGCATTGACTTGGAAAAAGTTTTCAAGCTGCACCTGAAGGAATTCGGGAAATGGTACACTGATTTGAAGGAATCAGATGTTCTCTTTGATGTCCTGCGCCTTGAGAAGGAGCGCTATGCAAAAACCCGCGAGGAAGCAAAAAAAATTATCAGCAGGTACAAGGGAAAGATTGACATCCAGACTCTCCTTACTCTTTACGAATCAAACGGAATCACTCCCGAGCTTCTCAGCCAGATAGCTCCTGGCTTGGAAATCCCTGCAGGCTTCTACACAGCACTGGACGAGCTTAAGGAGCGCGCAGCAGCAAAGAAGCAGGAAATCACAGTTGATGTTGCAGAGTTCCCAAAAACAGAAAATATGTACCGCAAGGACGCCTGCACAACAAAGTTCGAGGCGGCTGTGGTTGGGCAGCACGATGCCTATATTATATTGGATAAATCATACTTTTACCCGCGCTCAGGCGGGCAGGATTATGACTTGGGCACAATCAACGGCTATCCTCTCAAGGCAGTCTGGGCAAAGGACGGAGTCTTTTTGCACGAGCTTGAGAAGCCGCATCTTTTCAAAGCAGGCGAGAAAGTCAAGTGCGAAATTGATGCAGAGCGCAGAAGGAAGCTTACCGCAACCCACACAGCAGTCCATGTTGTCGGAGATGCAGCGCGCCAGGTTCTTGGCCCGCACATTCATCAGGCAGGAAGCGAGAAGACAATAGAGAAAGGACGCCTTGACGTCACTCATTACAAGCCAATCTCCTTTGCAGAGCTTCAGAAAATCGAGGCAATCGCAAACGCCGCTGTCAAAAAAGGAATCAGGGTTCACAGCGAGATTCTTCCGCGAGAAAAAGCCGAAGCCAAGTACGGCATCACAATTTATCAGGGAGGTGCAGTGCCAGGAAAACAGTTGCGCATCCTGACGGTTGGCAATGATGTTCAGGCCTGCGGAGGCACTCATGTTGAGAACACAAAAGACATCAAGTTCATTAAGATTATTAATGCCGAAAGAATCAAGGATGGCATAGTGAGGATTGAGATGATGGTTGCAGACAAGGCTCTGGAAAAAATGCAGGAAAACGAGAAGATTTTGAATGATGTTTCAAAAATGTGGGATGTCCCGTACAATGAAATCCAAAAAACAGCAGTCAAGTTCTTTGAGGAATGGAAAGAGCAGAAAAAAGAACTGAAGGAGCTCAAGGAAGTTCTGTCCCAGCAGCTCATTGACGCTTCAGTGAAATCCGGAGAGAAGCACATTTTGCTCTCGCTACCGACTGACGAGCTCGGACTGTTAATCGCTCTCGCAAGCAAAGCAAAGCTGAACAAGCAGATTATTGTCCTCAAAGGCAAGAATATTGCTTATGCGCGTTCCGAGTCAGAGCAGAGCGCAGCAAAAGAGCTCGAGAAGTTCTGCAACAAGGTAGACGGAGACGCAAAGCGAGCCAAAGGCTTCGGAATCAAAAATATATAAATGCTGAATCATTAAGATATTTCAGGTGAGATGAATGAATAAGAAAGCTATTGAACTGCCCATGGCAACAATCGTTACAATCGTTATAGTTCTATTCGTGCTTGTCGGAGTGGGAATAATGTTTTTCCAGCAGTTCGGTGCAAGCAAGACCCAGGGCTTTGACCAGGGCCAGTGCGTATCTTTGTGCCAGACTGCAAAAGCTGTGCATGCTGCAAATCTGCCCCTTGGGCTTTGTAAATCAAATCAGGCCGCAAAGAACTACTGTAGTAGTTGCACTGGCAGCTGTTTATTATCCGAAAATGGGCCTACTTTAACGTGTGGACCTCTATTAGACAATGAAGGCATAAAAGTGCGTAATGGATTAACGTGCCTGACTTAAGCACGCGTTTTCTTCTTCTTTTTTCTTGATATAACAGCTGCAACTATGGCTCCAGAAACTGCCAATGTAGCTCCGCCACCAATTAGAATATAATTAATCAAATTGCCAGAACCTGTACTATGTTTCTGTTCTTTTTCGTCAACAGTTACAGCAGTAGCAGTTCTGTTTATTTTCTCGCCATCGCTTGCTTCTATTTCTAGTAAATACGTTCCTGGTTTTGTAACATACTCTTGTTTCAAAGACCACTGGTTGCCAATAAGGTTGAAATAAGTGCTGCTTCCATTGAACAATGAAAGACTTACAGCGTCTCCTTCAGGATCAAAAACCTCGAGAGTGCCTGAAGCTTTAGAACTATCTCCATAGGGGATGGTGATGTCTTCTAAGTTTCTGACACTCGGAGGAGTATTATTAATAACACCATTTTCGTTTACAGTAATATTGAATAACATATTCTTTGCTGCACCATGTTCGTCTGTTGCAGTTGCTTTGCACATATAAGTTCCTGGCAATGTTTTGTACGAATCTTTTAGTGATATTGTGTCTCCACTAAGCTGGAATGCGTCTCCTTGGACAGCTGTTGTCAGGCTGTCGCCATCAGGATCGCTTGCAACAAGCTTCGCGCTCCAGCCCGCCCCGTTTGCAACGCTCTGGTTCAAAATCTGTTCAAGATCGGGTGCATTATTTGCTTCTGCAGGAGGTGTTAAATCAACAAGCCATACTGAAGGAGTACCAAGGTACGTTTCCTGTTGTGTGAATACAACATAATCAGTTTTGTCACCATCAAAAACTGCGGGGTAATTTTGTATTTTATCAAGTTTTATTTGAGTAGTCCTATCATCTAAGATATTGTATAATGATATCTCGCCATCGCTGTCTATCCAAGTAACCAAATTTTTGTGTATATCAGGAACACTTCCAGTTCCTAAATCTTTTAATATTCCAGTTTTCAAATTTTTCAGATAAATGTTAGTATCTCCTTTAAAAACAACATAATCTCCATAGATTTGTGGATCTATTTCATTCATCGTAGAGTCTGGATTAATTTGTTTAGACTTGTCTGTATCAACATCTTTTACATAAACTAATTCTCCAGGTCCTTCATAAACAATTTTGTGGACAGTACCGTCATAATATATGTCCAAATCAGTAACATTCTTTTCTACTATTTTAGATTCTTTTGTTTGTACATCACTCTCATAGATGGTATTGCTGATTCCTGGATTAGTTGAGTCATGTATAACTTTGCCATTAGATATAGCAATGCCTTCTATTGCATTTCCGCTCTCCTCAGCCAAGACTACTTCTTTTTTGCTATCTAACTCTATTGCTTTTATTTGTCCAATGTCTACCCAAGCAACATATTTTCCATCCGAATCTATTGTACTAGAATAAGCGCTGCTGTCTTTGTGTAACAAAACATCTTTTCCACTTCCGTCTTTGTTTTTGACAACTACTTCGTAGCCTCCAGTACTTTTTTCGCTTACATAACCAACTTTATTTTCATTTACTACAATTGGTTTCTTTGCACTATCTCCCTCATCGCTTATCTTCGTCGCCTTGTATGTCGGCTCTGCTGCTGCACGGGTTTTCATTTCTTTATGAACAGGCTCAGCAACTGCCTTTTCAAGAGGGGCATACTCATGATTGTGCTCATGGCTGTCATTGTCATGTATCTCATGATAAGCTATTCCTGCGATTCCAGCTCCAACCATAATGAGTCCTGCGCCTATTGCGACATAGGCTGGAACATTACTGTTTAGAAGGGTGTTTGCAACTCGGCTGAAATAGGGGTTTGTATTGAATTTTTGCTCATCTTTCAGCTGTTTAATCTGCTTCTTAGAAATATAAGAATCATTATACTTTTGAGTCTTGCAAGCTTTTCTGTACACCATCAATCCATCCCCTTAATACTTCATATTGTAAAGCATTAGAGGTTTATATGGTTTTCGCTTGTCACTAGGGAAAGGTATATATCCCCGTATTACATCAAATACAGTAAGGTGGCTCTAAAACAATTTCTAGATATACGGTGGGGTATTGCGATAGCTGTCGCGCTTGTTTTAGCGGGTTTAAGCTCTGCGCAGGCATATTACACGGTTTTTAACAATGACAATATAACAGACTGGGAATACAATTATTATGAAACTTCTGACTGGCTGGAAGAAGGCAGTCTTGGATGGAGCACAGGAGACGCGCCTTTCGGCAATGAAAATTATTTTTATGTTTCAAGCCCGACAGGAGGGTATCATAATATCTATGCACGGAAAGAGATAAATCTCACAGATTCAACAATGGGTATAATTAAGGTAAAGGCAGAGAACAATTTCAAATGCTATGCGAACGGAAATCAGGTGTTTGAAATGTCCGGCAAGATGCAGCCGATAGGGAAGTATTCTGCCACAGGAAATTATTTTGATACTCCGGAGGGATATAACGTTTATTACAGGGGAACCCCATACACATATCTTACTGAACAAGCAGGATACTGGCCTGCCGAGTACACTTATATTGATGTTTCAAGATATCTAAAGAAAGGGAATAATGTAATCGCCTGCGAGGCATGGACTGACGATTCTGCATATCTCTATTTGTATTACTACGACAAGATGCATGCACATTATGACGGCAGGGCATATCTTGACATGAGTTTCTTTAATCTTGGCCCGGAATGGCTGGAGTGGTCAAAAGGGGATTCGGACTTTAACAGGGCTAATGCAAGCGTCTATTCTAAGGAAATAGAATATACTGTTGGCACAAAAGTTATTTCAGAATATCATGCATGGGACGGGGCATGGGTGTGGGGCAGGCTTCCAATGACTGATGGCAGCTATTTCAAATGGACAGATTCAACATCAATCTGCCCTGGGTGCGTTCACCTTGAGCCTATCTGGCCGTACAATGACACAAGTCTTTACCTGAGAAAATGGATTTGGTCTGATGAGAACAAAACAATGTCCCTGCAGGTTTCCGACACAAAGCTCCCTGATTGTTATGTGAACGAAAACAAGGTAAACTTCACAAATTATAATTCACCTTACTGGAGATATGAAGCAAGCATAGGGCTGGCAGCGGGCCAGAATCTTATAGCCTGTAAATCCCCAAAAGCAGCAGCCAATTCATTTGACATGCGCATAACTGGGCCAAACGGAAAGCTTGCAATCACCTCAGTTGACGTCGACAGGGCGCCTGAGGTTAACCAGACTTTAAAATTCACGATAACATTTGCAAATGCATCACACCCTGAAACTGATGTGGGCTTGGTTTTTGATATCCAAAAAAATGATTCCACAGTTCAGGACTGCGAGTATGTAACCGAGCCTGTTGGCAGTTGTAACAACTTAACAAACTGTGTCTGCCCGCCATCCCTATGCGAGCTGCCGGGAATGTTCTGTGCATTAGACAAGGGTGAGTCGCGCCTGAGATGCAATTGGACACACGAGGTTTGCACAGGAATGCCTTACTCTGTGTCTTTTGTTACTGAAATCATTTCCAACACTTCTGATTCAAAAGCAGAGATAAATTACACACCTCCGTTTGCCGGGGTTTATGAGATTACAATCACGGCAATGGACATGTATGATGGCGATACAGACGTCTTTTTCTCAAACATGGGCGTTGGAAGCAGTGAATTAGTGCCCTCTCAAAATTATGGGTTCTTCCCGACTGCAGGTAATTCTGATGAAAGCGGCAAAGGCGCGGGTACAATGCTTCTTATCGGCTTGGGCGCAGCAGCAGCCGGTGCAGTTGCTTTGGCAGGAGCGTATCTTGTTTCAGGCAGCGGTTCAGGCTTCTCGCTTAAAAAGATGGATAGCTCTCTCAGCCAGGCTTCAAATGCAATGGACACCCTCAATGCAATGTCAGGCGCAAAAGCCACTGAAAACAGCAATTCTTTCTGGAACCTGATTTCGCAAAGATATGCAGAATACCAGAAAGCGCTTGCTGAGATTGAGGAGGAACGCAGAAAGGTGCAGGAAGAGAACGAGAGGAGAAATTCAAAGAATCATGTTTCTGAGCCCGAAAGTTATAAGCTGCTTTATGACTTTCTCAAATCCATAAAGAACAAAACCATTGCAGAGCAGATACGCCAGATAGAAATTTTCTTCATAAACCACAAGGGAGAGTTAACCCCAAAGCACGGAAGGATTTTGATGGACTATTATCTTGTACTGAAGCACACTCCGCCGAATAATCCAAATCCGCCTGTGCCACAACCACCGCCACAGCCGATACCAACGTCAGAACCTGAAGAACAGCCACAGAGCTCGTGGTGGTCTGATGTTGTTAGCAAAGCAGATTACATTTATGGTTTGCTCACAGGTCAGATCCCCCTTTCGAATCTTGAACAGGGCGTTTATAACACAATTATGGCGTTTATCAAATACCTTGGCGAAGGTTTTTTCTCGCTATGGTCTCTGGATACTTTAAAAAGCATTATTATTGGGCTAATAATCGGTGCAATTGCCATAGCAGGAGTTGCTGTGCTTATTGTTGAAATATTGTCCAGCTTGGGTATTATATTGGCGCCCCAAACTGTAGCTTGGATCTCAGGAACAATTGTATTTGTTGTGGGCTGGCTAGCACCGACTTTGAACAATGTCGGCAAGTCATGCTGGAACGATTCAAACACACAGCAGTGTAAAGACGCAGCTATACAAGCGGATGCAGAACTTATTGTTATACTTGGAACTATTGGTGTTGCAAAAGGAGTATCAAAGCTAATAGGTCGCGGAAAATATATTGTTTCGAGGTCATCTGATGGTACAAAATATGATGTTATTGACACAAAGACGAACAAGCTTTTACCTGAGGACGAAGCTACAAAAGTGCTAGAATCTGAAGCAGCAGAAACAGGATTACCCAAGTATAGAACACAATTGATAGTTTCAGATACAAGATTCACAGAGTATACAGTAGACTACAGCTTAGATTCCCCATTTGCAGTTTCCAAATCTGGAGAACTGCTTATAAATCCAAGCGAAGTTGCAAAACTAAGTGATACTGCTTTAAAATTGGGGTTAGAACACGAAGCATCAGAACTTATTAAGTTCAAATTGCAGGATTCGGGAAAAATCTTAAGTGAAGCTGAGATACAAAATAGAGTAGCCCGTTTACAAATATCTTCCAGCGCAAAACAGGAAGTGTTCGAAATAATCGAAGAAAGACTAATCGCAGATAAAATCGCGCTAAAGAATAGACCCGATTTATTGCAGGGCTGGAAAGAAGAAACATCAAAATTAAGGTCGCAGATAGATAATATATATAATTTCCCACAACCTGAAGCAGAGATAAGATCAATATTACCAGATTTGGCATATCTTAAAGCTTTAAATCCCTCAGATGATGTTCTTATGGGAAGGGTAAATGAAATAATTCAAAACCTTTCAGAAGCTAACAGAGCAGAATTTGATCAAATATTAAAAGTTATGATGGAGGCAGTAAAAAATGTCTGAAAAAGCACATTCATTGAAATCATGGAAATCACGTCCAAGTCTGGATATTAGTACTGAGATCTTCAAAAAAAAGATAAGTGTTGAAGAAGCCGCATTGAACACAGCACTTAATTTTATTGATGAACTAACTGATGTTGATACGCTTAAAAATTTATTTCAGGGCTATGAAATAAACAAAGATTCTCAAAAGAAAAAAGAAATATTGATTACCCCCAAAACTGGTGAAAAGATTCAAATGCCAACATATCCCGTTAAGAACAAAAAGAATTATGAGCTATTCATTAAATTTTACAAAGCAGCAAAGAAGGAACTCAAGGAAAAAGGGACAATATCAGAAGAAACTATAAACATTATCAGAAAGAATTGATTGAAACGACTAAAAAAGCAAACAAATTAGTTAAGAGAGCGCAAGCAAAACAGAGAAGAAAGAAAACCAAATAAACAGCCAGATTACTGGACAAACAGTTGACAAAACCAGATTTCTTGAATTTCTGCAAAAGGGATAAGAATACGCGGAAAGAACGCATTTTGAGTATTAGTGGACAATACTGGACAGCACCCCGACAAACCCATTAAGGTGGAATGTCCAATAGTATGTTTAGGTTCAAACAAAAAAGTGAGGTGTTCAAGATGAGTTATTTAAGAGCAGGATATCCTCTTTCGCACGTTGATGCAGATTCAAGCGATTATGTTTTTCCATACAAAGATGAAAAAGGAAAAGAAGGAATATGTGACTATGGAAAACTATCAGATACAGGAATTGTAGAGCTATTTGCAGAAATAATCAGGGAACAAAAATGGCTTAAGGAAAAGGTATTTTGTGAATATCTTTTGAGCAAACTTGCAGAAAGACTTAACGTAAAGTTAAGAGATAAACCCCTTGAGGATCATGAGTTTTGGGATTTGATGGCTAAACGGTTAAATTTGAAGAGAGAGGGATAGATATATAAATGTGGATAGTACTATTCAATATATGAAAACTACTATCCAAAAATACATAAAGCACAAAGATGTAATCGAGCACCTGATGAAATTTCCAGAACGGGAATTCACTGTTTTTGAACTTGCAAGAGAGATAAAACAGGCTTATGCCACTGTCTGGAGATTTGTTCAGCTGTTGGACAAGACAGGAATAATTTTTACAAAAAAGATAGGCAATTACACTATCTGCATGTTAAACAAAAAATCGCCTTATCTCGCAGAAATCGAGAAGGTATTGGAATTAGCAGTTTCACCGCAGAGATCAGCGTTTAAGAGATTTTTAGGCGAAATCAAAAGAATCAAGGAAGTTGCCAAAGTATACCTGTTCGGCAGTGTAGCTGAAAGAAAAGAAAAACCAGAAAGCGATGTGGATTGTGTCATAATCCTTGACAAAAAGATAAGGGAGCTTGAAGAAAAAATTCATGGTATAATGGGCAGAATACTGGAAGAATCCAAAATCCAAGTTGTGCCCCATGTTTTAACAGAAAAGGAATTCACTGAAAACAATGCATTCAAAAAAGAAGTAGAAAAAGGTGAGTTATCCTATGAAAGAGACAGACGAAGCAAAAGCATGGATTCTCGGAGCCAGGGCAGTATTTGATTCAGAGCTAAAGAACGCAGAAAGGTTTACTGTTGTTGTTGCAATGTGCGTCCATGCTGTGATACGGGCAAATGACGCGCTTACAACCAAATTTCTTAAGAAAAAAGCGTTCAGACATGACGAGGCGCCAGAACTCTTTATGGAGCTGGTACGTAAAAAGATAATCTCAAATGACGACAAAAGACTGAGGGATGAGGTCCTTGGGCCTGCTGTCCAGATCAAATCAGGGGTGGACTACAGGGGCCAGAAAATTGATGATTTAAAGGCAACAGAATGGATAACCTCTGCTGAGAACTTTTTGAAAACAGCTGAAAAATATTTGACATGACGCCTTGGGTAAGCACAGAAAGGTTTATATACTATAGCACACTATATACGTCTATGGAAAATGTTACAACGATTCAAATTTCGACTAGTCTAAAAAACAAACTTGAAGGTCTAAAAGACTTCACCAGAGAAACTTACGAAAATGTAATATCCAAACTTATAGACATAGTTGCTGAGGACAATATGGAACTTACTGCAAAAACAAAGAGAGATATTGAGGAATCCAGAAAACAGATAAAGGCAGGAAAATTTGCTACGCTCGAACAGGTAAAGAAAGAGCTTGATCTTGCATGATTTCAGAATTTGCTGTAATCCTTTCAGAAAACGCTGTAATCCAGCTAAATGGATTGCCTAAAGAGATACAGCAGATCATAGCAAACAGATTAACTGCAGCTAAAATTCAGCCATTTCATTTTTTTATACGTTTGAAAAATAGAACTGATTACAAGATGCGCTGCGGAGATTATAGGGCAATTGCAGATATAGACTCCCATGAGAGAAGGATATTTGTAACAAAGGTTGGACATCGAAGGGATGTATATGAACAGTAAACTAAAACCTGGAATTAAAGAAAAATTGGCCAAAATAGTTAAAGGCAAATACATTTCCAGAAAAGAATTTGAGAAAAGAGTAAAGGGATAATCCTTTGAATTCATAGCTGAAAATTTCGTTTAAGGATGATTAATAGAACTTTTTATGAGTAGAGGTTTCGTGGTGGATACAACAATTCTTAGACAAAAGTATTAAGATAAAAAATAGTTTTAATAGAACGCAGACTAAAACATAAAATTACTACGAGCTATGGTTTGTTTGTCTTGATTTGGGTGGCAAAAGATCTTTGATTTCATTTATGATCAAGGACTTTATTTCGTCTATACCATCGCTATCCAGTATCTGTAAGACTTGGATATTGATCAAATCAGTCCCTCTTCTACTGAATCTTTTTTTATAAAGAGCCTGTAATGTTTTAACGATAGTATCAGTTTCAATTTTTTTCTCATCAGACGTTGTTAAAAATAAAGCTCGTTTTATTTCGCTTTGTGCTAAAATTCTGGCTATATCAGCCATGGTTTTATCAGCTTTTTGTTTAGATATCACTTCAAAAACAATATAGTAGTAAGAATGTAACGACAAATTTCTCTTTATAACTGAATCAGGATCGTATTCTAACATTAGCCTAGAATGTCGTGTTGGATCAGACAGTTTTATTACATCTTGTTGTTCTAGGAGGTCATAGCTTCCATCTGTTCCTGTCTGATTGTATTCTAGAACAATTTTTTTAACAATACCTCGCAGCAATTTGTGCCGACTGCATGCCATGTTACCACAACCAGGATACTTTTCTTCGTCTACGTTTTCTAGGTTGGGCCTTAAAACGTACAGGTCTACCGCGTCTAGTCCTAAAGCTTACTATTGGCATTTTATCACTTAAGATATAATATAAAAGGAGCTTATTTATCTTCTGGTGAGTTCTTTCATCCTAATTTTTTCATTTGCAGCTTTCTTTGCGCAAGAGATTTGAAGGCGATTACTGGACATACTGGACAGCACCCTAAAGATTAAAAACAGTTGTGTATTACAAAATATGTTGTGTGAACATAAAAAATTTAGGTCAATAATTGCAGTCTAGATTTATAATAACTGTAAGGAGCTTCATAATGTTAACTGAAAATGATATAAAAGAAGCATTAAGCAGAGCCTATATTCAAGCTATCTGTTGCATGGGGGGATATAATTACAGTACTGATGCTAAAGATTATGGTTTCGATTTTACAATCAAAGGAATTTTACAAAGACCTTCTGGGAAATGTTGTCCGTCTGGATTAAGTTTGGATATCCAACTAAAAGCAACAACTGATTACGAAATAGATGCCACGCATATTAAGTACCAGTTGAGAAATAAAAATTATAACGATTTGGCTCAAAATATGGAGGGCGGAACTAAAAGAATTTTAGTAGTCTTGCTTCTTCCTGCCAACAAACAAGAATGGTTAGCGCAGGATATTAGATCACTCATAATAAAGAAGTGTGCGTATTGGTTATGTTTAGAAGGAATGCCACTAAAAGTTAATGAGGACAGTGCTACAACAATTCAGATTCCAACACAAAATATGTTCTCAGTAGATAATTTAAATCGAATTATGACGCAAATTCAAGCAAGAGGTGATCTTAATGGTCTCTAGATTAAGACTTGAAAGCTTAAAGAGATATTTGCGACTTACAGGGTGGGTTACGCGAGATTATACTTTAAAATTGTTGAAGATACATAAACAAATAGCAGAGGAAAATCTTGAGATGATTATACCTAATACTGAAGATATATTAGATTACAATTCTAGAATAAAAGACATAATTCAATCACTAAGTGTTATAGACAATAAAGAATTTGAAAGTCTTTACGAAGAAATCGCAAATATAGGATATGATCTAATGAAAATAAGATTTGACGCAACAAAAACAGAGGAGGGCACAATTCCGTTAGGTGATTTTGTTGGTGCAATAAATAATGTTAAAACTATGATTATGTATGGTGCGTGTTCAGAAATTCAAACAAAAAGTCAGTACAGAAAACCTTTTGATGATGCTAAATTTCTTGTTGATAATTGCGAGTTTGCACAAACTGAATTTGGAAGCTTTGTAATATCGATAAGAGTTCCATTAGGAAAGACATATCTTGTACCAATAGATGAAGATAATGAGTATCTTAAAGATTTGGGCAGAAAAACTATTGCAAGATTGATTGAAGGAATTAATGAAGTCGAACAAGTATCTATCGAAGACGAAGAAGCTTTTCGAGAGGGTTATGATAAAAAGTTGAATAAGAATGTTTGCGAAGCAATATCGCATATCTTACAAAATGAAGAAGGATTTAATGTTGAAATAACTGCAAAATGGGATAATACCTTGCCTCTAGAAACAGAATTACCTAACCACTCAAGAATTGAAGCAAGAAGTTTATATCAAAAATTCAATAAGATAGCTTCATATCTCAAAAAAATTCATGAACCTGAAGAAATAACTATTACAGGAAATATTAAGAAATTGGAAACTCAGGATAAAGACCTGCAAACTGAGAAAAAATTAATAACAATAGATGTTCCTTCTTTGAAAAGGAAAGTATACTTGTATATAACCGAACAAGAGCATATTTCAGCTTGTAATGCGTATAGAGACAAAGCAAGAGTCCAAGTAACAGGTACATTAAATAAAAAAACACAACACTGGTGTTTGGATAATCCGTCTAACCTTAGAATATTGAGCTAATTGAGAACTTTTATTTTTTCATCCACAATCTTATTGCTTCTTCCAAGGACTCGCTGACTGCAGCCTTGCTTTTTCGCTCTACAACCTCTTTTAAGAATTCTTTCCATAGCTTTTCATCGCAGTAGGCCGCAAATTTTTTCTTTGCCATTATATCCTGAAAAACATAAACATTTATATACTTTAACAGTATACTAGTATACTAGTAAATGGGGGGTGGTAAATGTGATACACAAAGAATTTCTTGAAGGCATCGAATTCGGCTGTATAGCTGCTTGGCTCTGGTATCTCTGCTGGTGGTTTTTGGCATTTTATGTGTCTGTAAAGACTCAGAATATGACGTATGTCCTGGGCGCAATGGGTTTCGGGGTATTTGGGGGAATGTGGCTGAAAGAGGTAGTTATGCTGTTTTTGTGGAAATGAAAAGGCCAACATTAAAAAAGAGGTTCTTGTTTAATAAAGGAGGTGAGGTAACAGATGTGTACAGAGAGGCGATTCCATATTAAAAGCCCACTTAGATACCCTGGTGGAAAATCTAAAGCGTTAAACCAGATATTGCCATTAGTACCTTACTTTGACGAGTTTAGAGAACCAATGGTTGGAGGGGGTTCTATATTTTTAACATTGAAACAATTACATCCTACAAAGAAGTTCTGGATAAACGATTTGAACCGAGATCTTTACTTATTTTGGAAATTCTGTAAAAATGATATAATCGATTTAACAGAAGAAATTCAAAAAGTCAAAAGAGATAATACTAATGTGAAGAGTTTGTATACCCAGCTGAATAACAAAAATAAAGTTAGCGAGTTAAAAAGAGCAGTTAACTTCTTTGTGCTTAATAGGATTACTTTTTCTGGCTTGGCTGGCTCTGGCGGTTATTCCAATGAATCATTTAAAAAGAGATTTACAGATTCTGCTATTGAACGTTTGATAGCGACTTCGAAGTTGCTGGACCATACCACAATAACAAATTATGATTATAAAGATGTGATAGACAAACATGGTAAACATGTTTTCATATTCTTAGACCCTCCTTATTTTTCTAATGTAAAATCTAAACTATATGGCAAAAATGGAGATCTACATGAAAATTTTGATCATAACAAGTTTGCTGAAGATATGAAGATATGTAAGCACAAATGGTTGATTACTTATGATGATTCACAAGAGATAAGAGATCTTTTTTCATTTGCATATATACACAAATGGAAACTGCAGTATAGTATGAATAACTACAAGAAAAAATTTGCGGCTAAAGGAAATGAATTGTTTATATCTAATTATGAATTACCCTCTCTTAAAGGAAGAGTTTAAAAGCACAAATCTGCTTTTGTTAATAGATTAACATGCTAACTCAAAAAGAAGGTTTTGTAAACAAGCTAGTTTTACATCCTATGTTTACTAAAACACTTAAAGAAATGGATAAACTGAACATTAAACTGCCTACTAATCCATCTATTCAAGACTTGGATTTCAGCCAATTTTTGTATCCAACACAAGGTGAGCTAATATCAAAAATAGAAGATTCTAAGATTTACAAGTTAGATCCAAAACGAGGTAGCAAGTTTATTAACGAGAATTTGTTAATATCTGCTTATGATGAGTCAATAAACAAATTTTCTTGCTTAGAAGGAACCGCCTTTTTAACATCACATTCATTAGTAATCCAGAAACCTGGAGAAGAATATTTGCCGGCGAATTATCTAACTTTTTACTTTTATACAAGATCTAAGGACTATAGCGAAAATGCAGATTATATAAAATATTCAGAAGATCCAGAAGCAGATTCAAAAAGAGATTATGTTCAAGACAGAACAGAATTTATCCTTCAAAATACACCAAAGAATTCGATAATACTTATTGATGGCCCTTTGATAGGAGCCCAGGCTAGCAGCTATACAATAAAATTAAATAAGGAACTTTTAAAGAAAGACATTTTGCCTATATTTTTTGTTAAAAACAGCAATAGCAATATCGTTATAGACAATATTAAAGAGCTAAAAGGCAGATATAATTCAGATATGCATTGGTCTTACAACATTTTAAAACCCGGTGAAAGAACATGTTTATTTCGATATGAAGACAAATTCAATCCGAATAACGCAAAATTATTTTGTTACTTAAAAACATTTAACATTAGCCCTCAACGTATAGAATTTCATGTAGATACATTTAATAAATACAAAAATCAAATTAATGATATGATGGATCTAATTTGTTACTTAGTATTAGCTCAAGGAGACCTAAAAAATCCACAAACTAGGCCTATAGCTATAGCCGAAATGTATGCTAGAGAAACATTAAAATTGATAGATTTAGACAAATTAATGAGGGGGTTTAATATAACTCCAACAATGAATCAAGAACGCTTCGGATGGTGATTATATGTCTTGGATAGTAATTGGAGAAGAACACGGAAAGATCAAATTAGTTTCAAAATCTGGTGTTTCTGGACAGCTACCAAAGGGCGCGTATTTAACTATTGAAGAAGGAAAAACTAAATTTATATTAAGAGTGGATAAAACCCAACAAGACGAACCCTATGCGCCGTCACCTCTCTTAGCAGATATGGATCTATCTTTGTTAAAACAAGACCAAAGATGTCAAAATATTGTATGGGCCCACAGAGTTATTGATATTTCTGATAGACAGGACGGATTGATTGATTTTATAAAGCCGCAATTACCTGCCAGACGGTCTACTCAAGAAGAAATTAGTGTAGCACTAGAAAATATAAAAGAAGGTCCAGAAGTATTTGTTGCAACGATTCATTCTGGAAAAAACCAGATACTAATTGATGACTCTCACAAAATGATAACAGCAAGATTGCCAGACGATATGTTTTTTCATCAAATGTTAGTATGCGGAAAAACTGGAAGTGGTAAAACAGTGGCCACTAAGTACTTAGCACAGTATTTTGTTGAAAAATTTGAAGGAGCGGTCTTAGCAGTAAATGTTAAAGATGTAGATCTTTTACATATGGATAGAGCTTCAGAAACTAAAAATAAAGAATTGCTGAATGAGTGGAGTGTATTAAAACAAAAACCACACAAAGTAGACAATTTTGTTATCTACCATCCGGCTAATACGACAATAAGCAAAACTAAAGGTGTTACAGCAATTTGTAAACCTATTACTTTAGATGTTCGCAGAATAGACCCAGAGTCTTTGACTGGGTTGCTGCAAGGTATATCTGACATAGGCGCACAACATCTACCAAATATTTTTAGGCACTGGCAAGAGCATATGAAACGAAGTAAAGACGATGAGAATTTTAAATTCATCAACTTTGTTAATTATTTATCTAGTGCAGATACGCTAACATTCCCAACATTGAATGTCCGTGGTGAAGAATCCGAAACTACATTACATAGAGGTACATTCGATAACATATTAAGAAACTTAAATGTAGCAACAGACTTTTTTGACAGTCCAGGCGCTAAATTTATAGATGAAACAGATATCCTAACAAATGGTAAAATGTCTGTAATCGATACTACTGGCAAAAATGGGATTCAGTTCGGTTCTATTCTATTAAGAGATTTGTTACATAGGATTGTAACAGCAAAAAGCGAACAAACATCAAAAGTTCCTATTTTGATAGTTATAGATGAAGTACATAGATTTTATGAGACTGGGACAGCTAGAGAAGCTTTAGGAGATTTGGATACTATATGTCGTACTGGACGAAGTCAGAGAATCGGAGTTATATTCTCTTCACAAAATCCTGAAGACATGCCTTCTGGATTGTCAACAGTGATTAACACAAAAATATTTTTTAAATCAGACGCAAAACAAGCTAAGCAACAGGGTTTAATGATCAGTCCCGAAGAGATGGAAAGTTTAAAAAAAGGATATGCTGTGGCTTCGATACATGACTTGTCACAACTAAAAATTTTGAAGTTTCCATTAGCATTTGCAGGTGTGTTTGAAAAAGGTGAAGAAAGTGAGTGAAGAGGATTATGATGATTCTATCTTTGCATTATTTGATACCTTACTAGAAAGTAAAGATGAAAAAGAAATAATGAAGTTAATATTAGAGAACAAGTCTTCCGAGGATATTGTGGAACTCTTATTAGGGTATAGGCGAAATAAAAAATGATAGAGCTGAACTATGAAATAAAGAGGGACGAAAAAGATGAAACTAAAATCTATAGCCCCGACACGCCTTTTAGAAAATTTAATAATTTAGTTAAAATAGAAGGCCCAAATTCAATTGGTAAAAGCACAATTTTACATCTGATAGGGCTTGGTTTTTATGGACTTAAAAAAGAAGGGGTTCATAAAGCATTAATTAAAAAGATGAATCATTTGTTACATTCTGAACGCAATAAAATAATGTTTAACGTAACTATTACTGATGGTAATCTAAAACTAGTTTGTAAAAAAGAAGATCCAAACACGACGGATATAAAAGTATACCAAGAAATAAATGGCAAAAAAGAAAATTTGTCTCAAGAAAGATTTGAACAAGAATACAATTTAATATATGATATTCCTAATGATCCAACTGAAAGATTAAAACAAGCGCCTACTGAAATACAAGAAGCACAGACTAGATATGGAAATAAAGTAGGTCAATTAAGAGAGTATGTTAATACGTTGATTACCCAAGTACGAAACCAAAAAAATCCAGCTGCAATAAAAGATCAAACCGAAAAAGTCGATACACTGACAAAGAATTTAGATGGACTAAATAAAGAACTGCCAGATCTTATTACCAGGTTAGACTTGCTTAAAAAACACCATTATACTACACGTTATAACTATTATAAAACTAAACAGGAAGAGATAGACAAAACTGTAGATGACTTAAAAAAACAAAAAAGTAAGATTAAAAGAGGAGCTGAGAAACGAAGTAAAGAGTATGTGCAGGATATGAGTGAATTAACTCAGATTTTAGACATATCCAAAGCAAGGTTTGATAAATTAACAGGGTTATTAAGAAACTTAATTTCTATTAAAAAGTATATGATCCATTTGGAGATATTCGAAAAAATTAACATATACGACGTAACTCGTACTTTGATATTAGACAAAAATTTAGCTAATGGACTCAGTACATTTAATGTTGCTCTTGATGAATTATATAAAAAACAAGTTGATGAAGAAAAAGTTAAGGAATCAAAGTTATATGAAAGTCTAATTGCTACATTACAGGATTATAGCGAGTCTAGTATTCGGTTACCTGGATTAAAAAGCTCTATATCTGAGTTTATAACCGCACTTAAAAAAATGAACGAACAAAATAAGAAAGTTGTTATTCTAGCCGACAACATCTCTAACTCTAAGACGCTTATAGAGGACCTAGACAAAGATGTTAGTGCAATTAATAGTATACTCCCAAAACTTAGAAAATCGAGAGAGGCGCCAGGAAATAAAACCGAGGAATATAGCGAAGATGAGGAGTTACTTAAAAAATTAGTCGATGAAAAAAAAGTTATAGATGCAAAGCTGGAGCGATACAAGTCCGAATATACACTTCTCGGAAAACCTAATACTGAAGAAGCTATTAGTCTTATACAGGGAGTTTTAAGTTGTTATAAAAGTTATTCGGAAGACGAATTAGATGAAGAAATTAACAGATTAACCACTAGTATATCCCAAAAAACTAGAAGCCAAAGCTATACTGATGAACTTCTTAAAAAAGAAAAGGAAAATCTAAAACGAATGAATGAAGCAAAACCCCACAAATATTATGAATATTTAGATAAATTACTTAATATTGAACAGGTAACAAAAACACTACAGTCTAGACTACTAAGCGAATTTTCTGACTATATCTACAAATTGAATTCAGGTTCAGTTAACATAGCTAAGGTATCCGCAAAAGAAAAAAGATACTATGATGAAATATTCGATTATATTGGTAAAAGGATAGATATTGTTACACATATAAACAAAGATTATAAAGTTAAAAAAGTCGATTTAATAAATGAAGTCATAATAACTAAGGAAGGCAAAGAAATAAGTTTTAGTGATATGGGTACTGGACAAAGTCAGTCTGCTTATTTTAAAAATAAGCTTAGTGTACCCAGATCAGATAAAAGAAAGATAATAGCTCTTTTTGACGAAGTAGCAATGATGGACAAAAAGTCACTTCAACCAATTTTGGATAGAATCAAAGAGTTACATAAGGAAAAACGTTTGTTAGCTGGTATAATAATAAAGTATAATGATGAACTAAAAATAGAAGAGTTTTGATTAAGATGTACCCAGATGCAGAATCTCTTTTAAAAAAGTTGTATAGCAATCTTGTAAATACACTTAAACTAAATAAAAAATTTAAAAAGGATACAGTTATCGCATCATTTTTAAGCATAAACTCCAACGTTAGATTTAGATTTCTAAAAAATTCTGCAATACAAAGTATGCATATACCTGAGACAGTTATTAAAGATCTTTCACAGAGAGGATTAATACGAAATACAGATGTTTGGAGTGAGTATACATTAACAGCTAGAGGTATATATGAAGAAGAAAAAATATTAGGCCTGCTTAGTGAATCAAAAATTATAGATAGATTGGATGAAGAATTTTTTAATGAATTTGGTGAAAAATCTGAAAAAGAGTTAACCGAAAAAGAGAAAATCGTTATCTTGGCTATGGTTGCTGCAAGATCATTTTCTATTGAGTCACCAATGGATCTAGCAAGAAGTAAACTAACTACAGATGCATGGAAAGATATAATTGATGCATCATTTAACATGCTTAAAAAATTGAAATTAATATCCAAATTAGAACTAGATGACTTATATGGCAAGCCCGGAAAATCTGGTAGTGAATCACCTGTTAGTGCTTTGTTAAGACGTTGTAATGTGCTACCCAAGAAAATAAAAGGTTTATTTAAAACACCAGGCAATCAAAAATATTATGTAGAATTAGACAAAGACCAGAAAATCTTTACTGAAGAATTAAGTTTTATTTTCAAACGAGTATTTGATGACTACAGCTTATCCCTTAAAGAAAGAGAAGAATTATATAAATTTTGTAATGAAATCTCTAAAAAAGACTATCTAATTTTTAATACTGTAAGTCACAAATTTTCAGAACCCAAATACGATGATATGATAAAAGAAGCTTTATTTTATATCTAAAACTAATAATAGGTTTAACATATGGTATTTTATTTTGCGTATGGTTCAAATATGGACGAAGCAAGAATGAGGATAAGAAACATTTATTACACAAATGTTTATTCTGGAATTTTGCGTGGTTGGAAGTTGGTTTTTAATAAGATCGATGAAACTCTAAACGGCGCTGGTTATGCTAATATAATAAAATCTTTTAAAGATCATGTAGAAGGAGTTATTTACGAAACTGATTCAAAGTCAATCGAAAAGCTGAATAAATTTGAAGGAGTTCCCAAACATTACGAAAAAATTAATTTAAAAGTTAAAGATAAAAATGACAATGAAATAGAATGTATTGTTTATGTTGCAAATATCCTGATGACAAAAGAAGGTTTAAAACCCAGGAAAGAGTATCTAGCACATCTACTAAAAGGCAAATTTTATCTTTCAGTAGAGTATCATAAAATACTTTCAAATGTGAAAACAATAGACTAAAAAAAATATTTTTTATCCTTATTCCTCATACTTCTTTTCCAATACTTTCATCTTTTTTGTATTTCTTGCAAGTTGCTTCAATGAGTCTGTAAGTATTTCCTTGTATTTTTTATATGGAAACTTTCTCTGCAGAATTTCTGTTATGTCCGCCCTTTTCAGTTCTATTGAGTTCTCTACAAGGACAGTGTCTAGCTGATTGGCCATATTTGTTATTGTTTCTTCGTACTCCTCGGGAAGCGTCTTGTCGCTAACTCTTTTTATTATCTCCATGATCTCGCTGAATGGAGTCTGGAGATTTGTTCTGCAGCCCGCAGGAGCTTCAGATTTTGCAAGTCTTGAAATCACGCCATCTATATCTAAAGTGTTGGTTCTGATAGGAATCACCTTTAGAATTTGAAATTCATTCAGCGTATATAATGTTTTATTGCTTTTGAACTATACATTGTGAGTTATAGTTTGATTTAAAAATAGAAGTTTGTGACATACTTCTCAAAAATTCCCTTAATAAACCGATTCTCGCTCTTCTTTCCGGAGGTGAATCCCCATGAACTGGAAATATCTTGCACTGGCTTTGGTTGTGGTGGCTGCTTTGGGAACAGCATTTGCCTGGCTTGACCCGCCAACTGCTGAGGAAAAGGCATACTTCAAGGAAGGCCTGAAGAATATGAGCGAAAAAGAGTTCGCAGGTTATGGCGCCTGCATTGGAAGCGAGGACTTGTCAGCAAGCGTCTATATCTACACGCGAAAGAGCCTTCCTGAAGAGGACTGGACAGCTGTTTTCAAGGATGCATTTGACTCGGGCGCCTCGACCTGGACAGAAGTCTACAACCATGTGCTCAGCGTAATTGCAGAGAATGACTACTACGAGACATTCGGCTACTTTAACCTGAACAACGGCACTTACTGGATGGAAGACATCAGCCTGTCAGACGATGCAGTCTCAGCAAGCCTTAACAGCACAGCAGGGGTCACAGGAACAGTCAGCCTGAAGCCTGCATTCTGGAGCTTCTGGACAGGCGATGCAGAATTCGGCGAGGACAGCTGCAAGCTGGTGATTCTGAAGTTTAAGGACTAAACGCTTGTTATTTTTCTTTATTTTTTCAACCATTTGGAAGGAAGATTCAGAAAGTTATCAGGTTTGATTAAGACTTCTACCCTCTTTTTATTTTTCTTGTCAAAGCTAACTTTGGTGTAAACTAGATGCACGCGTTCATCCCATTCTTTCTTTGACAAAAATTCTAGAACATCCTTATCATCTTGTACAAGCGAGAATACAACCATATAACGATGCAGACCCTCCCTGGCATTGCTAATAGAAACATAATCTTTTTCTAACTGTTTTACGAATGCAGTTGTATTTTTAGGAATGAACTTTAACTCAAATATTGCTAGAAGATCGTCTTTTTCTATGTCATTAATTTTGCTTATATCCTTGCTAGTCACACGTTCGTATAAATTGCGTTCTATAAATTTAGGATTCAGTATCACCATATCATAGCAGGGTCGCCATTTTCCAGGAATCTTTCTTGCGCCTTCATATTCAGGGTGAACCAAATTAACTTGTTTTCCATCCTTTGTTGTAAACAATTGAGCGCCAAGATTCTTGTAAAAAACAGAATAAAAATAATGCTGAAATTCACTTTCCTTAAAAAAGATATGCGGACGATAGTAAAACTGAGAAACTAGTGTTTTCAATGTTTTGTTTATTTCTAACAACAAATCTTTATTATCCTCTGACATAAACATCATAAAAAGTGTAGTGCATATAAATTTATTCTTTACCAGTTTACTGAACAACTTACATAACTTATTTTTAGAATTGAAACAAAATAAAACAAAGCTTAATCTCTCTTCCTTTTTCTCCCCTCGCTAACCATCTTGTACACAATCAGCGAAGCATACCCGATTGCCGCGAAAAGATACGCATCATGCCAGTCGCCCTTGTCGAACAGGAAGACCTTTACTGCGAGAGCTCCAAAGCCTATGACGAAAAGAGCCCAGACCGGAAGGATGTCAATCTTGTCAGGGAACTCCGGCCGCAGCTCAAGGAAGAACTTCAGGATGCTGTTCGGCTTTGTTGGATTGACATCGCGGTTTTCCAGGGCAATCTTGTATGCTTTTGAGAGCTCAACTATCTTTCCTGGATAGCCAAGGCTCTTTGTAACAATAATGTCAACAGCCAGGGGATCAGTCTCGGTTATTGTTGCGCAGACAAGAGAAGCTGCCTCTGCGCGGGTAAAGGGCCTGAGCTCTATTGTTTCGCGGAAGCAGGAGGACCAGGGCTTTCGCTCAGCTGCAGCAATGATTGTGGCTCCCTCGCTTGCCAGCTTTTCAATCAGCCTTATTACCGGCTTCCTGGCATCATCAAATTCATCCAAAAGCAGCACAACTGAATGCAGCTTTGGCCTGACAGCATCAAGAAGCTCAGCTGTTGTAAGATATCGCGGGTCGCGCTCTGTGTAGATGTCTTTTGACCGGACTATTGCTGCGAGAATCAGCTTCATTCCTGGATATTCAACGTAAATCCCCTTTGTGTGCAGGAGAAGCCAGGTCTTCCCGACTCCCCGCCTCCCCAGTATTATTGCTGATTTCTTGCGCTTCAGGTGCTCTTTTATTTCTTCGAGTTCGTTTGTTCTTAGCATATTAAAACCCCCCCCAGACAAATTATTGAAATCGCATACTCTGTCCAGCTGCCTGTCTTGATTATTCCGCCGAGGACTGTGAAGTTGCGGTTGAAGGGCCAGAGCAGCGGTATTCCTGTGAATGTTATTGCATCGCTGAGCAGATGGCTGGCAATGGCTGTGAATGCTAGCAGGAAGTACGGGGTGAAGAGCATGGGAGTCAGCACTATTGCCATGAAGACTGCTGAGTGGGTGAATGCACGGTGCCCGACTCTGCTGTAGAGCGCTGCTGAGACAGGATGGAGCAGGGTGCCGAAAAGGGAGCTGGGATGGTCTATGTCAGGAAGCACTGCAAATGCTGCTGCGAGCCCAATCTCCAAGAAATTATTGGACAGGTGGAGCAGTTTGCACAGGGCCATTCCAATCAAGGCATGCGTAAAACCCAGCATTATCTGGAAAGCAGGATTCACTATAAAAACAGAGCGCAATGATTAAGAATGAATATAAAAACTAAGTTTAGTCATGTTTTATCTCTTGAATATATTGTCATGATGATCAAAATCATCGAACCAAACAAATTCAGCATTGTAATCTATGCGAAAAGTCATTACAAAATGGCCTACATGCACTCTTTTGAAATCAGACATGCCATAAGACAGATTCTTGTAGTATTCCGGATGGCTGATAATCTCTTTAATTTTCTTATCGACTCTTTCAAAATTGACATGATCCTTCTTGTAAAGTTTAGCCATTTTGTCCGTAAATTCATCACTATAACGTTCAGTATACGTGGTTAAACACCTTTCACTCGTCTTTCAAATTCGTTCCTGGAAATGTATTTGCCCTTGACTATTTTTGCCAGTTTTTCTGTATATTCTGGTTTAAGCTCAGGCTCAAGAAAATTTTCTTCGTACTTTTCTATAACCAGATTAACCGCTTCGGACTTATTCTTTAATCCGAATTTTCCTTTTATTATATTTAGTACCCTCGCTTCATTTTCGCCTAAACTAACAATTGCTTGTACCATAAGTTTCACCTTACATTTTGTTATAATCTATAATGTTTTATAACAAAATGTTAGTTATAAACATTTCGTTTTGCTAACTATCCTGTAAATCGCATTAAGATCCTTATAGTAGTCATCTATAAATTTTTTATGCGCCTTGAAATATTTTTTAGGATTTCTTTTAATTGCTTTAACACACAAATCAACAAATTTAAGTCTTGCATCAGATATCTCATTTCGTTTTAGCATAAACATACTATTGTTCAGTTTAGCTTTATCAAATTTAGGGTGTTGTCCAGTATTTCCAGTAATCATGATAGTAGTATATAAAGAAAACGCTTCCTTTATAAATCAAATTAGTCTTTATAGGGCCATGGAAGTTTTCTACATTGACGCCTCGAAATGCACGGAGTGCGGCTCTGCTAAAGTAGGTTTCAATGAGAAGCGCTCCGAGTTCTTCTGCAGGGACTGCGGTTTTGTGCTCATGGACAGCATTCCTGTTATTGAGGCAACGCACGGCAAGATTGAACGTGTTATGGTCAATCCTAAGGAGAAAAAGATAGCAGTTGTGATAAGGGGAATCCTGAAAGACAAGACAGAGAAGAAAATGTCTGTGTTCTACGCTGAGATAAAGAAGTTCTCCCTGCCAAAGTACATTGAAGCTGAGGTTCTTGTGCTGGCAAAGAAGGCTGTGGAGCTGAAGCTGACAATGAGCTATTCAAAGCTGGAGATACTGTGCGCCTTGATTTACCATCTCTGCAGGCGCGAGTCAATCCCTGTCATGTTGAGGGATTTGGAAAAGACATATGGCTGCAGCAAGAAAAGGGTGCTGAAGAGCCTGAAGCTGCTGAGGGAGAAGCTGGCACTCAATGAAATTATTGAAGCGGGCGTTGAAAGTTACATAATCAGGATTTCAAGCGATTTGGGATACAACGGAGAGCTGGCTACAAAAGCAATCTCTGTTGCAGTTGGTGTAAATATAGCGCATGTTCTATTGAAGGCAGCTGTTGCTGTGTGGATTGCTGGCGGGGAATTGGGATTGAAGATTAAGAAAAAAGAGCTGGCTCGGGTCGCGGGAATCAGCGAGGCTGCGCTGAGGAAGAACCTTGCTGGGAAAGCTAAATAAATCCTGAACTTTTGAGTATTGATATGAACAAAGTGGCTTTATCCGGAATATTATTTTTGGCAATCATACTGGTGCTTGGATGCACTGGTTCGGAAACAGCTGAGGAAACAGAAGGAGTAATACCGACTGAAGAGAATGTCAGCGTCACAACACCGATTGAAGAAAACGTAAGCATCACAGCGCCGGAAATATTTGATGCTAAAATACTTTCTTTGACATGCGACTGGACAACCAGGATTAATGAATACAATATTGTACAGGACATTGTCAGGGTCATTGCAAGAGGAACAGCACAGGGGCCTGTTGAGGCGCGGCTTGAACTCCCCATTCTCGTCTGGTCCACTGACAAAATTGATTGTGGGGACTGGACATATCATGCAGGAGCGCTAATAGCAGTGGGAGGCACATGCAGGCGCGAGGCGGCAGATCCAGAAATGACAAACTGGACAATTGACACTGAAGAACAATCGCCTTTGAAGAGCTATTGGGACAGCAGCAGGTCATACAGCATAGAGCTCTATGAGGATGGCGATATATATTCTAAAACCGGGGACAGCAAAAGCGCTGTGTGCAACGGTTAGCTACGAACCTGCACAGTCAGAAATCAAACTCTACAGGGCGCTGGAGGGTTGTTGGAATCAGCGGGGCTGCATTGAGGAAGAACATTCAGATTTGCTAGTCGCAGGTAAATGGCATTTCAGCTGTTTTTGTAATCTGCCCGCCGGAATAGACAGCCGCCTTGGCTGTCAAATCATGAACGCCTGGATGTATGAAACTCCTGAAAACAAAAGTCCATGATATCGCAGAGTTGTCTCCGACATCGTTCCAGCATGTAGCCAGTCCGCCGTCATTCCAGCTTCCGCAATCAGTTCCTTCTTCATAATCCGAATAGCCAATGCCGTCATCACTGTTCATGTTTTCAAATATCTCATCTGAATAGCCGAGATACATGTTATAATCCGCTTTGGCAGTGCCTTTTACAGTTATTTCATAACCAGTAACAATGTCATCATAATCAGTGGTTCGCACGCATGAGACTGAATTTATTGTTGCATAAATGTCCATGACTTTCAGCGAGGTATTGCTGCATTCACTTTTTCCTGACTCATCAACTGCGCAGACATTGAATGTGCTTGTTCCAACTGCTGTAGGTGTCCCGTCCAGAAGGCCGTTCGGATGAAGCGTCATTCCCATTGGCGGGAATCCTGTGCCAGACTCCAGCTGGAAATGATAAGGTGGATTGCCTCCGGATGGCGTGCTCTGGGGCTGGCATATGTCTGAAGAGGACCAGACCGGGCTGTAATAGTCAGGCGTATAGATATAGAAAGGGTCGCAAAAAGAAAAATTGTATGGCTCATTGACAACTGCGAAAGGCAAATTGAAGTCAGATATGTCATAATAAACTCCCTGCGTGTCCATGACCTCGCCTGCGCCTGCTGAGCCCCATTCATCGTAAGGAACAACTTCAGCGTCATTATTTGACGTGCATCCGAGGATTATCCCGATTAAAAGAAGGGAAGCAAAAGCCGATACGATATATGCGCTTTTCATGTAAATCTGAAGAAAATTTAAGTTTATTTGGGTTTCCAAGAACATGGGGGACTAAACTTATCGTTAATGTTGAATAATTGTCAGAAGCATAATGTGGCCCGATAAGGTTCAAACCCTCGTCTAAACCGGAGCTCAGCATTACCTGTTAGCGCAATTTAGCTTGTTGGTACGCCCTATCCAGCCAAAAGAGAAATTATTTTTTGATTTTATAAAATTGTCGGTTGCATCCAAATAAAAAAGTTTTAAAAAAATAAAAGAAAACGCCTAAGAGCCTTTGTCAAAGCTCCTGACTGCTCCGCACTTCGGGCATTCCCTTGGCGGTATGTCCGGCGGCCTCTGATATGGTGTTTGATACCCGCATTTTCTGCAACTCCAGCCCATTATTATCAACTCCTTAATATTATTATGATTTCTTGGCAGCTTACCTTCTTTTTAAAGAAGGCAGTTATGATATTAATAATGCCGGCTTTCCTGGCATTGCCTGCCTGGCTTTCTGCTCCCTGCTCTCATGCTCTGCAGCTATTTCTATCTTTGCCTTGAACTCCTCCTTGAGGAATTCTTTGGCTTCCTCGAGCAGTTCCTTCTCCTTCTTTGCGCCCATGGCGTTTGCATTTATTTTCTTGACATCCCTGAGCAGGCGCGGGATTATCTTTGCTATGTCCTCTGCGTGCTTTTTCATTGCCTCGTCCTTCATCAGCTCTGTCATGATTTCCCTGAAGTCGCGCTTTCCTTTTTCAACCATGTCTGCGACAACAGCCATGAGCTTTGATTTCCACTCGTCTGCAACAAAGATTGTGATTTTCTGCGCAGCATGCCCGACAAGCTTGATTATTTCCGAGATGTCTGCTGTTGTGTTTGATACCAGCTCTTCGCTCGCCTCGATTGTGCTGTCAATTCTCTTTTTGTCAGATTTTGGCCAGCTTGCAAGTGATACGAATCCTTTCCCGCCAAGATGCTCCCAAAGCTCCTCTGAAAGGTGGGGCATGACTGGCGCAAGAAGTTTCACCCACTCTGGGAATATTTCCTTCACAAGCAGAGTTTCGTCTGTGTGCCTTCTCTGGTAGTACAGGACATCATTAAGTACATTGAAGAACGCGTGCTGGACATACAGGCGCGGGTTGTAGCTTTCAATTGCTTTTGTCGCCTCAAGCACGTTTGTGTTGAAGCGCGAAACAATCCATTTATTGATGCTGCATGGCTTCACTGTTTTTCCTTTCTTCGCGCTTATTACAAGGTTGAAGAACTGGTGAATCTTTGATTTGAGTGCAAGCACGTCTGCTTCCTTGAAATCCATCACGCTTGACAAATCCGCGCCATATGCAATATACAGCCTGAACAAGTCGGTTGTGTATCTCTGCGGAACCTCTGCAAGGGGTATTACATTTCCAAGGCTCTTGCTCATCTTTTTTCCGTCTTTAATCAGCATATCCAGCATTGAGATTGTTCGCGGCCAGTGCTTTTCAGGGAATATTGCCGCGTGGTTGAATATGTAAAATGTCAGGTGGTTGCTCAGGTGCGCATTTCCTGTGTGCCTCAAATCAACAGGATACCAGTATTCGAACTCCTCTTTCATTTTCAGAAGCAGTTTCTTGGGTATTCCTGTCTCTTTTTCAACATCAGTCTCTTTCCCTTTGCTCAGCAGCACATAGTTCCAGAAGTTTTCAGTCAGCTGCTCTGGCTTCAGCCCGTTGTTTCGTATGTGATTTACAACAGTGTAGAACGCCATGTAGATTGTTGAGTCTGATAGTGATTCAATTATCCAGCTCGGGTCCATCGGCAGCTTTGTACCGAGCCCCCGTTTTCGCGCAACTGGTTTTTCGTGCAGCCACTCAATTGTGTCCTCAAAAAGCTTTCGCGAGCTTTCCGGAACAATTTCCATCTGCCTGAGGCACTTGCGCGCTTTCTCTTTCCATTCCTTGTTGCCGTAGTCAATGAACCACTGGTCCTTGAGGACTGAGACTGTGACTTCTTCCCCGCACCTGCACTTCACAGGCTTTTCCAGCGCATTTACTTCGTAGAGCTTGTCAAGAACTTTTTCTTTTACAAAGTGCTCAACTACTGCGTCCTTGACTTCCAGGATTTTCTTTCCAGCGAATTTTCCGCAGCGCTCATTGAGGGTTCCGCTGTAGAATTCTGCCTTGTATACTTCTTCGGTTGCCTTGTTGAGTTTTTCCAGCTCATTCTGGCTCTTTATTCCGTATTTGTTGTATGCCTCAACTGCGGGCGCTTCTGAATACCCTTCTACCTTGATTATGACAATCGGCTCAATGTCTGCTGCGATTCCTTTTCTCTGGACATCCTTCAGCGCGGCATAGTCAAATGGCGCATGCGCTGGCACAGAGTAAACAATTCCGCTTCCAGCCTGCGGCTCCACAAAAGTCCCGACAAATATCGGGATTTTTTTGCCGGTTACAGGGCTCTTGCAGTTCTCGCCAACAATTTCCTTGCCAAGGAAAACATCCTTTACAAAGACTTTTGCTTTTTGCGTGCGCAGTTTTTCTGCTGCTTTCTGCCCGATGTACCAGATTTCATTGTCAACCTGCACCTTTGCATAGTTGCCGTCCGGGTTTATCCAAAGATTAGTAACTCCGTAGATTGTTTCCGGCCGCAGTGTTGCGCACACTATGAATCCGTCTTCATACGGGAACTTCCACAGATACCATTCCTGCACTTCTGGCTTTATCTGGTCGCCGTTCTTTATGTCATCAACGCCGACCGCATTTCCGCATCTCTGGCAGAACAGCACCGGGAACTCGCCCTTTTTTATGTATCCCATCTTGTGCAGCGTCTTGAACTGCCATTCAATGAACTTGTTGTAGTCCTTGTCATTTGTTGTGAACTGCCTGCGCCAGTCAATTGAGCAGCCGAGAGAGTTAAAGTCGGCATAGAATGTTTTTGAGAAATAACTCATCACAGCCTCTGGGTTCACAAAGCTCTTCAGGATTTCCTCGACTTTCTTGTCGTTCTTTGTGTGCAGCTTTATGTATTCCCTGAACAGTTTTTTGGTGTCCTCGTCCCCCGATTCGATTTTTGCAGAGGTTGCAAGCACCGGAGTGCCTGTCACATGGTACGCCATTGGCCAGATTACGTTTAGCCCAGACATCCTGCGGTATCGCGCGAAAATATCCGAGGTTGCATACGTTCTTCCGTGCCCTATGTGGAACGGTGCATTGGTATAAGGATACGGGATTGCGACAAAATACTTTTTCTTCTTCTTGTCGACATTCGGCTCAAAGATTTTTTCATCAAGCCATTTTTTCTGCCATTTTTGTTCTATTGCGAGCAGGTCTGCCATGCATTAATTCAGAAGAAAGGGGCATTTAAAGATTATGCTGTATACTTCGATGGTTTTCGGATTTCTTTTTGGCTGTACGGTATTGCCCCGCAGTATATGCCATTCTTGTAAACTTGAAAACATGCCCTGCCTGCGCACACAGTGTCTACAATTTCGTCTATTCTTTGGTATGCCCTGCTGTTTTCATTTCCAGATATATGCACTTCCCACAGCGGAAAACATCTCTGTACCTCAATGTGTGATTTTTTACCTGTTTTGTCCTTGACTCCTATCAGGAACAGCCCTTCAAGAAAGCTGTAATAGAAGTCGTTAATGCGCAGGGACTTATCCTCTTTTATTCTGGACTTGAGTTTCCCGCTTACCTCGGGGAAAGGCAGCAAATTGAAAAGGTAGTCTAACATAATTTTATCAAAACTAGGGCGGCATATAAAACTTTTTAAACTAAGTTCCAGTTACATAACCTTGTGGCCTCGTAGCTCAGCTTGGATAGAGCACCTGCCTTCTAAGCAGGGGGTCGAGGGTTCAAATCCCTCCGGGGCCACTTCTTAAGTAAATTATTTAACCTTACTTCTTTTAAGTTAAAATGGTGAGTTGATGCAGTATCATTTTTTGAACCTGGTTGGAAAGCGCTTTTTTAGCAGCGCAATGTTCCCTATATCATTCGTTACCTTTCTGCTGATTTTCGGAGAGAGCATAATCTCCCCCATCTTCTCAATTTACGTGAATTCTATCACCAACAATTTGTTCCTCACAGGAATCGTTCTTTCAATGCTGGGCATTGTCGGGATTCTTGTTTCAATCCCAATGGGGATTCTGGCTGACAAGTTCAAGTTAAAAACAATTATCATGATTTCAACTGCAACCTACATTGTCACCCCGCTGATTTACGTGTGGTACCCCACTCTGAACGGCTTGCTGGTTGCGCGCATACTCAGCTCCCTGATGTCAACCCTGCTTTGGTGCGCAATGTGGTCATACATCTATTCCAAGATTGACCCGAACCACCGCGGCCATGGCATTGGCGTGGCAACAAAGGCAATGGATTTGGGCTCTTCTATGGCGCCAATCATCGGGGGGTTCGTGGCATTGCTTTCATTCCTGCTTCCGTTTTATATCTTTTCTGCGATAAGTCTGGTTGCGCTGCTTGTGATATTTTTCTTCCTGCCTGACATAGAACAGCAGAAAATGGATTCCTTTGCTTATCTCTTCAAAAAAGATGTTGACATACTGAAATACATTTTCAAGCGCTACAAGATGATTATCCTGATGGGCATTGTTGCGTTTTCAATCATAACAGCAGTCGGAGGCTTCCTTCCGATTCTTCTTAAGCAGCAGGGGCTTAGCTATTTCACAATAGGAGGGGTGATTTCCCTTTCAATTCTGCCTGTTTTCTTCCTTGAGACTGAGATAGGCGATTTGACTGACAGGATTGGGCGCGCAAAATCAATGGCCCTGAGCCTTGTTGTGTTCGGGCTGATTTCAGTGCTGTTCTCAATATCAATTGATATGGTGCTTCTGGTTCCGCTGATAATACTTTTCGGTTTTGCGAACTCATTTGCGTTTATATCATTTTCAAGCATAATGTCTGAGTGGTCGAATGACCACGACCGCGGCCTGCTGAGCGGAGTGCGCAAGTCCCTCATGAGCATCGGAGTTGCAGCCGGCCCTTTTTTTACAGGAATCCTGCTGAGCTTCGGAGGCGTGCAGGTTACCATGGCTGTTTTCGCAGCCGTCTGTCTTACAACCGCGCTGGTTTTCTTTTTCAGCAAGGAAAACTTATTTGAACAGCAAACAACTGCTAATAAGAAGGTGAGAACTAATGGTTGATGTGCTGGATTCCCTGAGATTTCCTTTTGAAAAGAAGAATATTATAAGTTTCTTGATTCTTTCAGTCCTTAACGTGATATGGTATCTTCTGGTTCCTTTAGTGGCTGTTAACGGCTATGTTGTCATGCTTATCAGGAATGTTATTGAAAAGAAACAGATGCCTGACTGGACAAAGTTCAAATTTGCTGACTGGCTGTACCTTCTGAAGCACGGTTTCCTGTACTCTGTTATTATGGCTGTTTACTTCGCAGTTCCTTTTCTTTTGGCTTTTTTAGGGACAAACAACACGATTTCATTTGGTTTGATACTTGCGTCTTTCATCACGTTTTTGTTTGTTATGGCAGTTCTTCCGATGGCTCTTGTATACTACGCAGCAACCGAGAGTTTCATCCAGGCATTCAACCTGCCTGAAATCATGCTGACAATATTCAGGAACATCTGGAAATACCTGCTGGTATATTTCACGTCTCTTGCGCTTTTTGTCATCGCGCTTTTCATCGGGCAGTACTTATTTTACTTTGCAGGAATTGTGTTCATTTTCCCCACAGTCTTTGCAGCCCACGCATTTGCAAAGATTCTGGCAGAAACGCAATAGTTTTATAAGTCAATTCCTTTTCTTTTCTTATAGCTGGGTTACACGCAAGGGCTAAGTTGCGGGAGACTACAACTTACTTGATGCGATAGTATAACCTGGCAGTATGCATCTCTTTGAAAAAGGAGTGCCTGCAGTGACAGGCTCCAGAACTACGTTCATGGAGCGCTGAGGCGCAAGCCGATGAGGACGAACGGGTAGAAGATACCTGTGGGTCAGGGTTCAAATCCCTGTCGCCCCACATTTTTTCTTTTCAGTTGCATCCAAACATTTATATATAGTCACTGATTAGTAGTAAATATGAAAAACATAATTGTTATCAACGGCCCTGAAGGCGAAGATGTTCCCAGACTGAAGGCAAGCCACCAAATATATGAATCTGGCGACAGGATAATTGCCTGCAGGTTTAATGAGCCTGATTTGGAATCTACATTGCAGGGAGATGATTATGTGAACACCGCAAAAGTTCCGCGCGACACCTTTGAAAACGCATATTACTCAAGGCATTATGTCAAGCCTAAACAGGGAGTTGTGCTTGTTACTTCGGATTACCATATTGACCGTGCCTCTTACATTTTTGAAAAAATACTCAAAAAACCAATAAAAAAAGTGTCTGCGCCTGTTTATGCCTCAAAAAAGCTCAGGTTGTTAGAAAAATTAATGAAAGCATATTCAGCTTTGGTACTGCTGTTTGAGCCCACAGAAACGCAGTATATGCGGTATAGAAGTGCGATTGCACCGCTTCACAATGCTCTGCAAGCGCTGCTTTACAGGCGTTGAAGTACAAAACAAAAGGTTTATAAGTCTAAATTTACTACTTAATAGTAACAAATAAAGGTTAGGGGTGGTATAAATGGATCCAATTTACGAACTGAAAAAAATAGCGTACATGCCTGTTAAAGATTACGGGTTTAAGCCGGACACAACTGCTTATACAGACAAGACAGGAACGCAAATCATATTTAAGGATAATTAAAGGGTGAACAAAAATGAAATTTTTAAAGATATTGGCGTTGATAGTTATGATGGCTGGAGTGATAGCTTCAGCACAGGCAATTGATGCAAAGATGGACATTTATCCGTCAAATAATATCGCACAGCCGGGCGAGGACTTCCTTGTTTTCGGCTATGTATACTCAAGCGACATAATTGAGGATTCTGATATTAAGATTAAAATCTATAATGATGACGACCATTTGGTTGATACTTACTCTCCGCGTGTTTTTGCGCTCAACGGGGCGGATTCTGCACGGGAAGTTTATTTCTACAGCATGATTGACATTGATACAGAAGGGGATTACGATATTGTTTTGAAGGTTGAAGGTTCAACAGAGGCAAAACAGAGCGTTGATGTTGGGGATATCAGCGACCGCGATGTTGTGATTTCTGATTTTGATTACAGAATCTCAGGCAGCAGGATAACATTTGACGTAAAAGTCTTGAACAAAGATGATTCTGACCACGAGGTTACAGTTTACCTTCAGGGCGACAAAAATTTCAATAGTCCCAAGACATTCACAATAGATGTTAACGAAGGGGAAACTGAGACAGTTTCAAAGGCATATTCCACTTCGGACTTTGGCAGCAATGAATTCATGGTTGCATGCCAGGCAAAGGCAAATTCAGGTTCAAAGAACGCTTACAGCGCACCTGATTACGTGCTTGTGGACAACAATTATGTCTATTCTTACGATTACACATACGATTACAATTATGATTCAGACGAATACCAGTATTACAACGGCTATGTTTACACATACCCGTCATACGGATACGGCAATGTAATCATATCCAATATCGAGCTTGATACAAACGTCTTCTATCCGGGAGATGTTGTCGAGGGAAAAGTGTTCATACGAAATGTCGGCTCAAGCGAGTCACAGTACAGGTTTGAATACACTTACGACAACCAGATCTTCAAGATGGGGGAAGTCGGGTACGTGCTTCCGGGGCAGACAGCTGAGCAGGACATTGCAATAGAAATACCTGACACGGATACTTTCAAGCTTTCAGCAAAGGTAATCAGCGGAACAACTGACCTTGAGGAAAAGACTTACATGATTTCGCACAAATTGAAATACTTCACACCATACTTTAGTGCAGAGGACATTTCAGTTAATGTTGGGGAAAATTCAACAATTGATGTTACAATCAAGAATAGGGGAAACGAGGATGACAGCTACAGTATAAAAGTCAGCGGATGGAGCTTCTACAAGCTCGGACAGGAATCACTTGCATTGGTGTCTGGTTCAGAAAAGACAATTCCGCTTTCAATTGAGGTTCCGGAGTCAGCAGATATGGATACATACCCTATAATTGTTGACATCGTAAACTCAGACGGAATGCACCGCACAAAGACGATTGAGCTTTCAGTCACAAAGCCTGAGTCAAAGCAGTCTGACGTTGTTTTCAAAGACGAGGTTGCAAACCACTACTTTGAGGCAAACGAGACAATAGCTTACACAATGATAATTACAAACCTTGAATCAGCAGACAAGGAGTACTATGTTGAGGCGGATGCAGCTGGAATACAGTTCGCTATTGCGCCTGAAGCATTCACACTTGGAAGCATGGATTCAAAAGAGGTTACAATATCAGCGACACCAAGCGGGGCAAAGGATTACAAGCCGCAGTTCAGTGTTTTTGCAAATGGAGAGGAAATCTTCAGCAAGACAGTTCAGTTGAACTACACTGAAAACAAGCAGGGAACAATCTCAGGCTTGACAGGATTTGCAATTTTCGAGGGAAAAGCCTGGATGCCGGCGGTTTACATGCTTGCGCTTATTGGGATGATAACAATCGGGTACATCGGCTACAGGATAGTGAACGAAAGGGCAAAGGCAGAGAAAGTTGTTCAGAGCAACGAAACTCAGAAGCCGGCAACACAGGCAACAAAACCAGCTACACAAGTTCAACCGCAGCTTACACCTGAACAGATGAAAGCCCAGCAGTACATGAGCCAGTGGCCTCGCGAGCAGAGGGATATGTCCCCGAAAACCGATTATCCCGAAGATTCCTTCATGAGAAGGTTTTGAAGATGCCCGGAACAAAAATACGTTTTACAAAGGATGCACTGGCAAATTATTGTGAAAACTTTGAAGGGATAGATTTGCATTCAGACAATATCGAAGAGCTCGCTTCTCAGGAAGTTCCGCGATTGGAGCGGGAAATACGCAGGAGCGGAAAGTGGTATGCTCTGAATACTGAGTCTCAGAACAGCCAAAATTATTTATGCGTTTTTAACAATTTAAAGGTTTATCGCGGAGTGCGCACCAAAACAGGCGATATACTGATAACTACAGCTTACAATTACAAGCAGGATTTGAAAACTTACATAAACGCGAAGATGACACGATTTCCTTCGCTTGACAAAGAACTTGCACTGAAGAGGGATTAAAATGGCAGACGACAACCAAGTAACACTTGAACAAAGAACAACAGGTCTGCAGGATTATAACGAATATATGGGGAAACCTGATATTCCAAGACATTCTTCACAAACTGGGGTTATGCGCGATAGACTTGGTGAATACTTGAGAGAGCTTAACGCAAAGCCAGCGCTCGAACCAAAGCTTGTTGAACATCCGACAGGGCGCGAGATTTTTGTGACGTATTTCAAAGAGCACAGAATGCCAATCAGCATTTGATTTTTTAGAAACCCTTAAATAACCTATTTTTCTTTTCTATTCTATGGCTGATGAAGAAATAAAGGAAGAAAAAGCCATCGGCGTCCTTGTCAAGGATAAAGTCGTAATCTCCAGCGAGCCAGATGCGAACAGAATCTTTAACAAAGGCTGGTATGGCAAACTTGTAAAACAAAAGCTTGAACTGTCATTAGTGGAATCTCTCTATCTCATGGAAAAGGGAAAGATTGACATCAAGCCCATGACAGGCAAGAAGCTGAATTATGATTCTTTCATGAAAATCGCGACAAAGGAAGAAAAGCGCTTTCCGGTCCGCTACGCAGTCTACTCAGACATACGCGAGCGCGGCTACATCACAAAAACTGCGCTCAAGTACGGCGCAGACTTCCGCGTTTATCCGCGCGGACAGAATCCTGACACCGAGCATGCCAAGTGGGTTCTTTTCTGCGTGCGCGAGGGAGAGTCTTACGCATGGAGGGGCTTTGCAGCAATGATGCGTGTCGCCCACAGCGTGAGGAAAACGCTTCTGATAGGAATCGCAGATGACGAGAGCGATGTTACGTATTATGAAGTAAATTGGACCCGTCCTTAACAACAAATTTAAACATCCCATGCCTTGGCAAAAGCAGGTGAGATGGTGGCGAAACTTTCAGACAAGGAAATTATAAAACTTCTTAAAATTGACTCTAAAACTCTCGGGATGTTCAAAAAAGTGCGCGAAGACGCTCTTAAAGAGGCGGCGCAGATGGCTCAGCCTAAAACAAAGCGAATCAAGGTGCTCGGCATCTCAGGCTCAGCGCGCGATTCAAACGACATGGCGCAGGAGGATTCAAATTCCGAAGCGCTTCTCAGGAAGTGCCTTGAGTCCTGCAAAAAAATGGGCGCAGACATCGAGCTTGTTCCCCTGCGGAAATACAATATCCAGCACTGCAAAGCCTGCTACTCAACCGCAAACACCCACTGCCACTTTTACTGCACCTGCTATCCAAAAGGCAAGCCGACTGCAGATGACATGACAAACATTCTTTACGACAAAATAATTGCAGCGGACGCGATAATCTTTGCAACTCCTGTTAATAACTTCAAGATTTCAACGTTGATGGCTAAATTCATTGACCGATGTATCAGCCTTGACGGAAGCCTTCACCCTGCAAACTCCAAGGTTCCAAAAGACAGGGCTCTCAACATAAAGCACATGAAATTTATCGAGCTCACAGCAGACAACAGCGTTCCAGGCAGCGGGCTTCTCAGGAGATTCCTCGGAAAAGTCGCCGGAGTAATAGTCACTGGACACGAGGCAGGCGCGTCTCTGGCAATCTCGCAGATGTTCATGACCCTGAATGATTTCGGCATGATTTTCCCGCCTTTCAGCCACGTATACGCAATGTCCTCAATCTGCAATCCGACTTATGCTGACAAGCCGATTGTTTCATCCAGATGTTACATCGGCGAAACAGAACTGCTGGCGAAAAACGTGATGACTGCTGTAAAGCAGTCCCGCGGAATCAAGCCGACTGACTGGGTGTATGATTATGGAAAAAACTGAAGCTATTAAATTGTGCATATGCAAAAGTTGCCCGACTTACAGGGAATGCAGGGAACGCGTAGCGTTTTGTTTTCTTGGCAGGAGCAAGTGCATAAAAGAGGACCATGGCTGCATCTGCGGCGGATGCCCTGTGCATGACAAAGCCAATTTTAAGCGCTATGACTACTGCCTTAAGGGTTCTGAAAAACAGCAGAAGTAATCAGAAGAAAAGAAGTATTCCCAATATTGCGTGCAAAAGCCCCAGCGTTATCGCTGAAATTGCAAACGCCTTGTGCCAGTTCAGTTTTACAGGCACGCCATTCAGCTTTATGCCTTTGAATATCATGTATCCCAGCGATGCTGTTGTGAGAAACAAAAGCAGTACAAGGATTCCAAGATACATTATCAGCGGCTTCCCGAAAATCATGAAGTAAGAAATGTTCTGCAGCATTTACTGCACCTCTACTGTTCCTTTCATGCTCGGATGTATGCTGCAGTGGTAGCTGTATGTCCCTGCCTCTGAAAATGTATACGAAAAGCTGTCGCCTGAGCTAAGGCTTACCGACTCAAACGAGTTGTCATCTGCGATTATTTTGTGCGGCGCGCTGTCATCATTTGTCCACACAACAGTGTTTCCTGTCCTGATTGTTGCTGTGCCTGGGTTGAATGCAAAGTCTTTTATTGAGACGTCAAACATTGACGAATTTGCTCCGCCTGGTTTGATTCCGCTTGGCGAGCATTCTTCCCTGTAATACGCCCATTCCTCGCACTCAGCGCCGTTATCAAATATGCAGTAGCCAGCCTGTCCGCCGTTTGCGTCTGTCCGTATCTCAAGCGTATACCCCTGCTGCTCGCAGTACGCTGAGGCGGGGTTTGCCAGCTGCGAATTGTTTTGTCCTGTGCAACCGAGTGCAAGGACCGCCAGAATTAAAATCCCGAATATCAAGAGTTTTCTCATAAGAATATGGAGCATTTTCTTTTTAATTAATGTTTTGCTTCCGCTTCGTAAAGTTTTCCCTTAAGGCTTTTCGCTAAAAGGCTTAAAATAGAATAAAAAAAAGAAAAAAAATGCGAGTTTACTCGCGTGCAAACGCATAGATTGCCTTTAATGCTACTATCAAGCCCGCTGGTGCGACAAACACTGTCACATAAGCAAGAATTGTTCCTACTTGCTGTCCGATGTAAGGAAGTACATTTAAGCTTCCTGATGCAAGAAGTAATACTGTAGTAGCGACCAAGAATGGAACTTCATCCTTCAAGGTGACGTTGATTAATCCTACGATCAATCCAAGCAATGCGAGTACCCAGATAACTGTTGTATTCAAGCCTGCAATCAATGCTGTTACGATGGCAATGATTATGCCTGCTAAAAACACCCAGTGGCCGAGTTTTGCTCCGCTAATGAATGATTTTATTGCTTTCTTTTTAGCCATTTACTGATACACCTCCACCTGTGTATATCCATTTTTAAGTAGTTCTATGTTTTTAAAACTAATCCTGCCCTTAGCATTACTTTTCAGTTACAAATCTAAGAAATAACCAGCTTCAGCATCTCTTCCTGGTATTTTTTCTCGACTATCTGGCTGTTCTGCCCGATTGGAATCACCTTGAAGTATGCCCTGTCCTTCGCATATGCCCTTATCTCGATTGATTCATGGAACTGCCTTATTTTTATGTCATTTGCAGACATGACTCCAGGCAGCACAAGGACGTATCTCATGCCTTTTGCAATCCGCGTCGCTTTCATCAGCGGCTCAAGCGTTTCTTTTGATTCCCTCTGCACTTCTTCCTGTTCTGCACGCCCGCCAGCCTGTATCTTGACTGCTTTTTGCTGGTCAAGCTGCTGCGGCTGCATCATCTGCGGCCCTCTTCCGATGCGTATGTTGATTTTGCCGGGGAACCCCATTATCTTGAGCATGCCTTCTGCCTGTTTCATCATCTTTGCCATGTCTTTTTCCATTTCTTCTTCAGGAGAAAGCTCGCGTTTTGGCTTTGAGAAAAATCTGAAGAAACTCTTGTTCATGCTTTCTCCGCAGGCCGGGCAGAATCTCCACTCTTCATCCAGCTCGCGCTTGCATTTTTTGCAGTTCACGGATTCACCTTAAGCTCTCCGCGCTTCTCTGAAACGCTGAGCTGTTTTACTCCCTGCCACTCGCGTGCAATGCCGTTGACTATTTCAACAGTGTCGCCTGGCTTTACCTTGTCAATCTGCTCTGCCCAAAGCGTCAGCTTCATTGTTCCGCTCTCGTCTGAGATTGTTGCCTCGCACACGCGTGTCTGCGTGCCGAATTTTGTTTTAACATCGCGGATTGCGCCCATCTCCTCGACTTTTGCTATGAGGCGCACGCCCATCATACCGGATTGTACTTCAGAAATTTTCATGATGATTCTCCCCTCTCAATGTCTCATTGTAACTAAGAACATATTCTTAAAGTTTAGCTTTCACGATGTTTACTGGTATCTTGTGGAGCGGTGTTTTCTGCCCGTCAACCCCGTCTACCGCCACCTGCATTCCGAGCATTATTGAGACTTGGTTGTTCTTTTTCAGTTCGTAGATGTCCTGTATCCCGAACACATCAGGCTTTATCAAAAATTTGAAAACATGGGTTGCTCCCGCTTCAATTGGCATTGCCTTTATCATTTTTGTGTAAGAAAAGTTTTTTACATTGTCGTGCAAAAGCGAGGTTGATTCCCTCTCAAGCTGCTGCATTCCGACTTTGAACTTGAACATCGCGTCCATCTTGTTCTCGACATATATTCTGACTGTTTCGCTTCCGTCTTTTGTTATTCTTACCTCGCGCGGCTCGACATACACCCCTATCAGGCTGGTAATCTTGTCTTTTATCGCCATAATCATCTCGCTTGCCTTGCTTGCATTGACATGGCGCTTGCTGTGCACTGCAAGTTTCCGCAGGAAATCCGCTGGGGTTGCGCCGTCTGCAACAATAGCGTCAATCATCCTCTGCACGTCAATATCCCTTGCGTAATGCAGCATTGTATCACGCACAATTTCATAGATTTTGTATGAGCCAAAACATTCTGGAAAGTCTTTTACCAACATTTTCTCACGACCATATCATTTTTATGACTTAACTAAACAGTCACTAATTTAAATAGCTATTTGCTTTAAATTAACTGTACTTAAGTGATATGCATGGCGGAAAAAATGGTTGTTACACCCTGGGAAGTCAAGGGTGATGTGGACTATGACAGGCTTGTCAAGGAATTTGGCACTGAAAAGATAGATTCAGCGCTGCTTAAGCGCATTGAGAAGCACACAGGCGAAATTCATTTCATGCTCCGCCGGAATATTTTTTTCTCGCACCGCGATATGAACTGGCTGCTTAATGAATATGAGAAAGGCAGCAAGTTTTTCCTTTACACAGGCAGGGCGCCTTCCGGACCCGTGCATCTCGGGCATCTTATCCCGTGGGTTTTTGCAAAATGGATTCAGGACAAGTTCGGGGCAGAGATGTGGTTCCAGTTTCCTGACGAGGAAAAGTTCCTTTTAAAGGATAATCTCAGCCTTGAAGACACGGCAAAATACACCCGTGAAAATATGCTTGATGTGATTGCTCTTGGCTTTGACCCCAAAAAAACACATTTCCTTATTGACACAAAGCACGCAGGAATTATGTACAAAGAGGCAGTCAGGATTGCAAAGCATATTACATTTTCAACAATAAAGGCGTCTTTCGGCTTCACAGATAGCACAAACATCGGCGCAATATTCTACACGGCAATGCAGGCAACGCCCGCAATCCTGCCGAGCGCAATGAAAAAGAAAAATATTCCCTGCCTGATTCCTTTGGGAATTGACCAGGATGTCCACTTCCGCGTTGCTCGTGATGTTTACCCGAAGCTCGGCTATTACAAGCCAGCAATACTACACTCAAAATTCATGGCTGGACTGAAAGAGGGCGGCAAGATGTCAGCCAGCGACCCGATGTCAGCAATATATACAACAGACACCCCTGCTGAAGCCAAGAAAAAAATCAACAACGCATTCTCCGGGGGCAGGGACACAGTCGAGGAGCACCGAAAGCTCGGCGGAAATCCTGACATCGATGTACCCTTCCAGTATTTGCGCATGCTGCTTGAGCCTGATGACAAAAAGCTCAAAAAGATTTATGATGACTACAAGTCCGGAAAGATGCTGTCCGGCGAGATGAAGCAGATTTGCATAGAAAAGCTCAACACTTTTCTTGCAGCGCACCAGAAAAAGCGCGAGGAAGCAAAGAAACTGCTGGACAGGTTCATTTTCAAGGAATAATTTTATGGAAATCAGGATTAGGAAGGCTACTGTTAAGGAATTAGAAGTAATACAAAAGCTAAACCTGATGCTTTTTGAGAAAGAGCATAAGGAGTATGATTCTACCCTCAACCTTGAATGGACATTTGGAAACGAAGGCAAAAAATATTTTTCAGGCATAATCAAAAAAGGTTTTTCTGCAGTTGCCGAAGTTGAAGGTCAAGTAGTAGGTTATATTGTTGGCCAAAAATCTAAGAATTACCCCTACCGCACAACAACCGATATCGCAGAGCTCAGCAACATGCTTGTTATGGACAAATATCGCGGCCATGGCATAGGAAGAAAGCTTGTTGAAGCTTTTATGGCGTGGTGCAAAGAAAAGGGGTACAAACACATTAAAGTTGAGGCATCCGCGCAGAACTTGGGGGCAATAGACTTTTACAGAAAGCTTGGCTTTAAGGACTATACGCTGATTCTTGAAATCAATCCTGCGAATAAGCGAGTGTAACATTTATAAGCACATCATCCTTTGTTCATTTTTATGATGAAAAAACTGTTTTTGCTGCTTGCAATTTTGACGGTTGTAATAGCCACAGCAGGCGCAGAAAGTATAGTCATCAACATGGACCCTGGCGCAAATATTTCCCACACCAAGGTTCTTGGCGTTACTGATGAAAACGAGTCTAAAGGGGTTATAGCAGACCTGACTGTCGAGGTGAAGCCTGGCAGCGGACGCGTGTTTTTGGATACGCTTCCCCTGACAAAGCTTGACACCCAGGCATCTGCGCGTCTGGCAAAGGAAGTTGCCTGCACAACTCTCGAAGTTGACTGTGCGGGTTTGGATTTTCTTTACGTAATCCGTTCTGATTTTGCAATAATAGGCGGACCCAGCGCAGGAGCCGCGCTCGCTGCCGCGACAATGGCTGCGCTTCAGGGCATTGACATGAATCAGGATGTTTTTGCATCAGCCTCAATAAATCCTGCAGGCAGCCTTGGTTCAATAGGCGGAATCCGCGAAAAAGCAATGGCTGCATCCGAAGCAAACGGGCATATCCTCATCCTGGCGTCTGAACAGCAGTATTTTGATGAAGATGTTGCAGGGGATATGATAAGCTTTGTTGCAGAGATGGGGACTGAATACAATCTCACTGTTGTTTTTGCAGAGGACATAATTGACGCTTACAAATATTTCACCGGATACCAGATATCAAAGCCGAACATTACATCAAGCGATGTTGTTTCAGAACAGCTCACTACAGTCCTCAGGAAAATGGCGGAAGGGCTTATGACGCAGGCAGAGGAGTCCCATTCTGATGCCGGTTCAAATATTGTCACAGCCCCGCTTGACAAGAAAGAGTATCTTAAGACTCTTGTTGAAAACTCAAAAACAGAGCTTGACAATGCAGACGAGAGCTATGCAGATGAAAGCTTTTATTCAGCGTCCAGTTTTGCAGTCCGTTCGATGATTAATTCTTATCACGCCAACCGCCTTGTCAGGTATTATGATGCGGACGAGAATCCAACCTTTGTCGCAAACGAGCTTAACACAGTTAAGACATCAATCGCTGACTTTGAGATATTGTTCCTGCGCAACAGGACAATCGATTCAATAAACGACGTTGAGGTCCTTTCTGTTGTCATTGACAGGATTCGCGAGGCAGAGAAGACTGTGGAGAGCGCATACGAGGCTTACAACCAGTCAGATTACGAAACCGCCCTTTACCTTTGCTCTTACGCAGAAGTGCGCAAGAACACGGCATACCAGTGGCTCACTTTGGTTAATGATTTCACCGGAAACACAACATATGTTTTTGACCCTTCCGCAATAAAGCCGCTGGCTCTTGAACGCATTGAGCAAAGCAGCACGTCAGTCCTTTATGCAAAAGTTGTGTCCAACAGCATTCTTATAGAACAGGCGCAGGAAGAGCTTGATGCTGCGGATGAGGCTTATAACAACCACCAGTATGTTTTTGCGCTGTTTGAGGCAGCCAAAGCCATGGCAACTGCAAATCTTGCAATTGAAATCCAGACAACAACAAACGATTCTGTTTACACGAAGATTAACCAGCTCGAGAAGAGCGCGCTTGTCTCAATCCAGAAGGCAGAGAGCCGCGGCCTTACTCCGATACTCGCGCTCAGCTACCTTGAATTCGCAAAGAGCTTTTACGAGTCTGACCCTGGTGAAGCGCTTGTTTACCTGAGCTATTCAAAGGAGATGGCGACAATATCCTACGAGATATCCGAGTCGGCATTCGGGGATCTTTTCAAGCTAAACAATCCCCCTGTTGTTGAAAAATACTATCAGGAAGTTTCACGCTTTGAAACGAATCAGGAGTTCACAGTTGATGTTATCCTTTTAATCACAGGCGTCTTTGCAGGTATTATTCTTACGATGTACATTAACGGAAAGAAATAAATCAGATGGCTTCTCCGACATAGATTCCGTGCTTGTTGCTTACAATCTTTACCCGCTGCATTCCGCTCTCCTTGTTGCATTCAAGAATCGAAATCACCCTGTCTTTCGCGACGCCTAGGACTTCGTTCGCTATCCAGCCAGGCCCGACAATCTGGCAGTTCACCTTTTCGCCTTTTTCCATTACGAGCGGAAGCGCAGGGCATTCAACAATTCCAAAGTCCTTCGGCGAGATTATAAGCTTTGTTCCAGACTCTTTTTCCCACGCTCGTATGCTCTTGTTGTAGAATTGCCACCAGTTTTGTATCTTTATCCCCTTTGGAATCCTGCCCATCTTGTATTTCAAAAACTTCTGTATCCCCAGGCTAGGCCACTTTTTGCCAGCTCCAACTTCTTTTGCAAAATTAATCAGCTTTGGCATCTCAGCATCATTTAGTCCTGGCAGATACACCGGCGCAATTAGCAAATCAATCTTTGATTTCGCAGTCAAGCGTGCATTTTCCTTAACTTTTTCAATGTCATACCAGACGCACCCAGACAGCTTCTTTGCAAGCTCTGGCTCCAGCGCTTCCATTGACAGATTTATCCTGTCCAGTCCCGCATGCTCAAGCGCCTTTATCTTTTCAGCATCCAGCAGGGTTCCGTTCGTCTGCATTGAAATCGTTTTAACCTGCGGAATCCTGCGCAGCTCTTTAACCAGCTCAACAAAGTGCGGGTACATCATCGGCTCTCCGACGCTGTCCAGATGAATCTCAATGTCATCTCGCTTCTTGAAATCAATTATCCTCTTAATCCACTCCAGAAGATATTCCAGCTCAACCTCATAGACAGTCACTCTGCTTTTCGTGTTTGGCCCTGCATCCACGCTGCAGAACGGACAGTTCAGGTTGCAGCCTGAGTATGCCCGCACCTGCAGGAGATTCGTGCTTCTGTCAATTATCCCGAAGTAAAGGCATCCGCTAAGCGGTATTCCTGACTCGCGAGTTACTTTGAAAAGAGCCATAATTTACCCACACCTTTTTAAATTTAAATAGGTTTGTTTAAATCATGGTTTCAATAGACGAAATAAACTCATTTTGCAAGCGTAAAGGGCTTGTTTTCCCAAGCTCAGAGATGTACGGCGGAGTCGCAGGAATCTTTGACTATGGCCCTGTCGGAGTCGAGCTGAAGAACAATATAAAGAAAGAGTGGTGGAACTCGATTGTCCACAGTCACGATAACGTCGTCGGAATGGACGGCTCAATACTCACAAATTCAAAAGTTTGGGAAGCATCCGGGCACGTAGACAATTTTGTTGATTTGCTTGTTGAGTGCAAAAAGTGCGGTGCAAAGCTCCGTGCAGACCATCTTATTGAGGAAATCCTTAAGAAGCCAACCGAGGGTTTGTCTTCAAAACAGCTTGATGAGATTATTTCAAAGAACAAAATCAGATGCACCGAATGCAAGAAAGGCGAGCTTTCTTCAGTCAGCGAATTCAATCTCATGTTCAAGACCAACATCGGCCCTTCTGGCAAGGAGTTCGCATTCCTTCGCCCTGAAACAGCCCAGCTGATTTTCACGCAGTTCAAGAACATTGTTGAAGTCAGCAGGATGAAGCTTCCGTTTGGAATAGCGCAGATTGGAAAAGCGTTCCGCAACGAAATCTCACCGCGAAACTTTTTGTTCCGCATGCGCGAGTTCGAGCAGATGGAACTGGAGTTTTTCTGCCACCCAAAGAAAAAGGACGAGTGCGATTTGTTTGACGGGGTGAAGGACGTTTCTGTGAACACTCTTACTGCAGCAGAGCAGGAGAATGGCGCCCACAAATTATCCAAAAAAACCATATCTGAGCTTTACAAATCAAAGCTGATAAAATCAAAGTGGCATGCTTACTGGATAGCTTCACGTGTGAAGTGGTATTTTGATTTGGGAATCAGGCAGGAAAATCTTCGCATCCGCGAGCATGTTTCAAAAGAGCTCTCGCACTATTCAGCCTCAACATGGGATATTGAGTACAACTACGAGTTCGGCTGGAAAGAGCTTGAGGGAATAGCTGACCGCACGGATTTCGACCTTCAGCAGCACGCCAAAGTTTCAAAAAAAGACATGGCAATCCATGACGAAGCCACAGGGGAAAAAGTTGTGCCGCATGTCGTATCCGAACCGTCTGTCGGCGTTGACCGCGCATTCCTTACTTTTATTATTGATGCGTACAACGAGGAGGAAGTCAATGGAGAGAAGCGCATTTTCCTGAAGCTTAATCCAAAGCTTGCCCCTGTAAAAGCAGCGGTTTTCCCGCTTGTCAACAAGGAAGGCATGGACAAAAAGGCAGAGGAAATCTACAAGGAGCTCAAAAAGCACTTTCCCACATTCTACGACGACTCTGGCTCAATCGGACGCCGCTACCGCCGCATGGACGAAATAGGGACTCCCTTCTGCATAACTATTGACGGGCAAACCATGCAGGACAGCACGGTAACGCTGCGCAGCCGCGACACTCTTGAACAGCAGCGTGTCAAGGTTTCTGAGCTGGTGACAAAGATTAATAAGACTCTGTGTGCTTGATAATTCAAAAAGGTGATTTTAATGGGCATATTAAATACAATAAAAACCCTATTTACAGGCAATCCAAAATCTGAAGGGATAAGGTTTGAGAAAGAGACAAAAACAGACAGCAGCATGTTCTCGCGTGTTATCAGCGAATGCAGCGAAGCTCACGCTTTGCTGAAAGACGCAGTTTCAAGCTTCAAAGACCCTGTGGTGGACAAATGGAAACTTGCGAACTTGGCCAAGCTTCAGATAAAACTGGTTGAGCTAAAAAACGGGCTAAACAATCTTGGCACAGAGAACAGCAGGATTTTGGCCCTTGCAAACAGGCTTTCCGCAAAATTCCCGGATGACAAGGCGTTCGAGAAAAAAGTCAGGATTTTCAAAAAGAAGCTTGATGAAAAATCCGCGGCAATGATTGGTGATCTCAGCGACTTTTTAGGGGGCTACAATATGTCTGATGTGGCGACAAAGATTCGAAAAGGCGAGACTCCCGTTAACTATAACGGAGTGTTCGGAAAATGCAGCACAGCCCTGAAAAACATATCTGCAGAGGCAGAGGCGCTACAGGCGTCTTTAGCCAAGCTTTACGCACTTGAAAAAAAATACCTCTCGGGATGATGTCACTTTGTTTAATGACAAAGATTAATAAATCCCTAAATGCTTAAATTTTTTAGAATTGGTGATAAACCATGAAACAATGCACAGCAGATGACGGGGAAACATACTACGAGATTAAGGGTATGTGGTATAAAGTAACTGGCGGCCGAATGGAATCTGCCAGCAAGCCAAAGATTTTGATATCATGCAAAATTTTGGACATGTCAAAAGAGAAGGAATTCTTTACAAAGCACCTTATCAAGGAAAAGGGCGAAAACTAAAATTTTATTAACTCTATTTCTTTAGTTATTCTTATGAACTCAGTTGTAGAGTCACTGCACGACCTTGAAAAGAAGGTTTTGTTGGTTCTGAAGGATTTTGGTAAAGTCACTTCGGATATCATTGCGGAAAAAGCAGGAATCAACGCAGACGCAGCAAACAAGGCAATTGAGCTTCTGAAGGAAAAACAGCTTATAGACGTTGACGAAATCGAAAAGGAGCTGTTCAAGACAACGCAGCTCGGCCTGAAATATACTGAAAAAGGCCTGCCCGAATACATTTTCCTTAAAACCGCTGAAACGCCTGTTGCTATCGCAGACCTCAAAAAGAAGGCGGGGCTTGATGACAACGAGTTCAATGTTTCGCTGGGCCTTTGCAAGCGGAACAATCTTATCGAAATAGCCGCAGGAAAAATTTCAATAACAAATAACGGCAAAGCATATATCAAGCATCTTGAGCGCCAGAAAGACCTGCTTAACGAGCTCAGGGAATCAAAGTACGCAGACGAGGTTTCAAATGAGCTTGACGAGTTCCTTATTCTTCTCAAACAGAGAAATTTGGTTGAAGTATCAATCGAAAAGATAAAGCATGTTTCAGTCACAGACGCGGGAAAAAAAGTTCTTCCGCAGATAAAGTTCGAGAAAAAGATTGACGAGCTCACGCCCCAGATAATCAAGTCCGGCGATTGGAAACAAACCCCTTTCCGTAAATATGATTTGAATGTCCAGGCGCCTGAGATTCTTGCTGGAAAGCAGCAGCCTTACATGAAATTCATAAATGAAGTCAGGCAGAAGATGATAAGTCTTGGATTTGAGGAGATGACAGGGCCATATGTTGAGCTTGCATTTTTCAATAACGAAATTCTTTACATGCCGCAGGACCATCCTGCGCGTGAGATTCAGGACGTGTTCCATTTGAAAACACCGTCACACGGAAATCTTTCAAATCATGCCGGGCTCCTTGAAAATGTTAAAAAAGTCCATGAAGACGGCGGGGATACAGGCTCAACAGGCTGGAACTATAAATTTGAGCCTAAGAAAGCTGCAGAACTTCTTTTGCGCAGCCAGACCACCGCAGCTTCAGCGCGCACAATGGCAAAGCCGGATTTGAAGATTCCCGGAAAATACTTTTCATACGACAAAGTTTTCCGTGTGGACACAATTGACTGGAAGCATCTGATTGAATTCAATCAGTTCGAGGGGATTGTTCTTGACTCAAAAATAACATTCAGGGAACTGCTTGGGCTCCTTAAGCTCGCTGCAGAAGAAATCGCAGGAGTCAAGAAATTCAAATATGTCCCTGGATACTTCCCGTTCACAGAGCCCAGCGTTGAGCTTCATGCTTACAAGGAAGGAAAAGGATGGATTGAGCTCGGAGGCGCAGGCATGTTCCGCCCCGAAGTCCTTGAGCCTCTTGGTATAGACGTTCCTGTAATAGCATGGGGGCTTGGAATAGACCGCCTGTTCATGCTTAAAAATAATATAATGGACATCCGCCAGCTTTTCTCAAGCGATTTGAAATGGCTGCGGGAGTTCAAGTGGTGAGACAATGCCCGTAGCTACAGTTTCCAAAAAAGAGATTGAGAAATTCGTAGGAAAATCCCTGGACAGGGAAACTTTGGCAGAGACTATCTGGATGTATCTGAAAGCAGACATTGAAGAGGAGAATGGTGACGAAATCACATTTAAGTTTGAGGATACAAACCGCCCTGATTTGTGGAGCGCAGAAGGGATTGGCCGCGAGCTTCGCAACATTCTGGGGCTTCATAAAGGTTATACATCCTACAAGGTTAACAAGAGTAATTTCACAGTCAATGTTGATGATTCCAAGCTCAAGGAAATCCGCCCGTTCATCGCATGTGCGGTTGTTAAGGACATTGAATTTGATGATGCCGCAATAAAGTCAATCATGCAGATTCAGGACAAGCTTGACCAGAACTACGGGCGCAAGCGGAAAAAGACGTCAATTGGCATTTACGATTATGACAGGATAAAGCCGCCTGTGCTTTACACAACAGTTGAGCCCAACTCAAAGAAATTTGTCCCGCTGGGGTTCACAGCACCTATGACTCCGAAAGAGATTCTTGAGAAGCACCCGAAAGGGGTTGAATACGCCGACATCCTAAAAAAGTTCAGTGAGTATCCTTTGCTGATAGACTCTGAAGACAACATACTCAGCATGCCTCCTGTAATCAATTCAAACCATCTTGGAAAGGTTGACAGGTCCACAAAAAATGTTCTTGTAGAAGTTACCGGAACCAGCGAGGATGCAGTAAAAAATGTCCTTAACCTTGTTTCATCTGCTCTTGCCGAGCGCGGCGGGGATATCTACTCTGTAAAAATTGTGCACAAGCAGGGCAGGAAAGAGGACATCACTCCAAACCTTGGGCCGTTGCCATTCAAAATAAATCCCTCTTATGTAAAGCAGCGCATCGGCATTGACATATCTCTGCGCGACATGAAGCACATTCTTGAAAAGATGGGGTATAATATTGTTCACGAAAATACACAGGAGGATATTATCGAAGTTGAAGCCTCATTCTACCGAAAGGATATAATGCACCAGGTGGACATTGCAGAGGACATCGCTATAGGTTATGGTTTTAATAATATCCTTCCTGCTGAAATAAAAGTTCCGACAATAGGAAAGCTTGACGATTTGACAATTAAGTCGAATCTGTACCGCGACGTTATAATCGGGCTGGGATTCCAGGAAATTCTTAACTTTGTCCTGACCAGCAAGGACCTGCTTTTCGCAAAAATGAACCTTCCTGAATGCGAGGTTGTCGAGCTTGCGAATCCAGTTTCATCCAGCTGGGATGTCATGCGAAATTCTCTTCTGCCCATCCACCTTAATTTCCTTGCGCAGAACAAGACAGTTGAGTTCCCGCAGAAAATATTCGAGGTGGGCGACATTGTCCTGCCTGACAGCAGCGCAGAGAACGCGACAAAGCAGACGCGGCTTTTGTGCGCAGCAATAACCCATCCCAGGGCAAATTACACTGAAATCAAGGCTGTGCTTGACAAGCTCATGCATGATATGAACCTGTCTTTTACAGTGAAAGAGCACGAAAACTCTTCATATATCCCGGGCAGATGCGGCATTATCGAAGTCAACAACAAGACAGTCGGAATAATCGGAGAGGTTCACCCGCAGGTTCTCCAGAATTTCACCCTTGAAAATCCTGTTGTTGCATTCCAGATTCACATTGATTGGTTGTAAAAATGGCGGCAAGTCGTAAAGGTTCAAACAGCGAAAGAGAACTTCTCAAGATGTTCGTTGGGGTAGGATGGAATTGTGTGCGTGTTGCAGGCTCTGGCAAGATGGAGAGCGCCCCTGACTTGGTTGCTGGGCATCCTGGCAAGCTTCTTGTGATTGAATGCAAGTCAAGCGGAAAGCCTGCGATTTACATTGACAACGAGGAGATTCTTGACACGATTGAATATGCAAACAAGTTCGGAGGAGAGCCATGGTATGCTTTCAGATTTGACCGCACAGAGTGGCATTTTATCCCAGCTCACTCTCTTCTTGGAAGCAACAAAGTTATTCCAGAATCCGGCATCAAGTTTGACATGCTTATTCTAAAAGATAGGAAGACAATGTAGTCGTTTCCCCCAGGGCTTTTGCATCAGCAAAAGGGCTGAAGGATAGGAAGACAATGTAAGAATTATCTTTCCCGTATTTCAATCAGTTCAACGCTCAGGTCATTAAGCGCTTTGTCATGCTCTGCATTGAGCGAGCCTATCTGGCTGCGCAGTACGTTTATGAACATAACAATGTTGTTCAGGTCATTGTCAACAAGCCCTTCTGTATCGTCGAACTGTGCTTTTGTTTCGGTTACATTTTGGAAGCGGTATGAATACTGGATGATAAGTGTCCTGACATTATCGCACGATTCTATCATGTTGTCAGAATCATTTATGAATTCCCGCAGCAGGGCTTCATAGCTAATCAGCTCCTCTGATGTTATCTGCGAGTCTGCGCCCATTGAGTTCCCGTATGTTGATGTGTTGCTGTATGACTCAAGGTAAATGTTGTATTTTGTGTTGAAATTGTTCACAGCATCTGCCATTATCTGGGACTCTGTTGAGTTGTCAAGAACGACTTTTGGCTGGTTGGGCGCGAAAATGAAGTATGCGCTTAGGATTATTACCAGTCCTGTTATCAAGCCGATAACAATGTATTTTTTGGGCATTTCCATGCAGTCACCAAACTGTTTCCGATATTTAAATGTTATACTGCAAAAGCCTCTCAGCGAGTTTGCAAGACAGGCAGGGATATAACCTGCCTTTTTTATTTCTTCAATATAGGTTTTCGGAAACTTTATTTAATCTCAAACTATTCATAGATTATGCAGAAGTATGTTTTCAGAAAATACAATCCTGAATATCGGGCTTTTTTCACTTCAGAAAAGAAGAAGATAGCTAAAGCTCTTGGTTCAACAGCAACAATCGAGCATGTAGGTTCAACAGCTATTCCTAATCTTGGTGGCAAAGGTATTCTTGATGTTGCCGTGGGTGTTTCAAAATCAAAGATAGTGGAATCCAAAAATAAATTAGAGAAAGAGGGTTATGAATTTCGTGAGAAAGCAAGCTATCCTGAAAGATTGTTCTTCAGAATTGATTATCCTTACAAAAACAGAAAAAGAAGAATCCATATTCATCTAACGAAATTCAACGGTCAAGATTGGAAAGAAATGATTGGCTTCCGCGATTATTTACTGAAACACCCCGAAGCTGTTGAACAATATGTTAAAATCAAAAAAGAGGGAGTGAAAAAAGCCCTTGGCGACGGAGAAAAATACAGAAAACATAAAGAGGAGTTTATCCAGAATATTTTGAGGAAAGCTCTGGAATAACGGCGACCGCTTCGCCCAATGATTCGAAATCGCAGAGTTATTGTCTTTTTTATTGCTCGCGGCTCTCTTCACCAGATTTTTCAAGCTGTTTTTCATGGGTCGCCGCTCGCCCAGTTAACTGATTCTTCGTGACATACATTTATAATTTATTTTTGAGTTCTATTAATCATTACAGGGTGATTTAAATGTCAAATGATGGTTCATCTGCATACGTATTTATCGGAGCTTTACTGAGCGAAAAAAAAGTTTTTGAACTATGGGGCGCAAAATACAAGGTGGGATACAAAGAAACATGCCCTAAAGACAACATTCCTGCTGTATCGAACTGTAAATTCTGCCCAAAATGTGGAACAGACCTGAGTTACAAGGAAAAGGTCAGGGATGGAATCGAGGATGTTATTGAAGCTGGAGAAGGTTTTAAAGTTCCCGAAGCGAAGGGACTGGATACTATATGCATCTCTGAAGATGGCGGAGATAAGATAATCCATAAACTAATTATAGGCAAAAAAATCGGAGAAACAGGATACACAGGAAGCAGTATGATTGATGGATTTGGTTTAATAGACTCAAAAAAGAGAGAAAAATACCTTCCTTATGTTAAAGAACAGCTCGCAAAACTTGGAATAAAAACTCCTGTAAAGGAATATGTAATATCTGAAGGGTGATTCAGTGAGCTGGGGTCGCCGCTCGCCCTCTGTAGTGTAATCCCTATATGTTCTGGCTAAACGACAGTTTGAAGGAAAGAGGCATACTTTTCGCGTATTTTTTGATATTCTTCAGAAAATACTTTGCTGGCATAATTGTCCATTGATACAACTCTTTCCATCATATACGCCAGTCCTTCTTCAATTTGGGAGGTTCCCAATTTTTCTTCTAAATCAAACATCAACGCATTTCCGTTATATCTCTTTTTCATACTTTCATCAACTTTTCTAAGGCATGAGGCATATGCTTCCCAAGGGATGCCCACACAATAACGGGGCGGGAAATTTGGAGTAATAACTATCTTTTTAACGCGCCCTATATATTTTGGGTTAAAAAATATCAAAATTTGGTCTCCTTCTATTACAGGGGTATCCTCAAGAGCGATTTGGGCAGAAAGAGACAATATGGGAATATTAAATTTTGATGTAGAGTCATATTCTCTAGCGATTTCAAGCACATGTCTTCTGGTTATCATAAAATCATTTAGCAGACTGAATATTATAAAACTATCTTGCGACAGCAGGACATTGTTTGAGAAGTCGCCGCTCGCCTTGGGATAGGTAAATTTATAAATGCTTCAATTATTGAACTAATTGGTGGGGTTTTGGAGTTAAAATAATGATAGGAATTATAGATTTCAATCCTGACCAAAATCCGGATAAAAGACAATATATCAAACGAATAAGTTCTCTGATACCTGCGAATATTGATGTAAACGGCATTTTATTCAGGGATGGCGACATAGACTATTCTAATTATGAAGCTTTGATTCTATCCGGCTCAAAATTATCTGCAACTGATTACCAAAGGATGCTTGAACGTGGAGAACTTACTGGTGATGACTATTTTGATGTAAATAACGTAGTTCAAAGACTGTCCTGCTACAAAGGTCCGATGTTTGGAATTTGTTTTGGCGCCCAGATACTGGCGCATGTGATGGGTGGGAAACTCGGCAAACTGGACAAAACAGAGGCTGGATATCTGGAACACCAGCTGACTGAGGCAGGGAAGCAAAGCCCCGTGTTTGGTCATCTGCCTGATAACTTTTTGGGCGCGCATCTGCACACAGATTATGTCGCTTCATTGCCTGAACGAGAAGGGCTCGAATCCAAAGTGATTGCCACGCGGAATGGAGTTATACATGCTTATAGCATCTGCAAGAATGGCGTAATGAGATACGGCGTACAGCCGCATCCTGAAATGTCAAATCCTGACAATGCAACATTTCTTGTAAAAGTTAACGAGGGCTGGCTCAGGGATGCTATTGGCAAAGAGGAATACGAAAAAGCTTTGATAATGCCTGATAATGCTGAGTTTGGATTGGCGCGAACAATTACCAAATTTGTTGAATCCCTCAGATAACCTCAAAAACTAGGCATGTTTTGTTGATATTATGAAGAACAGCGTAATTTTGGATACTGATATTGGATATGACCCTGATGACCTCTTTGCATTATTGTTATTGCTTAATTCCCCAGAGATGGACTTAAATCTAATCGTGACTGGTGATGAAGTTAATGGAAAGCGGGCTACTTTTGCAAAAAAAGTCTTGGATATGTACGGACGCCGAGATATAAAAGTGGTTCAGGGAGCAGATTTGGGGCATCATGATTTTGTTGTTGATGAACTAATCCAGGACTTCTCATATTCTGCTGATAAAAACTATCTTGAAGCAATGAAAACTGTTTTAGATGCTTCCGATAAAGTTGTCTATACCTGCATACAAGGTTTCACCAATTTAGCCAATCTGCTTAAACGATTTCCAGAAAGCCGCGAAAAATTGGTTGTATACCAAATGGGTGGCGCTGTTGACTATTCCAGACGTCCTGGGTGGGTTGAGCACAATGTGAAGATTGACAAGGAAGCTGCCCGCTATGTTACTAAGTCTGGGGCTAATATTTCTTTAGTAACAGCACAAACAACATTTAATCTGGTTTATATGGTTGATGACCAACACAACCTGTATAAAAAATTGAAATCCAGCGATAAACCTGTTTATCAAATGCTTGCACGCCATGTTGAGCTGTTCCATGAAGCAAAAACATTTTGGCCATACATGCATGATCCCCTCACTGTTGCTGCGGCTCTGGGGAAAGATTTTGTTGATTTTTATGAATCCGCTGTTTCAATGGATGAACATGGAAGTTTACACAAGTCGTCAGGAACACCAAAATTACATCTCAGCAAACCAAAATCAAAAGATAAGGAATTTATGAAATTCCTTGATGAACGATTGTTTCCCTGAACTTACCCGCCGCTCGTTCTTCACATATATTTAGTGACATAGGTTTTTATTTGATTTTTGTATTGGATTTGCTGTACTAAAACAGGTGATGCTATGCTTAAAAAAGTGAATAAACCCCAGAAAGAATATCGTGGTATCTCCCTGGAAGATGCTGTCAAATATATTGACCGTGACATATTTAATGATGTGATCGAACGGGCTGCAATGAATGTAGAACAGAGAAACCTTGATCCTTATACTAAGCTCAACAAAGAACAGGTCGCATTGCGAAAGAAATATTTTGATTCTGTGCCAAATCCAAGAAAATGTCTGGATCTTGCAAAAAAATATGTTGATGACATAGGACTGCACGGCGTCACATTTGGAGAACCTTTGTTCAGTGGAACTCACTGGTCACTTGAAGGGAAAAAGGGGTTTCCCGGAACAAACTGCCTACCTACCGTGATTAAGATGCCAATGCACATCACTGATGGCGTTTCCACAATTGAAGATAGGTTGTTAATAGAAATACAGGACTTCAAGGGCCAGAGAGACAAGGACCCCTATGATATTGACTGGAACAAAATTGTCTGGGGTGCCAGAAGTATAGCTGATATACGAGTAGTGCAGGCAATATTTGAAAAGAAAAAACGCGGATATATTCTTATTGAAGTTGAAAACATGGACTTAGCAGTGGAGCTCGCGAAAAAAGCTTATGAAAGTGACGAGATAAAGAGTGTTTCTATCTGGAACAGGGAACACATGGGGTCAGTGCCTTCTGCCGAAATAAACAAGATAAAGCCCAAAGAAAAATGGCTGAATTTCCTTGAGAACAAAAGATATCATAGTCCTGAAGAGATAGACAATGACTGGTTCATAAATCAGAATATGGAAAAATTCTCTGTGGAATATCGCAATAAAGTTATAGTGATACAGAACAGTTCTATTGTTGGTTACGGAAGTACAGAAGAATCAGCGGTTAAAAATGCGAAATTAAACCATGCTAAAGTTTATTCAACACTAAATTTTACTTTGAAAGAGGGAATGGGGTACAATACGCACAGTCCAAGTGACAGATAAGGATTACTTTTTTTGGACTCCGAATTATATTCTGCAGTAGCGATTTGTATTTATTCAAGCCAAAGCCTCTGGGGAGATTTGCACTCCCGACCTACAGTTCTTCCGTCCTTCTTTTGGTAGAGCTTTTCTTTCCAAGAAAAGGTCTTACGAAACTGCCGCTCTTCTGGCTGAGCTACAGAGGCATTATCATAAAAACAAAGAAAGGATAATTTAAATGCTTATTCAAGTGGGCATTGCAGCAGCGTCGTGGCATCGCTGCAGTCAAGCCTGTCTCCAAGCTCGCAGCATATTCCTACCATGTTCTGCCTGTCTGTTTCTGCGTTTGCTTCAAGGTTCATGTAGCTGCCGTGCATTTCAATTATGCCAGTGTCAATTTTATGCCCGTTGTTTACGATGTAGCACTCGTCATAGTTCACCGGGTCTATTCCGCTGTTTGCTTCAACAGAAAACAAAAATCCACCCTCGATGTTTTTTGTTTCATTGCTGCAGGTGTCATTGTAATCCGCAGGCAGTGTTGAAGTGCCCCAGTATGCGCCGATGAGTTTTATTCCAGTAACGTTTGTTTTGTTGATTTCAACATTAAGCGCCCCATTCGCTGGTGCGCCTATCTGCGCGTAGCCGAAATAAAAATACAGCCCGATAAATGCGATTATCGCAATAATCAGCCCTGTTATCAAATGAAGTTTGTTTACCATGCAGAATCCAAGAAAACAGCCCTCTAAAAATTTTGCTATTTTGTCAAACTCACAATCTTCCTGCTCTTTGGCAGCGCATTTTTGAGAGTGTTTCCTTCCAGTTTGGCTATCCCCAAAAAGTCGTTTTTATGCTTGACAAGGACATACTCTTTTGTTTCAGGAACTTTTTCCTTCAGCTCAATGTCAAATCCCCTCAAAAAGTCCCAAAGATGGGCTTCGTCAAGTTCAACAACATTTTTTTCAGCTTTCAGCCCTATTATCCCGGCGCCTTCAACGCTCAGCCTGAGTTTTCCGCCGTCAATTCTGCCGAAGTAAAGCCCCACCGAGTTCACCCGCAGCTTTTCAAGCGGAATCTGGAACAGTTCCTTGTTCGCAATCCAGATTTTGTCTTCCTTTCCGCTGAGCAGAACTGTGAACTCCCTGAGCGATTCTTTTGCGCCGTAGATGTTTTCAATCTTTGCTTCAAAAACCTCCACTTCCCTGCGGTTGAGTATTCTCATTCTTTCACCAGCTTTGCGACAAAGAACCCTTCTGTATTGTTGTCCTGGGGGTAGACGCGTATGCTCTTGCTGGCTTCGCTGTCGTACTCCTTGTTTTCCCAGCTTGTTATGCCGCTGCGCGTCTTGAAGCCGTCCAGCTTTATTTTTTCCATTTTCAGCCCCATCTTTTTGATGGCGTAATCGATATTTTCCTCATCCTCTTCAGGCTCAAGCGAGCACGTGGAATAAACCAGCGTGCCTCCCGGCTTCAGAACATTCACTGCAGACTGTATCAGCTGTTTTTGTATGCCGCTCATTACCTGCGATGCCTTAACGCTCCACGTCTTTATTGTGTGCGGGGATTTCATTATTGTGCCTGTGCCTGTGCACGGCGCATCCAGAAGCACCTTGTCAAACTTCATGTCAATTATCTTGAATGCCCTGCCGTCCATCTGCGTGACAACAGTGTTCAGGACTCCGCATCTCTGCAGGTTCATGCGCAGCGAGGCGAGCCTGCCGATTTCTTTCTCATTCGCCACGATTCCTCCCTGGTTCTCCATCATTGCAGCCATCTGCGTTGTCTTTGAGCCAGGTGCGGCTGTCAAGTCCAGGACAAGTTCTCCTGGTTTCGGCGCCAGCACAGCCGGCGGAATCATTGATGCTGTTTCCTGTATGTAAACCAGCCCGAGAAAGTGCTCGAGCGTGTTGCCAAGTACAAAATCGCGCTTCTCAGTGAAGCAGAATCCTTCGCTGTAGAACGGCACCTGCTTTATTTTCCAGCCTTTGTCCTCAAGCCTTTTCAGGATTTCATGCCGCTTTCCCTTGAGTGTGTTTATCCTGAAAGAGGAGGGGAACGGCGTGACTATCGCTTCCTTGAAAATATCCCACTCTTCGCCGAGAAGTTTCTTATAGCGTTCAATATAAACCGGCTTGAAATCGTGCATAAAAATTAGCTAATTATTGTGCCTATAAATCTCTTTCCTTTCAGGAAGTTCTCAAGATTGCGCAAATCCTTGCTCACTATCACAACCTTGATTTTGTTTTTCTGGCACACTTTTCCGGCAATCGGGTCAAACACATAGTGTCCCCCAGGCACGATTTTGTGCCCCATTATCTTGAAGAATTCTTTCCAACCCAGCGCTGGCAGGAATTTTGCGTCCTTGTGCTTTCGCGGGTCCTTCGTATACATCCCCTTGACATCAGTGAGATTCACAAGATAGTCTGCTTTCATTCCCTTTGCAATGTATGCGGCGTCAGTGTCAGTTGTCCACCCTATTTTGTATCCCCCTGAGACGTGCACTCCTTTTTTCTTGCCTATCTTTTCAGGATGTTCTGTTGAGAATTTTCCGCCGACCAGCCGCGCGACAAACAGCGCATTCAGCTGCGTTGCCTTTGTCCCTATTTCATGCGCAGTGTATTCGTCCATCCCGAGCTCTTCCCGCTTTTTCTGGAACATTCGCGCTGTCTTTCCTCCGCCGACAACTATTGAGAAATTTGTTTTGTTCTTGTATTTTTTAATCAGGCTTGAGAACTTCTTGAGGAAATCCACGTCAAGCTCCTCGGGTATTACTATCGAGCCTCCGATTGAAAAAACTATTTTATTTTTTGCCATCATGTCACGCTTATTGCGACAGTCACGAACTTTGTCTGCGTGTTTCCGTGCGTGTCTGTTGCTGTTACTTCTATATTTCCGTTTTTGGTTCCGTTTATCCCGTCTATCACCAGTATGACCTCTGAGCTCTGTCCAGGCTCAATCAGTGCAACTGTCCTTGGTGTTATTGATAATGATGCCTTCAGGCTGCTGCTTTCCTGCAAAACAATGCTGTTAAGGTTTGCATTGCCGCTATTTTCGATTGTAAGCCTGATATTTGAGCCGCTTGTTTTTGTTCCGCTTATGTCTGAAGGTGTTACTGTTAATGAGCCAACACTCGGCAGAATGCTGAACGAAAGGATGATGTCCTGGCTGAAACCTGTGCCTTTCAGGTTAAGCAGCCCCTGGTAGTTTCCTGTCTCAGCTATTTCTGGGATATCGATTACTATTGTTTTTGAAACTTCCTTGCCTGCTTCCAGTGTAAACGGCGCTGTGTCCATCTGCAGCCATTCAGCTGGGATTCCTGTTATGCTCAGGTTTGCGTTTACCGCGTTTGACAATCCTGTATTTGAAACTGTCGCAAGTATGCTTCGTTTTTCGCCTTCATAAATTGTGAACGAGGTGGTTGGCACATTCAGGGATATCTGCGGCACTGGCAAAACCTGCGCGTTTATCTGTACGAACACGTCTGTGCCCTCGAAATTTATGCTTCCTGAGGTTGTCTGCGAGTCTGCAACAGGGCTTGCAGTTATTGTTACTGTTGCCGTCTCGCCCGCCCTTAACGTAAGCGAAGTTTTGTCAATTGTTATCCATGCAGGAAGATTTGTCTGCAGGTTTGTCTGTATTGTGCTTTTTCGCGGATTTGTAACTGTTACTGTGCTTGTTGCGCTGTCTCCTGGGGATGTCTGGATGTCTATGCTTGGCGAGGACAATTCCAGCGCAGGAGATGTCTGCATGAAGAACAGGAAATAGACTATTAGTCCGATTGTGAGAACTGCAGCCGCGCCAAGAACAGCATAAAGCCACGGGAATTTCTTCTTGGGATAGGCATACTGTGCAGCGCCCTGTTGCTGCTGGCTGTAATAGCCCCCGTATCCGGAGAACTGTGTTAGATTACTCATCCTCTCACCGTTTTACCTGAATCATTTGTTCTTTAAAGCTTTAACCAACTCAGCTGTTTTGATTTTTTTCTCTTCGCCTTTTTTCATGTCTTTGAGCATGACTGAATCTTCCTTCAGCTCTTTTGGGCCTATAATTGCAACGTAAGGGATGCCTTGCCTGTTTGCATATTCAAGGTTCTTGCTTATGCTCTTTCCCGTAAGGTCCAGGTCTGTATTGATTCCCCCTTCGCGGAGTTTCTGCGCAATCTTTATGGATTCTTTTACAGTGCCCAGCGGGACAAGGTATGCGCTTACAATGCTTTTCCTTGCGCTTGTCTTCTCCTGCAGTTTCAGCACATCGCATATTACGTCAAGCCCGAAAGATATTCCGACTGCAGGCATTGGCAGCTTGCTGTTTGCGAATTTCTGAATCATATCATCCCAGCGTCCGCCTGCAGCAATCGAGGACTTTATTTCTCCCTCTTTCATGAAAACTTCAAAGATTGTTCCTGTGTAATAGCTCAAGCCGCGTGCAAGGCTCACGTCAAGCTCCGCACTCTTCACTCCGAACTCTTTCAGGTACTCAAACAGCGCATTGATTTCAGCGATTCCTTCGCCGGCGATTTCATTTCGCAGCTCGCTCTTTAGCATTGCTGTGATTTGTTTTGCATTTCCTTTGAGCTGGATAAGCTTCAGAAGTTTTGAGATGCTGTCTGTGCTGATTCCCTTTTCTTTCAGCTCAGCCTTTACCCCTTCAAGCCCTATTTTGTTCAGCTTGTCAATTGTGATTATTACAGAATCCTGTTCTTTCTCAGGGATATTGCAGCTGTTCATCATGCCTTTCAGCAGCTTGCGGTTGTTCACCTTGATTACAATATCCAGCCCGAGTTTCTTGAATGCTGTTTCAGCAAGGCTTAGCATTTCCGCGTCTGAACTCAGTTCGCTTGTGCCCACTATGTCCACGTCAGCCTGCCAGAATTCGCGGTATCTTCCCAGCTTTATAGGCCCGTTTCTCCACACAGGCCCCATTGCGTATCTCTTGAATGGCTTTGCAAGCTGGGGATTGTTGGCTATCACTCTCGCCAGCGGAAATGTCATCTCAAATCGCAGTCCAAGCTTTCTTCCTGCCCTGTCTTCCAGCGCAAAAAGCTCCTGCAGGACATCAGCTTCTTCTCCTGCTCCGAACTTTGCAGTGCAGGTTTTGTAGTCTTCCAGCGCAGGAGTTTCAATTGGGTTGAACCCGTACAGCTCAAATGTTTTCTTGAGTTTTGCAACTACTTCATCGCGCAGTATTTTCTCCTCTGGCAGAAAGTCCCGCATGCCTTTCGGCGTCTCGTATTCCATACTCTTATTTGAGGAATCTGTACTTTTAAAACTTCTCGCAACTATCAAAATCTCAGAATTCTCTTTAGCAATGAATCAATTTGGTTGCCATAATACTTCAAAGAATGTAGTGTTATAAATACTTTTTGATTTGTTTGATTACTTTTTTGCCCGCAGCGTATCCGCGCTCCACAAATTCCTTCGCCCTGTGGAAATCAGTGTATCGCAGTCCATTCATATTGGGCTCAATCAGCACGGCATTATTCAAACATTTTATTTTCTCGTGCACAAGCTCTCTCTGCATCAGCTCTACTGAACGCAGCAATATGTCAAAAGCATTTGATTTTTCTGTAATCAGGTTGTCATTCGCAGTATTTACGTTTACCACAATAACCAAATCATATTTTCCTTTCAGCCATTTTATGCCGATAGGGTCAATCACAAAGCCGTCCACGAGAAGCTTGTTTTTCTGCCGTACAACATCAAAAATTAAAGGTATCCCTCCGCTGGCGCGCACAGCATCAGATATCTTTCCCCTGGTAAACTTCACGCTTTTGTTTGAGACAAGATCTGCGGAATTGATTATCAGCGGTATGATTGTGTCCCTGAAAGTTGATATGCCCAGGTGCTTTTCAATGTAATGCTGCAGAGAATTCCCAGTCATCAGTCCGCGCGGATTTATCTTGAAATCGTTTAAATCGAAAAGATGGAGCGGTGTTACCTCTGCTAGTTTTTTAATCCAGTAATCCGCTTTTGGGACAATTGAATAGCATGCCCCGACCAATGAGCCCATGCTTGTCCCGATAATTAAGTCAATAGGTATATTATGTTCCTCAAGTGCCTTAAGGACACCAAGGTGCGCAAATCCCTTTGCAGCACCGGCGCTCAGGAGTACCGCGACTTTTTTCTTTCGTGCCATATTCAAAATCCTATTAGTCTAAGAATTGTCTCGCCAAAGGTTTCCGGCTCAAGCATCCTGTAATCCTCGCCAATGATGGATGCTGCCAGCCTTTTGATTGCCCGTGCTGCAGGCGATTTCGGATAAGCATAAACCAGCGGCTTTTTGTATGCGATTGACCTCTTTACATTGTCATCTTCTGGAATCATTCCGATGACAGGCAGTTCAATGAATTCCTCGACATTTTTCTTTGTCATTTCCCATTCCTTGTTGCGCACTTTGTTTACCACGACTCCAATCGGGCGGATGCCTATTTCTTTTGCATATTCATACGCTTTAAGCGCGTCAGTCATTGCATGGATTTCTGGGTTTGTTACAAGTATCAGTTCGTCGCCTGCATGCATTGCCTGCATTGCTTCCTGCCCTAATCCTGCTGCGCAGTCAATGAGCATGTATTCTGTCTGGTTCGCGAACTCATTCAGCACATGAGCCAGCTGCTTTTTCTGGCTCATTTTCATCTGGCTTATCCCCAATCCTGCAGGCATTATCTTCAGGCCTGAAGGGTGAAGGTATACTGCTTCCCGCGCTTTTGCCTTTCCAGCGAGCACATCATGAAGCGTTACCGGAAGCTTTGGCATGCCTAATAGAACAGAAACATTCGGAGTGCTCATGTTGCCGTCTACAACAATGACGTCTTTGCCGAACTTGTGGATAGCTGCACCAAGGTTCGTTGTAAGTGTTGTTTTTCCTACCCCACCCTTTCCGCTTGCGAAAACAATGAATCTTGTCATTACACCACCAATACTACATTAGAAGCGTCCATGTTTATAAAGATTCGGAGTAGTTCCCCTTTCTTTCGTTAATGTTTCCGCCTTCTTTGATAACGAAGGTAGGTTGCCAAGAAAGTGATATGTTCTCTTTTCATTAATGTTTTCTCTGCGGAGATTTTGTCTCTGCAGCCAAAGACGAAGTCTTTCGGCTTACAAGAGAAAAGATTAGTGGGTTTGGGGAGGATTGAACTCCCGACCCCACGGTCTTCAGCCGTGTGCTCTCCCGCTGAGCTACAAACCCAATAAAATCCTAAAAAGAATATGCCTATTTAAAATTATCCCTTAAATGTTTTCTGCTGCACAGCAAGCCATTTCCTGAAATCCCTGAGGACTTTTGGATAGCTTGGCTTTGTCCTGAAGCCTTTCATGATTTCAATGAACTTGTTTGTTGACATAAGCGCGAACTTTACATCAAGCAGGTTGTTGTTCTTGTTTGACGCCTTGACAATTGCTTCTTTTATCTTTGCGCGCGTCTTTATGCTCTTCATCACATCTGCCATTGACATCCCTTTTTTCATAGCGATTGTTTTTAGCGCATAGCTTTTTCGCAAATCTTTTGAAACCTCAAGCCTGTCCCGTGAGCGGTTGTATACCATCAAGTCAACAAATCCTTTCTCTTTCTGCGGGTCTGCGTTCCAGAACTTTCCTATCTCTGTTATCCCGATAATTCTTCGTTCCCTTTTTATTTTTTCCCCTTTCCTGACAGGCGCGCAGTTTATGACAATGTCTGCTGCCTTGAAGCTTGTTGAAGGGACTTTCAAATCATTTACAATTCTATCCCATACATCATACGCTGAGCTGCCATGGATTGTTCCCATGACAACATTTCCTGCCGCCCCGATTCTCATGGCTTCAAAAAGCGATTTTGCTTCTTCCCCACGTACTTCTCCTATTACAAGTACAGATTCTCCAAGTCTGAGCGCGCTTCTGAGCGCTTCTTCAGCAGTTACTTCATAAGCTTCTCTCTGCAGGCTTGACTTTACCCTGAGGTGCTGGATATTGTATCCCAAATCCCTGAGCTCCTCAATTGGGAGTTCAGGCGTGTCTTCGATTGTGATTATCCTGAAATTCTGCGGAATCTCTGCAAACAGGCTGCTGAGTATTGATGTCTTTCCGCTTCCTCGCGAGCCTGTTACAAGTATGCTCTGCTGCCCGTCAACAAGGAACGAAATCAGTCCTGCAGCTTCTGCGCTGACTGTTCCGTTTTTTATGAACTGCTGCATTGTCCACGGCTGCACAGAGTGCTTTCTGAAAGCGAATCCTATTCCGTTGAATGTCATCGGCTCTGTGACTCCTGCGATACGTATTCCCATATCCTTGAGCTCGGCGTGAAGTATCGGGTAGCTCTCGTCAAACGGGCGTCCTGAAATCAGCCTGAATCGTGTTGAGAGCTTCTCAAGCTCTTCTGCAGACAGTATAATGTTTGTTGCGCACTCAGCATAGTCAGCATGGTTGATGTAAATCTGCTTGTCTCCCGGAGAATCTACAAATACATCCTGTATCCGCGGGTCCTGGAAAAGCACTTCGATTATTCCGTATCCGAATGAATATCTTCGCAGCGCAGCTGCAAGCTCCTTTTTCTTTTCTTCTGAAATCTCAGGGCTGAGCTCGGTTATCACTTTCTCGCATATTGCCTGTCCGCGCTTCTGGTCAAACTCTTCCTTGCTGAGCCTCATGAATGCCTTGTTGAGGAGTATAAGTTCGTTTCGTCCGAGGTTCAGTTCTTTTGGCGTGATGTGGTAAACAGGATGCGGTTTTTCATTCATCTCATAGATTTGCACGCTTGAGCCTGCGATTTCATATTTTTCAATTATTTTTGCATCGCGCGGTATTGCCTCTGTATAAAAGCTGACAAATCCGGGCAGTATCCTGTCCCTGAAAATTATGTGAAAAAGTTCGTTTTCCTTGTATTTTGATTTGTTTTCATTCACGAGCTTCCAGATTTCTGTCTTTTCAAATTTCTTTTTGATGCTGTCAAAAACTTTTTTGTCATCCTTGCACGGTTCTATGTTCATAAGGTGCAGTATTGCGCCCACAGGGTCTTCCTGCATCTTGAATTTCAGGATTGAGAACGCTTCAAAGTCAGCGTCGCACATTTCTTCTTCGTCCTCGATGCTGTCAATCACATCCACATATTCCCTTAGCGTTTTGAATGAGCTTGGATTAAGGATTTTTTTGTATCCGCGCTGGAAAATTATGCTGTCTACATCCTTATTCTCCCTGATTTTGTCAAGAATGCGTCTGAAGCAGGTTATGTTGCCCAATGAGGAGTTGTTTGCACAGTGAAGACAGTTTATCATAAGAAAGTTCTTATTACCTATCTTTCGTATTTCTTGTTCACAAACCATAAGCTGCCCCTTTATTATGTTACTACTTTACAATTAATAAGCCTTACCTTTTCTTTCTTCTCTGCTTTTTAACTGTCTTTTTGGGTTTATCAGCTTTTTTGTAGCCGAAGAAAATAAGGACATCATCCACCAAATCCGGCTTGTACCCCACTTCTTTTGCAATCCGCACGATTTCTGCCTTTGCAAAACCCCTTCTCTCAAGCGCCTTGTTCAGCCCAAGCACATAATCTTTTTCATCCCGCACTTTCAGCACCTTTTCCTTGATGTGTTCTGCAAAAACTCCTGCCGCAGTCATTATTCCGCGCACAACCAGAATCACCAAAAAACCGATTGCAAAATAAGTCAGTATGAAAAGCACTGCGCTGAAGTCTGTGAACGAGAAAAAGTTGAAGATTATCACAATGCCGACAACAAAAGCCACTATTTCAAACAAGTACATCCACGGCTTCTTGAACATCCCGAATGCCCGTGATGCAAGCGCTTCTCCGCCAGCCACACCCAGCACAAGCGCGAACGTGGACAGTATCTGTACAAGCACATCAACCATATTATTTCCTCTTTTTGATTGCTTTTTCTTCTTCAATGAACCCGAACATGAGCAGTTTTATGAGGAAAAATCCTGCTGTTCCTCCGGCAAAGAATGCAATCAGGTATGGAAGTTTGTTCGTGAAAATGAACTGTATTTCTCGTCCAGGATAAAAGCTCCAGTGCATGTCAAACAGGATTACTACGAGAAGTGAAATCACTGCAGGAATTATGAAAAATATAATGTCTGCAATCAGCTCCTCTTTTGGTATTCTTCTCAACAGTTTCATACTTTTATCACCTCTAATCTCCTATTCTTTGCCCACTCAATAATCTTTTGCTTTTGGTTGCAGCCATTCCAGTCTATCAGGCAGTATTCCACAGGCTCTGCGCTTTTTTCAACCATTTGGTCCATTACATCCCCTGTCAGGTCATCTATTGAGTGCTTTGCAGCAATATGCCCGATTGCATATTTGTCATTTATAATCAAATCTGTAAACTTCTCCGAATAATGCCCTCCGCCGAATGCAATCGCGATTTTTTCATAGTGCGGATGCGCTTTGATTGTCTGTTCCACAGCTTCTGCGACAACTTTTCCGGCGATTTCATTTGTCCACTCTTTTTCGCTCGAGCCGATTTCAACAAACAAAACAGGCTTGTCAAATTTTGTTGGGCCGTGATGCGTCGGCTCTGTCACAATCTGGAATTCCAGAACTCTTTCTCTGAGCTTCCACAGCTGTTTCATGAACTCCTTATGCCAGCTCGGAGCGCTACATGCCAGCGTTTTTGCTTCTCCGCCATAGCTGTTGTCTTCCCCGAAGTTCCCTGGAAAATGCGCAGTCAGTGTTGCTTTCCCGCTCTCTGACTTGTGCTTTGAAAGAAAGATGTACAAATCGCTGGTCTCAGGAAGTTTCCCAGTCTTGATGCTTTCCTCACCTATATTATATACATTAGAGAGGTGTTTCGATATGTTGAGCGCTGCTTTGTCTTTTTTTGACGCTATCAATGCGACCATATTTAAACCCACAATTTCACGGATTAAATAAGTAATATATTCACCTTTCAGTGACGATAAATTTATAGGTAAAGACTGTATATAGTATATTACGGGTGCGATTATGGAAAAGACAATTGGCTCTAAATCTGGGAAGAAGGTTGCAGCTAACTTAGAGCGGGTTCTTGACAAGACAGTTTATGATAACAGATTGATTCGCCCATTCGAAGTTTATGGATATGTTGAGTCAATCGCGCAGTACCAGGCTGAAAAGCGCAGGGTATACAGGCTTCAGGGTCTTCTTAACAAGTCAACTTCCTATTTGGAGCGCGAGGAGTTCAAGACTGAGATAGACCGTGCAAATGAGGGGCTTGACAGTCTTAAACTGGTTAAGGATGATTTGGAAAAAATAGTCAATTGTTTTGACGAAAAAACACCTGAGCATATTTACAACAAAAAAATATACGATAGGATAATGTACTATGTCCGTCTTCGAAGGCCGCACTACGAGGATTTTGCAGATGAGATAAAGGACTGCCAGGATGAAAAATTTGATTTCAAGATGCACGTTAAAAGCATAAAATCAAAGATAGGTAAGGGAATACAAAAAGCAACAATACCTCTTGCAAGCGGAACCGTTGCAACTTCTGTGACAACAGCGTTGGGCTTGCCGCTGGAATACTCAGCGCCTATCGGACTAGGCATAGCTGCTGGAGTTTTTATTTTAAAAGAGATGTATTATTTTGCAGCGTACTCAAAAAAGGGCAAGACCTATGAGCGCGTAAAAATAAGGGGGCTTAACAAGTCCATACGAGATTTGCGCGAATCAGAAAGGAACGATCTCAGTTTCTTTGAGCAGAACATATACGAGGACAGCAGGAGTCTGTACAGCGATTACAAGCGAAGCAAGAAAGAGCAGCTTGAAAATGCACAGGAGCCACAACAGGCCTCGCCTGAAGGTTCTAAAGACAAGAAAGGTTCTGGCGATGTTGAACGATTGGCAAAGACTGTCGAGAAAGTCAACAAGCCTTGCAAGGAGATGGATATGCCTGATTATCCGACTCCGCGCCAGCGTTACGAACAGCACAGGAAATTGCGCGATGAATTAAACAAAAAACACGAGGAAGAGAACAAGCGATTGTTCGGTAGTGCAGACCCTGAGTTTTTCGAATAACTTTATAAACCAGATTTCTGTTTATCTTTTAGATAGCCCCGTAGTCTAGTGGTCAAATCTATTCTAGGCGACGAGGATAGAGACTATGGATACGAGGCTCTGGACCTTGTGACCGCGGTTCGAATCCGCGCGGGGCTATTGATTTTTTCTCTGCAAAAAAACCTCTTAGAACAGTTAAATACCTGTTTCGGGCTTTTTTCCTTTAAACATCATTGTTTTAGGGTTATTCTTAAGGCCTCTTGAAACAGTTCTCTGTAAGAAATAATGTACCCTGGCTGTCTATACATATAGAGTGATTAAAATGAATTTGAACCGGATTGCAAACGAGGAAAATGTGGGTCCATACCAAAGAGTGTCTAACGATATGGAACTGTTTTTGAAATCATTGGTAGGTTTATACAAACAACATATACACGGAGAAATAACACACGACGAACTCAAACAGATGAGAGCACGGATTTACCAGGATTTTGATTTCAGCGAATCTCCATATCTGACAGGTGATGGTTAAAATGTCGCTTGCATCTCTTGTTGTAGACGGACATGAAGGGATTAACCATGAGTCTGATAGCGTAACCAATACTTTTACAAAAGAGGATAAACAGGCTGCTGAAGCGGAAGTTTTTGTAACTTTGGCTCTGAGAACAGACGTTAACAATTTGGATAAATCTAAAAAAGAATTGGAAACAAAAGCGCATAAATTTGTAGCGCACATCTATGAAAAATCAGCAGATAAGTATCCGACATACGAACAAAAGGGGCCTGAAACCGAAGAGCTGTATATCTATTCTAAAGACGAGATAGAAATTGTAGAAGTCTATGAAAAGACAGCTGCACAGCAGTTTGAAGAAGCATATTTGCGTAAACCGCGAAGAATACAGATTACCGGGCTTCTTGAAGAAGAAGTAGAACAGACAAAAACATTGCCTGTTGCTGCTGAAGAAAAACAAGCCGTTGGGATTAGTGTCAAAAAACCAAAAATAGTGCGGAAACTCATGAAAGTGAAATCAGGGCATTCTTCACTTGGGCCATACAGCATGCTTGAGCAGAGGCTTGAGATTGTGGACTATCTCAAAAAGGGCAGAAGATGTTACGAAATCGGTAACTACGATCGTGCAAGGAAAAACGTTCAAAATGCCTTGTCAATTGACCCTGATAATAGTCTGGCTAAAAGGATGCTTGACAGAATTTACCAAGCGCAGGGAGTCCAGACAGAGGATGACGTCCATTACATCAATCTTGAAAGAACAATAGAGTCAATGCACAAGCCTGCGCAAGAAAAGATTTCGATAGGAACGAAGATTAAAAATTATTTTGTTTCAGGCTTTAAAAAATTTGGTGCATATTTTAAAAAGGCAAAACACGCGGTTGCAGGATTTTTTTAGGGAGCGATACAGCATGGAGACATCAGACTACAAAACAAGTTTGGATGATGAAGGCAGTTTGAATAGTGTACGGAAAAAATGTAGAAAACCGCGCATTCCCGAAGCATACCCTGTTAATGAGTCCCCTGGCCTTGAAGCTGGTCAGATGTCAAACCCGAGCCGGTTAGAAGAGGAATTGGACAGGGACATACAAATGAAAATGGCTGAGATGAACGCAAAAACTCAAACAAACTCTCAGGAGACTGTTGAAGTATGGACTTCAAAACGCATTGAAGCACAACAACCGCCTTATCAGCCAAATAAAAGAAGATATAATAATGGTCTTACTATTAAATAAGATAAATGGAGGATGTGAAGATGAACGCAAATAAGATGTTGTTCGGTATTTTGATTGCAGTATTGTTCTTCCTGCCTGTCGCATTGGCAGAGAGTACAAACGAGACAATCGAAGTTCCGGCAGAGGAAACAATTGTTGAAGGACTACCTGATGCAGGCGTGACTCCAGACAGCCCGTTCTACGGACTTGAGCGCGCAATGGAGCGAATCCAGCTTGCCCTGACTTTCGACAAGGCAGACAAGGCAAAGCTTGGACTTGAACATGCAAACGAGAGGCTTGCAGAAGTGCAGCAAATGGTGCAGGAAAAGAAGCTGGACCAGGCTGCAAAAGCGCAGAAAGCTCATGACGAATCTCTTGCTGAAGTTGAGGTAGAGGTGGCGGATTTGAGCGAAAGCAATGCAACAGACGAGGCAGAAGCGGTTGCTGAAATCGAAGCAGGAATCAACGAGCACAGGATGTACGTTGAGAAGCTTGACAATATAATGATTAAGACCAAAGGCACCCTTACAGCAGAGCAGCAGGCAACTGTTGACGAAATGGTGGCTGGAATGGGCAACTCAACTGCAAAGCTCAAGATAGAGATACAGAACAAAAAAGAGGAAACCAGCGTTAAGGTAAAGCTTCAGACTGAAAAGAGCGCGGAAGAAGTCGAAACAGAGACAGAAGAAACAGAGAAGACTAATCATGGAAATAATGTTAAATCTGAAACTGAAGTGGAAGAAACTGGGGTTGAGCCTGAGGAAGCGGTTGAGGTAGAAGAAACCGAACCTGTGGAAGAGACTGAAGTTGAAATAGAGAATGAAACTGAAGTCGCGTCTGAATAAGCCAAACATGGAAAAATAGGAAAGATTTAATTCTTTCCCTTTTTTATTTATTTTAAGTGAGCGCATGAAAAGATTTTCATTATTCGCATCAGTAGTTTTGATTTTGGTAGCATTCAATAGTTCTTATGCACAGGGCATCGAGGAGATGGGTGTTGTCCTGGATTTGTCCGAAACTGCAGTATCCTCTGCTCAATACTCTTTTGTGACAGCAGGTCCTTTTGAAGGAAACGTAGAAATTTCCCTGCCCTTCGAAGCAGAGGGAGCTGTTGTTTACGACAGAAGCTCTTTTGAGAATATCAATTTCACAATCTCAGACAGCGCACTGTCTTTTTACATTTCTGTTGGTTCGGGCTCAAGCAAAATTGTTGTTGCAGATGTCTATTTTTCCAACATAGTCTCGCAATCAGGTGGTAAACAGCTTGTGCGCATCCAGCAGCCGATTCCCGAAAACACCCAATTGTTTGGTTTCACAATCATGCTGCCCCAGGGTTATTTTGTCTCTGAGCTTGACAAGGAGTCTCTCGCAGTTCCTGAGCCGGACAGCATGCTGAGCGATGGCAAGCGTATAATCCTGAACTGGGAAAAGACATCTCCAAGCGAAGATTTTGAGGCTTTTGTTACTTACGAACAAGCGTCCAGGGGAGTTTCAATATTAACCATTTTAATCCCAGCGCTTATCATATTGTCCGCAATAGCAGCGGTTATAATTATTGTTCTGCAGTTCAAGAAGCGCGAAAAAAAGATAGTTACTGTCGGGCTGAGCAGCGATGAGAAAAAAATTTATGAGTTTGTGCGCGAAAAAGGCGAGGTGAACCAGAAAGACGTGCAGAACGCACTTGAGTTCTCAAAGCCGCGCTTGAGCAGGCTAATCCGCAATCTTGAGGAAAGCGGGCTCATCGAGAAGAAGCCGCTCGGAAGGACAAACATATTAAAGACAAAACAAATCTGATTCTGGTATGGCAGACAAATACATCGAGCTGAATGCATTCGTGAAGCTGAAGGGATTCGCCTCGACAGGCGGACAGGCAAAGCTGATTATCCGAAGCAAGCACGTTAAAGTAAACGGCGCGATTGAGACTCAAAACCGCAAAAAGCTCCACGTCGGAGACAAGGTTGACATCCAGGGAAAAGAATTTGTTGTCGAAGAATCCGTTCTGAAAATGGGTTAAAAATCCCTTTCGCATTCTGTAAAGCACTTGTTGCCTATGTATTTTTTTGGCGTGTTGAACTCAACGCCTTCAGTGTCCTTAATCATCCCGCGCCTCTTGCCCATCTTCTCATGTTTTGCCAGCTCAAGATAGCTGAGCACTTTCGCGCGCCGCGCTTCAATCGGCTCTTGGGAATTCACTCCAGGCCCTCCGATGCATCCGCCCTTGCAGAACAGCACATCAAGGAAGCGTATGTGTTTTGGAATCTTTGAGCTGAACAGCTTCTGCATTTCAGCAGGCCCTTCCAGCACGATTACTTCATTTTCTTTCAGTATGTCTCTTTTATGAAGCGTCTTTGACAAACCTCCTGATATCGGGTAAATTTTCGTGTAGTCTGCATAGAACCTGTCAAAAAGATGGCTTTTGACTTTTTTGGGCTTAATCATCTTGTTTTCTTGGGCATATTCAATCAGCTGCTTCAGTTCTTTGTATGTAATCACCGCGTCAATCAGCTTTCCGTAGATTTTTGCCTCTTCTTTTTTTGCTGGGCACGGCGCAATGAACACAATATCATGGTTTGGATAATTTTTGTCGAGAATCCTCGCGGTTGCAGCCATCGGAGACACAACAGGCATGAGATTGCCCGCATACTGCGGATACTGCGACTTCACCATCATCGCGACAACCGGGCATGCAGTGCTTATGAACATCGTGTCCGGATTTTTCTTGATTATTTCATGATAATATTTGTTTATTATGCGCGCGCCAAATGTCAGCTCGCTTACCTTGTCAAACCCCATTTGTTTGAGTAGGATAATTGTGTCAGGATACTTGAAATCCACAACAAAGGAAGGCGCAAGCATTGCAATGAGCTTCTTTTTGCCCTTGAGCAGCCCGATTACTTTTTTGACATCCGCGCTTGTCTCCATGCAGAATCCAATGCGTCCGCAACATTAAAATATTGCTGTCAGCTTCGATATTGCATGAAAAATGATAAAACTTCAGGATTCTGCGATTATGTTCACAGCATCTTCAATAAACAGGAGTTCCAGATAAGTAATATTCAGGAGCTGATTGAGCTTTCAGTTTATTCTGCGCTTGCGTTTTTTATTCCAATGTTCCTGAAGCAGCCGCAGTTCTTGGTCGGCTCTCTCGTGAACATGGCTCTTGTTTTGGCGGCGTTTAACCTGCGCGGAATAAAGCTTCTTCCGGTAATTCTTTTCCCAAGTTTGGGCATTATCGCAGGCGGATATGTGTTCGGCGGATTTACAATGTACCTGGTTTATGCCCTTCCATTCATTTGGCTTGGAAACGCGCTAATTGTTCTGGCATTCAAATGGCTTCAGCTGCAGCATAATCTGCGCTTTTTCCCTGTTCTATGGATAGCATCTGCGGCAAAGACAGCAGTTATCCTTGGCGCAGCATTTGTTCTCGTCTCGCTCGCAATAATTCCAAAGGCATTCATGAATATGGGCATGCTTCAGCTTGTCACAGCACTTGTGGGCGGAACAATGGCTTTCGCTGTGCAGAAACTTAAAAATAGGATTCCTTCGATTTCGTCCTAAACATTCGCAATTTTTTCAAAAAAATAGTCTGACATGTGTTTGGTTTGATACCTTTTAGTGGTAGGCACGTTCTGGATTACCGCAGCTAAACTAGTATATGTATCAAAATTTTCAAGTATGTCCTCAACTCTGTTCACTGCATTTTGTATCCTGTACACCATTTTATCAGCCCCATTTACTAAGCATGTCCAAGTTTTTTATCTTTTGGGTTCTGGTGTTTATAGATTTATGTATACATAGTAGCCGATTAAACTTGCAGCAACGATTCCGAGCATTATCCCTCCAAGCGCAAGTTTAGCCTTGAAATTCTCGCGCTCTTCGAGTTCCATTGCTTCTGTATACGCCACATCCCTGTTATGCTGGTAAACATCAACCTTGTCAAAAGCATCATCAATGCTGGTTGACACCTTCAGAATATTCCTGAAATCATTGCAAAAAACTTCAGCTGTTTCATTTTTGAGTATTTTTTTCTGTTTGTAAGCCATTATTTCACCATCTAGAACCCCACCAGAAATGCAAGAAATGGCTCATTTAAAAATCTGCTGATTTAGTTAATTTTATAAATTCTCAAAAGCTTGCTCAAGCTGGTGATACAAAATGCCAATTGTTAATATTACATTAAGAGAAACCAAAGCGGTTAGAAATATTATCAAAGCGGATATTATAAAGCCAAGTGCACGCTCAAACGACATTAAAATTGATGATGTTCGCGAGCTTAAATCTTTTGGCAGGGAAAATAATGGCGTCATAATAGACTTTGTTTATGCTGTCAAATATGAACTGAAAGAGCCAAAAGACCAGAACCTCGGAGAGATTTTGGTTAAAGGCGAAATAGTTTATGTGAACACTAAAGACGAGATTAGCAAAGTGGTTGATGAATGGAAAAAGAATAAAAAACTTGAGCCCAAACTGATGGTTGGGATACTTAACGCGGCAATGAATAAAAGCCAGATAGAAGCGATTGAACAGGCAGCAAAAGTAGGGCTTCCTTCGCCAATACCGCTTCCATCGCTTAAGCCTGAAAAACAGGGTAAATCCTCTGCGTCATAATCTTTTTATTCTTTGAATGTTTCTTTTTTATTATGAAAATTTGGTTAGCTTTTTTTGTAATCGTGGTTGCTTTGGTTGCAGCCTTACTTTTGTTTAATAAGTACGAACCTGTTTTAAATCAAATCGAAGCCCAGCAGCCTGAATGCACTGAAGATTTAGATTGCGTTGAAGCCCAGTGCTGTCATTCAACTTCCTGTGTTCCAGTTGACCAAACGCCAAATTGTATGGATACTTTTTGCACAATGGAATGCAGTAATGGAACAATGGATTGCGGCGCAGGTTCCTGCAAGTGCGTAAGTCATGTTTGTACAGCTGTAATGAAAACAACTGGATAACGCTAAAATGCATTAAAACACAGCTATTAGGCAATTTGACTAATAATAAGCTTTATATTCTACCATATTCTTATCTTTTTACAGGTGTAAATATGAAGGTCGTTTGTCCACACTGCGCCAAAGAATTCGAGTTAAAGTCAGTTCGAAAGCAGCGTCAGCCATCTGAACGCGACCCAATGCATAAGGTTTTCAAGGTGCTTGCATACCTTAAAACACAGGAAGCTTGGGTCTGGATACGCAAAATAGCAAAGAATACAAGCCTGAAACCCTATGCAGTAAGCTACTTGATTGACAAATACCTCCAGAATTTTGTGGAAATGCTCGAACCAGAAGCCGTTTACGAGTCAACAGGAATCAGGATGCGCATGTTTCGCCTGAAAAACAAAGATATTGACCCAAAACTAATTGTAGAAGACTTAATTAAACGAAACAACAGTTAATCTCGCCATTTTTGCCTTCTTTTCAAACATCTCTCTTAGAACCCTCACTTTTTGACCCCTTATTCTCACCTCTTACCAACTTAGGCCCACCCTCTCTTTTTACTCCTAAAAACCCATCTCACTTTATTTGATTTCAATATTGAATAATAATGTAATACTATACTTCAGCTCTAATCTATGTGTTGGACCATCTGTCGAACTTGTTGACGAATGTGTCGAACTTGTTGTCGAACTTGTTGACTGTCGAATGTGTTGACTGTTGAATCTGTTGGGTTTTTGACGAATCTGTTGAACACTAAAACCACGTAATTTGAAGGAAAAAATAGGCAAATTAAGCATGTGTTCAACATATGTTGGAAGTGTTGGATGTGTTGACTGTCGAATGTGTTGGATGATGTGTCGAATGTGTCGAAGTTGTTGACTAAAGTGTTGGATGTGTTGGAACTGCGCCAACAGGTGCGCTCGCGCGCGAACCCCTAAAATGCGCCATAGAAAGCTTAATAAACATCCCTTGCCTTTAAAAAGCAGGTGAAATGGGGATATTAGACGCTTTAAAACGTCTTTTCAGCAGCAAGCCTGAAGACAGCCTTCCGGTAGAAAAGATGGATTCTGAAAAAATAGTTAGGCCCTACCTTCTAGACGAGCAAAAAAATTCTGTTGAACAGCAATCAACAACTGACGAACCTGTTGACGAACACTTAAAACATGATTTTGAGGCAGATTTAGCCAAAATAAGGCAGGAGCGCCAATCAACTGTTCAACACGAGCCAACAAAGCTAAAGCTGCAGGAAGAAGCTTCGCACATAGCAATAAAGCAGTGGGAAGACACTATAAAGGCAGCGCAGCAGCATCCTTTATCACAGGTTAAAATCATAAATTCCCAGATTTTAGAGGAATTAAATCATGTTCTTAAGTCAATGGACCATCGCCTTGAAAAACTCAATGATTTAGAGAAATTAGACTTTATACTTGACCTATTGCAGCGAACAAAGGACGAAATAGCTGAAAAAGGAGTTTCCTCACAGACTCTGGACAGCGCAATAACTCACATAAGCCAGCTCACAATCAAGGACAAGGAAGTTATTGACTGGGTCGGCCGCCAGGAGCGCGTCACAGCAAACCAGCTCGCTGACTATATCAATTTATCCCGTTCAACAGCTTCATTCAGGCTGAACAGGCTCGCAGAGCTGGGCGCCCTGGAAAAAGAAGCCATTGGAAAGAAAATATACTACAAAATTAAAAAAGGGTGATTACATGCCAAAAGAACTGCCAAAGAACCTTCAGGCGCTTGAGGGAATAGGCTTTGAAGAGATTAAAAAAGCAGCAAATAATCTCAAAACCATCAAAACTATAATAGATCGCGCTATTGAAAAGAACAATTTAAAGCTTCTTGAGGATGCAAAAAACCAGGCAGACATAGGCATAAAACATTTGGAAGAATTTACTGGCGTGCTTAACAAAGAGCGCGAAGTTGTAGTAGACGTAAAAACAAAAGCCCGCGAAATTGAACGCGAATCATGATTAAAAGATTCGAGCAAATCTTAAAACTTTGAGGTGTAAAAATATGGCAAAAAAATCAAAAATTGAACCAAAAATGATGGTGTGGTCCTGGCAAGGAATGTGCTGCGGCTGCCACGGCGGCTTTTTAGCGCGACTTGTCTTCGCAGGCTTGCTTGTGTGGATACTTAACACAAAAGGAATCATCTTTGATGGCATCGCATGGTGGATTCTTGCATTGCTAGTGATAGCATTTGCACTGATGAAGAAAGGCCACTGCAGCTGCAACAACAATTGCTGCAAATAATATGGCAAAGATGTGCCCAAAATGCCGCTCAAAAGAGATAGACCTCTACATGGGCGGCAATTTTGGCCAATACCAATGTAATAAATGCGGCTATGTAGGCGCTCTTGTATTAGAAGAGGAAACAGAAAAGAAGCCAAAAAGATTCAAGCTTTGACAGGATGTTTTGGAGGGATAACTATGGCTAAAAAATTAGATTTCAAATGCATCTTTTGTTCTAGAAACATTCTTTTTGCTGTTATTGTTCTTGCATTTGTCGCTCTCGTTATGATTGTTAAGCCAAATTTCACAGCTGTTGAGCACCATGTCTATGTGCATAATCCAGGAGAATGCCACATAAATGATGAATGCAGCTCAGGCCAGATATGCTATGTTGAATGCCTGAATTTCGCTGAAGGCATTTGCACTCAAAAAGCAAATGAAAGCATAGGAATTTGCACTGATTACTGCAATGATGACTCAGACTGCACAAACAGGACTTGCCAGGCAAAAACATTGTCCCTGCAAGCAGAGTCAAAACAAGTAAACGTGTGTGTCTAACACGAGCTAAAATCATGAAGAACGACGAATGCACGATCTATCTCATTATCAAGAAAAGCGGCTGGAAACAGAAATACAAGAAAGTCAAAGGCCAATGGACTCAGACCACCAATGGCACAGTCCGAAAGATGACTGCAGAACAGTTCCTGTCGCACCTTTTGCCAGCCTTGGAAGCAGGAAAAGCAAGCAAAGTAATAATAAAGGTTCAAAAAAACCATAAAAAACATCAAAAATCGCATTAAAAAACTTCGTTTAATGTATATTCAGCGAACATTTTAAGAAAATTTTATTTTTGCTTCTTTTCAAGCGATTTAACTTCCTTACGCACTTCTTTGATTCCTTCACGCAATTCCTGCTCAAAAGTATGCATATCGTCACCCATTTTTTTATATGCATCATTAAGGTTTTTGTAGGAGTCTCTTATGCCTGTTTGGGGTTCAAAAATACGGATGTCGTCTTCAGACGGTTTGTTTATCATCTCAACTACATAACATGCTTTGCCCTGTTCTTGTTCAATTTTAGAAATCTCATCAAAAGGGATATCATAACGTTGCATAGTGTAAGCCTTAACAAGTTTTCCATCGCAGAACACCAAACTTACATTTTCCTTGTCTTTGTATGGCTCATTGGCTTGCTGTATGAGACTTTCGTACTGCTTATTAAATCTATCAGCTAACTTACTGATTTCTTCTAAATCCAGACACTCTTTTTCTTGGATAGTTACATCCTTCGGGTCCTTTTTTAAAATTTCAGTTAGCGTTTTGTTCATTTATATCCCTCTCAAGATTTGTTTATTTCTCTATAGAGAATGTGCATGTAACATGTCCATCTCTGTCTGTATGCATTACCGTATCTGAAGGCAAGCTGCATAGAAACGCCAGTCTACTGGAAGTGTCTATGCCTAAACTGCTTAAAGTTACAGTTTCTCCCAGTTCTACTACTATTGGGGCATACTTCGAAGCATGTTTTAAAGGTTTGATTCCTTCGTGTAAACTTTGATATTCTTGTAAAACTTGATATGGTTTTATTTGATATGGTTTTTCCATCTTTCATCACTCTCCATCTATTTCTTTAATCCCAACTTTCTTAGTCTTGCCTCTCTTCCTTTTGCTAATTCTTTTTCTGCTTCGGCAAAGCCTTCATCGATAGCAGCCTTTAATTTTCTTTTTTCTCTTTCTAAGTCCCTCTGCCTTTCCTCAAAATATGCAATTGATAGGCTGTCAGCCTTTGTGCAGTAAAGAATGCTTCTTCCACCCTTCTTAGGCTTGATTCGTGTCATGAACTCATAAGCTACGCCAGGGATTTCTTCCATACTCAATAAACCTACAAGGTCTATCACAGTTTCACAATTTCCATCTTCCTTTTTCTTGCAGCCAGAACACCAGTTCCTGAGCACATTAACTGCTGTTTTATAGTCTACTCCCCAATCTCCGTCAGTTTCAACATACCCTTCAGGCAGTCTGTAATTTTTTTTGTCATTGCTCATTTATCCCACTCCAAGAACCCCACCTACTCATCGTTTACTGTGTCTCCAATTATTTTAATCTCTAAGCCAAGATATTTATCTTTTTGGGATCGCTTGTAATTTTCTTTAAGCTCGATTTCCTTGCGTAATCTTTCAGAAGCTTCCTCAAAACGTACAATCGATTTCTCGTCTGCATTCTTGCAAAAGGGAGCTCTGCTGCTGTCCATATCAGGCCTGTATATGAATGTTATAGTTTCCATCAAATTTTCCTCGTCTGCTTTATCAACTTCAGTGACGCCAATCATTGAAACCAATGTTGGCATGTAATCGCATTTCTTATTTTTGCTGCAGCCAGAACACCATATTTTAAGAATTCTTTCCGCGTCCATATTCACTTCCAGTTCTTTGTTGTGGTCTGTAGCTTTAACATACCTGTTAGGCAGCCTGTAATCCATCTTATCACCATTCATTTATTTTCCCTCTTAGAACCCCACCAACCTATATTCTGCAGTATACAGTCGTTTTTAAAGTTAACGAACCGTGCCCCCAGGACTCAAAGAATTACTGGATTATCAAACAGCATCACTATAACTCATAAACCAGGCCTTCGTATGCAATAATAATTTTGCCAAGAAAGACATTTTGTGCTTCAGTCAGGTATTCTTCCATATTATTCAGCCTTACATGAGGTGAGATTAATGTTAAAATCAGTGTTTTTGCACCAGACTTTTGTGCAACCTCTGCTGCTTGTTCAGAAGTCGAGTGTTTCCAGCTATTTGCCACTTCTCTAAACTTATTTACAAAGCTGGCTTCATGTATCAGCACATCAACATTTTTTGAAAGGTCAATTACTTCTTGAGAAGGTACAGCATCGCCAGTATAAACAAAACTTTTTCCATCCTTCTCAAATCTGTATGCTAAACAATCTCCCTTGTGCTCTACTTTGACAGTTTTTATGTCATATTCATCCAAAAATCTGAATTTATCCCCTGGATTCTTTTCAAATATCTTTACTTTGTCTTTGTATGTTTTATCAATACGGTCTTCTATTTTGTCTTTTATGCCTGCAGGAACATAGATGCAAAAATCCCTATCCCTTCTTGTTTTTCTGTCTGTTTCAACAGCTAAGCCCAATGTAAGCGAGCTTATACCAACTATGTGATCCTTATGTCCATGAGACAAAAATAATGCATCTAAGCTATCAAAATAAGGTCGTGGAAAACTTGTTATGCCACAGTCTAAAAGGATTTTATCATCTAAACAAATACACCCCAAATTTTGGTTTTCGTAAGCATAGCCGTTTGATACGCCATGAAATTTGATTTTCATTTAACATCAGCTTATTTAATTCTAGAACCCCACCACTTATATCCTGCAGTATATATTGGTTTTTAAAGTTAACGAAGCGTGCCCCCAGGACTCAAGAAATTACTGGAACCTCAAACGAAGAGTAACTATATAAAATAGTAACTATTACTTATTTATTAATAACTAAATGATACGGAGTGATAAATATGGCAAAACAGGTTCAAATGGAAAAATTGGAACATTCACCTACTCTTAATACTGTCTTCATGGTGGAAAATGTCCTGACAAACATGGATGAAAGCGCAATTACAATAGCTGAACTTAAGCGAAGGCTTCCCAAACAGATTAATCACAACACCCTTAAAATAATTCTTGAATATCTTGAAAAAAGCAATAAAATATTGATTACAATGAAAGGCATAACATGGATACACAATACAAATCAGAACCTTAAGAGGGCAATTGCAGCAGGTGTGGAACTATGAAGATAATAAGGGTCATACTTTCGCCTGAAGCAGAGGAAGTTTACAAATACCTCAATGAACAGGCGCCTGGCTCAAAAACAGAAAAGATAATTCTTAATGCTCTGAACAACAAAGTAGAATTTCTGAAATCTAATCCTCACTATGGTGACCCGATAGCCAAGAAGCTCATACCTGAAGAGTACAAACAAAAATATGGCATCACAAACCTTTTCAGGATAGAGCTCCCGAATTTTTGGCGCATGCTTTATACTCTTACAAACAATGAAAGCGAAATAGAAATCATTGCTTTTGTTTTAGACATCATTGATCATCCAAAATATAATAAAAAATTTGGGTATAAGGACAGATAATTCTTGCGTTCGTTATAAGTGCGTGCCCTTTTTAGCCCAAAAACCCTGCCCAAAGAGCCCTAAACTCAAAGAATTATTGGACTTTTACAACAACAAGAAAACAAACTGTTTGCCGGTTTTTCCGGCCTTTTTTTCGCTCAGCTGCGCCTTCATTTCTTTCAAAAACTCTTCTGCGCTTTCTATTGATTTTCTTGCGCGTTCTTCGCTGAAATCGCTGTCATAGTTTGAGTCTTCCCTAGTTGATTTAAGCGATTTGAATATTGTCACAAACTCGTTTCTCAGTTTTCCGACTTTTACCCTCTCTTCCAGGAAAACAACTATTCCCTCATGCTTTATTTCCTTCAGCTTGAACTTATACATCAGCGCTCTTGCAGCATGAAATATAACATAATAGGCCTGTACTACAGGCCATTTTGTCTTGCCCTTGCTGAACCCTTCTTTTGCTTCGCTTAAGTCATACTCTGCAGACTTTATTTCTTTTTCAACAATGTCTGTAACATTTTCTTCTTTAGGCAAATCACTTATTAGTCCTTCATCTTTTGCTTCGTTTATGTCCATTATACCAGCCTGATTTTGTCTATTTCTATCCTTTGGTAAAGTGCAGGATCATGTTTTGCCATGTCTGCATATTCAAAGGGTTTTACTATAAGCAGGCTTATTTTCCTGTTTTTGAGTCTGTCCTCATTCTTAAGTTTCTTAAAGACTTCATTTGAATTAAGTTTGGTTACAACAAGAATGTCATAATCACTGTCTGGCCTGTCCTCGCCTCGCGCTGAAGAGCCAAACAAATAAACTTCAGCCATACCTTTCAAGCTTTTCATGAGCGGAGTCAATTCAGAAACGCTTTGCAGGATTTTGAATTGCTTTATAATTGGGTTTTCTCCATTTATCCTGTAATAATGCATGTTTCCGCGCTTTCGTTCGGTTACAAGCTCCCATTTGGTTAATTCCTCAAGCCATTTTATGACTGTTGACTTTGACATTTTTAGTTCCTTGCTTAGCTCTGAAACATAGATTTCTTCGCGATTTAGCCCGATAAGCCACAGAAGTATCTCAATAAATTTTCCCGAAACTTTGGATAATCTAAACTGTTGTACCATACCGTTCACTATTTTACTAATAAGTACATCTATTTATACCTTTTGTCCATTTAATTGTACCAATCATGCAATTCATATTAAAACTCCTTTTATTGACTTCTTTATTGCAGCGCTACGTTTCATTTTCTTGTCTTCTTCTTTAGCTCCAGGCTATAAATTGTATCTTTTAAATCTTCGAATAGCGAATCAAGTGTTGGTGAAAACGTTCTTAATCTTTCTTTTTTAGAAATCTTGTTGAGTGCAATATAATCAGTAATCTCTATAACCACAGGCAATTTTTCAATCATTCTCCATCTTTTCATTGGATTCTTTTCTTCAAGCCAGTTTTTCCAGAATTTTATAGCAAGATCCATAATATCACCTCACGAATTTTTGCAATAGTAAAATCTAATGAGGGTTTATCTTTATCAAATTTAGGGTGTTGTCCACTATTTCCAGTAATCGACTCAAAAACCCTGCGCTGAATTCCCTTTAAACCTGCCCCTAAGAGAGCTGGGACCCAAAAGAATTACTGAAATAAAAAATCGGTTAAGGCAATTAACAGTCATTTTTAATCTTCAGTCGTATCCCCGATACAACTTATAATTTCTATTCCTCCTTGTGCAAGAGATTCTATGCCTAATAATGGAATAATCTTTATAGTTTTTTTCTTGATGACTTGAACTGAATAATCCTCATAAGGAAATTTTAAATGATCCAACAGCCCCATGGCTTTAGTAAAGTTTGGAAGTTGAATTGTATACTCCTTTTCAGGGTCTGTTAATCTTTCAATAAAAGGACGATATACCAGACTGAAACCATAGCTTACTTTTGATTTGCGCCCTTCTTCCACAATCTCAGCAGAATACATTTGTATGTAGTGGTCACGAACTTTGTCTTCTATTTCCTCACGAGAACCTTTGACAGTGAGGGTATGCAGCTCAGGTTTCTCTTCCATGAAAGGTGCAAAAAATTCCTTGTTGGCTGCCAAATATTCGCTAAAATCTGTTTTAAAGTTTGGATATCTTTCATTCACTTCTTTTCTTATCCTTATGATTCTCTTTTTTATGAATTCTCTTATAAACGTAGTATCAGATTTTTTCATTTTATCATCACTCCATATTCAGCGAACATTTTAAGAAAAAATTAGTTTTCAGAACTTTCTTGTTTCTTAAGCTCATTGTACAGCTTAACCATCTTGCAGGACTTATAATTTTTGCATCCATTTTCACCAAGATCAATACAATCTTTATCTGCTTCCGAAAAGTATTCTAAAGTATCTGATGTTGAATTATAACTTAATGTGAATGAATCTATGTCATGGTTTGGACAAGACGGACAAGAAATATATATCAAGTATTCCTCTGGAGGCTTTTTTAAAAAGGATTTAATATCCTTTATCGCCAGCATTGCATCAAAATCTACCGATAATTCTACTCCTGGAATCTTTATCCTTCCTTTTGCTAAACTTGTTTTTAACTCTTTATCAGAGGATTCCGCCAATATCTTTTGTATTCCAGACAGTTTTCCCATTTTTTGTCCACCCGCTACTAAATCATTACTAACAAGTAGTCACTTATAAACCTTTCTCTGCTTTAATTTCCATATTGAAAACAAATACCCCGACCACACCCCTAGCCCCCAAAACTCCCTATATACCTTTCGAAAGGCGTATTAATACCCTTTTTCTGAAATCACGAACCCAAATCAAAGGAGGTTCTACCATGGCAAGACCAAAAAAGAGCGCACACAAGCACGAAGAAGAAAAAGCAGCACCAGCAGAGAACGCAGCTGAAGAAACACAAGAAGAAACAGAGTAATTTTAACAAATTTAGTCATTCCCCAACTTTTTTCTTATTTTTCTTTTATTTTTCTTCAATATTGACAATAAATTACCCTGAGAGAGCTGGAACTCAAAAGAACTTGCCAGAAAGCGTTTCATGACTCTATTTGACAACAAAGATTAAGAAAATAATAACACACAGCGCAACCAATACAGCTATTCCTATTGTTGCATACATTCTCTGCCTTTCATTCAGTTTCTTCTCTTTTATAATATGTTTTTTAACAAACCCGATTACAAAGTAAATTGAACCAATAGCCATTAATACGCTCATTTCAATGCCCAGCAAAGAAAGGACATACCCGATCAAAAGAAACATTCCGCCTGATTCAATCCATGTTTCGTCAGTCCATGGCTTTAGCAGTTTTTTGTTTTTGTGAACCAAAACAACTGCGTATATCAGGGCAATCACAATTATTGCGCCCAAAATCATCCACATTGTTGTTTCCATGCAGGTTTCTAAACTGTATACAGATAAAAATCTTTCGCCCCGAGAGCGCTCAAAGAACTAAAGGATCCACAAAATACTTTTTAATCTCTTGCTCTATCGTTCTTTCTGCTTCTGCCCTGTCAAAGATTCTACTGCCTTCCATGCTGAACACTATTGCAGATTTTTGGGTGTCTATGATGTCCACAAACTCGTCTATGCTTATTTTTCCTGATTCGCTTTTGTGCACGGTTTCTGTTATCTGTAAAGAATAAGCTCCTCGTTTTGCTGCTTGTCCAATATCAACAGAGCTGCCTAAGTTTTCAAACAGTTCTCTTTCTTCCAGCACAAGCCCTGCTCTCCTGGCATGCAATTCAGTTATGACCCTCAGGTATCCCATCTTTATAGCACCTATATCCTGCAGTATATACTTGCTTTTAAATTTAACGAAGCTGTAAATCAAAGAGCTATGGCACGATTCCTAAAAGTCTTCTGAAGTTTAAGGATTAAGGCTTTTTTCTAAGAACTTCTTCTAACAGAAATAAGCGTAGTTTTGCTGGCGAGTTGGATTTATAAATCACGATATGCTAGGCTACATATCATGGAACACATAATAAAATACGTAACTGGAGTACCTTTGGATAAAAAGCCAAAGTCAGATAAATTTAGGGATATCCAGAAAGAGTACCATCTCAACAAGGAGTATCGCAGTCTCAATGTATACAAAGACTCCCTGACAGACATTGATTATAATGCATTGGACTTTCTGTTGACTTCTGACCAGTATTTTTCTTTGTTGAAAGACAGCCCAAAGCCAGGGCTGCCTTACAATAAAAAAATTAGTCCCAAAAACGAGGAAAAGCTGATAAAGCTTGCAGAAAAAGCCAAAGCAGGAAAGTTAAGATTGACTCATGTCACTGGAGGACGGGATTTGAATGCTATTGTAAAGACATCTGAAAATTTTATGCCCAGCCTGAAGAAAGTGATGGCTCACAAAAATGCGCCTTCTTCTAGTGAAGCCGAGAATTACTTTTTGGATGCTGTAAAACATAAGGGCAAAAATGCATTTTCAGAGTTTTACGCCAATAAAAAGGTCGAACCTATCAGCGAAAAAAATAAGATTTTGGTCTATGTTGATGATGTCCTGAAAGGCGAAATAACACTGGCTAAGAAAGAGTCTGTTGAAACTGAAGAGGCTGGCACAATCACCACCTATGACCTGCGGTTTAAGTTCGGCAAAAAAGTCAAGCATTTCGAGGGAGAAGATGCAACATGGTATTCCCTTGAACAGTTTGTGGATTCTTATCTCAGGGGGCACTTTTTAAAAGAAAAGAACCTTCGTTACTCACATCCTGAGAGCAGCATACTCGTATTCTCAAACTTCGATTAACAGCAATTCAGCGAAGTTTAACTGACTTGTTAACCCCTCTTCAGTGAAATAAGTTTATTAATGGTTATTCCAATATGTTAGATATGACAAATACTACTTTTGTAAAAGACTTCATAAAAAAGAGGATTGAAGCAATAAGGGAAAAAATAAAAGAGAGATATCCAGGCTACAAGCCAGATTTTAGTGAATACCTAAAAGCCAATAAGGAATTTTTTGCTCCTTTTATGGAAGAAACGCCAAAACTGCATATCCTTAGTGTTAAGGGTTCTCGTGAGGAGATAGAGAGCCAAGTACATGACCATTATGTACAAGTATATTCTGCTGAAATTGTTGAACATGGATATAAATCAAAAATAAGCTATGGTTTTACTCTTTTTTATCGCCCCTTCCTTGAAGAATTAACAGATTCTGAAAAGGAGTATAAAATACAGCTTCCAAATTTTGCTAAAGCATTGGAACTGTCTGAACAAGCCGGTTATCTGGAATTTCCTTATGCGGATTATTCACTTCAGGTTATCAATAAAAAAACAATAAAAGTTATCCCTTTACTGGGCATGAACTCCATTGCAGAGGGCAGCATAGAGATTATAAGCTGTATCGGGGATACGACAGAAGATTAAAACAGCAATTCAACGCTCTTTTTTCATAAGGGGCTCAAGCACAGCATGGCTGTCCCCACTTTTGTATGAACATGAGTACAATTGGTTGTAATTGCTGGCCAGGCTGTACAGCAGCAGATGCACAGGCGGTTTCTCTAGAATTGGAAGCCTTCCGCTCAGGCAGTATGTGTCTGCGTTCCAGACATCCGGGAACAGCAGCCTTACCTCAAGCGTTCCGTTTTCAGAATGTTTGCCAATGCGCGCAGCTATCTCTTTTTGGTTCCCTTTTGCCATGTCAATTTCTACGCATTCTGGCGCAGTCTTTTTGCCCATATCTAAAATCACATCCTATCCTTCCATCATCAGTTCTATCGCAGCCTCTATCCCGAGCTCTTTCGTGCCTGCTGCCTGGAAAGCCGCGTTTCTTAATTCAAAATAATTGTGTTTCCCCTTTTCTGTAACCATATCCATAAGGTAACCCACAAAGTCTTGTTTGTTAAGCTTGTAAATATTATTCGCATCAAAGCAGAGCCTGTGGCCGTCATTAAAACGCTCTTCGCATGAAGGCCCTCCTTTCTCAACAGCAATACCAATTGCTTCCATAATCTCTGGGCCCCCGACATAGTAAATTTCTGTTTCATGTCCGTATGGGGTGCATTTTAATTTTTTAAGAAAATAGTCCATGTGTCTCCATTCTAAGCTCTTGCAAAATAAAGCGCAGGGAATTGCTTTTTGGGGGTTTATGTGAGTCACAATTTTGTCCTTGGCTTTTGTGCCCACAAAATTCAGTAGAATACCTGTGCTGCTTGGTATTGAGTACTTGTATCCCAGACGTGCCATGTCAACAAAGATTCTGTAAAATTCTGGCGTCTGTTCCCTTAACAGTATATGCGCAAGATTTTTGCTGCGCGCCCCCATTTCCAGGGCTTTGTCATTACACAATTCTGAAAGCTCGTCCAGTTTTTCAGCAAAAAAAAGGTATTTGTTTGTCATATTCTTCATTGTCCGAAAGCGTTAAACATAGCATTTTTTGTACGGCTGCGCAGGTATCTCCCTGAAAATTCTGATGAGCGGATTTTCTTTTTCAAGCGAAATGAATCCTGCTACCTGTATTGATTCCAGGTCGTCCCTTTGATATATGGCGTGCGGGTCCCCGAACCTTGCTCCGTTCTTGTATCCTGTGGTGCGCAGGTGGTAAGGCTGTTGTTTTTTAATATCCGCCCCGCATATCATATTTTCGTATTCTTTTACCGAACTGCCCAGAGTCTTGGCTCTGACAATTGTTTTTGGATTTTCAACACTGTCAACAGTCAGCTCTTCCAGCGAAACAATATTGTCATAAGTCTTTCCCCCGATTACAGAGAAGAATGGCAGGAATATTTCTTCCTCACAGTCTTTTTTTCGTGGAAAAATCCTTTCAGGCTTGTTCTCAAATTGTAAGTAGTACGGCACAATCAGCTGCCCTGGCTTGTAGGTGTTTGCGTCTCCTGTTCCGTCTCCGTGCTTAAACAGGATGGCAAACATTTTTGCTAATTTTTCATCGTCCTGCCATACAGTAACAATGGTTCTGGCAGTGTTCGGCTTTTCAGGAGTCAGTACAAAAGGGCCTTCTGCCCTGAGCTCGATGCCATTGCCGATATACGCTTCGTATCCCTCAAGGACTCTGCCCAGGTTTTGATGAATCCATCTCAGGTCATTGTTTGACAGTTTATTTGGGTTCATCTGTTCTGCACCAACGGCCCTGCCATTTCTAAATCAACCTGATATGTTATCTTGGCAGGATTTTTCAGGCATTTTTTGAGATATTTATAAAACTGTATTCTGTCTTTGTAAAAAAACATGCTTGCGGCTGTGATTGGCTTTATTTTGTCCAGGTATCCATCTGCACCAGGCTTTTTTACAGGTTCTTTGCTCCTGATAGTGTAGTCAAAATCAGCACATTCTGGCGCATCCCTTTCGTTTACTATTTTGTCTAACATATCCTGCAGGCTGGACGAATAAACTCCTTCTTGTTCAAAACACGGATTTGATGGCTGACTTGAAACGTCTTCCAGATGAAATGCATATCTTTCACATGTTGCAACCTTCTGCCCCCTGTGTTCTATAAATCTCAATGCACAGGCAAGAACATCACTGTACAAACAGGGTTTATTGTTCAGGTATAAACTGACTGCCTTTGCTACAGCCTTCTGTTCTTTGTCCAAATTATCGCACTGGCAAATCCCCACCTTGTCCAGAATTTTTATCAGTTCATCCATCCTTAGCCTCATTACTCTCTTAAAACCCAAAATATGCCTTTATTTTTCTATTGCCTCAACAACCTTTTCAAGGCGTCTCATAATTTTTTTGACAGCAAGAGCACCCACTTTATTTTCCAAATTCTTTACGTGTTCGGGTTCTGAAAAGTGTAACCTATATTCTTTGATGTGTCCATAATCAAAATCCTCCGTAGATATTTTCGATTCTTCACAATAAGTCTGCAACTCATAAATTGCTTTGAGAGGATTTACCCCACTTTGTGTCATTATATCAATAACTTTTTTATACACTTCACTAGCCATAACTTGCCCCAGAACCCCACCTGTATCCTGCAGTATACATGTGTTTTTAAATGTTTTCCCCTGCAGGCTTCCAAAAAGCATATACTTCCGCAGAATCTCCTAACTTGTGCAATGGAAAACGAAACCGAGCCAAAAAAAGACTGGAAAGCGATAATGAAAGAGCGCAGGAAAGCGATTTACGCGCGCATGAAAGCCCAGCGGAAAATTTATCTCAACCGTCCTGAAGTCAGGGAAAGGATGCAGATAGCAAAAGCAAAGATGAAAAACAAGCGCAGGGAATTCATGAAAAAAATCAGGGAACAAAGGCAGGCTGCTAAAACCGCACAACAGCCATCAGACGAGCTCTCTTTTTAAGACAAAAAAGTTTATTCCCATCAGGATAACAGCTGCGGCAGCGCCAAACATGTTGGCAATCAGGTCTTCCATGGTGTCAAAATATCCTCCGCCGACAATGTCAGTTAATTTTCCGCAGTCGCTTATCCCGTTATAATCTCCTGTTCCGAACTGGAAAAACCCTTCGCCTGCGCCCCACATCAGGTATCCTGTGAACTCCATGGTTTCAACCACCGAGCCTATGCCAAGTCCCACAAGAAAAATCACGCACAGCAGGATAATATCTTTGGCGACAAAATCTTTGCGTACTTTCAGATAATGCGACAAAAAATTCGCGGCAATAAGTGTTGCCGCAAAAATGCCCATGACATGGGTTATTACATCGTAAGGTATGCTCGGCAGTATCGGGTTGTTGCCGTAAAAACCAAACGCTCCGAGATTGTGGACTATTATTGCCAGGCATACTGCTGCGTAAGTCTCCGGAGTCATTCTTAATCTTTCATACAGCAGGAACAGTATCGTAACAATGGCTCCTGTAAAAATAAGGTCCTTGAAGTATCCTGTGTTGTATTTTAGCAATGCAATAAGGGCTATCAGGGACAGCGTTGCTGTCATTACAACCCATTTAAGTTCTACGCGAACTTTTTTAGCCATGATATCCTGTAAGCAGCTTAAACTATTTAAATTAATCCCCCAGTAAACCTATTTAAGAATGTGCAGTTTATTTTTGGTATGGAAAAAACATCGCGCAGCTGGTTTGCGCAGAACGCCTGGCTGCTTGTAATCGCTTTTCTGGTTCTGCTCAACTTCGCAGCATTGTGGGTTGGCTACAATAACAATTACCAGAAAATAGCGTCCTTTCTTGCGGACATCAATCCTGAACTTATCACTGAGTTTGTAAAGAGCTTCGGGATGCTGGCTCCGGTCATCATCGTGATAATTTTCATACTTGAGTCAATACTTGCTCCGATTCCAGGGCAGATTGTCACAATAGCAGCGGGCTCGCTTTATGGCCCGCTCTGGGGCTCTCTGCTCGCAATTTTTGGCACAGTGCTTGGCTCAGTATTCCCTTTTTACATTTCGCGTTTCTTCGGAAGGCCGATTGTCGAGAAGCTTGTCAGCCCGAAGCAGCTGGAAAAAGCAGACAGGTTCTTCAGCGAGCACAAGGGAATCCTTGTCTTCGCAATCATAAGGATTCTGCCCATTGCAACCTTTGACGTAATCAGCTACAGCGCAGGGCTCACAAAAATGTCGTTCTGGAAATATCTTGTTGTCACCCTGATCGCGACAATTCCAAAGGTTCTCATTTACACAAATATCGGGCACTTCCTTGTCAACGGCAGCTTTACAGCATTTGTAATTCTTGCAGTAATAACCGTAATCGGCGCTTTCACAATGTTTGCAGGATTCTGGCTTTTCAAAAAACTCAGGCTTCGCCGCCGCGCATCAAAAGCAGAAGCCGAAGGCGAGGACTGATAGTTCTAAGACTAAATCAGTTTGTTCACGAATCTGAGAAATCAGGCATTGACAAGCAGGTTCTTCAGCTTAAGTTTCAGGGCAAGCAAGTCGTTCTGGCTGACTTTCTCAAAGCCGCGTTTCTCGCCTGTTATGACTTCAGTTGTCTGTCCCGGCGTAAAGAGCTTCAAAGCCAGCGCTTCGATTGTCTTCTCTTTTGAGAGCGCGACTTCCTGTTTGCCGTCCACCCTGAATGCTATAAAGTGCCTGTCAGGCCCTGTAAGTATTTTGTACGTCACAACGTTTGGGCGTACCCACCTGAATTCCTTCTGGTTTACCTTGTCTTCCATGATTTTTCAGAAAAAGTCCGTGCTTATTTAGTTTTCTCCCTAAGCTCCATTTAAAAATAAAAAACAACCGCGACCATCACAGCCGCAGCCACAAAAAAACAGTTTTACGCTATTAGTCCTTACGAATTCTCTAAAACTAGAATCTTCGTGGTGGTCTGTGTTTTGCGTAGCATTCCCTGCAATAGACTGGTTTGTCTGCTGCTGGTTTAAAAGGTACTTCGCATTCTTTTTTGCAATCCGCGCAAACTGCTTTGTGCATTTCGCGTGGTTCGCCGAAGTTCCTATTGTCTCCGTATCCCATTTTTCATTCTCCGTTTATTTTATTCCAGGAATTTTGATTTCCTGTATAAAATATCGAGAATACTTCCCTTTTTAAAGCTATAGGTTCACATCTTTGCAAAGACAAGCCCTGCAACTATGGGTGCGATTCCGAGCGCTTTCCACCAGCCTGGAAGCGCGATTGCCGCTGTTATCCCCGCCGCAACCAGCGCTGCGACAAGCAATAGCCTTAATTTGCCATCCATTTTTAACCACCATCAGAACCCCACCAATAATAATCCCCTAAAAGGCAATTTATAAAACTTATTGTTGCGTCATATTCCTCGTGGAAAACAACATTTACTGGCAGCTTCCTGGTGAGACGCTTCTCAGCAGGCTGGACACATCCATGTCAGGGTTGAGCACGGCAGAAGCCAAGAACAGGCTGTCCAAATACGGGAAAAATGAGATTTCCAAAGCAGCGCGTACCTGGCTGAATATCCTTATTTCCCAGTTCACCAGCCCCCTGATTCTGGTGCTTATTGTTGCAGCGCTTCTCTCATTGTTTGTCGCATCAGCCATGGATTCCCTGATTATCCTTATAATTGTCCTGATAAACGGCCTGATGGGGTTTTACCAGGAATACAAGTCTGCGCAAACAGTCGAGAAGCTCAAGCAGTACATCTCCTATCACGCAAAAGTTCTCCGCGACAGCAGGGAGATTGAGGTTAATGCAAACGAGCTGGTTCCGGGGGATATTGTCTTTATTGAAAACGGGGACAAGATTCCGGCTGATATCCGCCTTTTGGCTGCAAACAATCTTTCTGTGGACGAATCCCTTCTTACCGGAGAGCCTTATCCTGCAATAAAGAACGCAAAACTTCTGGAAAAAGAAAAACCTCTGGTGCAGGAGCTTTCAAACCTTGCATTCATGGGGACTATTGTTTCAGAAGGTGAGGCAACCGGGGTGGTGGTTGGCACTGGCAATTCAACTGAGTTAGGAAAAACAGCGGCTCTCATGCGCGAGGTTGAGTCAGAAAGCGATTTCCAGAAAAACATCCGCAAATTCGGAAAAACCCTCACAAACATAATTGTTACTGTCGTAATCCTGATTTTCTTTGTCAATGCTTTTCTTGGCAAGCAGTGGATGGATTCCTTCCTTTTCGCTGTTGCCCTGGCAGTGGGGATAATCCCAGAGTCCCTGCCTATTATAATCACAATCTCTCTTTCATTCGGCGCAGCTGTTCTTGCAAAGAAAAATGTTGTTGTAAAGAAGCTTGTTTCAATCGAGGATTTGGGAAACGTTGACATTCTCTGCACTGACAAGACAGGCACGCTCACCGAGAACAGGATTACTCTTGAGAGCTTCATTGATATCAACGGGAAAACTGTGCCTGGGCTTGTTGAGTACGGGCTTGTCTGCAATTCAGCTGTTGAGCTGAAAGGCAATCCCATTGATGTTGCAATCCGGCAGTATGCAAAGACAAACAACTTTTCCGCAAAGGGTTTTGTAAAGCTTGCTGATGCGCCTTTTGACTACCGCAGGCGCATGATGTCCGTGCTTGTCCAGTCAGACAATAAGCGTCTAATTATAACAAAAGGCGCAGTGGAGAGCGTGCTGAAAGCATGCACGCACATAAAAGTTGGAAAATTCACTGTCCCGATTAAAAAGTTCGCGTCTGCAATACTTGAAAAAAACCAGGTGCTCGGAAATCAGGGCTATCGCGTGATTGGAGTTGCAGTAAAAGAAACAGCAAAGGCGCGGATAAGCAAGAGCGACGAGAATGCAATGGCTTTTGTCGGGTTCCTTGTTTTTATGGACCCCCCGAAAAAATCAGCAAAAGAATACCTTGAGCACGCAAAACATCTTGGGATGAAAATCAAGATTCTCACCGGAGACGAGCCCCACACAACAATCGCGATTGCAAGGCAGGTTGGTCTGGAGGTTGATGCGACCCGCGTTCTGGCTGGCGAGCAGATTGAAAAAATGAGCGAGCAGGAGCTGAAAAACATTGCTGACGAGACTGTTATTTTTGCGCGGATAAACCCCGAGCACAAATACAGGATAATAAAGGCGCTCCGCGAGAGCGGGCACATTGTTGCATATCTTGGCGACGGCGCAAATGACGCGCCTGCACTCAAGGAGGCTGATGTCGGCATCTCAGTTGACAGCGGGGTTGATGTTGCAAAGGACGCTGCTGACATTGTCCTGCTTCGCAAAGGCCTGGATGTTGTTCTCACAGGAGTCCGCGAGGGCAGGATTATTTTCAGCAACATTGTGAAATACATTGTCAACACAATCAGCGCGAACTTCGGGAACATGGGCACTCTCGGGATAATTTCGCCGTTCCTTTCATTTTTTCCGCTCCTTCCCACACAGATTCTTCTGAACAATGCTTTGTCAGACACCCCGATGATGGCTGTTGCAACCGACACTGTTGACGATTCTGAGCTGAAGAAGCCTCGCCGCTGGAATCTTTCGCACATTGTAAAGCTCAGCGCATTTCTCGGCGCAATCAGCTCGGTGTTTGATTTCGTGACAATTTTTGTCCTGCTGTTTGTGGTTAATGCAGGCGCTGACATGTTCCGCACAGCATGGTTCCTCGAGAGCGGGCTCTCAGAGATAATCATTGTGTTTGCAGTGCGCAGCAGAAAGCCTTTCTTCGCAAGCAAGCTGCCAAGCAAGCCCCTGATTTTGGTTTCGCTTGCAACAATAGCAGTCACGCTTTTCATTGTCCAGTTCTCCCGGATAGGGCAGCTGTTCAAGTTCGTGCCGCTTCCGCTGGGGCTTCTCGCAGCAATTGCAGCAATCCTGCTGGCATATTTTGCAGTAACTGAGTTGGCAAAGCACCTATATTATAAGTACTTACAGAAAGATATGGTATAATTTCAGGACTTGAGTGTCGCAGGCACCTTGTAGCCAAGCACATTTTTTATCCGCACTATTACGTCTTCCCCTATTTCAGAAAATGAATTAGACTTTAGCTCATACGCATAGGCTTTTCCGCTGATGACAGGGTTCCTGCCCTCAATTCTTTTTTTGTCAATTATCTTAAAAATATAGTTTTTGCTGTTTTCTTTGAAAGTGCTGTCCAGTCTTGTTCCGTCAGGATACAGCACAGAGGCAAGGCTTGCCACCTGCATGTACGAGCACATGCCGTCCTTTCGTTCGAATATCTCTCCAAGAAAATCATCCTTCTTCTTTAGCTTCTCGTCCTGGCTGTTTATAACAAGCAGCAGTTCGCTGTCTCCTGCCATCAAGTCTAAAAATATGTTGTCATGCATGATTTCACCTTTCTAAGAACCCCACCGAAAAATTACAATATTTGTCTGTTTAAAAACTTATTTCTTCCGCGCCTTTACATAGATGTACTCGATGAACCCTTTCCTGTAAAGGTATCCGAGCATCCTTCCTATTTTTGTAAGCCCCAGTTCTGCAAAGAAGCTCATTCGCTTCCTGTTCTCTTTTCTTTTTTCTTCTGTAAAATGCCCTGCATAGCCAGGGAACACTTTGTCGCCGATGCGCTTCAAAAAAACAATTTCAAATCCCGCGCCTTCAAGCTGCTTCACGTATTCCTTTTCCTTGATGCCGTTTATGATTGGAACAACCCATCCTTTTGCTCCTGCCCTTAGAACAATCTGGTGGACTGGGTTCCATTTTCTGAATTTTTCTCCCAAAATTATGTCAGTGAGCAGAAGTTCCCCCTTCTTTTTAAGCACCCGCCCTGCTGACTTGAAGAATTTTTCGCGCGTGTTGAAATGCGCAGGCCCTTCTATCCCGAGTATGTGCGAGAAGCTTGCGTCAGGGAAATCCAGCGCAACCGCATCGCCATGAACGAACTTTACTTTTTTCGCAACACCAAGCTCTTTTGCTTTCCAGTTTGCGTAATCAACATGCGCCTGGGTTATGTCTATCCCAATCAGCTCGCCTGGCCTGAACTTCTTGAAGTACGCGAATGACTCAGCCCCGTATCCGCATGCGACATTCAAAATCCTGCCTGCCTTTTTTATTCCGCTGTTGTCAATGAAGAACCTGAGCAGGCGCTTTGCAGCGTCAACATAAGTGTCCCCAGGCTCCCAGTATCCGAATGAGATAAACCCCTCAGAGAAATGCTTGAAATTCTCGCCTTCCTTCACAACCCTGCGCGCGCCTTTTGAATAGAAATTTTCCACGTCTTTTTCATGCTGGTTCATGCCAAGAACTAATTTAGGTGGCATTATAAATATTTTGCAATAAAAATAAAATAAAAAAGAAAGGAGGTTTTACCTCTTTCTGAAGAACACGTAATATATCAATACTCCAAGCCCTGCCAGTGCGATTGCAGCTACAATGTATACTCCGTAGTTGCTTGAAACCGCCTGGATTCCTGTTGGCTGCTCTGTAGAAACCTCTGCTGGTGCCTCTGCAGGCGCTTGAGTTGCAGCTGTTTCAGGTGTTGCTGTTTCTCCTGTCGCTGTAATCTTTGTAAGCGTCAAATCAGCCCGTCCAGATATTATCTTTGTCAGTTTCAGTTCAAGGTCGTTTATCCCGTCTCCATCAAGGTCAACTGCTTTTGGCGTGTTCATGTCCACTGTTATTCTCTGCGAAAGCGAACTTATGTCAACTACAACCTGATCCAGCATCATTGAAGTGAGGGTTAGCACGTGCTTCTCTCTGTTCAAAGTGAAGTTTATCATATCCCGTACAGCCATTCCTGCCTGCGTGTATGTCACCTGCACGTCAAGATTGACTTCATGAGTCAGTCCCGCAGAAGGTATTCCTCCGCTTGAGCCGCCTGGTGATGTTGGTGTTACTTCCTCTGTGTCTGCTGCTCCACCGATTGCATATTCGCTGAAGTGCGTTGTGTTGCCCCATACATAGTTGTTCCCTGTGTCAACCCCGCCAGGAGTAACCAATTCCCATGCTGAACTTGTTGCGTTGTACCAGTACAGTCTTAATGTGGATTCATTTATCCCGATTGGCACCTGCGAGTCTTCATAGTACAGCTTTATCATCAGCCACTCGGCATTTGTCGAGTTAATCTCATCTGACTCAATTGTGTAGTACGTTCCAATCAAGGTTATGCCGGACACGCTGAAATTTGCAGTCGGAGTGATTTCTTTTGTAACTTTGACAGTCGCATCAATTGTTTCATTGAGCGAAATCTCAATCTTTGCACTTGTTACATTTGTTCCGTCCTCTGTGAAATTGAATGTCATGTTTGTTGTTGTTGTGTTGACAATCGTATCTGTCTGGTGGTTTGCTGTTATGAATGTGTAATCGCTGCTTACTGCGCTGTTGTTGTATGTATCAGTGCAGTTCCATCTGTAGTGGTAAAGCGTTGCTGCATCAATCCCAGCTAAAGTATGTTCATGCGAACCTTCTCCAGTTGAACTCCCTGTTGTGCTTCCATATCCTGTGTCGGTGCCATACTCTACAAAACAGGTTGCATTTTCATCTGTTGTTACCAGCCACGTTACCCAGGTGTCATTTATGTCTTCTTCGCTGATGCCTGACATTACCGGCGCTATGGTATCCATCAAAACTATGGTGCTGTCAGTTAAATTGTAATTTCCTGCGCTGTCCGTGACATTCGCTTTTATTACATGCGTTCCAGGGCCGATGTCCAGTGTTACATTAGTTATTCCTGAGCTGGAAAGATTCACTGTCTGCGCTACATAATTGTCTTCTATCATCTTGAGCTGTAAAATGTTGGCGTCAGACGCATTTACGCTGAAATTGACATATTGGTTATTGAATTTTGTGTTATTCAGCGGCAAGAGTATCGTAACGCGCGGCGCGACAGTATCAACTACAAAGTATCTCATTGCGCTGCCATTCACATTTCCGGCTGTATCATTGCAGTAATATGTTATGTTGTGCTGTGTTTCTCCGCTAAAGTCATTCTTTGAAGCATTCCATGCGCTTCCGCTCCTTGTCATTGTCGCATTTGCTGCTTCGTCCAGGCTGTAGACGCAGTTGTCCGGGCGCGTTTCTGTTACTGTTATGTTGAACCAGATTGTTGTGTTGGCGTACGTTGTGTTGCCTGGCGAGACTATTGCTATCACCGGCTTTGTTGTGTCTGTGATGAAGTACAGCGCAGTTGTAGAATTGATGTTGCTGTAAACATCGCTGCAGTAGAACACAACATTATGGTTGTTCTCTGCTACAGTGGTGGAGTTAAACCATGATGTCATCGAGCTGTTGGTCATTGAGACATTTGCAGCCCCGTCCAGGCTATACCTGCACCATGAAGCATTTTCGTTTGCTGTAACATTAAACAAAGTCGTGGTTGTATTGTATGTCGTATTTGCAGGGGAATTTATTGTTATCACAGGTAAAATCGCATCAACTGTGAAAATTCTTATTGCGCTGTTGTTGGCGTTCCCTGCCAAGTCGCTGCAGTAGAAAGTCACATTGTGCCCTCCATTTGTCATGCTTGAATTTGTGTATGCCCATGAAGCTGCAGCTCCGGTCATGCTCACATTTGTCGTTTCGTCCAGGCTGAAGTTGCACCATGACGCTGCTTCATTTGTTGTTGCATTGAATACCACAGTTGTGCCGTACGTTGTGTTTCCGGGCGCAACCATCGTTATCATCGGTTCTGTCAAATCAATTGTGAATGAGCCTGTTGCTGTTGTTGCAAGGGTTCCGCCGCTGTTATTGCACCACACGCTGAGATTGTGTACGTCTTCTGACAAGTCTATCATGCTGTAGTTCCATGCTGTTGGAGTTGAATTGCCCATCGAAGCATTTGCTCCGCCGTCAATGCTTATCAGGCACACATCTGCATTTGCAGTTGTGGAGACATTGGCAGTCATGTTTACAGTATTATACGGCTGGTTTGCAGGATATGTTATTGTTGCTAAGAAGCTCGTGTTGACTGAAAAGTACACAGTGGCGCTTATATTTGTGTTGCCGTACAGGTCAGTGCAGTAAAACTTTAGGTTATGCAGCACCTCAGCCATGTTTGTCTTAAAGTATCCCCACGCAGTTGTTGAAATATTTGTCATTGAGACATTTGCAGCCCCGTCCAGGCTGAAATTACAGGCTGACGCTGCTTCATTTGTGGTTATGTTAAATGTGACGTTGATTCCATAAGTTGTGTTTTGTGGCACAACAATTGTTATCAAAGGTTCAACCGCATCAACTGTGAAATTGGTCAGATTTGTGCCTGTGTTGTTGTACAAATCATTGCACCTGAAAGTCACATTGTGCCCTCCGTCTATCATGCTGGAATTTGTGTATGCCCATGACGTTGCTGAAGTGTTGCTCATCGAAATGTTTACAATTCCATCCATTGTGATGTTGCACCACGCTGCCGCTTCACTTGTGGAAACATTGAATGCAACTGTCTTTCCGTAAGTTGTGTCCTGCGGTGATATTATTGTTACAACCGGCGCACTGATGTCAGATGTGAAATAGCGTACAGGTGTAAGGTTCCAGTTTCCTGAAGTGTCATTGCAGTAGAACGTTACATTGTGCAGGCCGCTTGTCATGCCTGAGCTTGTGTAGTTCCATGCAGTTAACGAAGTGTTGCCCATCGAGACATTTGCTGCCCCGTCCAGGCTGGAAACGCATAAGCTTGCTGCCTCGTTTGTGGAAACATTGAACTCAACAGACGCTCCGTAAGTTGCGTTCTGCGGCGAAACAATCGTCAGCACAGGAGGTATAGATTCGGATAAAGGTACATTTGTTGCAATCCAGACAATCTTTGTACCGTGTACATGGTCCCCGATTACTCTTATGTGGTATTCGCCAGCTGCTGCTGAAGCTACTGCAGCCAGCTGTATTGTTTCATTTCTGTCACTTGATTCGTCCTCAATATCACCGCTGCTGTTTGTCAGGTTAAGATATATCCTGCTGTGGCTGTCTGATGCGTTTTCCTCCCAGTATATTGTTACCTTCAGGTTTTTTGCAGCTGTAAGATTCATTTTTAAAGTGCTGTCTATTGTGTCGTTTGTCATATTTATTGATGCCACCCACGTGTCATTGACTGCTTCAAGTGCATCAACTCTTCCATATCCATATGTAGTATTATGCGCTCCAAACCCAACTTTTGTCTGGTTGGCGGAATTTATGATTGCCGCTTTAATCTGTCCAGGCGTCCATGTTGGATGCGCCTGCCTGATCAGGGCAGCCAAACCCGCAACATGCGGTGTTGCCATTGATGTCCCCTGCATATTGTCCCATCTGCCTGTTGGTATTGTTGAATAGATTGCTACACCAGGCGCAACAACTTCAGGTTTTATTCGTGGCATTGTGTCGTTTGTCGGCCCCTGGCTTGAGAACCATGCTATAACATCGCTGTCATTAACTGCGCCGATTGTCAAAACATTTCTTGCACAGCCGGGCGAGCCTATTGTAACTGCGCCATGTTCTCCTTCATTGCCCGCGGCAATAATTGGGAGCATATTGTCTGCAACCACAGAGTCCAAAATTACAACTTCAGAATCATTGCATCCCTGTCCTGCAGCTCCTCCAAGGCTCATGCTTATTAAATCAACATCTTTGCTCTGGCACCAGAGTATTGCGTCTATAACTCCTGGTGTTGTACCCATCCCGTACATGTCAAGAGCTTTTGCAATATACAAGTTTGCGCCGGGCGCAACTCCTTCATAAGTTGTGTTGTTGCTTGCTACTGTTCCTGCTACATGAGTCCCGTGTCCAGCGTCATCATTTGCAACAATGTTGTTGAATGCGCGCCTGTCCTTAAAGACGCTGTCAGTTGATTCGTATGGATTAAAATTTGAGTATGTTGTGTTAAATGTATCGCAGATGTAACCGCTGTATTCGTAAAAGTTAGTGTACAGCCATGTTACATTTGAGCCCCAAATAACAAGCGGGTAATCCATGCTGGTTCCGATGTTTGTCTCATCTATTTGGATTGTATAAAGCCCGGTTACACTGCCGATTGAAAGGTTCAGAACCGCCCAATAATTTAAGTCATCGTCAATGCGCATATTTGCATTTGGAATGGAATTTGTGTCATTTATTTTTGTGTTATTTGGCCAAAAGATTGTCATGTCATACCTTTGCTCATCACCGCTCCAGTTGCCGTTGTAATAAGATGTCACTCCGACTTCAAGCCAGTTCATTGTTGAGTTTGTTACATTCAGCGACATGTTAAACTGTCTGTTTGAGCCGACAACTGACTGGAATACTCCCTCGTCATAGCCATGATTCTGTAAGCCCAGGTCAATGCACCAGTCGTGTGTTGTGAAATCTGCAGACGCGGTTGCCTGCTTGATGCTTGGATGCCACTTGTCAACGCCCGTGTCAATTATGCAGACATCAACGCCTGTGCCATTGTATCCCAAATCCCATACATCATCCGCATTTATTGTGGGTATGCTTACATTAAGCAGGGAATGAAAATATTTGATGGGCTCAGCATTTTCCACTCCAGGAATCCTATTTACTGAGTCAATTTGCGAATCAGGCACATAGGCAATGATTGCATTGAGTTCAGGTATTGTATTATACGTCTTGATTCCCCTGTCAGACATTGTTTTCTGCAGCTGTTCTGAATTTGTTACAGACGCAATGGATGGCCCTTCAACCTTCATCGGGCTTTTAAGGAACAGGATATACTCGTTAGCTAAAGACGGAAATTTTCTTTCAAATGTGTTTTTTGCATTGATATCTTTTTCTTTCGGCGTTAAACCCGGCCTGTCAGCAAATACTGCCTGGGGCTTTTCAGGAAGTGCTGTGGCTTCTGAAACTTCGGCTGCAATTTCTTCCGCAGGAATTTCGATTGTCTCGTTATCTGCTGCGATTGCATTGCCATCGCTGATGTGCCTTAAGTCTATGGCATAAACTCCATAGATGAGGAAAGCTGACGCTATGCCGAAAATGATGAGTGCGAGGAAAATCTTCAGTGATGCGGATGCTTTTGACGCTCCGAACCTGTTTAGAATCAAATTTAGTCTGCTCTCTCCCTTAGAATTCATTTTTCCACCTCAACCATCAACATTTCCCTGTCTTTAGAATAGAGCATGCTCCCTTTTAAACTTTATTAGAGTGAAAATAATAAAAAAATAAAAAAGAAAGGAGGCTTACCTCTTTCTGAAGAACACGTAATACGTTACTGCTATGATTCCCAGCAAGGCTATTGCAGCTACAATGTATATCCCGTAGTTGCCTGAAACTGCCTTGATTTCTTCGCTGATTACAGTCACTGTTGGCTGCGGTTCTTCTGTCGGAACTTCTGCCGGCGTTTCAACTGTAACCTCTTCAGGCTCTGCTGCAGCTCCTGTCGCTGTAATCTTTGTAAGCGTCAAATCCGCCCGTCCAGCTATTATCTTTGTCAGTTTCAGTTCAAGGTCGTTTATCCCGTCTCCGTCAAGGTCAACTGCTTTTGGCGTGTTCATGTCCACTGTTATTCTCTGCGAAAGCGAGCTTATGTCAACAACAATCTGGTCAATCATCATTGACGAAAGGGTTAGCACGTGCTTCTCTCCGTTAAGAGTGAAGTTTATCTTGTCCTTCACAGCCATTCCTGCCTGCGTGTATGTCACCTGCACGTCAAGATTGACTTCATGAGTCAGTCCCGCAGAAGGTATTCCTCCGCTTGAGCCGCCTGGTGATGTTGGTGCTGTTACCTCTGTGTCTGCTGCTCCCGCGATTGTGTACTCGCTGAAGTGCGTTGTGTTACCCCAGACATAGTTGTTTACTGTATCAACTCCGCCAGGTGTTATGATTTCCCATGCTGAACTTGTTGTGTTGTACCAGTACAGCCTGAGTGTGGATTCATTTATCCCGATTGGCACCTGCGAGTCCTCATAATACAGCTTTATCATCAGCCACTCGGCATTTGTGCTGTTGATTTCATCTGACTCAATTGTGTAGTACGTTCCAAGTCCTGTTATGCCGGACGCGCTGAAATTTGCAGTCGGGGCTATTCCCTTTGCAATTTTGACAGTCGCATCAATTGTTTCATTGAGCGAAATCTCAACGCCTGCATTTGTCGTATTGGTTCCGTCCTCTGTAAAGTTGAATGTCATGTTTGTGGTTGTTGTGTTGACAATCGTATCTGTCTGGTAGTTCGCTGTTGTGAACGTGTATCCTGCGCTTACTCCGCTGGTTCCGTAGACATCAGTGCAGTTCCATCTGTAATAATACAATGTTCCCTGGGCTGCGCTTGGAATTGCGAGGCTTAGCGCTCCGCTTCCGCTTACTGAGCTTGCAACCGAGCCGTATGACGTATCAGTTCCGAAATCAACAGAGCAATTTGCTATCTCGTTTGTTGTCACGTGTATGTCTGCGCTTTCATTTGTGATTGTATCAGCAAATATGCTGCTCATTGCCGGCGCAGTCGTGTCAACTATTATGTAATACGTTCCTGTTGCATTGTAGTTCCCAGCCAAATCTGTTGCATTCGCATAGAATGTTCTGTTGCCGTCTGCCATGCTGACAGTGAATGTTTTTACCTTGTTGTTTCCTGCCGTGTAACTTGTCGTGTTGACAAGCAAGCCACCAACATACAGTTTCATTGAGTTTGCATTTGTTTCGTTTGTTGTCACATTTATTGTCACAGTCGAGCTGGTTGAGTTGCTGTTGTTTGCCGGGTACGATACCGCAATCTTTGGCGCAGTCGTGTCAACTGTAATATTATAAACCGTTTCTGTCCTGTTATTTGCCACTATGTCGTATGCAACTAATACAAGCCTGTAAACCTCGTCTGGCACATCTGTCCAATTTACTATATAGTTCGGATAAGTGTATGGCCCAAACGTATACGGGACTGTGCCGTTCGCTGCGAGGTCGTCTGTTGAATTGTAAAGTTCAATGTAAGTGTAGTTGTAGTTTGTATCGTTCACTGTCCAGTTAACTATTGTATTGTTGCGGTTTTGATATGAATTATTAGTTGGTGTTATAATGTTCAGTGTCGGCGCAGTCGTGTCTATCATTACAGTGTAATTGGATGTTGTATTGGAGTTTCCTGCCGTATCTGTTGCAGTTGCATACACAACATATGTTCCGTCTGCAAGGGTAAGCACAATTGTGTTGTTTTGTTCCCCGCTTGAGTATGTTGTGTTGTTTGTTAATGCACCGTTGACATAAACAAGAAGCCTGTTCGGGTTTGTCTCGTTTGTCGTTGTGTTCACTACCAGCGTTGATGACGAGATGTTAAGGTTGTTTGTCGGGTAGGTTATTGAGATTTTTGGTTTTAGCGCATCAACTGTTATCAGTGTTACTGCTGTCGCATTTGCGCAGTTGCTGAAATAGTCGCATGACTGCGCAGTAATGTTGTACACTCCGTCTGAGGGGTTCCAGCTTGTCCACCACAATGGCAGTGGCGACATGTCAACTGTGCCCTGTTCAGCATTGTCTATATACCACGTTATATTTGATATGCCCACATAATTGTCAGCTGCTGTTCCGGTTATATTGTACGGAAGCATTGCTGCGTTAAGCACTGCATTTGACACAGGCGCTGTTATCGTGATGTTTGGCGCACTCGAGTCAATTATAAATGCCCGCGTTGTGGTGTTGTTGTTTCCCGGCGATTCGTTTCCGCCAAAGTCAAATGCCTGGACAGTCAGTGTGTGCGTTCCGTCTGCCAGCCCTGTAAGCGAAATGTTGCAGAAGAACAGCTCTGAACCGAGCGTTACATTCAGGCACATGCTTTCATTTGCTGTGTAATTGTATTTAAGTACTGCTCCATCATACACAAGCACATTGCTTATCTGTGTGCCTGTCCCGTTCAAAGTCATGTTAAGCCATGTTGTGTTAACAGTCAGGTTTGTGCCTGCTGCCGGCGCATCAATCACCACTGTCGGCTTTATTGAGTCTGTTATCTCGTATCCTGAGAACCCACCTACATTGAATGTAAGGTTTCCAGCAGGTCGTCCGTCCCACAAGTCATCATTGAATGGCGCCCATGTTATTGTCGGTGTGGCAGTCACTGCGCCCCCAATTCCGTAAACATACGGCGCTGATATGAATGGCAAGTGATAGAACACGATTGTTGCGGAAGCATTCAGCATCTCAAAGTAGCTTGAGTTCAGCATAATGTACGAGTCCCCGAAAGTTCCTGCCGGGCTTATGTACACGTTGAGGTTTTCTGGAAGCTGTGCAAGTTTTCCAGCAGTCTCCTGGCTGTTGAAGTCAATGCTGCTGAAATTCACTTTCATCATTGTTGTGTGTCCAGTCGGCATGGGTATGTCAGTCACAATTCCTCCAGCTTCTTCAAGGCATGACATGTTTACCTGCATCTCAACCGAAAAGTTTACATCCGAGAAATTTGCAACATTGCTGAAGTTTGTTGTCTGCGAACCAAACAGGAAGCAAAGCTGTGCAGCTTCATAACATCCGTCTGTCTCAGGGGTTTCTCCTGGTCCGCATGCGCTGCAGTTTGCTCCCCATATGCAGCCAGAAAATTCTTCTATCTGGTCATGTATGGCGCTGATGCTTGTCGGCCCCATCACTTCAATGTCATGTATGACTATCGGTGTAACAAGTGACATGCATTGCCCCTCTACGTATCCCACGCATTCCACTGGTGTGATTTCAGAAGTATTATACGCTATTGCAGTCGGGTTTCCGAATACATCATGTGCTGCTATCTGTACGTCTGTCTGTCCTTCGAATACCGGGCTGAATGTGCCTCCGTTCAGGACATCCTGTATGAACGTTCTGTTGAAGCCTCCAAGGCTGCAGTTGTATTCCCAGAAATTTCCGCCGACACCTGTAAGGTTTACAACTCCGCTGCAGTTTCCGCCTGTCAGTGCCATTGCGCTGTCAAGCGAAGTCATATTTGCTTCCACATACGACACTACGCTGTTGTCTGTTACATTAACTCTTATCCGTACGGCATTGTCTGTTGGCGAGAAAAATATGTCCTGCCTGTTAAACATGTTCTCAGGGCTTACAAATTTTACAGGAGTTCCGTCCCCGCCTGTTGTGTCCCACCATCCAAAGTTCATAACTGGGCGTTCAAAGTCAGAATTCAATGTGAAATTTTGTGTGTTTGTTATAGCTGGTGACGACACATAGTATGCCACCGCAGTCAGGTTATGCTGTGGACCCAGCGTTGCAAGTATTGTTTTGTTTAATGTGCACTCTGCGTTGAATACAGGGCCGTCTCCCAAATCCTCATAGCTGAGCATTACATTAGGCGCATAGCTCTCCATGCACAAACTGCCGCCAGCTCCTGTAAGATTCACCCATGCTGGTGTTGTGTTTGTTATGTTAACATAAACATCCAGAACAAATGGCATCGCCATTGATTCTCCGATTCCTATGTTCGCATATGCAAAGCCACTGAAAACATCTGCAAATGTAATTATTTGCGGCGCGCAGAACGCTGGTGTTGTTGTCAGCCATCCGCTTGATGTATTGTAAGCGTAGCTGTCGATTACAGTTGCTGAGTTTGAATCTATCCCTGCACTGAACACAGGGCATCCATCGTGTCCCCAGTAGTTTCCTTCGCTGCTATAGGACAATTCAATGGGGCTAGTTGAAAGAACATTCATAGTATTATTATATACATTATTATGCCATACTGATATGTCCATGCTTGAAGAGATGTATAATCCGTAGTCATTGATATTCAAAGTGTTGTTTGTAATGTTCGCAATGGGGCCTGATGCAAAATAATTGATTCCGCGTTCTGCATACGAAACATTATTGAGTTCTATAACTCCTGCGAATGCATTTGTTGAAATGCCGTATCCTGTAAGAGTGTTGTTTATTACATTGTTTGAGATTGTTCCGCTTGATGAACGCACAGATATTCCTGTGCTGGCAGCACTATAAATCTCATTGTGGTCTATGTAGATGTTTCCCGAACTTCCAACATAGATTGCATCCTTTGAAGCATCTGTTGTGTTGTAGATTATATTGCTGTTTATGTCATAATCATTGCTTCCTGCTGAAGTTGCATTCAAGAGGATAGCCTGTCCATTGCTATAAAATGTGTTGGATACTATGCTTATGTTGCCGTCGCTGCTGCCAAGTCCGTTGCCCACGATGCCGGCTGTGTCAGTGTAACCCCAAATAATGCAGTCTTGGATTGTTACATTTTCGATTCCTGGGGATATTTCAATGCCTGATTCTGTGACATCGTATCCATCTATTGCATATCCGTCACAGTCAAGAACTAAATTGCTTGTATTGATGAAAAGAGCGCCTGAGGTGCATCCTGTTATATTATGGATTAATACGGTTGAATATGAAATGTTGTCTCCGCATCCAAAGTCAATGTTCAGGTTTGCGATGCTTGTATTTGTCTGCCCGAGGGCATCTGTTGCGTTTGCAGTTATGTTGCAGTTTGCAACTGCATCTGGGGCTGTCCAGGCCTGTGTGCATTCTGTTGATTTGGGAACCAAGCCCGGCGTGCATGTTAGCGCGCCAAGCGAGCCGTTTGAGCTGCCTGTGCAGGAAACATTAAATGTGAACGCAGACGTATTGACTCCTGAGCCCGCGTCTGCGGCTGTTACATTAAGCGTGACTATTGTGCCTAATTTGTATGCGCTGGCAAGGGAATTCCATGTGATTGTTGGAGCTAATGCGTCTCCATAAATGTCTAATGAGCCAGATCCGCCACGGTTGCCTGCAATGTCAGATACAGCTAAACTTGATTGGTGCAAAACACCGTCTGCAATTGTTATTCCTGTTTTTGTACAGTTGGGGTCTGCATACGTAGCTGCAGTCCATACAGTAGGCATTCCGCTCATATTCGTTGTATACACGCATGAGCTTGTGTTTATTCCTGAACCGCTCCCGTCTGTCCCGGTTGGAACTGTTAGATCATACGGGCTTGTTACAAACCAATTTGAACCGTTTGTGTATTTGGTTGATGTTATCATCATGCCTGAAGGCATTGGGCTTTGTGAATCAAATTTGTCTATCAATATCGTAGAATTAAAACTGGTTTCATTGTCCAGGGTTGATATATTCCAATAAAACATGTCCAGCCCGTTTGCCATGCAAAGCCTGCTCCTGTTGACTGATGTATTAAACTGGACTGTCATTCCAGTCCCTGCCAGAACATTTGCAGTTGTGTTGGTGCATTCAATTAAAGTGTCTGATGATTTTAAACAGCTAAGCGTGCTTGCCGGGTAGAATGTGAGGAAGTCTTGGATTGTATAATTTGAAGTTGAGTTGAGGAGCGTTAAGTTGAGATATGAAGTGTCATTGCCTGTTGCTGTCAGCGTGATATTTTTTGTCAGGTTTATCATTGCATCTCCAGGTCCTGGACCTTCGTCACTGTTGCCGCATGAACTTGTCCAGTTTGGAACTGTTGCCGGGGCTGGCGAATAGCTGTGTGTTGCGAAGACAACGCCGAGGAGGAAAGCTGACGCTATGCCGAAAATGATGAGTGCGAGGAAAATCTTCAGTGATGCGGATGCTTTTGACGCTCCGAACCTGTTTAGAATTAAATTTAGTCTGCTCTCTCCCTTAGAATTCATTTTTCCACCTCAACCATCAACATTTCCCTGTCTTAAATTGAGAGGATACTGCCTTTTAAACTTTTTCAGAGTGAAAAAAAACAAAAATAAGAAAACAAAAGGATTAAATTAAGAATTCAACATTTACGCTCACTGAGACTGTCAGCTCGCCTGGCGACACGCTTGTCTGTGCAACTCCAGCCTCTGCTTTTGAAACTGAGTCATATGCATACATGATTGGCGGGTAATAGTAGTCGCTTATTGAAACAGATTTCACGCTCTTGACTGATGTGCCGAGCCCTGTTGCAATGCTGTCAGCTTTTGTGCGCGCATCCTGTGACGCCAGTGTGAACAGTTCCTGCTTTATTGTTTTCTCAGTGTCTGTTTTCAGCTCAAATCTCACGCTGTTTATCTGGTTCGCGCCAGCTTGTGTTGCCGTGTCAATGATTGCCCCCGCCTTGCTGAACTCTGTTGTTTTGACATCTATATTATGTGTTGCGGTGTAGCCGTAAATCTCCGAGGTTCCGCTGCTCCAGTTGTATGCCGGGCTTACGTCAAAGTAAGTTGTTTTGATGTCTGCGTCCGCGATTCCGCTTGCTTTCAGGCCAGCAATCACCTTGTCCATCACTGTGTTCATGTCGCTCTGCGCGTCTGCGGCAGTGGCTTTTGTTACAGTGTAGCCTATGCCTATCACAGCCTGGTCAGGCGCAACTATCTTCTCTGCCTCGCCTGTCGCGCTGATTGTCTTCTGGCTGAACGAGCTTGTCCATGAAACAACCCCGAAGCCGATAATGCCAATTGCCGCCAGAATGCAGATTCCAAGGATAATCATTCCCGTAAAAATCATTTTGTTCTTTTCCAATATTTCACCTCCAACAAATGTTGTATAAAACCCAAAACACAGCCCCAATAAAAAGAAGTGTATACACCCCTCAGTAGTAAACTTTATAAGCCAAAGCAGATTTTGTTTTTTTATGGAAACCGCACCCGAGGCCCAGGGCTTTGAAGCGTACAGGAAACAATTCAGGGAGTGGGTAAAATCTCCTGAGCTCGAATCCCTTCTGGACAGTGTAGGGAAGAACTGCAAAGCAAAAGGGCTTATCAGGGATTCTGCTTGTGTTATAGACGATAAAAACAATTATGTGCTCATCACTCATTTTGACAAAACTCTGGTATGCCTGGTTTTGGTTGAGACTTATGAGTCAGGGCTTACTGCACGGTCCTATTACCAGGATTTTGACGAACCTTCACAAAAACAAAGAATAATCGAAGGCAAAGTTGAACGGACTCCTGAGTCAGTCAGCGAATTTTTCAAGAAAGTGCTGGAGCATTACCGCCAGAAAAAGGGATACGACTGGAGTTTTCTTATACAATAAAAAAAGAAAAATAAGTTATATTACTACTTGCATTTGCATTTCTTGCAGCTGCATTTTGATTTTTTCTTTGCATGATGCTTCTTTTTTGTCGCCATGACTATCACCTCAATAGTTTTCTAACTCACTTCATATTTATACAACTTTTGTAATTTGGAATACGCAAATCTGCGCAGTGCTTTTTCACGCATGTTAGCATCTTTTGGAAGGTAAAATTGGGTGCGGTCGGGCATTCTGAATTCTGTAGAAACAAGCGTATTCGATTCTTTTCTTATCTCCCTGTAAGTTAAGCAGTACAGCAGTTTCTTCGCATGCCTCCCGATTGTCTCGTCACTGACTTCAAATCCTTGCTCCCGCAAATAATCCTGTATGCCATATCTTGTTTTTGGGATGCAGTCCTTGCAGACGGATTCCACTATGAGAGTGTCCAGCGTCTCCCTTGCCTGCCTGCGTGCTCGTCTTTTTAGCCCTTTTAATAAAATCATATTTTTTAGAACTCGGTTATATTTTTTAAATGTGCGTTTTCTGCCGGCTCTTAGCAGAACTTTATAAATATGCCCGGCTTTTGGATACCTCATGGTAAGCAAGCTCGGGCTCACAATACTGGCCAGCATAGTTATGACAATTATTTTTGTAGCGCTTGTCAATGTAGGGACAAGCATCTTCATTGAAGAGCCAAGATATGACACTTACTGCAAGCCTATTGCTGTCGAGTCAAAAACCGATGCTGAAAACCAGGCATATTGGGACTCATGCAACAAGGCATATGAAGACGCCATGAAGCCGTACAACCAGATGCGCTTCTACATCTTTGCGCCGATAGGATTCATATTACTGCTTGTCGGGCTGCTGTTGAGCGAGAACTTCATACGCATAACAGGGCTGGCTACCGGCGCAATACTTGTGATGGAAGGCGTCGCAACAAACTTCCAGGACAAGATAGCTGTTTTCGTTACACTGCTGATAATCCTTGCTGTCTTTGGGATAGTTGCCTGGCGCATTATTAAGAAAATGAAAAAATAATTATTCCTCTTCGTGTTTTGCCTTTGGCGTGTCTGTGTGGCACCTGTCCTTGTATTCGCAGTAGCCGCACATCCATTTGATTTCCTTGTGGCTTCTGCCCTCTGCTTCGGGAAGGTTTTCTTCTTTAAGGTGCTTGTGCAGCGACTTGAAGCGCTCAAGAATCCGCTTTGCCTCTTCCTCGCTGTACTCTATTTCAAAAGTCTTTGTCTTCAGGTTTGACTTGTCGATGTAAAGCAAAAAGCCGTTGTGCACCCCTGTGAAGTGCATGTAAAGCTGGAGCTGCTGCACATTGTGCGGTGAAGCTTCCTTTACATAATCAATGCTCTTCGTTGACTTGACCTCGACCAGGTAAATCTTCCCGCTCGCCTTAATTTTGATGAGATTGTCAATCCTGCCGGAAATCATGAAATCTTCAACCTCTTCCCTGAACGGGAATTCGGATTCCAGAAGCTCAATGTCCTTGACTTTTTCGCTCTTCAGAACTTCAACAACAAAATTATGGACTATGTTTCCCATCTCAAAAATCTTGAGAAGCTCTGGCTCAACTTCAGAGGGAAACTTGTACGAGTACCAGATTTTTCGCATGCAGGTTCCTGCTTCGCTCGGATAATATCTCCCAATCCCTTTCGGACGATTTTCCTTTTTCAGGTGCTCGTCAATCAGCTTGTCAAAGTCCAACATTTCATAACACCTTCAGCATTTTATTGAAAAAATTAACAAATCCGGATTTTTTATAGGCATTTATTGCAGGAATATTTTGCTCATGGACTGCAAGCGTGATAAAAGACATCTTGTTCTTTTTCAGCCATTTAATTGCGCTTTTGAGCAGCAGGGTTCCAATTCCTTTTCCTCTGAACACAGGCAGGACATAAACTGATTCAATAAAACCATTGTTCCTGTATTTGAATATTGGCGGCCGCTTTTCAAGTTCAGCCATGCAGATTCCTATTATTTTTCCATTCGCTTCTGCAATAAAAATGCGCGATTTTTTGCTGTTTAGTTTTCCTTTCAGGAACTTTTTTGTTTCTTTTACCAGGCTCTTTTCACCTGCAAGTGCAAAATACTTCTTGTTGTATCTGTTCTGGTCTTTTTTCAGCATTAAATCAAGTTTAAGCACAGCTGGCAAATCTTTTATTTTTGCTGTTCTGATTATCATGGTAAAATCAAGATTGTCAGAACTTATTTAGTTTCTGTCGGGGCATTCACTCTTCCGAACTTTGCCTCTGCCTTGCGAACAGCTTTTGCAAGTTCTGAGTCCTCTTCAAACCCGTACACTGCAGTATATTTGAAAGAGTCCGCTCTCATCTGTAAGCTGTTGGAATGCGGCATATCAATCTCTTTGTACGGCTTCACTTTTCCCTTAAACAGCACAGGCGTGTCTGTGGCGGGGTTCATGGAGAACCCTTTTTTTACGACAAAAGGCCTGTCTGTGATGCCTGCCATGAATTGCCGTACCTCTTCTTCACCGGCAGGCAGTTTGCCATAACTGTCAAAATATCCTACATGGAATATTCGGGCTGAAAGTTCTTCATTATATCTGTGGCATAAACTTTCGAATTGGCTGTCATCCAGTCTGAAAATATTTGACTTATTAATAATCCCTTTTTCCCACATTTCCTTTGCCAGCTCGCCGACAAAAGCTTCCTTTGCCATGAGCTCGTCGTTCCTGTAAACAGATTCAAACATGTACACTCTTGTCTCAAGGAACTTTCGTACTTCGTTGACATCTTCAAACACAACAGTGTTGTCAATAATTTTCATTGACTTGAACGGGTCTGGGCAATAAGGGTTGCCGAGTACAGAAGAAAGTTTTCCAATTCTTTGGGCGTCATATATGGTATAACTCCACCTGTCAACATCAATCGAGCCTTTGCTGCTGACAAGCTGCCCCAGCACGGATTTATCCTTTCCTGTCACAAGGTCGCAGAGCTCTTTTTTTGAAATGTTATGCTTGTCCAGGAATGCAAGCGCCCCAGTGCTGCTGTTTAGCACGCTTTCAAAATTCGCTTCATCGCCCAATTTAAGTTTTTTTGAAACCGAGTCAGAATACGGCGTTGTTGCCATGTCATGCATCATTGCAGCTGTGACTGCGAGCTCTCTGTTAAGGTTATTCATCTGCGCCAGATAATCAATTTTTGTTGCACAAATCAGCGAATGAATATAACGCGTCTGGCCGCTGCCTGCCAGATTCCTGCATTCATTTGCAATGCCAAGCTGTTTTATGTGGTTCAGCCGTGCAACAGCAGGTATGTTGTCAAGTTGTCTGTAAATGCAATTGTCATCATCATAGTCTATTATTATAGAACATGGCGTAACATGTATGGGGTATTCCAGTTCCTCTGAATGTTTGAGCCATTCTTCATCTGTTTTGCAAAAATAAATGTCTTTCATCATTGCACGCTTTCAAGAACCCCACCAAATAAAGCTACTAAAACGCCACTTATAAAATTTTGTATAAACCAAAACATGTATAATCCAAAAGTTCGTTTAATTTGGCATGTTAAAACAGCTTGAAACCGAACTACGCCTGCGCGGCTTGAGCAATGAAACAATCAAAACCTATCTGTTCTACAACCGCAAGTTTCTTGAATTCATAAAAAAAGAGCCCGTTGCTGTTGATGAAAACGATGTCCGCAATTATCTTTCTGACATGATTGGCCGCAGCGTTTCAAATGCAACACTTGCCCTGGCAAAATCATCCCTGATTTTCTTTTACAACGAAGTCCTGAAAAAAGCTTTTGCAATAAAGACGCCTAAGATTCCAAAGCAGGTGCCTGTTGTTCTCACAAAAGACGAAGTCAGGCGCATGATTGAATTAACTGAAAACAAAAAGCACAGGCTCATGCTTGAATTCATTTACTCAACAGGCATCCGCCTGAACGAGTGCATCAACATGAAGATAAATGACCTGGAGCTTGAGGAAAAAACCGGATGGGTGCGCAGCGGCAAGGGCGCAAAGGACAGGATGATTCTTCTTTCTGACAAATTCATCACAAATCTGAAAGAGTATCTGCAGAACAGAAAGTATCCGTCTGAATACATCTTTGCAACAAAAGGAAAGCAGCTCTCAAAGCGCGCAATACAAAAAGTCGTGACTCTCGCTGCAGCGCGCGCAGGCATCACAAAAAATGTCCACCCGCACACACTTAGGCATTCGTACGCCACGCACCTGCTGGAAAACGGGGTTGACATAAGAAAGATACAAACCCTGCTTGGGCACTCATCGCTCAATACGACAGAACGGTATACTCACGTCTCAAATGTTGAGTTGAAAAAAATCAAAAGCCCGCTTGACGAATTCTAAATGAATTATTTCTTCCGCGCCTTCACGTAAACGTATTCTATGAACCCTTTCTTGTAAAGCCATCCGAGCAGCTTTCCTATGAACGTGAATCCCATTGAAGTCATGAACCCCATGCACTTTGTGTGCTTTTGTATGACTTCCGAATCAAAGCTCCTGCTGTATCCTGGGAACACTTTGTCCCCTATTTTTTTCAAAAAAACAATTTCAAATCCTGCATCTTCAAGCTGCTTTTTGTAAGCGGCTTCCTTGACCCCGTTTGCCATCGGAACAACCCATCCCTTTGCCCCCACCCTGAGGACAGTCTGGTGCAGGGGATTCCATGCTTTGAATTTTTCTCCGAGTATGACGTCAGTAAGCAGAAGTTCTCCGCCCTGCTTGAGCACCCGCCCTGCTGACTTGAAGAATTTTTCGCGCGTGTTGAAATGCGCAGGCCCTTCTATCCCGAGTATGTGCGAAAAACTTCTGTCTGGAAAATCCAGCGCAACCGCGTCTCCGTGCACAAATTTTACCTTGTCAGCCACGCCAAGCTGCTTGGCTTTCAGGTTCGCATAGTCAGTGTGGACTTTTGCTATGTCAATCCCAATCAGTTCGTTCGGCTTGAAATGTTCAAAATAAGCAAAGGATTCCGGGCCAAAGCCGCATGCGACATTCAAAATCCTGTCCGCGTCTTTTACCTCGCTGTTCTCAATCACAAATTTCAGCAGCCTCTTTGTGGCGTCAAGATATCTGTCAGTCTTGTTTTCCCAGTATCCGAATGAAAGAAATCCCTCATTGTCTATTCTTAGCTCAGTTGAATCAAAATCCGCCAGGTTGACTTTTGAGCCTGTAGTATAGAATTTTTCTACTTTTTCTTCATGTTCTACGATTTTAATCACCTTTAGGGTTTTTAAAATTCGCCAAGGGCATACTTGTTGCGCTCGCGTCGCGCTTCCTGGTTTCCGCCGCGTTCTCCATACCCGCTGCGCTGCCCATATCCGCCGCGTTGCCCGCCATATCCGCCCTGCTGTCCGCCGTGGCTGCGCGGTCCCTGCTGCTTGCTCTTTGGCACGCCATAATCAACCTTCTTTATTTTCATGTTGATGTACCACTCAATGCTTCCGAGCGCTTCAGCATCCTGGTCAGAAATGAATGTGATTGCCTTGCCTGTTTTTCCAGCCCTGCCTGTTCTTCCTATCCTGTGCACATAATCTTTCGGGTCTTTAGGCGCATTGTAATTTATGATATGGCTTACCCCTTTTATGTCCAGCCCTCGCGCTGCAACATCTGTTGCAATCATGAACTGGATTCTGCCTGCCTTGAAATCAGCCATAACCTTGTTTCTTCTGCCCTGCGAAAGGTTTCCATGGATTGCTTCTGCGTGGTATCTCATCTTTTGCAGGATGCTCTGGAGCTTGTCCACCCCGAGTTTCGTGTTGCAGAAAATTATTGCAGACTCAATCTGCTCGACCTGGATTATTTTTTTGAGAGTGTCAATCTTGTTGTAATAGTCAACCTCAACATACACCTGCTCGATTTCCTCGACTGTTATTTCGTCCTTGCTCACCGAAATCATTTGGTAGTCTCTCATGTAATCCTTTGCAAGATAAACAATTGGTTCAGGCATTGTTGCTGAGAACAGTGCTGTCTGTTTGTCCTGCGGAATCAGTTCAAGCACAAATTTTATGTCGTCAATGAATCCCATGTCAAGCATTCTGTCTGCTTCGTCAAGAATAAACATTTTTATCCTGCTTAAACGCAGTGTTCCTCGCTTCAGGTGGTCAATTATTCTTCCCGGGGTCCCCACAATTACGTGAACTCCGCGTTCCATTGCTTCAATCTGGCGCTCAATGCTTGCGCCGCCATATACTGCCAGCGTGTTGATGCGTTTGTATCTGCTGAGCTTTTTTATCTCATCGCAGACCTGCACAGCAAGCTCGCGTGTCGGCACAAGCACCATTGCCTGCGGCGCTCCAAGGCTTGCATCTATCTTTTCAATTATCGGAATCGCAAATGCGGCTGTCTTGCCTGTTCCAGTCTGCGCCTGCCCTATTATGTCCTTTCCGTCAAGCATCAGCGGTATTGCCTGCGCCTGGATGGGAAAAAGTGAGGTAAGATTAAGCTCTTTTAGCGCTCTTTTTAAATCAGCGCTTATGTTCAGTTCTTCAAATGTTTTGGGTTCATCCATATAACCAAAAAAAAGAAATGCCCCTTTTTAAATGTATTCAATGCAGCCCTGGTGTTCTATGCAGCGTAGTCCTGTTTGATGTATATGCTCGCATGGGATATTTCCCCGCTTTCAAACTTCTCCAGCAGTCCTTTCCTTTTCTGCACCCTTTGATAGCTGAATGTGCGCAGCCTTGTCTCAAAATAAGCAATTGACTTTGGGTCGCGCAAAACTTTTGGAAGAAGGGATATCAATCTCTCTTTTGTCTCATCGCCCGTGTACAGCCTGTTTTCACATATTTCTTTTGAGCACTTTGACAGGGTGTTTGCGTTGAATATGACTTCTTTGCCTCTTTCGTTTCTAATTTTAAAGTTAAACACCCTGTTAAACGCAGAGTGCAGCACAGAATACGCCATTATCTTTCCCACCGCAGACACGTCATCATCCTGGTTATCAGATGCAATATGGCTTACACTGTAGCAGCTTTCGCCCAGCCGCGCCATAGTCTCAAGGTCATGCAGTCCCTGCTTTGCAACCAGTTCAGCCAACGTGTTCATGTCATCAATTCTCATGCTGAACGCCATTTCGTATTCCCCGTGTATGTTTGTCAGCATTTGCGATAACTTTTTTTTGCAGCAGGAGTATGCCAGCTTGTTGTCAATCACTACATATCTATAATTTGGTTTTTTTACAATCTCTTCAAGAAGCATGTCAGAATATCGGCTTAAGTAATCAATTATATGCAATTCTGTAAGCGAGTTAACTCTGTGATTTATGTATTTCTTCATCTCAATGAGGTCGCTACAGTATCCATCCGCCGCCAAGTACAACATCTCCTTTCAAGAACACTGCAATCTGCCCAGGGCTCACTGCCCAGATTGGCTTTGCAGGCGTCACTTTAACTTGATTCCCTGCAATTAAAATCTTTGCTTTCTGCGGTTCAGCCTTGTTGCGCACAAGCACGTCAACATTCATCAATTTCTTCGGCGCATCAGTGAGCCAGTTCACATCATCAACATAAAAGTCTTTCCTGAACAGTTCCCCTGCAGCGCCCACAACAATCCTGTTTTTTCCAGCATCAACTTCTGTCACATAAAGCTTTTCCTGCGTGTTCAAACCCAACCCTCTCCGTTGTCCTACTGTGTAATGCACAATTCCCTCGTGCTTTCCGAGACTTTTCCCTTTATTGTCCACAATGTTTCCTGGTTTGTTCTTTTTTTTGCTCCAGTCCTCTATGAAGTTTCCCTTTTCCATGTTAAGGAAGCACAAGTCCTGGTTGCCGGGTTTCTCTGCTGCAGGTATCTTTGCTTTTGCCGCAATCTTGCGGACATTCTCTTTTGTATAGTCTCCTATCGGGAAAATCAGCTTTTTGAAAATTTCTTTTGGCAGCATGCCGAGAACATACGACTGGTCCTTTTTCACATCCTTCGGGCGTTTGAGCTTCCCGTTTTCCAGCCGCGCATAATGCCCTGTTGCAAAGAATTCTGCGCCTTTCGCTGCTGCCGCTTTCATGAGCGCCCCGAACTTTATTTCCAGGTTGCATGGAACGCACGGATTGGGATTTCTTCCCCTGCGGCTTTCCCGAACAAAATAATCTATTGCCGCCTTTTTGAACGGCTTTATCAGGTTGATGACATAATGCTTTATCCCGAGCTGGTGCGCAATCACTTTTGCCATGACAATGTCTTTAGGCAGGCAGCAGCGCGACCACGGAACAATCTGCATCGTGACTCCGAACACGTCTGCGCCGGCTTTTTTTAGCAGATAGGCTGCGACGCTTGAGTCAACGCCTCCGCTCATTGCAACTGCGACTTTCTTTCCCACATATTTTTTCAAATCATTTTTTGCCATAACTGCTGTTACATCTCTTTTTCTTATTAGAACTACTTAAAAAGGAAGTTCCATAAAAATTCAAATAATGAACTCTTTAAAAAACTTTACATCTTGTTGTACAGCCACGCAAATGCGTATCCTGCAACAAAGCCGTATACCAGCGATTCAGCAGTGCCCAGTATTAAGCCAAGCGCTCCTACGTCGAAGAAAAGATGGCAGCTTTTAAGCATTGTAAACATTCCGCCATAAATTCCGTTTCCGCTGTAAATCCCTATGCTTCCAATAATCCACAGCAAAGCTGTCCATGCTCCGAACATCACTGCTGCTGTTTTTGCCACAGCCATTGGATTATGTTCTGGTTTCGCCATAAACTCACCTCACATAATATTTTATAAGTCCTTAGGGTTTATCTATTTTATCAAAAGTGAGGTGCAATCATGGCAAAAAAACCATTTGGCGGCTATCAGATTAAACCAGACGAAAAATTTGCAGCAATTGTAGGAAACAAAGCAGTGACTCCGTCTGAGATGACAAAGAAAATCTGGCAGTACATCAAAAAACACAAATTGGCAAAGAAATAATGGTGAAGAAATGCCCGCACTGCGCTTCGGTCAATATAACTTTTATTGAAAGCGGCGCAGATGCAGGTAAACATTTCTGCGAGGACTGCGGCTACACAGGCGAAGTGCTGTTTGGCCGCGACGAATTCGCTGACTGAAAGCAAAGTTAATAACTTAAAAACTTCTTCTGTTTTATATCAATGGTGGAGGTGACAGTGCAATGGAGAAAATGGACCTTATTGCATTAGTTCTGGTGATTATCGGTGCATTAAACTGGGGGCTTTACGGACTCTTCGGGTTCGATTTAGTCAACTTCTTGTTTGTGCAGCTGATAAAAATCAACATAATTGCAACATTAGTCTACATGCTTGTGGGAATAGCGGGCTTATGGATGGTATACTATGTTGTAAAAGACTATAAGAAGTAATCACACAACCAGGGGGTTGTGGATTATTTCAAGTTTTTCTTCTTTTTGTTTTTTTATTTTTTTCGGCGCAGACTCCTGGCTCTGCATCCTTTTAATCATAAAGTAATCCGCAATAATCGAGCGCATTGTTTCCTGCAGGCTTCCAAGCATTCGCTCTTTCTGCTCGCAATTAAGCGCAGAAGCCATTTCTTTTGACACGCTCATCTGGAATCTCATGCAATATACATCAATTTACATCTTTATATGCTTTTTGATGCGTAAACTTGCGTGCACTGCTTTTTCAAGCCCGCTACAGGCGTCCAAGCCCGGAGGAATTGTATTAATCAGTACGGCTGCCGCCTTTGGGTTTTGTGCATGGAGTTCTTTCAAATACTCTACGCTCAGGCAGTTAATGTCTTCATCAGGAGCTATAACAAGTCCATATCTCTCTGCAATGCCTTGCTCTCGCTCGCAGCGATGATTGCATAACCTTCCCGGACTATTACCATACCAGCTAAACAAAAATTATTGTCTTTATAATCTTTTTTCAGGTGCGATATCATTATAAATCCAAAAAATCAAGTCAATTTCATGCCTATCAAAGACAAAAACAAGACATTAATCAAGTTCAGGTCAAGCAATTATGAAATCCTGAATGATTTTTTGAAAGACGTGTTCTATAAGGATGAAAATCTTTCAGCGCCTGCATACGAACTCATGCGTTTGATTTATGACAGGAAAGAACTCGGGCTTTCAGCTGCGAACTGGAAGAGCTACATCGAGACAATCTTCAATACAAAGCAGGTTTCAGCAGAAGACAGCGCGCTTCTCGACGGGATAATCCTCAAGCACAACATCACTGACACAAAGCGCGGAAGCAAGCCGTATGAAAACCTGCTCGGCATGCACAGCAAAGGCAGGCTGAGTCTTAGTGAAGCTGAAAAGCAGGTGCTTGAAAAGGCTTTGAAGTGGAATTCCTGCGTCTCAAGCTATTATTCAATCCTCAACAAGCTCAAAGCCATCGGGCTCGTCGAGAAGAAGCAGGGCAGATACCACAAGAGCAGGTCAATCTTCGACAGGTTCACCCAAATCCGGTCCTTTATTGAGAAGTTTGAAACCGATATACGCAGCTAAGCTGGTTTGGTTTCATTCAAAACTTTGGTTAAATCACAGTCTGGTTTTATCCTGCGTATATACCCCACAAGCAGGTCAAAATCTTTTTTGTTGATTTCCTCATTTGATGACGCCAGATAACATCTAAGATAGCTAAATTTGGCACCTGGCTGGTGCTCATTTAATTCATATTCCATAACCAGAGTTGAGTCTCCCAAATGATAAACATCCGCATCTCCAAACCATCCGCCATGTCCTATATCTGCTTCATCTTCCAATAAACTCTTTAATTCATTGAGTATTCCATCAGGTTCCAAGAACTCATATTTTTTAACAATCATAATCACACCAAACAATTTATTCTATTTAACAGTTTCTAAATGTATGCTGAAGCTAAACATAACTTTTATAAAATCAAATCATTTTGCCCTTTCTATGAAAAGCTTGCAAGTTTGCGTAATCGGGCCCAAGGAGTCCGGAAAAACAACTATCGTAAAAATGCTGCAGCAGAAGCTGGAAATAGAGACTGAAGATTATACCTGTCATTCTTTCAAGATAGGGGACGCGCTTGTTTATCTTGCAGACGCGCCCTACGACTCAATGAAAATAAAGCCGACCCTTGCTTTGATGGCTGAAGCAGACGCCTGTTTGTTCTGCGTGCCTGCAACAATTGATTTGCCAAAGCTCGGAGAGCTAATCCTCCTCATAAATTACATGAAGCTTGAGAGCGGAGTCATTGCAATCACAAAAACAGACTCAGCCCCTGAAAATGTTGACAGGCTCAAGGCAGTGCTCCCGAAGATTCTCGCAGAAACTTCCTTGAAGAATGTTGAAATCATCGGCACATCCTCCCTGACTGAGGAGGGATTCAATGAATTGAAAACAGCCCTCACCCAGCTTAGCCCAAAATTGCGCGATGCAAACGGGAAATTCAAAATGGGAATCGAGGCTCCTGTCGAGGCAAAGAGCGGGTTCACATCAATTGTCGGAGTGATTGACCGCGGCACCGTCAAAAAGTACGATAAAACTTTCATGATGCCGTGGACAAAGGAATTCATTGTCCAGGAAATCAAAGTCGAGGGGCTTGTTGTCGAGAAGGCGGCTGCAGGCCAGCGTGTTGATATTCTTTACAAAGGGCTGAACAAATGGGATGTCCAGCAGGGCGATGTTGTTGCAGCAGAAGGTTCGCTCGAGAAAGGCAAAACTATTATTGCTGATTTTGAAGTGAGCAAGTTCTTCAAGGACGAGCTCAGGCAGGACAGCGAAGTCCTGTTTAACATAGGAATGCAGACACTCCCGGTCACAGTCACAAAAATAGTAAAAGACGGCGCAGAAGTCCAGAGCATTACAACCGGGCAAAAAGCACATGTCACAGTCGAGACAAAAGTCGCGTTCGCATTTGAAAAAGGGCAGCACTGCATAATTTATAATCCTGAAGCGCATTGGAAAAGCATCAAGGTTGTTGGTGCAGGAAAAATCCACGAAGGCAAGGCATAATGGCGCGCTACGGCATATCACTCGGCTATGAAAAAGACAAATGTTCTATATGCAAATTTATCAAGGAAATCCGCATTGTCTATGATAACGAAGACAGCAAGTGCGCAAAAGTCTGCGATGTCTGCCTGAACGAGCAGGGAAACAAGTCAGTTGAGCAGATTCTCCAGATGTTTGGCGAGAAGTCCAGCGAGAAGAACGTAAAAATCATGACAAGCGAGCAATTGGTGAAGTCAGGCTTTGATATCACTGGCAAAAAGCCCGAATTGAAAAAGAAGAAATGATTATTTCTCTTCTGGAATCCCCTGATTTACAAGATAGGGCCCTATAAACATAAGCGGAGCTGCAAGCAAAAATCCTATAGCACTGAGTGCGATTCCAAGTTTGTATCCGTTTTCTGAAAATTTTTCCAGAGTGTATCCTGCGCTGTATGTTAATGCTCCTGCGGTTAGTATCATCCCAGTTCCGATTATTGTTTCAAGAGATTCTGCCATAAAAATCAGTAAATGAAGCTTCCGCCTTTTGTGCCTGCAGGTATTCCGTCCAGCTCAATTGCGCACGAAAGATGCCCTTTATGCGCAGGTTCCTTGCGGAACTCCTTGTATGCCTCTTTCTGGAACTCGAACTCCATCTTTACTTTCCTGTGGGTTTTTTCCAGCTCGACATACGGGAACAGCCCCATCAGGCTCTGGAAGTATTTCCGCGCCATCTCAGGGTCATTTGCCTTGATTGTTGTGCCTTCGTACTCTGTGTATTTTACTTCAAAGTCCGGAGTCGCGACAATCTCGTAGAATTCCCTGTCTGTATTTTTCCCGAGCAGAAGCTCTTTTTTTGCAGAGTCAACATCAACTGCAGACACGAACCTCTTTGTCAGGTTTGTCATCTGCCCGTCTCCCTGCACACGGATTGTGTAGTTGTAATCGTCATGCTCGCTTGCGCGCAGCACCATTTTGGTGATTGCAGGCAGGCTCCTGAACGGCGAAACCACCTGTATTGTATTGCCATTCAGAATAAATCCAAATTTCTTTATTATTACGCCGTCTGGCAGCGACTTCAAGAACTCTGTTGTTTTGTCCGAGACTTTCCCGCGGACTATTTCCTTGACTGCAGTTGAAAATTCGATAAGGTTTATATTCATTTTTTCACCATCTTTGATATGACTTTGGCCGCATAATCTGGCTCAACAAAATTGGTAATGTGATTATCCCTTAATATCCTTTTCGCTGTGCTGATTGAGTCCCCGCCCATGAAGCACCCAAAGCAGGGGACGCCAGTCTCCCTGTAAAATTTCACGAAAAGTTCAGCAACATCCTTTGGCTCTGTCATCGCCTGCGGGGTGAGTATGCACAGCACAAAGTCAAAGAACTTCTTGTTTTTCAAGACGTCAAACACAGCCTTGTACCTGTCAGGTGTTGCATCTCCGACAATGTCAACAGGATTGCTTTTGCTCCACTGCTGCGGCAGGACTTTGTTAAGCTCTTCTTTTGCCTCGTCTATTTTTACGATTTCAATCCCTTCGCGCTCAAATCCGTCGCTTGCCAGCACTCCAGGCCCGCCCGCGTTTGTTACTATCAGCCCGCGCTTTCCTTTTGGCGCGTGCCCGTAAACAAAATACTGCGCAATCTCAAACAGCTGGTAAAGGGTGTTCACGCGAATCAGCCTGTACTGCCTGAACGCGCCGTCATAAACCCTGTCCTCTGTTGCCAGGGCTGCTGTGTGCGTTGCTGCTGCTTTTTGCCCGCCTTCAGTCCTGCCAGCTTTCAGCACAATTATCGGCTTTTTGCAGTCTTTCGTCGCTTCCAAAAACTTTCTGCCGTCTTTCAGGCTTTCCATGTACAGGCAGATTGCTTTTGTGTCTGCGTCTTTCTCAAAGTATTTAATCATGTCTGCGAAATCAACATCGCCTGCATTTCCCATTGACACGAATGCGCTCAGGCCGAGCTGGTGCTTTATTGCCCAGTCAAGCATTGCAACCCCCAATGCTCCGCTCTGCGATATGAATGTTATCCCGCCCTTTTCAGGAGTCTTGCTGAAAAAGCTCGCGTTCATGTTTATGCGCGGGACAATTACTCCGAGGCAGTTCGGCCCTAGAATTCTAATGTTGTGTTTCTGCGCAGTTTCAATGACTTCCTTTTCCAGAGCCTTGTTACCTGCTTCAGAGAACCCTGATGAAATTATTATCACGGCCTTGACGGCTTTCTGCCCGCACTCTTCAATTACTTTTGGAACCAGCTTCGCAGGTATGGCAATTATAGCCAGGTCAATCTCTGCCTTTATGTCCAGCACCGAAGCAAATGAGGGCTCTCCAAGGATGCTTGTCGCATTCGGGTTTACTGCATAGACCCTTTTCTTTTCCTTGAGGAGATTGTAAAAAATATCATGCCCCACTTTTTCTTTTGAATGGCTCGCGCCGATTACTGCAATCGTCCGCGGGTTGAAAAAATTCTCAAGTTCCATGCAATTCTTAACCATGTCAATATATTTATTAATATCTTATCTGTTAATCTATCCATGACATTCATCGTTATTGAGGGCGCGGATTGCACAGGAAAGACAACCCAGGCAAATCTTCTTGTTGAGCTTTTGAAAGCCTCAGGAAAGCAGATTAAGGTTCTTGATTTCCCGACTTATGAAAAAACCCTTGGCGGACAGACAGTCAAATGGTATCTCGAGGGAAAGTTCGGCACGCTTGAAAATGTCCCTCCTGAAGTTGCATGCCTCTGCTATGCCCTTGACCGCTACCAGTTTGCAAAGGAGAACTATCAGGCCCTGAAAGAAGGGAAGATTCTTGTTGCAAACCGCTACACGCAGTCCAATATAGGGCACCAGGCAGGAAAACTTAAAGGCAAAGCGCGTTTGGATTTGATAAAATGGATAAATCAGGTTGAATCCCGCATGCCCCAGCCAGACACTGTAGTATACCTTGATTTGCCTGTGGAGATTTCACAGAGACTCAAGCAGGGCCGCGAGGGGACAAAAGGCGCAGGCGCAAAGGATATCCACGAAGCAAGCATCCAGCATCTTAAGGACACGCGCGAGTGCTATCTCGAGACCGCAAAGCGCGAGGGCTGGATAATAATCGACTGCAAGCAGAAAAACGCGGATGAAATCCGCACAGTTGAAGAGATTCACAGGGAAATAATCGGGAAATTAAAACAGAAACATGCGTTCTAAAAAGTTTGTTCCAACAAGATTCTTTCTTCCAAGCTTTTCTCTTTAAAAGAGAAAAGCTTTAGCACTCGCACTTATCAATCAGCGCTTCCTGGCTTAATCCTTCTGCGATTGCGATGTTGCTGAAGTATACTTTGTACGGCGCCGTGTTATTTTTCGCATAATAAGAACAGACAGCAGTGCATTTGAGCGAATCCCCGACTGAACACTCGCCGTTTATGCATTTTGGAACCGCCTTATACGCTTCCCCATACGGACCCTCGCAGTAATTCGGCGGGCAGTCAGTGTCATTACATTTCAAAAGCATGTCATTGTTCATCTTTGTTGAGAACTCGACATTTACAGAGTCAAATCCGCCTGAACATCCTTGGCAGCAAACAGTCCGCACAAACTCGCATTCACTGTCGCCTGAACACCTTTTTTCTTCAGGCACGCCTTTTACTGGAACAAAAAGAGTAACCAAAAACAGCAGAACCATAACGCCGAAGATTATTTTTCGTATATCCATCTAAAATAATAAAGATTAGCCAGTTAAAAACCTTATTACAGCCCGAAAGGATTCAACGCATTGAGCAGTATTACAATAACCATCACAATTGCCACCAATATTATAACGTGCCACGGCGATATGTGCAGTTTGCTTGAGTATTCGTCGTAATACTGCATTATTCCGCCGCTGCTTGAAGGCAGTCTTACCTTGCTCTTGTCTGTTGCCATATACTATCACAAAATTAGTTTGTTTTTAAACGTTTCTTTTATAGGTTCCACGGTTCTCCGTAGTATGTTCGAAAAACTTTTCTTATCCTGCTTGAATAATCGTCTGCGTTCTCGCTTACATCTGCGACAAGTGCGACATGCCTTCGTACTGCTTTTGCCAAATCACATGTTTTTATGTCTTCATACAAAAATACTTCAGGGTTTGTCATAACTACTTCCAGCGCATTTATGGATGAATCGCCTGACCGCTCGTTATTGTCCTGTGCAATAAAAGCCAGTCTGACTGTGTGTCTGTAACTTTTGTCCCCAGTTTTCTTTGTTTTAACAACGAGCTGGTACACACCATAAGTTACAGGAGTAAAAATTTCAGTTCGGTCTTCAGATACAGCTGTGTTTCCAATTCTATCTGCAATCATTTTTATCTCGCTGTCCCAATATGTTTTCTTCCATTAATGCTTTCAAATCCCTTTTCTTTCACTAATGTTTCTTTTCGGGAAAAGAAAGATTATGTGGGTGAGCTATAGCTCGTCTTCTGTCGCCCCTCAGGCAAATATTCACCTCATTTGCCGTCTTAGACAGGCGCGTTGACATTCGACTAAGCAGGTCAAAGCCCTTGCATCGTTCAGGCTGACGATTTCACCTGTTTCTTTGCAATGTCAGCCTTTCGGCCTCATTCTGCGCAAAGAGCAGTTTTTTTCTGCGTCAGAGCCCTCCGTTTCCGGAGACATGTTGCCATGGTGAACATACACCCGTTTCCGCCAGCGCTTGCGCGAAGCGAAAAGGGCTGATGGACGAAGCTTCCTAAATACTGATTACCTAATCAGCATCTGTAGTCAACCACTCACCCACATGGTAGCTATACAAAATGAAGTATTTAAAGTTTGCCATTCAGAACTCAATGCGGCAGCTTGTTCTGCCTGTATTCCTGCAAATTGGTCACGTGCGGCGCCACCCCATTTGACTCAATATAGACTGTAACATAATCATAAACCATTTGTGCGCATTTTGGGTCTATTCTGTGAGCCGGAAGCAGCTCAACAAGTGCATTCAGGGTGGCCTGCTCATTTTCCATGAACGCTTCAGCATGCCTGTCAAAATCCAGGAGCTTTCTTTGCCTGGCTTCAAGCCTCTTTACATAACCAGGGTTCCAGCAGTACAATGATAAATTGTTGTCCCATACCTTAAGCATCCCGCTCCTGTCAAATGTCAGGATTCCGTATTTGCAATGGTCTGTTGCAAGCTCGCCTATTTTCTGCCTGTACGCCTTGCCATCCTTGGTTATCCGGCTGGCTATATTGGTGGCTGTCCACGTCTGCAGCGGGTTTCTTTTCAGGAGGCTGATTATTCCCTCAAGCCACATGCCGTCCCTGTCTGTGACATCCATCTCTTCCAGTTGCGGAATTATTGTTCCGAAAAAGGTTACCGATTCTTCTAAGTCTTTATTCATATTGTAACTACCTATTAGTTAAGAATTTATAAGGATTTCGAATCATTCTTTTGAATGGCAGTTTTGGTATTCCCGCAGGCAGCTGGTTGTTCCGCATTCGCCAAGCATGCAGCAGCTGATTTTCCTGTCTTCGCGCGTCTGTGCTTCTGCGCAGTCCTTGTCATACCTGTAGCTGCTCGCTTTTTTGTCATCCTTACTGCGCAGTATGACTATGTAATTGTCGGTTCGTTCGCTCAGCATGGCAAGCGCTTTATCTACCGCGCCCGCATCTTTTTTCTTCAGCAGTTCAGCAACACTTTCTGCAGTGTAAACTTCGCCCGGATGCTTGCTAAAGAATTTCAGCAGTTCAGCTTCGTCCGCAGCAGGCATTTCAGCGGCATTCACTCTTCGCTCTAAACCCATCTCAGCCATGAAACCATTAGAAAAATTACCCTATTTAAATTTTGTTGATTGAACTAAAAAAGTATGATGATTCTGCAGATATCGCATCAGTTTTTTGCTTGCATTCCCGGCTTTGTTTTTGGGCAGAACTTTGTGTTGCAGTCCTCTTCATAACAGCACCATTTTTTGTGCCCGATTCTGCGTGCATCTGCGCAGCCAGGGTCATGTTTGTAGTAATTCATCCGCCCGGTTGTGGTTCGCTTTACTTGTACTACGTCATTGTCAATTCTTCTGTACAAATCACTAAGCGCACAGCTGATTCGTCCAACAGATACCTCATAAATTCCTATATCCTCAATCAGTTCTCTGACAGAATAGGTGTTCCCAGAATTTTTTTCCAGGAACCCAAGAAACACAGGCTTAAGCACAATATCAGCGTACATTTTCCCAAACGCCTTGCTTATCACTCGTGATTTCAAGCCGTTGCTCAGGCTGTTTATGGTGCGGTTATACTCTTTTTTGTTTAATCTTTGTATGTTGTTGTCAAGGATATATTTCCGCATCTTCTCCTCTGTCTCTTTTCTTCTCTTCCTTTGCCATAATGCGCCCTTGTCCAGCATTTTTTCAAGAGAGCTCCCCTGCATAGACTTCCTCCAAAACCTCATCAAACAATATCGCTAAATTAAATATAAATTTTTCTAGCCGCCCCTTCTTTTCCAGGCAGTTTGAACACCTTTATGGCTGTGTCAATCTTTGCCTGCTTAAACACTTCATGCGTAAGGATTGCATCGTCGCCTTCAAGAAAATACAAAAGTTTTGAGTCGGGCATCTTTTTTTGTTCCCCGCTTTCAAGAATGCGTTTTAGGTTAATCAGGTGGGCATATGCGTTCCCTGGCTCAAGATGCATTGCGTTTTCAATTATCTTTTTTGAATGTTTATTGTCCCTCATGTCTGGATAGGACTGCCCGAGTTTGCAAAGGACTTCGTATTCAACATGCTTGAGCCCTTCATCAGAAGGTTTTGTTTTCCTGACTTCTTCAATGCTTTTAAGGGCTTTCTCATAAAATTTTATTGCGTTCTCATAATCCTTTGCAGCCAAAAACCTTTGTGCGACTCCAAAGAGGGTGAACATGTTTGTTTCGCCCCTTTTGTCGCCTGTGATATACTCCCAGATTTCATCCTGGCTGGACTCTTGCAGGGCTTCGCATTCACAGGCAAGCCTTTTTTTGGTAATCAGCCGCGTGTTTATTATTCTCTCTGCTTTTTTCTTTGGGCATTCGTCGCTTTCACACTCTGTTCTGCACACTGGCTTGTGGGATATCCAGTCAAACCTCAGCGCTTCTGCACATTCCGGGCTGAGTTTGTATGATTTTATATGGCTGCCATTGTACTTTGCGATAATGTCGCTGTCAATTGATTCGCTTAGCCCTGTCATTGCATTTGTAACAATGTAATCACTAAATTCGTTTAGCTTTATATTTTTGATAAGCTCTTTTGTGCAAAAAAGGTTGTCCTGATTTTTTTCAAGAAAGCTGGTTACGCTCGGGTACATAAAAAATTTCAGATAGTTTGGCCTGAACTCGTCATTCAAAAGGCCGGGATAGTCTGAAAGAATTTTTGTTACAGCATTATACTGGGTTGGAGTCAGGCGCACAGGACTCCCGAAGTACTCGGCTAAAATTTCTCTTGCACTATGGCGCATCTCGCTCAATTTGGCTTTTGGAGTCTTCCTGCTGGCTTCAACTTTTTTTGATGCCATTGCCAGCTTTTTTAAAAGCGAATCATCCATTTTGTTGCGTCTCCTGTTTCATATCCTCTTAAATATCCATAAAAAAGTGCTTTTTTTGTTCATTTGCAGGTTCTGTTGTTTTTATAGGGCACAATAGCGCTGTTTCAAACCGTTCAAGATATTTTTTCTTGCTGTATTCATAGCAGCCGCATCCATTCTTCAGATATGCCAGTACAATTTCAAACAATGTTTGGGCAGGCATCCCCTTGAATCTTTTGTCTCCAATCCCGTTATTGTTTTCTTCCAGCAGCCGTAGCAGCTCGTCCTGGTTCTCTTTTTTGTCAAACACATCCCTGATTTTTGGGAACTCTTCATCGTAAGTCCACTTCTTTTTTTCAAGCTCCTGCACAAGCCCTGGATTGTAAACAAAGGAAGGGCCTATGTTGTCCAGCATCACAATGTTTCGGTCTACCCCCCAGAAGCCTATTTGTGCATGGTTTCGCAGCAGATATTCAAGGTAGCTATTTGAAACATCAAGTCTGGCGCCAGTCTTTATCTCGTCTTTACTCTTTGGCATGTAAACATTGTCTTTCAGGAATTTGACAGAATCCTCAAGGAATGCCCTTTCTTTAGCCATCTCTGGTTCACATAGTCCTGCAGAATAATAGTTCTGCTTGAGCTTGGCAAGCGCTTTTAGAACAGCACTTTCCAGGCTCATTATGTAGTCAACCACATCTAAGGTTTCTAGGCTGAATATGATTTCCCTGCCCATGCCAAGGCGCACGCCAATGGCAACATAATCACCCTTTTGTAAGTCGGGAAAAGCAAGCTGGTATCTTTTTTCCAGTTCGCCTTTTCTATAATAACGCAGCATGTCATTCCTACCAAACACAGCAGTTTTGTCCTCAACAGTTTTGAACTCTTCCGGTGCCCTGGGTTTTTTATCAGTCCTCGGGCATCTGAGTTCGTCTGTGAAACTCCTTAAGATAGACTCTAATTTTTCGCGTTCGCCATAGTTCATTATTGCACCCTTAAATTGTAACTACCTATTAGTTAAGAATTTATAAGTGTTTCGCAGCTCTGGCTTTCAGGCAGGACTTTGGCGCTCTCTTGGGATGGGACTGGCTTGTTTTTTGGGCATCTGTTCGTATTGCAATAGGCTCCGCGGCAGCTGGTTTTTTGGCGGACTATGGGCCCCCTCATCAGTTCTGCGCATTCAGGGTCGTAACGATAGTATTTCTTGCTGTTGAGTTCTATAACACTGACCAAGTCCGTGTCCCGCTCATTGCAGAGCTGGCTTGTTGCCCTTGCTACAGCCACAAAAGGAAGTTCCTTTATTTTGAGATACTTGATGAATTCAGCAGGGTGGAAATTTTTGCCAGGACGTTTTTCTGCTTGGCTGATGATATAGGGCTTTACAACATTTTCGGTGTACTCTGAGATAAAAAGTTTTTTTAAGTCTATATGATAGCTCCCCACTTCTGTAATCTTTTCAAATTCTTGTTTGCTGAGCCTTGTTATGTTTTCCGCAAAATAATCCTTGATAGCCCTCTGCATGTCTTCAGATTCATCCGGTTTGAGATGTTTTTCGCTGCGGGTGCAGCCATTTATTTTTTTTGTGAGTTCTTTTAAGTTGTATGCCATAATTTCACATCAAAGCGCCTCAGGATTACAGAGGTGTCTCATAAATCGCACCTCACAAAAAATCTGCGTCTTTTAGCATATATAAAGTTTATTCTTGCAAAGCCTTTTCTTTGAATCCTTCTTAGAAAGAAGCATTCATGGAAGAATTTTCCGCCAGCGCTTTTCTAAAGGGCTGAAAGAAAACCCTTGTGAAAAGAAAGCTCACGCTACACACAGTAAAGTTTCTTTTTCATTAATGTTTGAACCCTTTCGCGCTTCGCTAAAAGCGTTCACGGAAAGTTTTCTTTAATTAATGTTTCTTTTAGAAAAAGAAAAATTAAAATATAACGATACTGTGCATAGGAATGAATTGTAACTAAATATGCAAAGAGCGATTAGTAATCGTGGACTGCTTCTTACGAAATTACATCCCGATCCTATCAACGCGGTCTTCTACCGCAGCCCTGTAAGTGACTTTTTTTGCGAGCAGCTTCATGCTTAGATGCTTTCAGCATTTATCCGCTGACGCGTGGCTACCCAGCTTCTGCCTTATCAGACAACTGGTTTACTAGAGGCGCCGATAGTATGTTCCTCTCGTACTAATACCATCTTCCACTCAGTCACCAAACAGCCCCACTAGATAAAAACCATACTGCCTCGCAGCGTATTGAACCCAGCTCACGACCCCCTTTAACCGGTGGACACCCGTACCCTTGGTTGCTGCTGCACAACCAGGATGGGAGGAGCCGACGTCGATGTAGCAAGCCGCCTAGTCTATATGAGCTATCGTAGGCGACAACTCTGTTATCCCCAGGGTAACTTTTCTGTCATCACAAACACTCAACGAAAGAGATATTGCGGTTCGCTAAGCCCTACTTTCGTACCTGCTTTTGAATCTTTTTCAAAAACAGTCAAGCCAACTTTTGCCTTTACACTCTATATCGGAGTTCTGACCCGATTGAGTTGACCTTAGGGCGCCATTGATTTCTTATCGATGGCGTGCCACCCCAGCCAAACTACCCACCAGTACGTGTTTCCCATACTAAATATGAGATGAGCAACCCAAACTCTTAATAGCAGTGTTACACTTTCGAGTAACGTACATCTTGCGATGCACGCATAACCTCTCCTGCTTACTCTATAAAGAAAAATTTGAATCACAAGTACAGGCTGTAGTAAAGCTCCTGGGGTCTTGTCGTCCCAATGGGGCTCTCTGGCCTTTGCACCAGAATAGTGTGTTCACGGGGCTTTAGTCAGGGACAGTGGGAATCTAGTTACGCCGTTCGCAAAGCCATCAATTAAATGGCAAGGCATTGCGCTTGCTTAAGAAGGTTACAGTTACCTCCGCCGTTTACAGGTCCTTATACGAGTTGAAACTCATGTTCGGATACCTGCACTGGGCAGGCGTCGCCGATTGTACAAGTCGTTTCCGATTAGCAATCAGCTATGTTTTTGTTAAACAGTCCGATTCCCCTGGTTTCTGAGGCCTGCAACAACAATTCGAAAATCACTGCCGCAGGCACCCTATATCCCTAAGTTAAAGGGCTATTTTGCCGAGTTCCCTTGACTAAATTGTCCCCACACGTCTTAGCCTTCTAAGCTCGAGACACCTGTCCCGGATCTTGGTACGAACACTTGGAGTCCTTTCAGAACAATTTTTCACGGGCTCTTGGTTTCAATGGAACTCACATACGCAAGCTGTTCCCAGTTTATTCCAGATCTCTCTGTTACAGAACTCCCTGGAACTATACTGGTTAAATACAACGATGGTTGTACTCCACCTAACCGAAAGCGTCATTGTCTGACTTTAGTTACCTAACGTATCCAAATGGTACAGGATTATTAACCTGTTTCCCTTTCCCGCAACTGTGTTTACCGTTGCAGTTAGGATCGACTAACCCTCGGCTGACGAAGCATTGCCGAGGAACCCTGGCTCTTAAGACGGATAGGATTCTCACCTATCTATGCTGCTACTACCCGCAGGATTCTCAATACAACACGGTCCACTGGTTCTTACGACCCAGCTTCTACCCATGCCGAACGCCCCCCTACCAAATAACACCTATAAGGTGTTCTCTGTGGTATCGGTGTCTAATTTAGACCCGTCCATTTTTCCCGCTATAAACCTAGACCGGTAAGTTGTTACACACTTTTTGAAGGATGGCTGCTTCTGAGCCTACCTCCCGGCTGTTTTTGGTTTATAACAAAGTTTGATTCACTTAATTAGAACTTAGGGACCTTAACCACAGTTAGAGTTCTCTCCCTTTTGTTTGTCAAGCTTACCCCGACAATCCCACTCCCGACTTCTACGTAGATAAGAAATTCGGAGTTTGACTGGCCACCGAAACCTTTCGGTTCCTAAATGGCCTATCAGTCGCTCTACCTTCTTATCATACTCAGTCGAGGCTGTACTTAGGTACATCTCGGAGGGAGCCAGCTATCTCGCGGTATGATTGGCCTTTCACCCCTATACCAAGTTCATGAGAACGCTTTGTAAGGCAGAACCTCTTCGGACCTCCATGGGAGAATTAACTCCCACTTCATCCTAACTTGGCATAGATCACCGCGCTTCGGGTCTGGTCCATGTGACTACAGGCATTTTCATACCCCGCACCTTGTCACCTGCGTGCTTGTTGCTTTCGCTTCGGCTCCATGTATAACTACATTTAGCCTTGCCACATAGACAAACTCCCTGCTTCTTTTTCCGACAGGAATAATGCAACCATGGAAAAAATTCTAGAGCCGTAGCTGTAGAATTTACCTTTTTGGCCGCATATTACCGTAACTACTAGGTTTCAGGTTCTTTTAACATCCATTTCTGGATCCTTTTCAGCATTCCTTAACAGTACTAATTTGCTATCGGTCTCCAGGAATATTTAGGGTTAGATGTCGTTGCCACCCACTTTCTACGACGAATATCAACGCCGTATACTCTGGAAACTGCATTATCCTCTTTTCTTTTGTTTACGGGACTATCACCCTCTAAGGTACGGCGTTCCAGCCGACTTCGACTTGTAATCAAGGATAATATACGCAGTTCCAAACACCACATGTCTACCAAATTACTCTGGCAGATTCAGTTTGCCCTATACCGCTTTCGCTCGCCGTTACTAACGGTATCTCATAGATTTCTTTTCCTTCCGTTACTAAGATGTTTCAATTCACGGAGTTCCCTCTCGCAATGCGAGTGATTCTTATTACTAAGAACCAAGAAGTCTCATTAGGAAATCTTCGGATCTTATCCTGCGTGCGGATACCCGAAGCTTATCGCAGCTTGCCACGTCCTTCTTCAGTTCTGGAGCCTAGCCATTCACCTAATAGCGTAGCGCATATTTTTCTGGTACAATTCATTCCTATGCACAGCACCATTAGCATGAAAGATTCATCCTAATTGGATGCCAGTCACTCCCAAATTCAACAGAATAGTGGAAGCCCACAATGCTTGATATCAATGTATCAGGCGTATAGTTTTTGTAGAATTTTTCATTTATAAAGCTTTTGCAACGCGCCCTGATAACTATTTTTCTTTTTAATCTTCTAATTCGTCCAAATCGCTTACCAAAACAAGCAGGCTTGATTTCTGGTCTTCGAAATCCTTGAAATATTCGCTTTCAAATGTGAACTGCTTGTTCTTAAGAGTTTTATACGCTCTGTTAACATCTGGGTAGCCATACAATTCAATAACATTGTCCATCTTTTTTCTTATCTCTTTGTACCCAGCCAAGCTTATAAGGTTGGTTTCTCTGTAATTTATAATTCGTTCAGCCTGTTCAGGCTCGCTTAGATTGGATAATTCGTCTTTCTTTTTCTTGATTGCATCAGCACTTAATTTTTGTTCGTAATCCTCTATCTTTTTGTCCGCTTTGTCCATTGCAGCATAAATTGTTCTAATCTTGTTTATCTTTTTGTTCATCGCAGACATTGCAAGTTCATCAATTGTGTACCATCCATTTTGGTCTTCTTTTTCAAAATCTGTGTTTATTACATCATCCAATACTTTTGTATAAAACCCGTATTCGTCATCTACATCCGGGAAATCCGCTCTTAATTTGTCTGCCCTTTTGTCAAAATAATCTATAACTCGTGTTACATCCCTCTTGTCGCTGTCTATAATCTTGTCGCCTATGCTTGCCTTCTGTTTCCTTAAACTGTAAGCCTGATAATTTGAATCAATCTCTTTAACTGTGTAAGGCTTTCCTGTTATGTCCTCAAGAGTAAGTCCAAGCTCGTTCTGGATAGTCTTGGCATAAACCTCCAAAGAATCCTTTCGTAGTGTTGGTGTCTTAGTAACTGCTTTTTTTGTAACAGACATTTTTGGAGGTTCTACCTTGGGTTGGTCCCACTCTATCTTAGGTTCCTCATAAAGCTTAAGTTCAGGCAAAATTTCTTTTTCAATTACAATTTCTTCGAAGTCAGAAATCTGCATTCCCTCTTCAGGCAGCTTTATTTCCTTTTCAGCAAGCAATTTTTTTAATTTCGTTTCATTGCTGTTTTCTTCAAGAATTTTCATCTTCCTGTCTTCAGGCATTTCATAATCATCAATAGGTTCTTTCTTTTGCAGTCCAAACACATTCAAAACTCTTTGGAACAGTCCTGGCTTTTCCTCTTCTTCTGGTTCTTCTGCTTCAGGCTCAGGAGTTTCTGCAGGCGCATAATCTGCCTTTGGAGCTTCCACAGGTTCATAAGCAGCCTTTGGAGGCTCTGGCTGGACCATTATTGTTTTAGGAGTTTCTGGAATCATAGAAATATTAATGCTCTCAAGTTCTATTTTTGGGGCTACAGCAGGAACGACTTTTGGCTTTTGTATGGGTGTGCCGTCGATATTTTTGCCTAGCGTTCTCCGTATGTACTCTTCTGTATAACTTTTATTGCTTCCTTTAGCCATTAATTCACCCCAATTAACTACTATAGAGTAGTTAATTATTCCTTATAAAGCTTTCTGTCTAGCTCTTTCAGCCTCACAGAACCCCACCGAACAACTCAACAGATAAAGTGTTTAAAAGAGTTTCCTTTTTAGAAAACATAACATGTTTCTTTTTAGTTAATGTTTTTCTAAGTACTTGCTGAGACTACCCGTTGCTTTTTAAGGACTCCGGCATTTTTAATAAATTTTTTTTCAAAACCCTCAGCAAAATCCCGTATATCCCTGTCATAATCCATGTCTAAACTGCGTTTTGCGATAATACACCCTACTTCGTATGCCACAGCTGAAGCAAACGATTTCGGTTTTTTAGCACAATCATCAGCTACCCAAAATGAGTCGTATGATTGCAGTATATTATACAGAAGCCTGGTTGAACCGAAGACAGGATGAAATTCTGAATGTGAACTTCCCAATATTAATATATCATTTATTACCGAAAGAGGCAATAGCAAAATATCTTTTATCTTCTCTTTATTAGTGCTGGGAGGGTTATAATATGACGTGTAAGACTGGCATTCGCCTGCCAATTCGTTGACAACATCAGAGGGGATTACTCTGCAGTTTAAATCTAAATCTACATCATGCTCTTGTTTAGCAAATTTGGTTAAATCCTGCAGAACATTCTCTAATTTTTCTTTTTGGACAATTTTATCAGTTTTATAAGTTATGTACATTACTAATCACCCTGAAGACCTCGCCTAATAGTTTAATTAATGAACTCTTTATAATCTTTTGTATTTCTTTTAGTGAAAAAGAAAAATAGTGGACCAGGATGAATTCGCAAACACCCTTTCTTTTGCGAAAAGAAAGCCTGTACTGAAAGAAAACCTAACGTTCTCTTTTCATTAATGTTTTCTCTTACAAGAGAAAAGATTAGTGGACCAGGAGGGATTCGAACCCTCAGCCTCCCGCGTGCAAGGCGGACGCGCTACCGTTGCGCCACTAGCCCACTTAAACACGGTAAATAAAAGAAGGTTTTTTTTGCTTTATTAATCTTTAGTTCTTATTTTGGGTTCTTGAAAATTATTCTTTGTAAAATCTTTAATCCGCCCTAATCGCTCCCGTATTCCTGTTTAAGGAAATCCTGCCATGCAGGCATTTTTTTCATTATATCCAGCACATGTATCTTTTTCGGGTGCTTGTTTCTGCATGTCAGCACGGCATTAGCTGCTTGTTCCAGCTCATCCATTTTGTATGCGATAGTCGTATAACTTAAAACATCCAGCTGTCCCCTATATCTGTGTTTCAGAAATTTTGCGCCCTGAGGCTTGAGCCCTTCATGTTGCACGTTTACTTCAATCCCAAATTCTTCATGGGCCTTTTCTGCAATTCTTTTTGCAGCGGCAGAATTCATTTCCCTGTGCAGGAAAAATGCGCTGTATACAAAGACAACATCTGGTTCTTTGCCGCTGTATTCCATGAAGAATCCGTCTGTGAGGTTGTCCCCGCAGTATATCCCCGCACCCTCATTAAACTTGTCTGTTTCGAATTTTCCATCTAGCTTGTTCTTACTGTAATATTCCTTTGCAAATTTTTTTATTTCGTCAAATTTCATAATCTATCCTGCCAGGCTCGCTTTTTTGACTTTTTTTGCTTTCATGAAATCCATGAACTTTGTTGTGATATACCCCAGCATGCCTGCTGTATAAGCGATGCTTTTTCGAATCAGGTTGGTGTAATCATTTTCATGGGTGTCAATATGTTCATTGTAGTCTACTTTTGCATCCTTTGGAACCGCGTCACTAAGCATTGTTATGTAATGTTCTTTGTCCCACGCATCAAATTCATTTTTGTCCAGTTTAGCCCTTCCATCATCGTCTGAATATGTCGGGTCAACAAAGGAAACGTACATCTTGTTTCCTACTACCGAGACCAATTTTACATAAGCGTGCCCCTCTATTTCATTTAAGCCTCTTGAACTCCTTGCTGCTGTTGCATAGACATTTTCAAGGTCAGGGTTCATCCTTTTTGCATCATTAAACGCGGATATATATGCTACAGTATAGTCCGTGCATACAAAATCAGTTGGTTTCCCTTCCTTCTTGTAGGAATAAGACTCACTTGTGAATTTCTCTATTGTTTCTAAAACCTCTGTAAGAGAGCCGTTTTTGATTGTGTCAGAATTGCCTGTTTTGTTCAGCCACTCCCCAAAGTCCTTTTGATTTCTTTCATAAGTCAGTCTGGGCTCATTGATGTCTGTTGCTTTTGTCAGGTTTTTCGCCGCATCTGCTGTGGCTTTTCCTGTCGGCAGCTCCCAGTATCTCATGAATGTTGCATTGTCCAACAGTTCTTTCACTCCAGGAATCATCTTTTCTTCTTCAGGTGTTGTTTCTCTTAACACATGCGATAAGATAGCCATGCCCGGATCAATTAAGACTTTTGGGACCATGCTGTTGTTATACATCATTTTCAGATTGTCCTTGAGCTCCTGCATGTTAAGCCTGCTTAGCTCTATATGGACAATCAGGTCCTTTTTTGAATCGCTGGACGGATATTCATTCATTAAGAACCCAATGCACCCATCCTTGCTAGTGAATTTCATGCTGCCTGCCTGTGTGCTGTTGACTCTTTCCAGCTCACTGTAACCTATTTTTTCGAGTAATGACTTTGCGATTGTTTCATTTAACTCAAAATTGGGGATTCCATTCATGTTGATGCAGTAACTAACACTCCTCTTTGAACATATCAAATCACCACGCACACTCTGTGCATCAGGCATAATCGTTTTGTCTATGGTGTCTCCCAAATCAGTTTCTGTTGTTGAGTTTAAACAAATCCCTTTATGTGTTGTTATGTTCACCAAGTCCAGCTCTTCCAGACTCAATCCGGAATGCGAGGCATGCTCTGTGGATATGTCCACAGAATGGTCTGTTCCTATGTAATCCGGAAAGTATGTCTCATTTGTATTATTGTCATGGAAAAGCCCGTGTGCAGAGCTAAAAACAATCAAGGCTCCTGTTCCAGCAACAGCCGCGCATTCAAGGGCTGCAGAAATGCGGCGGTGTTTTTCACTGAAATCGTCAATCTTTTTGTTTATTTTGTTTATCTTTTTTTTAATCTTTTTGAAAAAAACAGGCTCATTCTTTTCTTCTTTGTCGCATTCATCCATGTGCTTAAGATGTTCTTCAAGAAGTTTATCATGGGTATCAGGATCTGCGGGTATAACCTGGTTATACTCCCATGGTTTTATTCGTTTGCCTTCCATAAATGGCTACTAAGCAGTAGTAACTTATAAGCCTTTCGAAAGCGCCCGGGCTGCTTTTTAAACGGGTATAATCCTATTGCTCCCTAAAACTGTCCTCAAGCAGGATATGCTCCTTTATCTTCTCTAGGCTCCATGGCACTGTCTGGAATTTCTTTGCAAACTCCCATGCTTTTTTGTGGTATTCATCAGTTGAATACCAAGCATTTTCCATAAAGCCTGCATTAAATCCACAGAGTCCATTCATTATCAGATATTCTCCAGTTATTTCATCCTGGCAGACATATGCAAAAATCTCTGATTTTAATCGATCTTTTGCCCCAAAAGTTGCCAAACCCGTTTCCATGTGCCCTATTGCATGAAAAGCAAGAGATATTGCAAACAGCTTTGAAATTCCTTTGAGCAAATACCCGTTTTCATAAATTTGGCCCCTGTCCGATATTGTTTGGACTAACTCAGGGGTGCCCCTAGGGACTATCATATCAAAATCGCCAAGTCCAATCTTTATCTTAGAGCACTCTGCATCTAATTTTGCGAATTGCCGCTCATCTATAATTGAGATACTGTAGTTCTCAGGAAATCTGCGGTTAAAATTTGAGGCGTACACGCGTTTAACTTCTTCCTCAATTTCAGAAAACTCATTGACAGGCCTGAACAGTTCCTCGAAAACTTCTCTTTTCCCTGCTGGTTTTTTGAATGCCATTTTTAGCCGCCAGCATTTTTTGGTTTAGCTTTTTCTGACTTTTTGTCTCTGAATGCGCATGTCGCTGCAGCAATGCCCGCAATTTCTGCAGAAATCTGCAAACCGCCAGTTATAATCGCGCGTTCTTTTGCAGCTTCTGCACGCGCTTCTAGTTTAGGAGAACTGTTAACCGCAATATGATGAGTCCCGTCAAGCGCATCAAAATTTTCTTTTTCCGAGATTCCATTGGTTAATGTGTTGTAAGGGTCTATAAAAATTTCGGTTAGCGCATGTTTGGTGTCTGAAAATGTCGGGTCAACAAAAGACACATACAGATTATCTCCGGATGCGCTCATTACGCCCACGTATACATGGCCCTCAGAAGCTGTGTCGTATACTGCTTTTGTGGAATAAACTTTAAAGGCTGCTGCCCCCTGCATATTTTTGTTTGTTTTTTTTGCTTCATTAAACGCAAATATGTATTTATCAGTATAATCCACGCACATAAATCTTGGTTCGGATGTCTTGTATTCGCTTGTCATCGAGACATAATCATCAATGGACTCAAGAACCTCAACCAGCGAGCCGTTCTCCAGGACATCCTTGTTTGATTTGCTCCACTTTTCAAACTCGCCGTCATATATCAGATTAGTTTTGGCATTTACCCCATTTTTTATGATATACTCTGTTGCATTGGAGCTGGGTTCCCCGTTCGGCAGCTCCCAGTATTTGACAAATTTGGCAGCGCCCAGTGTTTTGTTTATTTCTTCATTGGAAACCACAGGATATTCGCCAATCAGCTTTACGAGGTCGTCTGCATTTTCTGTCACCAGCTTCTTGCTGTGCAAATCATCAAGCACTTCCCTGATTTGTGTTTCATTGTGTATATCATATTTTATGTGCAGGACAATTGTCTTTTCTGCGTTATCAGAACTTTTGGACAGATGCGCGTCTGCATCAATGCTTCCATCAGTCCCTGAAAAATGGGGATTACAATCGTCTGTTTCGTTTTTTGTAGCGTCAAACTTAAGTTGTATGTTATAGCCCATGTCTTTGAACATTTTGTTGACGTTCTCTTCAGTAAGATTATCCATATCTGTCGGGTGGTTGACTGCTACCCTAAGATGGTTCCTTGTTATGTCTGCGATAGTATAAGATGTGCCGTTTAGATTTTCTACCCCTGTGAGGTCTATCCTTTCTGTCAGCACCCCGCTTCCTGTATCAAAATCAAAATAAGGCGCTTCAGAGCTGTTATTTTTCACCTCAACCAGGTTGAGCTCATCAAAATGCATATTTTTTGCGGCTTCTCTTGTGCTTACGTTTATTGTTTTGTCGTCACAGAGATAAGAATGATAGTCGTTGTACATGTTTATGCCGCTCAGGGGCATCAATACGCCAAGAGCTATCGCTGCTGTGTAGCGCGCAACTTCTACAATCCGCGGATGCCTCTTTTTGAAACCCTTAAACGCTTTGGCTATTTGCTTGGATATTCTCTCTATTCGTGTTGTGCCTTTTGCATCTTCCTCGTCGCAGGCTATCATGTGATTGCTATGGTTCTCAAAAGCTTCTGCATAGGCTTCCCTGGGGTTTTTACGATTCAGCGGATTTCTGGATACAGGCCCGATTTCAACGTTCCTGAGGTAAACAGAGTTTACTTCATTGTAAACCTCGGTTCTTTCTTCTTTTGGCATGTCACACAGCTTCCCAATGCTGTATCCAAACTCTTTAGAACCCGATTTCATGTAAGAAAAGTCAAGATTATGCTTTTTGCCGAACTTGCGCATTTCCCTCTTTACCTTGCTTCTTTTTTTAAGGTATCTAATGGGCTTTTTGATTAAGCTGCCAAGGTTTGTCATATGTTACTACTATACGATAACAGCCTATAAACCTTTCGAAAGCGCTAAACCGCCCCGGCAGATTATTAAGCATCCTGCGCCTGTAATAGTTTATGCACGACATTATTGAAAAAGTCGGCGAATCCGAGATGTGCCGCTGCCCAAAATGCGGCTATGCGCAGCCACGGCTCGCAGGCACTCCCTGCAGAGCGATAGTATGCCCAAAGTGCAAAGTTCCCTTGAGATAATTTTAATGTTTAGAAAACTCAATTCATCGGAATAACAAGATATTGTTCTTCGCCATTTGGAAAAACGCACAATTCCCCTTTTTTTGTGTCCAACAACAAGGCTCTGTTTGTTGTATGTTTTCCATTCTCATACAATTTGATATGTTCAATACTATCCTTAACAATCCCTCTTTCCTGGAGCACTTTTTCAATGTTTTTTTCGGTAAAGCGCCAGTTTTTTGTTAAATTGTTGGTTTTGCTGTAAACATGCAAAACTTTTATCAGGTCTGGATTTTCGTAAATTTTCCTGATGGGCTTGACATTATGCCCACCCTTAAAACTTCCAGCATAGCCGTCTAAAAGATGTTCAGGCCACGTATCAATGTCCATGTGGCTTAGCACGCCCGTGTTCCTGTCTTTGTCCAGGAATGCAAGAGCATGACAGAATTCATAACCCCTCGAATAAAGCAAGCCGCTGGATGCTTTCAGGTCGCCTATGCTTACATAAGTGGAATAAGTCTCTCCTCTTGACAGTGAAAGCGCAAGTTTTCTCTCGGGGTCTTTTTTCCATTCCATTTTTATCCGCCCAGTTTCTTCATTTTCCCTCTGACGCAACTGCGTAGATGTGCCTCAAGGTAGACCTTTAACGGGTCAGCGAGCCTCAGCCCTTCTTTTGAACCGCTCTCGTGCCCTGTGAGCGCCCAAATGAATTCCTGTGGCCCGTTGTTCCCTGCAGCGTACGAATAAATCACTTCTGCAAATCCTTCTTTGCGTGCATAGCTCTCTATTGCTTTTGCAATCGCATTTGCAACCTCTTCCCTGCCAAGCATATGCGAGGATGACTCGACTGAGTCTACGACAAGCACTTTCTTTCCTTTGGAGTCTACTGTTTCAGCCATTATTGCCATTGCAGACTTGTCTCCGATGTCAAATCTCATCAGTTCAATAGCATTGCTGGCCATATATCCGAAAATACTGCCGTTTCCATAACCCAAGAACCCGCAGCATTTGAATTCTGCATAAGTTGGAATGTTTGAAATGTCTTTGTTCCAGAGCTCTGCGTGAAGAACATTGCTGCTCAGGTCATTTTCCTTGACAACAAGCTGCTTTGAGATGTTCTCTGCCATCTGCTTGTGCTTTCCGCCAAGATAATGCTGGCTCAGCTGGCTCAAGCATTCCTTTACTCCATCAATGTCTGTACCGCACTCTAGAATTAGCCCATTAGCTTTCATGATTTTCAACGCATTAAGAGCGGAATTCATTTTTTTCCTTTTTTTAATGGCGTCTTTGATGCTTTTGCCTTCCTGTTTAAGTTTTCCAATCCTGGCGCCTTCATTCTTGATTGCTTGTACATACCACATTACATCACGGTCGTCATTCATCTCAAGCCCAACACCGTTGCTGTGTATATGCTCAATCAGCTCGAGCCCCTGTTTGTAGAGCGTTTCATTTGTTTTTCCAATGCTCTGGTCTGAGGCTGCTGTTTTTAGTTTTAGCTTGTAAGTCCTCTTGAAGTCCGAAGCCTTGTGGTTGCTGTATCTCTGAATGAAATCATCAATTGACTTTCCTGTTACCTGATAAAATGTATTAAAGTTTCCTACTCGTCCCTCAAAGTGGTGGTCATCGCTTTCTTTCTCCAACTCAGTTATTAGGTCTTTTCTTTGTGGAGTGTTCTTTATCAATTCAATTGTTTTGTCAGTTATGCTGAACTTGTCCTTAAGCTTGGTTTTGATTTCTGCTTCCATATTGGTAAGATAGTTCTTTTTGGACACATTGCTGCCCCACCAGATATCGTCTAATCCAAGGACATCTTTTAAATCTTCATATTCTTCGAATGCAGACTTTACTGAGGCATACTTCTTGTTAAGTTTAGATAATTCGCTTTTGAATCCTTCAAGATTAGTCTCTTTTTTCTCTATCTTGAACAGTCTCAGTGCGTCTAGCTCTCCGAAGTTCTCCTTTTTCAGTTCGCCTGAAAGATAATCTGAAAGCTCTTTCCAGTCTCCATTGAACTTAACCGCGTCTTTTATGTTGCTTTGTGTTAAAACAGTTAATCTACCCCCCGTTACCTCAGAGCAATCAATCTTCTTTGCAGCAACCAGCCCTCCTTTTGAATCCCATCCTAAATTTGGTGCAGTAATCTCTTCCCCAACAACATAACAATTCTTACAGCTGTTTAGCAAAGATGTTTCGCTTTTAACATTGCCGTCAATATAAGAATTTTTGGAGTCATAGAGTATAAATTTGTTGCTTTCAACATTTCCTTGGATAAACGAATTACAAGCATATTGTAGTATGTCTCCATTGCTTTTTACATTACCTTTAATATGAGACTTTTTAGCTTTGTGGAGCACATCTCTTTTGTTGTTCACATCTCCTTCAACGTAAGAATCATCGGATTCATTAAGCAAAGTTCCTTGGCTTGTTACATTTCCTCGGATATGAGATTTCTTGGCATTCAAAAGCACATCTATTCCGCTGTTTACGTCTCCTTCAATATAAGAATCATTGGCATCAGTCAGTACGCAATTACCGCTGTTTACATTTCCTTTAACATGAGAGCCTTCCGCTTTCCAGAGTACAGTTGGTCCGCTTTTTATGTTTCCTTCAATATAACAATTCTTAACTCTGTCTAGTATATCTCCCTCGCTGCTTACATCTCCTTTGATATAAGAACTGATAGATTCATACAGCACAGATCCTCTGCTTGTTACATTTCCTTTAATATGCGAATTTTTAGTTTTATGAAGCACACATTGCCCGCTGTTTACATTCCCTTCGACATAAGAATCATTAGCGTCTTTAAGCACATTTCCTGCGCTTACATCCCCTTCGATGTGCGAATTTTCTGATTTAACCAAGACATTAATGCCACGTTTATCCCCTGCAACGCCTCCTACATTTCCTTCGATGGAGCAGTTTGTTGCACGGCAAAGCACTTCGTTCTTTGTTCCAATAGTGTTTACATCTCTTTTTATGTGAATGTCTATAACATCATTCAAAAGAGTGTGGGAGCTGTATAGTACAGCATTCTCTTTATATATTGAGTTTATTAAAGAAGTTTTGCTATAAGAATCATTTACAAGTTTTTCCAGGGTTATGTCTTCCATTATTTCTCACTCTCGCTGAGCATCTTGTTTACTGCGTGTTCGAAAACATGAGAAGTATTCCTGAAAGCGCCGTTTGAAAGGGCTTTATCTATAAGCTGTAAAGTCTCTTCCCCGACGCTGATGCTTATCTTTTTCTTCATAAAAGGTAGCAAAAAGTCATACCCTTTTAAGTCTTTCGTTTTTTCATTACTTGCAGATGACAACACAAAAGCTGTCCAAGAGCGCTGAAGCTAAACTTCTAAAAGTTTGTAAAAACATCACAATTCAATTCCTAACTTTTTCTCAAGGCCTTCTTTTCGTGCAATCATCACAAGCTCGTCGCCTTCATACAGTTCAGGAATTGTGCATGCAGGCTCAGCACCCATTGCCTTTTTGTAAAGCTTCTGCGCCTCGTTTGATGTTCCTGTTGTGACCATTACGCATTTGAGCTTTCTATTGTCTGCTTTAAGATTATGAACATAACTTTTCAGGGCGTCCTGGATAAGTTTTGTTCCTACTCCCAGCCCCCTGTACGATTCTGTTACTCCAATCTGCTCAAGCTCAAGTACAGCGTCCTCTCTGAATCCGCCATTCTCTTTGAATAAAACATAACCAACAATAGAATCCCATTCTTTTGCAACAGAATACTGTGCTCTTCCTTTTCCGCTGAAGCACGAATCAACCCATCTTAATGCGTAATGAATATCTTTATTATCTGTGGGAAAACATTCTTTATTCAGCTTTGCCACACGCAGCATATCCTCTCTTTTCATTTCTTCTATTGCAATTATCATCTAATCCGCCCCGTTTATTTATATTTACTACTATAAAGTGATATCTTATAAACCTTTCGAAAGCTCATGCTAAGTTTCTGAAATTGTTTTGTAAATCCCTTTTCTTTAGCTAATGTTTCTTTTCGGGAAAAGAAAAATTATGGGAAGGTACCATTTAGTGTTGCAGCGAAATAGTTATGCTCCAGTTGCTTGTTTCCGTCATATATCTTTTTGTTTTTTTATATAAAATAAATTATATAAAAAAGGAGGTGATCCACCCGCAGGTTCCCCTACGGGTACCTTGTGACGACTTTACCCCTCTCGCTGAATAGAAATTCGGGACTGCCTTAGAGACAAGACCTCATTACTACCCAACTCGAATGGTATGACGGGCGGTGAGTGCAAGGAGCAGGGACGTATTCACCGTACCATGATAAAATACGGTTACTAGGGATTCCGGCTTCATGAGGGTGAGTTACAACCCTCAATCTGAACTGAGGCTCGGTTTAGGAGATTGGCTTCACCTTTCGGTGTCGCAGCTCATTGCCCGAACCATTGCAGCTCGCGTGTTGCCCAGGACATTCGGGGCATACTGACCTGACGTCGTCCTCACCTTCCTCTCCCTTACGGGAGCAGTCTCAATAGTGTGCGTTCTCATAGAAATGAGAATTGGCAACTATTGACGAGGGTCTCGCTCGTTGCCTGACTTAACAGGACATCTTTGTCGAATATTCACGTCAATGTGTATGCGTAAAGCTTACGTATCGTGAATATTTCACGACACGAGCTGACGGCGGCCATGCACCACCTCTCAGCGCTTCAGGTAAGCCCTTTAGACTGACCGTCATAATGCTGTCAGTCCTGGTGAGATTCCCGGCGTCGAATCCGATTGAACCGCAAGCTTCACCCCTTGTTGTGCTCCCCCGCCTATTCCTTTAAGTTTCAGCCTTGCGACCGTACTCCCCAGGCGGTCTGTTTAATGCCTTCGCTGCGGCACTGCACGCCGTCGAACAACGTGCAACACCTAACAGACAGCGTTTACAGCTGAGACTACCGGGGTATCTAATCCCGTTTGCTCCCTCAGCTTTCGTCCCTCACTGTCGGACTTGTTCTGGTAGGGCGCCTTCGCCACTGGTAGTCTTGTTGGGATTATAAGATTTTACCCTTACCCCAACAGTACTCCCTACCTCTCCCAATCCCTAGCTTGAAAGTTTCTCTGGCACGCCCATACGTTAAGCGCATGGATTTCACCAGAGACCCATCAAACCAGCTACGGACGCTTTAGGCCCAATAAAAGCGACCATCACTCGGGGCGCCGGTATTACCGCGGCTGCTGCCACCGGTCTTGCCCACCCCTTATTCGCCAAGCTATTTACACTTGGCAAAAGCCAATGCTAATGCATAAGCACTCGGAATCCCCCTGTCACGCTTTCGCGCATTGCAGAGAACTCGACCCTGCTGCACCCCGTAGGGCTAGGACCCTTGTCTAAGTGTCCTTCTTGGGGCCCTCTCTTTCAAGACCCCTACTGGTCTATGGTTTGGTAAGCCGTTACCTTACCAACAGCCTGATCAGCCGCAGACCCATCCTATAGCATAACAAATCAGAAAGGACTTGCCTTTTCAGCTTTGGAACATTCCAGTGTCCAAAACTTATCCGGTATTGAGAGCAGTTTCCCGCTTTTATCCCGGACTGTAGGGTAGGTTGTCTACGTGTTACTAAGCCGTTCGCCGCCAACCGCACCCGGTCAGCTGAACTTGCATGGGTAGAATCGAATTCCGATAGCGATGATCTCCAATAGGATCAATTGGAGTTAATTGTCGCAAGCTAATAATCTAAAGCACAACTAATTTTCACCACAATATCACTTTGGTACCTTCCTCATAAATGAGCATTACTCACTTACTCATCAGCTCTTTGTGTGCCAGTCCGCAATGTTCCGGCAGAGCCAAGTGACGAGAAAATTGTCTGTATAGGAATTGATGGAAAAAGCTACTCACGTTTACACGGTACTCGTGCAATTCATAGCTTCGACGTTCAACCCTATGAATCGACATTATCAAAATACGGAGAAATTATTATCATCCAACATCGCTGTTGAAGCGTTACCTCCTCCGTCGTCACAATATAAAATGGATTTTTTTTCGCTTATAAATGTATCGGTTAAATTTTACTTCGCTCGTAGATTTCAGAAAGAACATTATAGCCATTTTTTCCCATCATGTATGCCTTGTATGCATGGCATTGCTCATAATTGCTGCATCTTAGTTCGTGAGAAGGCTCCACAAAATATTTCTTGCACGGAAAGATATGGGCAACCTTTTTCTTGTGTATTCTCGTTATTGTAGGAAGCGGACACGCCTGTTTTTCGTTTTTCATTGGTTCACCATCATTGCCTCATTTATTTTTGGAGAAAATCAGGAAGACTTTTTGCAAACTCAAGGATGTTTTTTCCGACAGTATTCGGGTTATTGAGCACAACAATATGGTTCCCGTTCGGAACAATGTTAAGCGTCGAATTTTTAATCAGCTTGTTCATTCTTTTTGCAACGTTTACATCAAAAAAAGTATCTTTTGAGCCGGAGATTATCAGCACAGGCCTGTTCATTTTTTTAAGCGACTCTATTTCGTCGAATTTGACAAAGCTACGCAGGGTGTAAACATATGATTTGAATCCTGTGTACCTTATGTCTGTTGAAATCCTGTGCATGCTCCAGTCGCTTGTGCCCACAAAATCTTTGTAATCCATCTGTTCTATCCTGCCATTATATTCCTCAAAGAAAGGATAGCTGAGCATTTTGAGTATCCATGGCTCAAATCTTATCAGCTGGCTTGTCAGCCTTGCAAAACTGTTGTATTTGTAGGTGGAAGCAACAAGGATGTATGCTTTTGCGAGCTCAGGGTAAAGCTTGTGGAAATTTACTGTAACAGCTCCGCCTACGCAGTGTCCGACAAGCACAAAATTTTTGATATTCTCCTTTTGCAAAATAAAATAGATGTCTCTCGCAAAGTTTTCAAATGAGTAATATCTTTCTGAATTTGGGCGTTCAGAAAGCCCGTGGCCCCGCATGTCAACTGCAATCGTAGAAATTTTGTTTTTGTGCATGAGCTCCCTCTGCTTTTTCCATGCAGTTAAATTGCCTCCGAGCCCGTGCAGGAACACTATGTAATTCTCTGAGATATGTTCAATCTCATAATTGATTTTTGTCCCGTCAAAACTCCTGATTTGTTTCTGCATAGTTTAACATTAAAAAAATACCCCTAATATACTTTTTGAATCCAGCTTAGGATAAGAAAGGGTCCCAGGGCGGGAATCGAACCCGCGTCCAGAGGGTTTTGCCAGTTTTCCGCCAGCGCTTTGCTGCAGGCGAAAGGGCTGTCCACAGCCTCTAATTCTACCACTAAACTACCCGGGACATACAAAATCAGAATCACTTATGTTTTAAAAACTTTCTAATCTACTTTTTTAGTTCGCTTGCTGCTTTGAATTTGAACTTGTCTTTTGGCACTTTCTTGAACAAGAGAAAGTTCAAGAACGCCCTGCTGTATTCCAGCGGCTGCTTTAAGCTTCCATGCTCCCATCTTCGTGTCGAGGTTTCAACTGTCCGTTTGCGCACATATTTGACTTTTTTGTTGAGTTTCTTTATTATTCTCCATGAAAAATCAAAGTCCTCGCAAATCTCTATGTTTTCATCAAATCCATTGAGCGCATCAAAGCTTTTTTTGTCAACGAATATGCAGTAGCCTCCTGTCAAAGGTTTTTTGAGCAGGCAGAACAGCTCTAAAAGTGTGTTGAAAAAATGATTGTAAAGCCAGCTCTTTTTACCGATGCCTTTTACCTTGAAGAACCCGCCTCCAACATCTTTTTTGTTCATTGTTTCAATTATAGCGTTAAACATGTCGTCTGATTTTAGCACTGAATCTGAATCCATGAACATCAATAATTCTCCCTGCGCATGTTTCGCCCCGAGGTTCCTTCCTGCGCCTGGACCTCTCTTTGGGCCTGTGATTACCTTTGCGCCGTAGCTTTTTGCTATCTTTGCTGTGTTGTCTGTGCTTCCAGAGTCCGAGACTATTACCTCGTAATCCTGGAATTTCTGTTTTTTGATTGAGTCCAGAGTCCTGGCTAGATAATTCTCCTCGTTCAGTGTTGGTATAATCACCGATATTTTTGGACTCATCTTATCACGCAATTTGAAGGCAGTTCTTAATTTTTAAAGCTATCCTTCTTTTCCATTAATGATTCTCTTTTTGCAAAAAGAGAAAATGTGCGGAGGGAGGGATTTGAACCCACGAGAGCACTAAGCTACAGGATTTCTTCAGCTTCCTTTCCGCCAACGCTTTCAAGCAAAGCGCAGAAAGGGCTGCTTAAGTCCTGCCCCTTGGACCTGGCTTGGGTACCTCCGCATAATTAATTCTAACCCGAAAGCCCTTTTTAAGGTTTTCATAACAAAAAAGAAATAACTACTTAGGACTACTTTGCTCGCAATCTTTCCTGTTTTCGTTTGCGTTTTCTTTCCCTGATTATCTTTTTTCTGGTTCTCCATCTGCACTGTCTTCGCTTTTTCCAGATTCTTGAGCCTCGTTTCATGTGTATACCCCGGATTTTAGTATTTAAAAAATTATTCTTTTCCTTTCAGTCCTGAAGCAGGTTTGAATATGATGCTTTTTGGGTTATTTTTTTTGAAAATATTGCAAAATGCACTTATCGCACAGGTTTTTAGCACTTCCGTCCATCCCAACTGTGTCAGTCTTCTTGAAGACGCCAGAACCTTTTGTTTTAATGTGACCATCTTTCCAACCTTGATTAATCTTGAACCCAAATCAATATCTTCGCCAGCCTGCAGGTTCTCATTAAATCCCCCTATTTTTTCAAAACTTTCTTTTTGCACAAAATGCGAGAATCCTGGGACAAATCCTTTCGTAAAAAATATAGGGTGCACTATCTCTCCGATTTTGTAAATCAGCCTGTTTATCAATGCCCCGTCCTTTGCGCCGTACCTTGTTGTTCCGCCCACAACATCTGTTCTACGTTTGAACAGCTCTTCAATGGATTTTAATATGTCTTCTTCCACGAGCCTGACATCAGCATCAAAGAAAACAAGTATGTCGCCCCTGGCCTCTTTCGCCCCGAGGTTCCTTCCTGCGCCTGGGCCTCTCTTTGGGCCTGTGATTACCTTTGCGCCGTAGCTTTTTGCTATCTTTGCTGTGTTGTCTGTGCTTCCAGAGTCCGAGACTATTACCTCGTAATCCTGGAATTTCTGTTTTTTGATAGATTCAAAAAGGTCGCCAATTTGTTCTTCTTCATTGTATGAAGGGATTATTATTGAAATTTTGGGATTTGCCATTCTATCACATTTTAATAAAAATAATGTGCTCCGACCGGGATTTGAACCCGGGTCACTGGCTCGAAAGGCCAGGATCCTTGACCGGACTAGACAATCGGAGCTTATATTAAAAAGAACTTGGGTTGGTTTTTAAACGTTATGCCTTACTACATCTTCGTACAATTTTGTAATCCTGTTTACGAATTTGTCAACAGTGTACTCTTTTGAGATTCTTCTGGATTCAATGCCCATTCTTTTGGCAAGTTTCCTGTCATTGAGAATCAGGCTCATCTTTTCAGCCATTTCTTTTGCATTCACTGGTTTGAACAAAAACCCGTTTTTATGGTTAAATATCATGTCCTGCGCCCCGAATCTGTCTGCTCCGACAATTGGTTTTCCAGCAAACAGCGCTTCTACAAATGTGAGTCCCTGTGCTTCAGTATCAGAGGCAGATGCGAAAATGCTGCTTGCTTTGAATACGGGCAGAACCTCTTCGTTTGGCACGAAACCTGCGAATTTTACATTTTTAAGGTTCATCTTTTTTACTTGGTTCTCCAAGGGCTTTAGCTGGGGCCCTGTTCCTGCAATCAGAAGAAACGCTTTTTTGTTTGTCTTTTCTAAAACATCAAATGCCCTGACGAGCACATCGATTCTTTTTTCAAAGCTTATTCTTCCGAAATAAAGTATTATTTCTGCATCCCTGGGGATGCCATACTTTTTGCGTATGCCAATTCTTCCCTTCTGTTTTGGCATCTCTGCTATCCCGCTTGGTATTACAACAGTGTTTTTTATTCCGTAATCCCTGAAATATTTGTCTATGCTGTTCCCTGGGGTTATTACTTTGGTGCAGCGGTTGCAGAGAAATTTTATAAAAGCCATGCTTAATTTCCCAGCTGTGTTCTTTATTAGTTTCTCAAATCTTCCCTTTGTGATTTGTGCAGTATACGTTTCAACGTCTCCGTGCAGCGTCATGACTATTGGTTTTTTGAATTTTCTTCCGTAGTAAATGCCTGCCAACCCAATTGGAAATGGGGTCTGGATATGGAATACGTCCGGCTTTTCTTTCAGCAGGATATTCTCAAGCTCTTTTCCGAACTGGTGCGGATGCGAAATCCTGAAATCCGAGAAAAGGAATGTTTTTGAGTCCAGATAATAAACTTTTGCGCCTTTGTAATCACAAATTTCTTTTCGTTCTCCAGGCGCAAATATCGCCACATCATACCCTCTCTTTACAAGCTCCTCTGCCTGATGGCAGGTGGATGTTATGATTCCTCCGACACTTGGCAAGAACATGTCTGTAAAAATTGCGATTTTCATAGTTTTCACGTAAACATTAATATGGCCCAGCTGAGATTTGGACTCAGGACCCCCGGTTAACTCGGAGCTCGCATGGAAACTTGTTCCGTGCGCGTCGTATAAGACCGGTGCTCCACCAGGCTAAGCTACTGGGCCAATAATGAAGAAGAAATATTCAACTCTTTTAAACCTTTTCGCTTTGTCTAGTCAACTTTGCCCATTACAACCAAGCCGATTATTATAATCAGGATGCTCAGGGAAATGCCCCAAATCTTGAACTGGCTCTGTATCGTGTTGTACCAGGCAACGCTTAGTATGCCCATGCTGAACAAAAATTGCGGGGACAGGGCTGTAATCATCACGATAAACCCAAAAATCATTACAAGAATTCCGATAACAACTCCTCTTGTGCTCACCATGTTTTAAAGAAGCAGATTCTGGTTAATAAACTATTTGGGGGTATACTTATAGCCAGCTTCTACAGTGCCATTATTGTTCATGCCCATTGTCACGTTGAACCACAGCTGTCCAGAGTCTATATCAGGCATAGTCAGGTTTTTGTGCGATGTTATCCTTATCTGCGGCGCAAACACAAGAGTGCCATCTGCATCCTCGAACAGCGATTTGTCCTTGAGGATTGTGATTTCAATCAAATCAGTTTCTCCTGCGATAAGTTCAACGAACTCATTGTACATGTGGAACTTGTTCTGCGGCATTGTGGCATTCCTCATTGTTCCGTTCTCATTCAGAACAGCCTCTGGGATGTAAACATAAAATTCATTGTATACCACCCCTGCATCAGCAAAAATCTTTTTGAGGATAATCCTGTCCCCGCTTATTTCTGTTGAAATGTTGTTCAGGGGGTACCATGCGTCAAAAAATGTGTTGTGGACTGCAAGAGACGAGACCTTGAATGAAAGGTTGGTTTCTCCCTCTGCGTTTAGGATTACATAAAGCGTTGAATCCTCGAATCTTGGGTCATTGAACCTCTCAAGCGATTCAAGTATTTCATCGATTTCAGGCTCAATGATTGTCGTGTTGTTCTGCACCACAACCACTTCCTCGCCAAGCTTTGCAAAAACCATTATCCCTGCTATGAGTAAGATTATCCCAAGGATTCCAACCAAAACGTATTTTTTAAGGCTCGCCATAATTCCTTCCAAAACTCAAAAGAATATAAAGTTAACTCTGCTGCCCATTACAAAACAGCCCTGATTACTTCTACTTCAAGAGCATCAAGACTCATAACTTTTGAGGGCCTTTTTATGTCGCACCCCGCGATTTTAATGCCGCCATCAAGTGTCTTGCGCGCAATTGTTTTCGCATTGATCTTCTGGAAAATATATGGGTTCTCTGATTCCATCAGCTTGTCCAGGTCCTCGCGCGTGATGAATCGTACGCATTCAGTGTTGTTGTACGCGCAGTAGTGCAGCCTGTTTGCGCCAGCTTCGTTTTTGCCGTTTATGTACAGGCGCGCCTTGCCCTCTCTGAAATCAGCATAACAACTTTTCTGCGGTTGTTTGTACCTCCTTAGCCTGTCCAGCTGCGTTTCATCGCTGTCATTCTCTGTGTAATGCCTCCACAATATTTTTTCAATCAGTTCAGCAATGCCTGCCATAATTAAACCCACCTTTTTCTCAAATAAAAATCTATGTCACAAAAAGCCAGTTACAAATATTTATAACACACACTCACCTTAAGTTAGATATGGCAACACAAAAAGCAAACCACATGTTTAGGTTCAAAAAACCAGTGTCTCCAAAAGAAGTTAAAAAAATTCTTAAGAACGTTTCAGATGATGCTGGACTGGAATTTGAACTTGAGTCTTCTGTTACAGAAAAGTATCATAATGAATGTTTCGAAACTCACATGACTGGGTATACAGGTCGTTTCAAAAGCAGGGATTTCCCTGCCATAACTACCAAATTTGACTTGCCTCTTTTTAGTAAGAATATCAAAAAAGGGTATTATGAGCCTGTACTTTATAACCTGTGTTTACATGAAACCGCTGTTCACTTCTCAGAAGACGGGATACCCGACAGCAGAATTAGCGAATATTACAACAAATTGCAGTCGGCGCTAAGCAAGTATTTGCAAAGCCGTTAATCCTTTTTGTTGCATAAAATAAAAAATATTATTATTTTTTGCACCAATGTTCAAGAGGGTTTGGTTGCTTCCTTTTTTCGATTTCTTTCATAACCTTTTCTCCTTCCCATGTAGTTGTATAAACTGTTTCTTCTCTTGTAATTCCATCTCTTTCTGTGGATATCTTTTTGGTTGTAATAAGTTGTCTGCGCTCTAAATAATTCAATATCGAGATTACTCCATATCCAACGTTTGGAAATGAATGCGCCAATTTGTCAGCTGTTGGATTTTCTCCCATTTTATACAAAATTGCTTCTGTAATCTTGTCTTCCATTATTTCGTCAACTAATTTAGATCCCACAATAAGTCCCCCTACGCCTCACCAGAAAAAAATAAACGCCTACGCCCGTGACAGGGTTCGAACCTGCGGCCTACAGCTCGCAGCATCCTTCTTTCCCAAGGCTTTCTTCGGAAGAAAGGCTTTAACAGGCTGCCGCTCTGCCACTGAGCTACACGGGCATAAGAAAATAATAAGTAAAGCGAATTAAAAAGGTTTCGCCTAATCGAAAAAGCTTATCTGTACCCTTCTATTTCTATCCCATAACATTGAAAAGATTCCAATAATCCGTCTGCAGGATAACCCATTAATTGTATATAATCAGTTGCATTTTTTCTCCTGTGCTCCATATGGAATTCCATACTGTCAAAGCTGGACCCGCGACATTTTATCTCATTTCTTAAAAGATTAACAAGAGTTTTGCCAGACTGGGGTTTTTTTGTTTCGATAGTATTTCTGAATATTTTTGTACGCTCATTCAAAGCGACTATTGAAACACATTCTAGTGTAAGATATGCATTGTCAAGGTTTTCTATTTTTGGCAAGTCTCTTTTTTTCTTAAAATTGCCTTCCTCTACAATTTTGCCGTGTTTTATTCTTTGTACTGCGTCGGATATCCAATCTGTTAGCATCGTACACCACCTATACTGTTATTTATAAACGATAATATATAAATTTTGCTTAGTCAATCCAGTCCTTGTTGCACCCTTTTAAAAAGCGTGCACGGAAAAATCAGTCTATCCAGTCCTTGTTCTTGATTTTCTCAGGCAGGTACTTTTCTGAGACAAAGCTGATTCCCTTAGTTACAAGTGCATCCAGCTCGATTTTGCCGCCGTATTGCTGCATCATTTTGAACTGCTTCTGCCAGTCCTTGTTGTCCTTGAACCAGTCATAATCAACCATCTGCTTGAGCCTGCTTGCATCGCGCTCAGTGAACTTGATTTTCTGGCGCTCCAGCCCGTATTTCTTGATGTCCTCTGCTGTCAAGCCCAGGAATTTTGCATTCGGGATTGCCAGCCGCTTTGATTCGTATGCCAAAGCGATTGAGCCGAATTTCAGGACAGAGTAGATATACCATCCCCACGGATCAAAATCAGTCAGGATATAAACCGGCAGCTTGAGCTCTGTGTTCATTCGCTGGAGAAGCCTTCGGATTCCCCTTGTTGCCTGTCCCTGTGATGCAATTATTATGCAGTCAAGCTTGTCCCACACTTTATCCTCGTGAAGGCGCTCCCACATTGCTGCTTTTTCCATGTAAATCACGAACTTTGCATCCACTTTCTTGAACTCAATGTCCTCGGTGTTTGATGGGATTGCCCAGCCTCCGCTCCCGAGCTTTGACCAGTCAATCAAATCACCCTTGTCTTTGATTATGATTTTTCCTGCTGCCGAGCCGTTCTTGTTTGCATTGATGTGCAGCAGTTCGCGCGAACTGTCTGAAAGCAGTTCCATATCCTCGACTGCCTCGTTGCTCTCTGTCTGTTCGTCAACCATGTCAATGTTTGTTCCGGGAATTGTTCGCCTCATACGGTAGAAAACCTGACGCAGGCTAAGGTGCTTGTCAACTGCCAGGAGCTCGCGTGCGATTGCAGCTGCAGTGACTGTCTGCACGAACTTGCGTATGTGCGCAATATTGAAAAAGTATCTTTTTGATTTTGCATCGCCCATCTCAATGATTCTGCTTTTCGGGTTGAATGCGACATTTGAAAGCGCGCGGATTGGGATGTCCATGAACGGGTTGTTGCCTGCCTTAATCTCTTTCAGCAGCATTTTTCCAAGCTCTTCAATTCTCTTTTTTGTGCCTGCTTTGTCTCCCATTTCACTCACCTTCTCCTTCTGCGGGTTTTGGCGTCACTGTCTTTTCTTCCTCAATGTCTTCGCCGTCAATCTTGTCTTTTCCAAGTATTTTTTTCAGGTCTTTTTCAATGATTTCTTTTTTCTCGTCTGTCACCTGCTCAAGGCTGTATGCCAGCTCAGGCACATAGATTTCAAACATGCTCTTTCTCTCTGCCTGCCTCTGCGCCTTGTTTTTTGAGCTGAGGAATGACTTCAGCTTTCTGCCGCAGTCCTGCAGAGCGAGTTTTATTTCCTTTATGATTTCATCATAATTTGCAATTGCTGATTTTCCTTCGGATGTGTACGGCACCCATACGCTCGCCAGATGCACAAGTATGACATAAGGCCCCATCGGGATTCCGTTCTGCGCAACATTCTGCACTCCGTACTGCTTCCAGCTCATTTCCTGGATTGCGCGCGTGATTGCGCATCCTGCCGCATCATGAAGCAGCGGAATTTTGTTTGCGTACCTGAGCCTTTCAGCCATCCCCTCTGCATTTATTCCTCCGCCGTATGCCAGCGCGATTTCAATGAGGAAAGGCCTTCCCTGGTAAACTGTGGGCTTTCGCGAAACAGTCTCGACAAATTCTGCTTTTGTATCCTTGAGGATGCTTTTCTTGAGTGCATCCTCTCCAATCGGGCTAAGGCAGTCAGTTGGCGGACGCTGCAGCGGCGTCTTGTGAAGCCCGCGCAGGAGCTTTTCAATCTCTTCCCTGCCAAGCTCTTTAGGCTTTGCATTGGGGTTCATTTCAATTTTTTTGAGAACATCATCTGCGATTCCAGGGCTTACCTTTGACAGGTCCCCTGATAAAAATCCCCTGATATTTCGCGCATTTGTCTTTTCAAGCAGGCCCTGCATCATCCCGTATTCCAGTCCGTGCGGGTGCGGCTTGATTTCCTTTGATTCCAAAGGCAGTTCGTTTGCTGTCCTTGCGAATTTGAATTTTTCCTTTTCAGGCGATATGAACAGTATTGTTGCGTGCGGGTTGACTATTGCTGTTCGTCTAAGGAATTCATAAACAGATTTTTCCCCTGTTGCAACATAATCAGCCTCGATTGTAGCGTCAAAGATTGTCCCATGGTCATACGGGAAATCCTGGACTGTTGTTTTCTCGTGGATATTTGGCTCATTGTTGTCTGCGATTGTAAGCTTTATCTGCACAGCCTTGTTTTTCTCAGTCTTTGAGGTTATTACTGCGGGCAAACCTGTTGTCTGCTGCGCATAAAGAACTGCGGATGAAATTCCTATCCCCTGCTGTCCGCGCGACTGCCTGAGGCGGTGGAATTTCGAGCCGTAAAGGAGTTTGCCGAATGCGAACGGAAGGTTTTTCTCGATTATCCCAGGCCCATTGTCTGTTACAACAACCTGGTATTTCAAAGTTCGTTCTTCAACATTTGCCTTTGCCCCATTTACAAACACCTGCGGCTTTACTGCGCCTGTGTCTGTGAGCTGGACTTTTGTTCCCTCGATATTGTATGTTTTTGTTTCACCCTCAACTGAGGATGCGCGCAGTTTCCTGCCGAAGTATTCAACATCCCATGTTTTTCCTGTCTTTGTAATATCAGCAATAGGTATGTCCGAACCCTCTGGGATTATTGCCAGCCCGTGTTCAGCTTTTCGTATCTCAACAATTATTTCAGGGTATGCCCATTGTTTTGTCTTCCTGAAATTTTCATAAGCATAATCTTCTGTTGCGTCAAGCGAATTATCAACTGCTTCCTTGACAACCATTAGCATTGATTTTACAGGGCTGTCAAATCCAAGCAGGTGTTTGTTCTTCTTGAAGAATTCTGCTACTGAAACCGCCTTCATCTGCGCGCCAAGTGTTTCAGCAATGTCTACTTCCTTCGCCATCTTATCACTCACCGCCTAAAATCTCCTTTTTGTACATCTCTTTCCGCTCAGTCTCAAGCATTTTAAAGACAGTCGCATGCTGCGCGCCTGTCAGGAGCATTTCAATTGCTTTTTTTGCAACAAACAGATATTCGGTTTTTCCGATTATTGAAACTGTCTTTCCGTACACAGAAATGTGGCACATTGTGAGCTCTTCAATAACCTCTCTGGACTTTCCTTCAGTGCCAATCACCCTGCTTTTCAGCCTTGTCATTGCATGTTCATTGCTTGCGAAATCCTTAAGCTCAATTATTTCAAAAGCATACTCATCCTCAAGAAGCAGGAGCGCATTTTTCGGGGAGAATCCCCTTCCGATTGCTTTGATAACCTGCCTGGTCACCCAGGTTTCATAGGATTCCCCGAAAATATCAACATCCCCTTCTGCACTGACTTTTAGTTTTGTGTTTGTTTTTTCTTCGATATCCCTTTTTGTAGCGCCCTTGGTGCCTATGAGAACCGCGATTCTTTCCTTTGGTATCTTAACCATCTGTGAATATTCATCCATACAATTATTTCCCTGTTATAGCACTATATATCTTTTTGGCTTCTGGCACATCTACTTTGAGCTTTTTAAACCATTTCAAAACATTCTCAATGTCCTTCATCAAAAGCTCGTTTGCAGCAGGATGCTCTTTAACAACACCCTGGCCAATGTCAATTATCACGGGTTTTTCCCTGAAGTTCAAAATATTGTATTCGCTTAAATCTCCGTGAATTAAGCCTTCTTTTTGATACAAAGCTTTAATACTATTTAAAACTTTCTGTAGCCACATTTTAGGGTTCTTTGGTGGAAAAAACTTGGCAATTGGAGCTGATTTTCCGTTTTCCCCTATAAATTCCATGACTAGAACGTTTCTCCTTGAAATTATGGGTTTTGGCACTGAAACCCCTGCTTTAGTTGCTAATTCAAGGTTTTTGAACTCTTTTTTTGCCCATATGGGTATGATATCCCGTTTGCTTAATTTTGCGCTTGAAAATCTGTAGTCGCCATTAACATACTTAAGCATTGACTGGAAATTGCTCGTTTCGTATCTGTAAATCTTAATTGCGATTTCTTTGCTGTCCTGCCCTATTCCGTGGAAAACATCAGCTTCCTTGCCAGTAGCTATTATGCCGTTTATATGCTCAATATAGCCGTCATTCAGCAGCTTGTAAAGAGTTTTCAGGGTTCCCTGGTCAAAAACACCCTCAAAAATCTTCCATTCCTCTTTCCATTTCATATATAAACATACAATCGTAAGGTTTATATATTGAAAGATACTACTTATAGGTAGTGACATATAACAGGTGGGGACTATGATAGCAGATACAGACCAAATACTTGCAGACCTGTATGAGATGAGGCACGATTTAGACGAGGTAGTACAGATCCATGAAACTTGGGTGCCTAACGATGGGAAGATTACTGAAGAGTCAATCTACCATCTCGAGATAATACCCGATAAATTTATTCCGACTAAAAAGGCTAAGTTTATTGCCAGATATTATAGTTCTGAAAATGAAAATGTTATTGCAGAATTCGAGTATCCATTTGATGAAACCAAAATCAGGGAAACTGCAGAAAAAGAAAAGGAGTTTATCAAAGGAATCAAAAATTCAGCAAGCGCGTGATTGAAAAAATGGATGATAACCAAAAGTCAAGACTGGAGAAGCACCTGAATGCGGCAAACATAACGATAGTGCCTGAAGTATTGGACGGCCTTTTGAAGCTGCTTGATACAGAAGAGACAGTTCCGGAATCAGATATACAATTTTTCTTCGCGAACAATGGCATCAATCCTGTTGATAAAGATATGACTCCTTATTTTGACGCAGCCTTTATCGCAGCATATATGCATGACTCCGGCAACATAATGTTTAATGTATATGATTCTGAAAGGGAAACACTGAGATATTATTCAGAAGATGCCCTAAGATATTGCATACAATGCGAGATTAAAGCGAACTTGACAAAAGACCCTGAATATTCAATTAGGGGCAGGACAATTGGGGGCATAGCGACAATAAAGAAACTTGCAAAAATGGTAACTGACAAGACATTTTTTGAAAAAATTGAATGCGACCTCAGGGCTGAACTTGGGATAACTAAAGTTGCGCAGCCCAATTCCAAAAAGAAGACTAGGGCGAAGCTGCCGAAACCAGTGGCTCAGCCAGTTATAGCGGCGCCTGCATCTGAAAATGAATTTTTGCCATACGAAACAAGCCCTGAACAAACACCTGTGTACAAATTTGTCCCTTCTGAGCCCAGCAAGAAACGAAGATGCAAACCCGCTGTTTCTTTTGATGAGAGGCTTCTGCGGAGCGAAATAAAAAAGAGTATTACATCAAACGAAAATGCAAAGGAAATAATCGCTTATCTCAGGGGCAGGATGGACTGCAAAGAGGCAAAGGCTGTAGAATTCTTCAACAAGACAGTTTACAATACTATAAAAGATGCATTATGGACTGACCAGTATGCAGCCAGAAACACAATTGATTATCTCACTGAAGAACTGCAGGCTGAACTTGCAGGGGAATACGTGAATAAAAATATCACTCCAGAAAGCTATCACAGGGGAATCAGGCAGGTCAGAGAGCTGCTAAATCGGCATCTGAGTCTCGATGAGGACAATATTGAAAAAATAGTCTCCGCGCAGGTCGAAAGCATCCTTCGTATTGAGGAGCCCACTAAAAAAAGAGCGCCCAAAACAAAAGAAGACATTGATTATGACAAACAGATTTACGCAACAATGCATGTAAAAGAGCGCGCTCTTGAAAGGATAGGCGAGGATGCAGACATTGACTGGGTGCTGCAGGACATGTTCCACAGCGGAAAGACAATCTATACGCAATACGACATTCATCCGCATCGTTTATTTATGTTCAGCGGCGATATGCATGAAATTGTTTATGAAGAAACAGACCAGGAATACATCTTGATTACTGTTTTCCCGCATGAAGACTACAAGAATGGGGTTCAAAAGTGATTAAAAATGGCCAAACATTTAACAAAGTTTTTGCATGAGAATTATGTCGGTGAAGACTATCTTTACCCTAAATCTTTCCAGCACAACGAAGACAGGGAACTGTACTGGAAATTCCGTGTGAATCTTGAATGCGGGGGTCTCAACAGCAGTATAGATGCTGCTGCAGTCAAAATCCTTGAACAACTTCTGAACAAGAATATTGAGCATAAGACAGATGGAAGTTCAACTGTTGTATACCCTAACAATTTGGCGCAGGCAAAACAAATTATAAGCCACACAATTCCCATACTTTTGGGGAATCCAGACATTACAGCAGATACAGACAGTTACGATACCGAATTAGTCAAAGGGCTGTCAGCACGATATGAATTGTGTGTGAAGGACATGCCTAGTCTGGTTGCAAAAGTGGCTGAAGTGTATGAGCCTCTATCTTCCGGATTGATAGGGCGGCTATGGGCGCATTATCCCAAGCGTGACAAAGACGGCAAGAAGCCTTATCCATTCTCGCCAGAAATTCATAGCACAGCAAAAAAACTTGAAGAAACAATAAATCCAGACCACGCAATCAAAAGGCACAATGAATTAAACTCCAAATTACAGAGAATTTTGGAAGAGCATCTTATAGAACGTTCAATTTCGAGTTTGCTGCCTTACAATTCAGCGTGTGCAAAAGCTCCTTTTTACAGCATTATCTGGATGCTGGCAGCAACAGACGAACAAGTGGAGCCTGCTCTTTACAAATTGACATATCTGCGGCGCCCATATCCTCATGAAAAAGAACTGATTGAGAATTATTTCAAAGCCCAAAACATAATGAAAATAACTCCAGAATTCAGGGAGATAACCAAGCATTTAAATTATGTTTTACATCGCGCGTAATCTTCGTATGCGTTCAGCAATGGGTGGATGCGTGCTAGTCAATTTATTCAATAACGAAGGATTAGGATTGGCTATGAACAGCGAGGCAGTTGCATCGCCGATTTCCATTTTTCTGCTGTTGTGCTTTGATATCTTCTCAAGCGCAGCTGCAAGCCCCTCTGGATAGCGCGTGAGCTTTGCGCCGCTCGCATCTGCCAAAAATTCTCTCTTTCGCGAGATTGCCAGCTGAACGAACCTTACTGCAATCGGCGCAAGAATCGCAATCAGCACACCAATCAAAACAAGTATTGCGCCGCCTTTGTTGTCATTGTCCCTATGCCCGCCGTATAACATTGAGCGTGTCAGCATGTATCCGACCATCGCGACAATCCCGACCATCACAGTCGCGAGCATCATGAAGCGGATATCGTAATTTCCAATGTGCGACATCTCGTGCGCTATGACTCCTTCCATTTCCTGCCTGTTAAGGATTTTTGTCAAGCCCTCTGTAACCGCTACTGAAGAATGCTGCGGGTCCCTTCCTGTCGCGAATGCATTGATGTCCTGCGAAGGAATAATGTAAACTTTTGGCTTTGGAATCCCTGCTGCCAATGCGAGTCCCTCAACTGTATTGTGCAGGAATTTGTATTTAGCCTCGTCTGCGGGTTTTGCGCCTGTTGCCATCAGCACAATCTTGTCGCCATTGAAATACGAGTTAAGAAGGTGCAGTATTGAAATCACCGTTGCTGCGCCTATGAATATCCACATCATTGTCGGGTCATAAATCCAGCTTATTGCATAACCTACAAGTATAAGAAAAACAAAAATAACAAGAACCAGAATTATTGAGTTCCTGTTATTCCTGGCTATCTCGTCATGAAAGCTGAGCTTTTCTGCCATAATCTACATCAAAACTGCACTTTTACGTTTTCCCGCTCTGCCGGTGCAATCTCAAGGAATTCTTTTTCTTTCTTTCCAAAGAGCCCTGCAAAGAACATTCCCGGGAATGTGGTTACTGTGTTGTTGTACCCGAGTATTGAGTCATTGTAGAACTGTCGTGCATATGCAATCTTGTTTTCAATTCCAGAAAGCTCTTCCATCAGGATGTTGAAGTTCTCATTTGCCTTCAGCTGCGGATAATTTTCTGAAACTGCAAGTATGCTTTTTAATGCGCCTGCAAGCTCATTTCCTGCTTTTGCTTTCTCTGCATTTGTTTTTGCGCCCATCCATGAGCTTCGCGCTGCAGTTACAGCTTCAAAGACTCCTTTCTCATGCTTCATGTAGCCTTTAACAGTTTCAATGAGATTCGGCACCAAGTCCGCTCTCTTTTTGAGCTGCACATCAATCTGCGACCATGCATTGTCTGCCCTGTTCCCCAGGATTACAATCCTGTTGAAGTAGTAGGCAAAGACAGCCACGATGACGAATACAGCTATTACTATTCCCCAAATTAAGTAGCTTACCATAAAAAATCAAAGAATATATGTATATTTAAAGTTCGCCCTCAAGTTCTTTTAAAAGTCCTTTTTCCCTGAGAACATCAACTTGGTTGCGCCTGTACTTGAAAATAACATCGCCTTTGGTCTCATGTGACAGGTCCCATGGCTTAACAAGCACAACATCGCGCTCCCTGACCCACAGCGTTCGCGTGAGCTTTCCAGGCACCCTGCACATTCGTGTCTTTCCGTCTGCGCACTTCACAGTCATCTTTGCATATCCGTGCAGCTGTTCAATGACTCCAAGAACTTCCGGAGGGCGCGGAAACCTGACCCTGACAAAGCCTTCCTCTTGAGGCGCTCCGCCGCGGTTTCTGTTGAATTGCATAACCTTTCAAATAAATTTCATTATATAAACATTCGCCTAGCTGGTTTACAAAACTTTTTATACAGAGGATTTTATAATTTCATTATCAAAATCAAACGAAGAGGTGTAACAAGAGTTGGTACCAACAAAGTTATTTTTTACAAAAGGCGTGGGCGTCCATAAGGACAGGCTCGCTTCATTTGAGATGGCACTGCGTAATGCAGGCATAGAAAAATGCAATCTAGTTTATGTTTCTAGCATTATGCCGCCGAACTGCAAAATTATTCCCAAGGAAGACGGATTAAAGCTCCTGAGCCCAGGGCAGATAACTTTCTGCGTAATGGCGCGCATGGAAACAAGCGAACCAAACAGGCTTCTTTCCGCTGCAATCGGAGTTGCAGTTCCAAAAGACACCAACAACTACGGCTATTTATCCGAGCATCACAGCTTCGGCGAGAAAGGCGATGTTGCAGGGGAATACGCAGAGGATTTGGCAGCAACAATGCTCGCAACCACGCTCGGTGTTGAGTTTGATTCAAGCAAAGCCTGGGAAGAGCGCGAACAAATCTACAAGGCATCCGGGCATATCTTCAAGACAAGCCACTATGCCCAGTCAGCAGAAGGGAACAAGGACGGCATGTGGACAACAGTAATCGCAGCAGCAGTTTTCCCGGAAATGGGCTAAATATTAGCTATAACTATGGCGTGCTTAACGCCTTTTATTTCTTTTACATTTTTTTCAGAAATAAATCCTGCCTTGACTGCAGACTTTACGCATTCATTGCCAAACAAGTCGCCAATAGTGGCATCCTGAAGTTTTGAAAGCATCTTTTCTTCATCCATAAGCTCCCCTTTGAAAAAACTCTCATAGATTTTTGTAGGGCCAAACTGCTTTCCGATAATGTTTTCATCGCAGACATTGACCATATGCTCCACATGGCTGTGCTGGTCAACATCCTGCGCTTTTACCCAGAATTTTGCCATATTATCACTTCTCAACCCTGAACATCTTTCCATGCCCTGGGATTACCCAGTCCGCAATCTTAAGGATTTTTTTGCGGCTTTTGACAAGTTCATCCATGTCTGTTTCAGTCGGGTGTGCCGCGTCTTCTTTGTTGATATCAACTTTTTGTTCCTCATTGTCGCCCCACCAGAAATTGTCGCCTGCAACAACAACTATCCCGTCTGATGTTGGGACAACAAGAGAAATGTGTTCAGGCACATGTCCGGGTGTTAGCATTATTTTAATATCAGTCCCTTCAATCTTGTCTTTTTGCTCAACCTGCTTGTCGTTATCATATATTTCGGTTGGCGTCAGGACTTTTGCATTTTCAAATATTCCACATAGCAATGAATGGTCAGGATGCATATGAGTCAGGACAACAAGGTCAATATCGTTTGTATGCAGCCCCACTCTCTTTAAACTGTCCAGAAGATTTTTTCTGTTGCAGCCAGGGTCAACAATTATTTTTTTGCCGTTTGATTCGATAAAAGTCGTTGTAGAACTTGCAGTCCATCCATTCTTAAGCTCGCTTGCATATCCTTTAATCAGAACTTTCACTTCAGCCATAAACTCACTTTAACTTTGGCAGCGGGCGCTTTGCCTGGCATGCCATGCAGTGCATTATCTGCACCCTGTCCTGCGTCTCAATCTTTGTGTCAGGGCTTCCGCACTCTTTGCACTTGATGAATGTGTTGACGAAAACTTCGAGTTTTGCATTCAGGATTTTGTTAAGGAACTTTCCTACGAACACGACTCTTCCGCCGCCTTCTATTGTTGCATACGTCGCCATCTCGCGCGAAAGGAATTTGACAATGTTCGCAATGTCGCGGTTGAGATAGCTCGCTATAGTGTTCATGTTCTTGACAATTGTCTTGTTTCCCTCGACAAAAGAGTCAAGTACAGGCATCTGGAAACGTTCATGCAGCCCTGTTTTCTCCGGAAGCTTCTGCCGTACCCTTTCAAGTAGTTTATCGTAATCTAACATGAAAGAACAAAAAATAACAGCCTTAATAAATGTTTTTGAACTTGATACTGCATGGACAAAAAAGAGTTTGTGGCGATTGCAGTGCTTTTGCTGGTTTTTCTTGCAGGCATCTATTTTTATCCGCAGCTTCCACAGCAGGTTGCTTCGCACTGGAATGCGGGCGGAGAAGTCAATGGCTACATGGACAAGACCTGGGCTGTTTTCCTTTTGCCGGCTCTGGCTGTTGTAATCTATCTTTTGATGACTTTCCTTCCGTACATAATGCCGAATAAGGACGCTATACTGAAGTTCAGGCATTATTTTACAATCAAATTATCAATGGTTCTGTTTATTTCAACGCTTTACCTGTACACGCTGCTGTTCAGCCTTGGGTTCCAGCTTAGCATGAACATTGTCATGCCAGTGCTTTTTGGAGCTCTGTTCATTGTGATTGGATACTCAATCAGGGATGTAAGCCATAACTATTTCCTTGGCATCCGCACTCCCTGGACTCTCTCAGACAAAACAGTATGGAAAAAAACGCATGAGTTCGGCTCAAAGACATTCATGATTGCCGGCGTGGCATGCATCATCAGCATAATCGCTGGCAGCAATGCCTTTTGGGTTTCAATGGCTGCCATAATGATTGGAGCGCTGGCTCCGGTTGTTTACTCCTATCTTGAGTTCAGAAGCTTAAGAAAAAAATAAGTTACTTCTTCCAATTTATTTCCAAACTTTTAAGATATCGTTTAAGTCCCTTTTTGTCCAGCTTAAAAACCATAAAATGGAGATGGGGTTCAATTGACCATCCTGTGTTGCCGCTATATCCTAATACATCTCCTGCTTTGACTTCTTGTCCTTTTGTTACAACTATTCCATCGGATTTCAAATGGCTATAAATAGAATATTCTTTATTTGGATGTTCAATTACAACATAGTTACCATCTTGTTTTTCTTCAGGCAGAACTTTTTTAGTAGGTGGGATTATTCCGCTGTAATTTTCATTGCATCGTGTATAGACATCAAAAACTTTGCCTTCTTTAGCAGCCTTTATTGGAGTTCCCTCTTTGCACAGGAAGTCAACTGCATTTGTTAAGTCAGTTAGCGAGCCGTCCTCTCCAACAAAACGTTTGTGCCCAGGAACATTTTTCACTTCACCTTCTTTGCTAATGTGTATTTTAGGAGAGGGGGGCTCTTTTGTAAACTCCCTTAGTATATCCTTATCTTTTAGTGGATGTTCATACGCATTTTTCGATTTCATATACGTATCCACTATGTCACCCTAATATTTTAACTTTTCCGGCGCGCGGCTCAAATATTTCTCCCTCGTTCATCAAATCTGTCAGGACCCTTTCCACGATGTCTTCGCTTAGCCCGCACCCTTTCATCAGCTTGTCAACCTCAACGCCTTCGCCCTTGTCAAACCCGGCAATGCAGTCCACAACTTTACGCCTCGGATTGATTCCGTCTCCAGCAGTCTCAGTTTTTTTCTCACCAGTGTCAATGACTTCCTCGACAATTTCATCCGGCTGTTCTGCAGGCTTTGCTTCCTCTTTTTTTGGAGCCTCTGTAAGCACAATGCGTTTGTCCTGCTTTTTCAGTTCAAGCTTGCGCAGGATATAGAAATTAGGCTCATCAACCTTGCGCAGGATTTCAGGAATAACATAAATCTCTTCCTCGTACTTTCGCACGCGTCCGAATACATCAATCATGTCCCCTATTTCAGCCATTTTTATCAAATCAACCGAGTCCTTGAAGCTGCGCACCCGCACAGTTTCTGTGCTGTCGTCAATTATGAAGAACCCGTAGCCATTGTCCTCTGAAATGAATTTCTGGACAACTGTGCCCATTATCCTGACTCGATTTACCTGCCACTGCCCGAAAGATATGAATCCTTCGCCTGTGTAATTGCCGTTTACAACATCCTTTACGTGCATCTTATATGCAGTCCATCGTTTTGTCATCAAGCACCCTTTCTATTCATCAGAATTGTTTTTCTTATAAAGATATTGTCACCCCGTCATTTAAGAACATTTATATGCAGGATTACTGGACATACTGGACAACACCCTAAAAATCATAAAGGCAGTATTGCTGTTTAAATTTATGAAGCTGTATGTGGATTCAAACATATTTTTGAACTATTTCCTTGACGAGTTTGGCCCGATTGAAACATTTTCTTCTTTTAGGGCAGAAGAATTTTTTACAAAAGCATCGGAAGGAAACATTCAAATTATTGTTTCTAATCTGGTTATCTCCGAAATAACAGACGTAAGCTCTCTGGATGAGAAGGATGTCAAAAAGTTTCTTTTGACTATTCATGCTAAGCTTGAAAATGTAACTCCCAACGACGTAAACAAAGCAAAGGAAGTCTCAAAAAAGTATGGACTCCACCTCAGGGACGCAATACACACAGTTATGGCTTTACAAACTGGCTGCGATGCTGTTGTCACAAGGAACCTCAAGGATTTTAACAAGGTTTCAGATTTAATAAAAGCGCTAAAGCCCGAAGAATTAAATATTTAACCCTGTCTGCATCGCAAACTTTTTGAGCATCTTGTCCTTGTCAGCCTTGCCGAATTCTGCTTTTCCGCTTTGTGTTTTCAGTTTTTCTCCGGAAATTATTCCTCGATACATTCTTATCTGCAATCGAACTGCATCGCGTAGTGCTTCGCTTCGGTTTGTGTAAACTCCTTCCTTTACAAGCGCATCTATCACTTCTGCCATCTTCTCAGTCAGTTTTGTTGCAACCGTTATGGTTCTCATATCCAGAATTATCTTTTTGCATTTTATATAGTTTACTAGGGTAAACCTGAGTAAACCTAGCTTAAAAAGCCAAGCGCGATTGCTCCAAAGCCTGTGAACAGAAGTATGTTGATTACTATGTTGAAAATTGCATAGAAGATGTATTTTGGATGCAGATGTCCGTGCAGCAGGATGCTTAGCACAGAATAAATTACATGCAGCCCTATCGCTATTATTATCCCTATTGTTGCAAAAGGAAGCCCGAAATTTAAGCCTGCAGCGATTCCAGCCAGCCCAAAGCTTGGGATAACCCACACATTATATGTGCGCATCCAGCGCGAAATGATTAACGCATTTATGCTTTCAAGGGTTACTCCTGCAATGCATCCCCAGACAGGCCCGTGGGTGTATCCCACAAGCACAGTTGAGAACGTGACAAGTTCAACGCCAATCAGTTTTGTCTTTGTTTTGCTTGCAAGCAGGCTTACAACCACGCTTAGTCCAAGCAGCAGCGCTATAAAGAACATCTCCCTGAAAAAAACTAAAAAAAAGAATGCAATTACTGCCCCTGCAACTAGCTTCCAGTTCTTCTTTGCACACTCTGTTATCTCGTCTTTCATTCCATAAAACATATAATTGCATATTTTTATATTATTCTGATACTAAAATGTCCGAAAACAACATTAAAATTGCAACGTATATCATGATTGCAGCGGCGTTTGTTATAGTGATGTCCATCTTTATGGCGAACATATTCACAATAAACAGTTTCTGGACTGCAATCCCGACGATGTTCATTCTTTCTCTTACAGCAGTGTTTCTTTTTGATTCTGTTTACTTTATAGAATTCATTGATTCTCCAAAGACGCCTTTTGACCTTTTGCTTGACTTTAGTTTAACGCTTTTGATTTTGGCGATTGCAACACTGGTGTATTATGATACAATGGCGCCTGTTGTGTTTGTTATGCTTGCTGCGGCTTTTATGGTTGCCGTACTAAAGTATTGGATTGCATCGAAGCGCCAGCACAGGAGCGATGTTCAAAAATTTATCAAAAAGAAAGCAATACTTGATGTTATTGGTGCGTGCTCTTATGTTGTTTTTGCGATAGTATCCTTCTTTTTCAGCTTTACAGCGCCGTATTTCCTGCTGATAACTGCAGCAATCTACATAGGATTCATGGTTTACGGGACAGTAACCCCGTTTTTCAATGTTGAGAATTAATAGAACGCAAATTTATTGCACAATTCTTTTGTCTCTCCGCGTATCTTTGCCTTGAGAGCAGCATCATCCGGGCTGTGTATTACTTTTGCAATCCACTCGCCAACCAGTTTCATCTCAGTTTCCTTCATTCCGCGGGTCGTCAGGATAGGAGTCCCGATTCTCACTCCGCTTGGCTTGAACGGGGTGCTCTGGTCATACGGCACTGTGTTTGCATTTGTACAGATGCCTGCCTCTTCCAGCGCCACAGCTATTTTCTTTCCCAAGCCGATTCCAATCGGTGTCAAGTCAATAAGTATCAGGTGATTGTCAGTGCCATCAGACACAAGCTTGACATTGTTGTCCATCAAAGTTTTTGCAAGCGCCTTCGCATTGGCGACAATCTGGTGCGCATATACTTTGAATTCGGGCTTGAGTGCTTCGCCGAATGCGACCGCTTTTGCAGCCGTGACATTGTCATGCGGCCCTCCCTGCAAACCAGGGAACACTGCCCTGTCAATTTTTCCAGCCATGTCCTTTGCCTTTTCTGTTTCTTTTTCATCCAAGCCTTCTGTTCTGGCAAGCCTGTCATTTTTCCTGCACATTATCATCGCACCGCGCGGCCCGCGCAAAGTTTTGTGCGTTGTTGTCATCACAACATCTGTGAACGGGAATGGCGATGGATGCGCCCCTCCAGCTACCAAGCCAGCGATGTGCGAGATGTCTGCCATTGAATATGCGCCCACAGATTCGGAAATTTCATGGAATTCCTTGAACGGGATTGTCCGCGGATATGCTGTGTATCCGCTCACGATTATCTGCGGTTTTTCGGTTTCGGCAAGTTTGCGTACCGCATCCATGTCAAGCATTCCTGTTTCCCTGTCAACTGTGTATGGCGAGGATTTGTAGAATCGCGAAGAGAAGTTTACTGTGTGCCCGTGAGTCAGATGCCCGCCCATGTCCAGCCGCATTCCCATTATTTTGTCGCCCAGCTTCAGGAGCGCAAAATAGATTGCTGCATTTGCAGGGCTTCCTGAATACGGCTGCAGATTCACATGCTCTGCGCCAAACAGTTTTTTTGCCCGCTCAATTGCAAGCAGCTCAATCTCATCTATCCACTGGTTGCCCTGGTAATATCTTCTTTTGGCATAGCCCTCCGAATATTTGTTGCAAAGCACGCTGCCTGTCGCCTCAAGCACTGCTTTTGAAACATAATTCTCTGAAGGAATCATATTAAGGACATCTTTCTGCCGCTCAAGCTCGCCCTGGACCAGGCTGTATACTGCAGAATCACTGTCTTTTAGTTCAAGCATGAAGATTTCCCCTGTTTTGTTAAAAATTCAGTTACATTTAAATATATCTCCCAGCTTGTCCTTTTCAGTAAGGGGTTATCTAAAGGTGATAAAATATGGATAATAAAGATATTCTTGTTTTGAATCATTTCTTTACAAATACTGATAAGCCTATTTTTTTCGTAAAAAACATGCATCCTGAAATTTGGGCGCTGATGCAGGCGCGCTACAGCCGTGCAAAAGAGGGCATGCGCGAAAGTTTCCTGAACATTTTGAAAGAGGACCCTGAAAATTTTGAGGCTATTGCCAGGATACTGCAGGACAAGGAGTCCAGCATCAGCATGGACAAGGCGCTTGACAAGGCAATCAAGTTCATGGACAAATGGGTGCTTGGCTACGGGCACGCCTCAGTTGCCGAGGGCGCTGTTGTCGGAGTCGCACTTGAGGGTGTGTCAATAATCGCGACAAAAATCATTGAGGACAATCGTTTGTGCTCCTTTATAGAAAAATCAACCCGCTACGTTCAGTTCGACAGGAACTCTTTTATGATACCTGAGAAATTGAAGAAATCAAAATACGGCAACGAGATAGAGAAATACATTGACGAGCTTTTTGATGTTTACACAAAGATGAGGGAGCCTGTTCTTGGCTACGTAAAGAAATCCGCCCCGCTCAAGCCCGGCGAATCCGAGTCAGCATGGGAGCGGGCATGCAATGGCAGGACCTTTGATGCGATAAGGTACATCCTTCCAGCCTGCACAAAGACAAGCCTTGGGTGGACAGTCAATGCGCGCAATCTTGCGCACGGAATCTCAAAACTGCTTTCCTATCCGCTTGACGAGATGAAAGAAATCGGGCGCATGCTGAAGTCTGAGGGCGGGAAAGTTCTTCCCTCCCTGCTGAAATATGCTGATGAGAAAAAGTATTATGTTGATACTGAAAGAGAGATGCGCAACAGCCTTAAGCTTGAAGCTGAGCCAAATGATGCGCAGGTAATCCTGTCCAGCGTGACTCATGACCCGCTTGACATAACTGTTGCAGCAATACTCTACAGGATACGGAACCACGCATACAATGACATTCTTGATGAAGTCAAACATATGGCTAATGTAGAGAAAGAAAAAATAATTGACATGTACCTTTCAAAGATGTCTGACTTTGACTGGCCAATGCGCGAGCTTGAACACGTTTATCTCACATGGGACATCCTGATGGATTACGGCGCATTCAGGGATTTGCAGCGCCACAGAATCTGCACCCAGACAAATGCACTTCTGACAACCTTCAACGGGTATTCAACACCGCCTGACATAATACATTCAGGGATGCAGCACGAGTTTGACAGGGTGATGCGCAAGGCAGAAGAGCTTTACAAAAAGCTTTACAAAGAGTTCCCGTATGAAGCGCAGTACATAATCCCTTTGGGCTACAGAAAAAGATTCCTGTTCACCGGAAACCTTCGCGAGATGTATCACTTCATCAGGCTGCGCACAACACCTCAGGCGCACTTCTCTTACAGGGACATTGCGCGCAAGATGTACATAACCCTTAAGGAAAAATACCCCCTACTTTCAAAATACATTGTCTGCAATATGTCAGATGACGAGCTTGGCAGGCTGAAGTCAGAATTAAAATTCCAGGAAAAGGTTGACAAGGGGCTTATCTGATTCTATTTCGGCATTCGCCTGATAATGCCGTGCTTTGGCTCAAACAGCTCGCCTTCTCTCTTCATTCTGTCGATTATCTCCTCAATCTTGGACTCATCAATGTCCTTTGACTTTGCAGCATCAATCAGGTCAGCGATTGGGATGTTGTTGCCGTATTTTGACTCAAGCTCCCTGAGCAGCTCCTTTATTACAATGATTCTGTTCCTCTGGGTGCTTGTGATTCCTGTGACAATCTTGTCAATGTCAAGCTCTCCTGTTTCCGAGTCCATGCCGAGCTTCTGAAGGTACATCTTCATCATGTTTATTGCCCGCTGCGAGTCAACTCGTGTAACGACTTCGCTCAGCCGCACGCGCGCGGATGCCTGTGCAAGCCTAACCATTGCCTCGAGCTGGCGCGCTGTCAGCGGAATCGGCTGGACTTTCTCGTCAGAGTCGCTGGTTCTCTTTGAACGCAGACCCACAAAGAAGTTCTTCAGCTCTTCAATTGATTCATTTGTCAGCTTTGGATGGCAGAACTTCTTTGCATATGCAATGTATTTTTTCATGAGTTCAGGCGCAATCTCAGGCACAAGAGCTTCCGGCTTCCTGAACGATTCAAGAATGTGTGACGCAAGTTTCTCGTCATTGTCCTTGTTTGGCATGTCGCGTATTGCAAATATCAAATCGAAACGCGAGAGCAGCGTGGGTGGCATGTCAATCTGGCTGCCAATCGGCTGGTACGGGTCAAACCTTCCAAGCTTGGGGTTTGCAGCTGCAAGTATTGTTGTCTCTGACTTCAATGTCGAGTGGATGTTTGCTTTTGAGATTGTGACTGTCTGCTGCTCCATGGCCTCGTGCATTGCTACCCTGTCATCCTTTTCCATCTTGTCAATTTCATCGATGCAGCAGATGCCGTGGTTTGCAAGAACAAGCGCTCCTGCTTCCAGGGACCATCCCCGCAAAAACTCGTCCTTGATAACCGAGGCTGTGATTCCTGCGCCTGACGCTCCCTTTCCCGAAACATATCTTGCCTTTGGTGATATTGCAGAGACATATTTCAGCAGCTGCGATTTGGCGACTCCAGGGTCCCCTACTAAAAGAATGTGGATGTCTCCACGCACCTTTGTGTGGTCCGGGCGCTTTGTCTGCACGCCCCCGAACATCTGGAGCGCAATGGATTCCTTGATTCCTTCGTAGCCATAAATGCTTGGCGCGATTGAGTTTGTGAGTTTTGTGTAAATTTCAGGATTGGCAGCCATTTCTTTTATCAGCGAGACATCCTCGGGCTTGATGTCAAGTTCTTCGTATTCATGCTCGGAAGCATCAATATTGTTTGCTTCCATTATCAAATCAAAGCGCGTTGTCTTTGAGCCGCCGCGTTCTATGATTGGAAGCTCGCGCACAATGCCGATTACCGTGACTCTTGTTCCCGGCGCTGTTTTCTTTTCAATCTTGGGCTCGACAAGGTCTTCTGTCAGGAAGCACCCGAGCCTGCGCGGCTGGGATTCTCCGCCGATGTTCTCAGTGGATTCTTCCACGACAATCCTCTGCGTGTCAACAAGTTTTTTCTCAAGCATCTTGAATCTGCCTTTTCGTCCGCACGAGCACATTGCAGGCTCTTTCATTAGCTGCTCGTTCTGGATTATTTCAATCTGGGTTCCGCATGCAGGGCATTCAAACACAGCCATTGTCGCTACCGGACGCACGTCTGACGCCTGCCGTATCAGCCCTTCGATTGCAATCAGCTTTCCGATATTTGCGCTGCGTATGTCGCGGATTTTGATGATTCTGTCTTCAGGGAAGTTTGTGAACCTGATTTGGAATTCGCTGTCCTCTGCTATCTCGATGTTTTTTGCAGCGCGCTCGAACATGCTGAGCGTATTTTTGGGATTCTCAACAAGCATATCAGTAAGGGTGGGGTCAAATAAATCAAGTTCGCAGAAATCAATTATCAGCGCAGGCAGGCCAAGGTTGACCACTTTGCCAAGCTCATCCATATACCTCTTGCTAATGAATTCTTCAAATGCATCAGTTATCTGCTGTTCATTCATTTCTGTTGTGGACACGACTGCTTCACCTGTCTAAGTTAAGATTAGTCCTTTTTTAGAAACGCCAAAAAAATTACTTTTCGGCTTTTTTCTTGGGATACTTTATTGTTCGTTTTCGTACTTCTGCTGCTCCCATCACGCCTTTCAGTGTCTTTACAAGTTTGTTGACTGCGCTGATTATTTCACCCTCATTCTTTGCGCCAGTGCAGACAATCTTTCCTGTTCCGAACAATAGGAATGTTATGTGTGAGCTTGGAACTTTGTAAACCAGCCCGGGGAACTGCTCAGGCTCGTACTCTGCGTTGTCAAGCTTGAATGCAAGTTTGTTCAGGTTGAGAGTCATGCCGATGTCTCCTGAAGCAACCATGTTCTGGATTGTTATGTCAGGTTTTTTTGTTATGTGTATCTTTACTTTTTTGAGTTCCTTGATAATCATCTTCACAGCTTCGCCGACTTCTCTTTCTGACTTGGCTCCTGTGCAGACAATCTTTCCAGAAGAAAAAATTAATGCGGTTTTTCCTTTTGCCAGCCTTAGCACAAGTCCAGGGAACTGTTCAGGGTTATATTCTGTGTTAGGAAGCGTTATTGTTACCTTCTCAAGAGGTATATCATGATGTAAGCTCGCAGATGCGACAACGTTTTGGACTACTAGACTTCTTATCATTGCACCACCCAGAATTTTTGGTATTTATTTATAAGGGGGTAGGCTTTATAAAGCTTATTTTTAGCTGTGGTTCCTGTGCAAAACTTTCATTTTGCCGTAGTGGGCTGATTTTATCGCAGACTTTTTGTTTCTGTCGTTTTCCAGCCCGAAAAGAATGGCGCATCCGACAAGCGACATAATTCCGACCAGCAAAAATGTCATCTGGAAACCCATGAACTGGGCAACTGCAGCCCCGACTGCGGCTGCGATGGCTGTGCCAAAGCCGACTGCTGTGGAGTAAACGCTCCATTCAAAGCCTTCATGCTTTTTGTCAAGATGGGTGCTGAATATCCCTATCCATGTGGGATACATGAGTCCGCTTCCAATGCCGTTTATTATTCCTGCAATGTATATCATATAAATGTGATTCGTAAACATGTATATGAACGGCACTGTTGTGAAAAGAAGTGTCCCTACAATCACCCAGAATTTTCTGCTGTCATGGCTGTCAGCATACCTTGAGAACGGGAGCTGCACGACACTTTTGGTTATCAGGAATATTGTGCTTGCGAGCCCTGCTGAGAAGATTGTGCCGCCTATAAGATTGTCCTTTATGAAGATTGCAAGAATCGGGGATATGAGCCCGAACCCTGTAACTACAAATATGTCCGAAATTATCAGTAGTTTGATTGTCCGGTTCATTAAACTCACCTTTTATTTAATCCAATCGCGATTGTGCGCTCTCTTGTCTTAAGAACATCATTATTGTCCATGTCAGTTGTTGTCCCGACATCAAGCTTCATCCTGCTTCCGGTGCGCTTTTCCATTTCTTCCTTGAACCCTGCAATATCCCCGATAAGCTCTGCATCGCTGCGCAGAAGCACCTCTGCTTTGTCTGTCTTCTGCAAACCCGCTCGTTTTCTTAAGTCCTGGACGCGTCTGACAATCTCGCGCATGAATCCTTCTGCAAGCAGCCCTTCGTCTGCAATGGTGTCAACATAAACTTTCCCGTTCTCAAATTCTGCGCCAAACCACCCGTCTTTGAGCTCTTCCTCAAAGAACACTTCGTCCTTTGTTATCTCAAACGTCTCGTCATCAACAACAATATCCGCCTTTCCGTCCTTGTCTATTTTCTTCTTGAGCGCATCCGGGCTGGTGAGTATTAATTTTCCGACAATGTGCGGAACCTTCTGCTTGAATTTCTTGTTCATGTTTGCCTGGCTGATTTTCGTCTGCATTCGCACCCATTCAGGCCGTTTTGCATAGAAGTCAATCCCTTTCAGGTTGCACTGCATCTTAAGCAGTTCTTTCATTGAGTCGACTGATTTTTCAACCAGCTCATCGCCTGTAATAATTATCTCTTTCAGGGGCCAGCGCACTCCAATCTTCTGCTTGTCCCGCACAGAAAGCACAGCTGAAACAATTTTTGATGCGACAGCGAACTCATCCTCAAGCTTCTCGTCAATCATCTTGTCCTCTGCTTCCGGCCATTTGCAAAGGTGTATTGACGTCTCTTTTGTCTTGAAGCAAGCCTTGATGTCCTGGTAGATTTTTTCTGATGTGAACGGAACAACAGTGCAGAACATCTTAAGCAGGTTCATGAAGCAGTTGTAAACTGTGTGCGCAACAGCATACTTCTCATCATCCTCTCCGATTGCTGCCTTGTCCCGCACAAGCTTTATGTAATCCCTGCTCAGCTCAAGGTAAAAAGTCTCAAGCGCAAGCGGCACCTCATTCAGTTTGTAATCATCATAACGTTCAGTGACAATTCTTATTGTCTTGTTTAACTTTGAAAGTATATACTTCTCTTCAAGCCCGAGCTTTGGTTTCCTTCCAAAGTCGCGTATCTTGTTGTTCTTGCAGTAATCAAGCAGCCAGTTTCCGACATTCCAGAATATTGCGAGGTTGCGCGATTTTGCAGCCATGTCTTCTATGTTGTAAACCATGTCAACGCCAGGCTGCGCCGAACCCATCATATAATACCTTAATGCGTCTGCTCCGAACTTGTCAACCATTTCATAAGGGTCAATGATATTGCCCAGGCTCTTTGACTGCTTTCTTCCCTGCGCGTCAACAGTCCATCCTGTCATGTAGCATGCATTGAAAGGTTTCCCGAGCCCTGTGATTCCTGCCATGTCAAACAAAAGATTGAACCATCCGCGTATCTGGTCCTTTGCCTCGAGTATGAAATCGCACGGCCAGTACTTCTTGAAGTATTTGTCTGTCTGCGGATAATAAAGCGAGATGAAGCTTGTGCATCCTGCATCAACCCATACATCGCACACATCCGGAATCCTGTGCATTGTTCCCTTGCATTTCTGGCAGGGGATTGTTACCTCGTCAATCCACGGCCTGTGCATGTTCTTTGGTGATTTCTTTGACAATTTCTTGAGCTCGTCCATTGAGCCGACTACAACATAATTTTTGCAGGCTTCGCAGCGCCACAGCGGCACAGGCGTTCCCCAGTACATCTGGCGCGTCAAGCCGATGTCCCTGAGATTTTCAAGCCATGCATCAAACGTGTTTGCCCCTGCCCATTCAGGAATCCATTTGACTTCCCTGTTCCACTTTCGCATTTTGTCTTTTATCTTTTCAACTGCAAAGAACCACTGCTTTGTTGTCCTGAATACGACTGCAGCATGCGAGCGTTCGTGGAACGGATACTCGTGCCTGTACTTCTGCACAGCAACAAGCGCTCCCTTTTCCCTGAAGTGTTCTATGAACTGCTTGTCGTCTGTCCTTGCGCGCAGCCCTTTGAATTTTCCCATGCTCTCTGGAAAATATCCGCGCGTGTCAATCTCATTGAAAGCAGGAAGGTTATATTTTGCCCCGACTTCCTGGTCCTCTGGCCCGCATCCCGGAGCCATGTGAACCAAACCTGTACCGTCTTGCGTGTTAACATATTCTTTTGAAAGCACAACCTTGTATGCCCATTTGTATTCTGATTTGTATTTCTTCAGGAGATGGATTTCCTCTGCAAGCAGGGACTCGTACTCCATGCCTTCCATTTTGTTTCCCTTGAATTCCTCGACTATAACAAGCTCCTTGCCGGCTGCCAATGAAACAGCCTCGACCCTTTCCTTTGCAAGAATCCATTTTTCCCCATCAGCCTCAGCCTTGACATAATCAATGTCAGGGTTTGCCATCACGCCGAGGTTGAAAGGTATTGTCCACGGCGTTGTTGTCCACACAAGCAGGTACTCGTTTTTCTTTCCTGCAAGTTTGAATTTTAGGAATATAGAATCATCAGTCACTTCCTGGTATTCAAGCTCGTGCTTTGCAGCGACTGTTTCAAGCTCAGGGCACCATGCCATTACCCTGTCGCCTTCGTAAAGGAATCCGTTGTCATTCGCCTTTTTTACAGCCCACCAGACTCCTTCCATGAACTCTTTTGTGATTGGCTGGTATGCGTTCTCATGGTCATACCATACTGCCCATTTGTAATAATCCTTGGTCATCTCCTTCATTGTTTCTGAGGAGAATTTCTCGCACTCGCTGACAAACTTGTCAACTCCCATCTTTTCTATTTCATCTTTTGTTTTGATTCCGAGCTTTGCCATTACTTTTCGCGCAGTCGGAAGCCCGTGCATGTCCCATCCGCCCCTGTCCCACACGTCAAATCCCTGCATTCGCTTGTATCTGAATAGCGGGTCCTTTAGCGCGGCATAATTCCAGAAATGCCCTATGTGAAACTTGCCTGAAGTGTACGGAGGTCCGCATATCCAGTAGAATTTTGGCCCGCGTTTGCCCATGTCTTTCTGCTTTCTATACACATCCTTGTCCTTCCAGAACTTGAGTATTTCAGGCTCAAACTTCAATGGCTCGTACTTGTCCATAATAGAAATCAATGGAATATATTTAATAAGCTTTACTAAACAGGGTATTAGTCCTTATGATATAATAATCCGTCCGATGTTATTTCTTCTTATTCAGTAGGCTGTTCATTGTATGTATTCTTGACTCGTCATTTTTCAGGATGGATTTTATAGACTCCTTCATCAATTTGGCGTCTTCATATCTTAATCCCAGCTCATATCCCATTTCAGGATATTGATGGATTAATGTAAATGTTGCATATTCTAGCAAAGTTTTGTCTCCCAACCTTACTGCCTGTTTATAAGCCAAATCAGGTTGTTGGTTGCTTAGTTCTCTCCGTGCAAGTTCTACTAATGATTTGTCTATATGTGACTCATCTTTATGGTCTAAACCTGTACGATAAGCTTCAGAGGGATTCTCCTGGGCAAAGCATTTTCGGGCTATTACCACTAAGGGCTGGATGCATCCTTTTTTCGCTCTTTGGTAAGCTTCTTCAGGATGACCTGTGGCATAAACTTCAAAGGCCACTTTTGCTAATTCCATATCACGATTCATTCCGGTTTCAATAGCCCATTCTGTATGCTTTTCTGCAAGAAACGCCCGTACTTCTGGGATATCATTCTTATCAACTATCCCCTCAATAGGTCTGGGATATCCTTTGTTAAAAAATAATTCCGCTAAAATTTCTATATCTGTTGGCACCATAATGAACACTCCCCGAAAACCTCACAAACATGCAAAAACATTTTTTGTTATAAACTTTTTGTCACAATAATCCTGTGACAAAAGGTGATTCCAACGCAAATCTTTTAATACCTGCCATTTTTGAATTAACACATGTCTGAGCTCGAAATCTGGACAGAAAAGTTCCGTCCGTCTAATCTTACTGAAGTTATGGGGCAGAAACAGATAGTGGAAAAGCTAAAGGCATTTGTCGCCAACAAGAACATGCCGCACCTTCTTTTTGCAGGCCCGGCAGGCACAGGAAAAACCACAAGTGCAATTGCAATGGCAAAAGAGCTTTATGGCGAGGACTGGAAGAAATGCATGCTTGAGCTGAATGCAAGCGATGAGCGCGGCATTGACATAATCCGCGTGAAAGTCAAGGATTTTGCCCGCACAAAGCCGATGCCAGGCACGCCTTTCAAGGTAATAATGCTTGACGAGGCAGACTCCCTTACAAAGGATGCGCAGCACGCTCTTCGCAGGACAATGGAATCCTATACTCACACATGCAGGTTCATTTTGAGCTGCAACTATTCAAGCAAGATAATCCTTCCAATCCAGTCGCGTTGCGCAGTTTTCCGCTTCAAGCCGCTTGAAAAGGCGGATGTTCTTGAATACGTAAAAAAAATCACCACTGCTGAAAAAATGAAGATTGACGAAAAGGCAGTCAACGCTGTTTATGACGCGTCTGAGGGGGACCTTCGCCGCGCAACAAACATTCTCCAGAGCGCAGCAGCCCTTGCAACAAAAATTGACGAAGCAATGATATATTCAGTCTCCGGAGTTGCAAAGCCAAAAGAGATGGAAAATATAATCAAGGCAGCTCTTTCAGGCGACATCAAAAAGGCAAAAACAGAGATGTTCAATATCATGCTAAACTACGGGCTCAGCGGAATTGATGCAGTCAAGCTGATAAACAAGCAGGTGTGGGACACTGACATTCCCTCTGCGCAGAAAATCTGGCTGATTGACAAGATTGGGGAATACGAGTTCCGCATTATAGAAGGCGCTGATGAGTTCCTTCAGATAGAGGCGCTGCTTGCGCAGTTCGCAATATGCAAAGGGGGAAATAATGTTTAACGACCGCACAAAACTTGAGAGGGTTCATCTTGACGAGCTGACAAAGATAGGGAACATGTTTGATACGATGGACATCGGATACTGCGTAATTGACAGCCATGCAATGCTTTCTTACGGAATAACTGCCAAATCACCTTTTCCGTACACCATGATGGTTGAGGCAAAAAACAAGGACAAAATCATGCGCACAATATTCAAGCTCAATTACATAATCGCCTCCCTGAGCCCTGAAGTATTGAGCATAAAGAAAAATGAAAAAGGCGGGGAGCTCAACATTAACATATGCTTCTGCACAGAAACTGAAAAAAAGATAAGCCTGAAGACAGGGAACCGCACAATATTTTTCCCTGTAAAGATGTTTTCACAGGAGCGCAAGGAAACATGCACCCAGAAATGCGGAAAAGGATATTTCAGGGTCGCGCCTCTTGAAGCGCTTTATCTTTTGAAGATGGATGACAATGCAGAGTCCCTCTACGATTTGGAAACAATCAAGCAGTCCGGAAAAATGGATTTTGACAAGCTGCTTGAGCTTTTTGAGATTAATGGTTTGTTATGATGTCTTTTCTTGAAAAATATGCGCCGAAGAAACTATCCGAAATAATCGGCCAGAGCGCCGCAGTAATGCAGGTTGTAGAGTTTCTGAACAGCTTCAAAACCCAGAAAAACAGGGCGCTCATCATCCATGGTCCCACTGGCACAGGCAAGACTGCAACAGTTTACGCAATTGCAAACGAGATGAACTACGAGATTATCGAGCTCAATGCTTCTGATTTCCGCGGAAAAAACATCATAGAACAGCAGATAGGCTCTGCAATGAAGACAGGCAGCTTGTTCGGAAAAAAGAGGATGATTTTCATTGACGAGGCCGAATCTTTCACAGCAAGCGACCGCGGGGGGATGGCTGCGCTTATCAAGCTCATCAAGGAATCCAGAATCCCTGTGGTGCTGATTGCACTTGACATCTGGGACCAGAAACTTAAGTCATTGAAATCCTGCGCAGCAGCTGTTGAGTTCAAAAAAATCCATTCTGCCACCCTTAACAAATACCTGCAGGCAATCCTGACAGCAGAAGGCATTGAATTCGAGCCTGTGGTTACCGAGTTCATTTCAAAAAACGCCTCAGGAGATGTGCGCGCGGCGCTCACTGACCTGGAAACAATCTCCTCAGGAAAGAGAAAGATTACTGCGGAAGACACAACTTCCCTTGAAGAGCGTCCCAAGGCAGAAAAGATATTCAGCGCAGTTCAGACTGTTTTCAAGACAGAGGATTTGAACGAGTCCCGCAGCATAATCGAGAAAGTTGACATTGACCCAGAGGTTGCGGCGCTTTGGATTACAGACAACATCGCTAACGAGTACGAGCTTCCTTCAGAGATTGCAAAAGCGTACAATTATGCATCGCGCGCTGATGTTTTCAGCGGCAGAATTCTGCGAAGGCAGTCATGGGAGCTTTACAAATATGTTAATGACCTAGTTACAGCAGGTGTCTCTGCATCAAAACAGCATTCGTATCACAAGTTCACGCGGTATATGCCTCCTTCAAAGCTTCTGCGCCTTTACCAGACAAAAGCCATGCGCGAGATGAAAAAATCAATCTGCGCAAAATTCGGCGCGCATCTTCACGCTTCCTCCAAAAAAATCCAGCAGCATTATCTCCCGTTCATGAAGAACATCCTTAAGAGCAAGCCGGCAAACGAAAGCATCACAAAAAATCTTGCGCTCGAAAAGGAAGAACTGGCTTTCATAAGCAAATAAATTCCCGCAATGTTTTTATTGTTCAAATGATTCCTGTTTTATATGAAACCAATTACAGGTCATTCATTAAACATACATAATTTTAATGCATGGGTTCTGTCAAAAGCTCTCATAGCAGACAAGCAGAAATATGAGGAGGGCATGCATCTTTTCAAAAAAGCTAAAGAAAAAAAATATAGGAGCCACTCAACCAGATTTTACATCTTCTATTTTACTGATTTAATTCCGGGTCTTACTGATTATCTTAATGAAAGGGCCCTGCAATCAGGTGCTGAGGCAGCGTCAAAATTTGAAGAGGCTTTGGACAGAAAGATAGATTTGCATCCATACAATGAACTTCACCAAGTATTCCTGCTTACAGAAGACTATCTCAGGAAAAAAGGGTTTACAACAAACTACAAGTTTAAGACTCCTGCTATGATGCCGTATGATTCAAAACTGGAAGCTGATTTAGAATATCTTGAAGGCATGCAAAGTTATTGTGGGCCTATAGCAACAATGCAAAATGAAAAAAGTATTGCAGCTGATTACAGGCTTGAGCTACGAAAAGGCAGATGCAAGGCAGGGGAGGGATTCTGGATTTTCCAGTTTAATCAGGAACATTTATTTTATTATCCCCTTGTATTTGTTGAAAAAACATATTATACCCAGTCAAAACTGCAGAAAAAGCTGGGTGCTTCGCTTGATGATTTGGCTGAAAAAATAAATTACTGGGGATATTTGGCAGTGAATGACCCCGCAAAACTCAGCTCTCTTGTTAAATCCAGCAGACTTGGAAAAGAATGTTACAATCTGTCAGAGAACACATGATTCTACGATTTCTTGGAAAGTAAGTGCAGCTCTTTTGCTTTTTCCTGCATCTCTCTTTTGTCAGATTCGCCCAGCGTTCGCATGAACCTGCTCTCAAGCGCCACCAGTTTGTTGCGCTGTTTCATGAAAACAACCTTTGCGTTTATCTCATTGCGTTCCCTGTCATAATTATGTATCTCAATTATCTCTTCAATATCCCGCTTTGGGCTGAGCATCACAATTGCGTCAATGTTCGCAATCATTGATTTGGCAACGCCGAACTTTGTCACTATCCTGTTTATGCCGACATCAGTGTTGCCTGCATCTGCCGTGACTATCATCGGGATTGCATTCATCAGGCTGAAAACTGTTTTCGCGCTTCGCTCATCCAGCTCATCAGCCACAATATAGTCCGGCTTTGCCCTGAAGAATTCCATCATCATTATTTTCGGGTCTTTTACCCTTGAGACTGATGCGCTCCAGTTCAGGTTGTCAATTGCAATGTGCGGTGCTTTTTCAACAATGCAGATTCTCCTGTTTACAGGGCTCATGTGCAGCAACCCGGAGAGGAACATTGTTTTTCCGCTGGATTTCTGCCCGATAATCATTATGTTCTTGTTGTGCCTTATCAGCGAGTCAAGAAATGCCACAGCAGCAGGTGTTGCCATCTTGTTTTTAATCAGGAATTCTGGCGTGAAATTTATTTTGGACTTGAATATCTGGAACCCGAAAGCTGAATCTGTCTCCACAAAGCTTCCGTCCGGAAGTATTCCCTTTGTGCCCCTTGTTTCCGGACACTTCTTCAGCAGCCTCCAGACAAATGAGCCGAGCCGCCTGTTGTTTTTGAAGACAATGTTTGTCTCAACCCAGCCGTATTCATTGTGGTAGGCGTGCACAGGCCTTCCAAGCCCGTTGCATGAGATATAGCTTATTGCAGGCTCGGAATACAGCGACTCAATCATGCCAAGCCCTATTAAATCCCTGTAAAGATAATAAACAACCTTGACTTCCTCAGCTTTTGAGAGCTCATAGCCCTTAAGCTTCAGCGCCTCCTTCATGAGTTTTTCAACAAGATAGTACGCGCCCTGGATGTTCTTTTTCACATCATTGTCTGTGAGCCTGTTCTGCACATAATAAAATGCATCGTAATATGCGCTCTGCGTTGTCTTGCTGAACACAGGCTCCTCTATCTCGTAAATGAATCTGTTTGCGTGTTTCAGAAGCCTGCCTGTTGATATTGTGTACTCAACGCTTCCAATGCGGATTACAATCAGCTTTGTTTCGTGGATTGTTTTCATTTTAACCCTTCAGCAAAAACCATACGATTCCCATTGCAACAATCGCGGCTACAAGCAGTATAAGAAGTATTGCGACAGAAACCGGTGTCAGCGCTTTTTTCATAGTGCCCCTGCCCTGTGCAGTGCTCTGGCAATCTTTTCCTTGCCTGATTCTTTCCCGATTTTTTCTTTTACGCTCCGTATCTCGTCAATAAGCGCCATGTTCTGGTCAGTGAGAAGCTGCATTTGTTTTACGACATCGCCTGCTGCGTGCGGTTTTTCCGCTGCTCTTTCTTCGCTTTCTTCAAATTCGAATACTGGCGCGGGAGGTATTCCGTGCGGCGATGGCACACCCTCCATTGGCTCAGGGAGGGAGATTTCTTCTTTCCTGGAATGCAGTTCACCTGCAAGTTCTGTTATCGCTTCTCCAAGCTTTGTTATCTTCTGCTGGAGCATTATGTTTATTTCTATTACCTTTTCAATTTTTTGGGAGAGTCCCTCAATCTGTGCTTTAATATCATGCTGCGGGTACATTGCCTCATTTGCGGCGTTTCCAAACCTTGAAGCTGGAATATTTCCGAATTGCTGTCCATCCATTAAGCTCACCTGTCTAAACATAGAATAAAGAAATATATAAACTTATTTTGACTACAGTAGCTTATGTTTAAAGGATGGCTGAACATATTTAATGCGACGCTGGCAAAGGTTTCCAGGCCAAGGGAAATCTGTGACATAATCACCTATTCTGCAATCGGTTTTATGACTCATTTCTTTTTTAAGAATCCGCAGGAGCTGCTTGGCATAACAATAAACATCCTGTTGGTGCTTGCAGCCCTGAATATTCGCGGTTGGCGCCTTATCCCTGTTATAGTTCTTCCAAGCCTTGGTGCGCTCCTGGGCGGTTATTTCTTCCACAACATGACTTTTGTAGTGCCGCTTTTCATGCCAATCTTATGGCTTGGCAATTTTATTCTGGTGTTTGCGTTCAAGTATCTTTATCTTGAGCGTAAGGTTAATTTCTTTTTGACGCTTTTCATAGGCGCAACAACAAAATATCTGGTTATGGTTCTTTCAGCGTATGCATTCATCTATTTCAGTCTTGCGCCAACAATTTTCCTTGCATCAATGGGCAGAATACAGCTGGTCACCGCAATCTTCGGCGGGATAATCGCATTCTTTATAATAAACTTTAAGCCAAAAAATAAATAAAAATATAAGAACCCCGGCATTATGCCTTGTTTGCGCCGTAGCTTATAATGTTCCTGTTTTCAGCAACATGGCGCTCGTAATCTGTGCGTCCAGAACGATTGTAATCTGCCTCTTCAAAGATTTTTCTTTTATGCGCTATCCTTGCCTTAAGCTGCCCTACTTTTTGGTTTTTTTCCTGCGCTTCCCTGAGGTCCTTAAACGGGCTAAACACTTCTTTGATGTTGTCCCAAAGATGCCTGATTTCTGACTTGTTTTCCTCTGCCTCTGTTTCTTCCCTTGCTTTTCTTTCAATATACTTATCAATATAACTTGCCATGCGGGGGCTTGGGTCTATTTCTTTTGCTTTTGCAAAATCCTTCATTGCTTCGCCTGTGTCCCCGAAATTGTATTTTGCAACACCGCTCCATTTGTACACTCTTGCGTCATTACGCACCCTGTTTTTAACAGCTTCAAGATGCACAAGTGCCCCTTCAAAATCTTGCAGGTAAGACATTGCTATCCCTGCATTGACATAATCAACATCATTCAGGAAAACATCCCTTGCATAGCTGAGAAATTCCTCTGCTTTCTTGCGGTCTCCGTTTTCAAATTTAACCCGTTCAATATTAAATCCTGTATTTCTGACATAGTCTATGACGTAGTCAAAATCCGAATTTCTGGCTTTTAAGTCCAAACATACAGAGCCGTCTTCAAAAAGTTCAACAGCTATTTCATTAGAATCATTAGAAACCATATTCTCAAGGGCTTTGTCGTCTTTTACTCCGTAAGGAAGCAGCACAGATTCAGTAACTTCTGCTTCAGCTTCATTGCCCACAACAGCTTCAAGGCCTTTTACTTCAGCCTGGAAAAAATCCAAGCCGGCCCAGTCCTGTTCATTGTTTAAGCGGTTAAAAGTATCATTAATAAAAAATTGTTTTTGTCTGTCCCCGTCTTCATAGGTTATGTCCTTTAATTTGGTGACCTTGTTTATGACGCATTTCCCCACAAACTTGTAGGTTTCAGCAGAAGCGGTTACAGGCAGGTATACCGGCTGATTTGGGCGTATGCCAAAAACTTTTCCTGCGGTTGCAGTCTGTTTTGGCACAGTCATCTGCCTTGCTTTAACAGGAGAAATAACATCAACTGTAGTACCCGAATCATAACTTGGATTATACCCGTTTTCTGCCATATTATCGCCCCCAACCATGTTTGTATATAAGGAAACTTATATTTATATACCTTTCGTTTTTAACTACTCAACAGTAACAACAAATAACTGCATGAATCAAGCTGATAGATAAAATAAAAAAATAGAAAAAAAGAGGGTTTAGAACCCTTTTCTGATTCTTCGCATCAGGACAAAGCTTCCTGCCCCGAAAACTGCTGCCAATACCCATGCGAAGTCGCTGAATTCTGGAACTGTGCTTCCGCTGCCTGTTCCGCTGACATTGATGTCATCCTGCACATCTGTTACGCCTGCAAAATATCCTGTGGTGTCATTGCAGGTTACATTCCAGTTATGTATTCCTTCCGCATCAAACCCGCTTGTTTTGGTGTAACTGTAGTGCGTTCCGTTCCAGCCAGTCATGTTGTAAAGTGTTCCCCATGCATCGTCAAATTCAGCCCAGCATGTGCCCCCTTCTGACGGAGTTATTGTGTTGGTTGAATTGGTTGATTCAAAATATAATGCATAAAAGTCAACACCGGTGTTTGTGGTGACTGACGAACTTTCAAATTCATCTGAGGTGTTCAGGCTTGCATTTACAAATGAGCCTGCTCCTGAGTTTGTGGTTGGAATAGCAAAATAATAGTTGCTTAATCCAATCTTAATGGTTGAATAGTCTGGTGCTGCATCATAGCCGCTGCATCCGGGCACAACATCATTAAGCGAGACTATTGTGTCTGAATCACACAGCCATGGAGATGTCTTCAAAGGTTCTCCAGGTATGCCCCTGCTTTGTAGAACAAGCAGCCAGTGATTTGTTATCTCAGGTGCATTAGTTATCCAGTTAATATTTGCAAAAACCCTGTCATCATCCGAATCTCTCTGCATAATCCCTGTTCCCAGATTAATAGGATTCGCATAAGAAACCTCATCCGGGTCTACATAACCTATCATGACAGGCATGCTGTTGCCGTCATAAATGGTTACATTATCCCCGTTTACTCCGCAGTCAGTTGTGGTGGCGTCAGTTTCTGTTGAGTTCCATTCTGCAGTGAAGCCTGGCGGAAGTGTTTTTATGAAAGTGTTCCTGAGCGAGGTTCCTGTTATTGTGATTGTTATATTTATCGTGTCTCCTACACAGTTGCCGTTTACTGCCCTTAGCGTCACTTTTACATTATTGCTGAATTCCCCAGAAGCAGGCGGATTAAATGTAAATGTGAAATCAACAAACTTGCCATTGCCTGGCGTGCTTCCAGTTTTGTATAGCCATGGAAGTGTGTTTACCTGTGCCTGCTCTGCATCGTATTGATAATTAAAGTCAGATGCTATTTCGCCTCCAGGCGCTGATATCGCTGCCACATCTATATCAAAGCTAGGTTCAAGATTTTCTATGTAAATATTGCCTGTTACCTGTGCATTGGTGCCCCCGCCGCTTTTGACATATCCCATGTCAATTGTGCCTACATAATTGTTCAGGCCCTCTGCGAAAAAAGATTCATTTTGAGGGAAGCCATATGCAACCTTCAGGTTTTTTGTTGTCATATTCCAGGAATCTCCCGGTGCTGTGCAGTTCATTGTTGCTCCAGCTTGTGCAGCGCTTAATGTTAAAACTGCTGCAATAAGAATGCCTAAAATCAGCTTGAAATTCATTATTTTGCCTCCATATTCATTTACTGTATCTACTAAAAGGAGATATTTAAACCTTTTTCACTGGGGCAAAAAACAAAAACCAAGAAAAAAATAGAAAGAAAACTACATTTCAGGCATTCCGCCCATTGCGCCAGGCCCTTGCGGCCCTCTTCCGCTGAGCTTTCCTGCTGCAATCACATCGTCAATGCGCAGAATCATTATTGACACTTCGCTTGCTGACTTTATTGCCTGGGTCTTGACTTTGAGCGGCTCAAGAACATGCATTTTTTCCATGTCCTTGATTTCGCCTGTGAAAACATCGACTCCAGCCCATTTTTGTCCGTCTTCATGCGCTGCCTTGAGGTTCACGATTATGTCAATCGGGTCAAGTCCTGCATTCTCTGCAAGTGTGCGCGGTATTGATTCAAGCGCATCTGCGAATGCATTTGCTGCGAGCTGTTCTTTTCCGCCAAGCGAAGCTGCATACTTTCGAAGCTCTTTTGCAACCTCAATCTCTGGTGCGCCTCCGCCTGCAACGATTTTTCCTGTCTCAATGACAGCTGCCAAATCGCCTATCGCATCCTTGATTGCGCGTTCAACCTCGTCAACAACATGCTCAGTTCCCCCGCGAACCAAAATTGTGACTGCTTTCGGGTTCTTGCAGTCCTTTACAAATGTCATTGCCTCGCCGGATATTTTCTTTTCTTCAACCATTCCTGCTGCGCCCATATCTGATTCATTCGCATCCTTCAGGTTTGAGACAATCTTTGCCCCTGTTGCCTTTGAAAGTTTTTCCATATCCGATTGTTTGACTCTGCGGCAGGCATAGATTCCTTTTTTTGCAAGGAAGTGCTGTGCAATGTCATCAATCCCTTTCTGGCAGAATACGACATTTGCCCGCAGTGCGATTATCTTGTCAACCATATCCTTGAGCTGCTTTTCTTCCTGCTCAATGAATGCCTGCATCTGCTCGGGTGTGTTGATTCGTATCTGCGTGTCTGAGCCTGCTTCTTTTGCCTCAAGAGCGCAGTCAAGCAGGAGTATTCGCGCATCCTTGACTTCGCGTGGCATCTGCGAGTGTACTTTTTCCTTGTCAACTGAAACTCCCTGGATAAGTTCGCTGTCGCTTATGCCTCCGCCTGTTTTCTTTTCAATCTTTATGTTGTCAATATCAACAACAGTTTTTGTTGCGGATTTCTCTGCAACTTCCCTGACAGCCCGCACAATTATCGCGTTCAGCGAATCCTTTATTGAGACTGAGCCTTTGCCGGATATTGCTGTCGTCACTATTTTTTTGAGCATTACCTCGTCATTAATGTCAACTTTTATTGCAATGTTCTGAAGAATTTCCTGCGCTTTGTCTGCTGACATCTGATAGCCTTTTGCAATTACAGTCGGATGAATCTCCTGCTCCAAAAGAGTCTCTGCTTTTTTCAAAAGTTCTCCAGCTATAATCACAGCAGTCGTAGTGCCATCTCCAACCTCTTCTTCCTGCGTCTTTGCAATCTCAACCATCATTTTTGCTGCAGGATGCTCTATTTCCATTTCCTGTAGGATTGTGACTCCGTCGTTTGTTATTACAACGTCTCCGAGAGTGTCAACAAGCATCTTGTCCATCCCGCGCGGACCCAGAGTTGTCCTGACTGTCTCAGCTACAATTCTCGCAGCCATTATGTTTGTGCGCTGCGCATCTTTTCCAATCTGCCTTGAGTAGTTTTCAGGCAGGATATATACCGGCTGTTGCGGTGAATTTGTCATTTTTAATTCCTCCATTAAATCGTGAGCATTAAACCCCAGAATAGTTTATTCAAAAATTCAGCACTTTTTAAGGTTTTCTCTCCGCCTTTTTCTTCCAGCCCTTAAGCCTTTCTTGCAAAGAAAGCCTTGGGAAAGAAGCGCTGGCGGAAGAAGTTTTCCCTCAAGGCTTTTTTCTAAAAGGCTTGAAAGAAAAATGCAGGTTGCCAAAAAGAAAAACTAGCTCATTTTCAGCAGGAAAATGATGTGGTCCTTCTCATACGGCTCAAGCCGCTTTTTGTCAATTATCTCAAAATGCTGCTTCAGGATGGCTTCTTCCTCTGCGAAAACCTCGCTTGGCTTTGCATTCACGTCAATTGAGCGCGCCTTCACTGAAATCATTGCAAAGCCGCCTTTTTTCAGGAACGCATCGCAGTTCTTTATCAGGATTTCGGCCTGGTTTGGCATTGCGACATCCGCGAAAACAAAATCAACTTCTCCGACAAACCTGTAGTTCTCTGGTTTCTGCGCATCTGAAAGTATTGGAGTCAAGTTCTTGCGCTTCTCAGCCACAAATATCAGGTCCCGCATTGTGCGCTCTGCAATATCCACACCAAAAACCTTTCCCTTTGCCCCGACAATGTCGCTTACATGGCTTGCAGTGGTTCCGCTTGCAACCCCGAGATAAAGCACCTTGTCCCCTGCTTTTACCGGGAAGTCCACTCCGCGCATTATTGCTGCGCCTATCTTTGAGCGGTATGGGTCCCACTCGCGGTATTCAACCCCGCCTTCCTTTACGAGCTTCTCGCCGTATACCCTTATGCCAGGCACAAGATTTATCGTGGCAGGATGTTTTTTGCCGTTTTCCAGCCAGAATACGCCTGGAATCTCGGATTTCTCAAGTTTCATAGTCATTTCAATTACAGTAACATTTATAAATGATTATTTACTACTATTTAGTAACAATAACATACAGGGGTGGCAGTAAATGCCTAATGAAGAAGATGCTGGAAAAAAAGCGCCTGGATTAACTAATGGTCTTAAAATGCATAAAGTTTATTCTAAGCTCCCAGAAAAAACAGAAGAGGAAGAAAGGACAATTTCTAGTCTGACTACTTATGACCTGGCATACCTTAAAGGTATATGCGAACAATATAAAGGCGACAAAGAAAAACAGGATGTAGCCATGTTTTATGATTTCATAAATTCTGTTCTTGCAGACGATAATGTTGGTCCCCTGTCTGGTGTTCAGATAAAACTTTTTGAATTTTATGAGAAGTATTGTCCACAGATAATAAAAAATGCTCTTATGCTGAGCAAACCTGTACGCGAGACAGAAACCGAAATAGTATACCAGAACGGGAAACACATCAAAAAAATAAAGAAAAAAGAGCAGGTGGACAAAAACGCTGAACTTGACGCCAGAGTAAACGAACTAACAAAAACTTACGGGGCTTTGAAAAAAGAAAAATCAGACATGGAGCAAAGTTATGAAGAGAAAATTAAACTTTTGAACAGACAGGTGGACGAATCCGAGAAGAATACTATACAGCTGGCGAAAGAAAATGTAGACTACAAAAGAAAACTTGAGGATATTTGCTCAACAATCAAAGAGCAGCCAAAACCAAAAAAGACTGCAGATGAAGTGCAGGATGAAGTTCCGATTTACGAGGCTCCAGTTCCAGAAGTTGTTTCCGGAGAAGCGCCTAAGGCAAATGATGTTGTTGACAATGGAAACTCTGTTTACGAAGCTAATCAGAGAGAGATTCCAAAGCCAAAAGATTTGAAACAAGTAATAGCGCAGATAATAAATACTGAAAAAAACGGGAAAAATGGATGTTCTGGAAACTGATATATACTTTTATTTTCTAATTTATAATCATGAATCCGCTGCTGGAAGTCAGGAATCTTAACAAGTCATTCGGCGACAAAAAGGTACTGCAAAGTCTGAGTCTCAGCCTCAATGCAGGAGACATCCTGGGGCTTGTCGGAAAGAGCGGCTGCGGGAAATCAACGCTGCTGAAGATTCTTGTAGGCTACTACAGCGCAGACAGCGGGAAAATTCTTTACAAAAACAAGGACATAACCCGCGATTTCAGCGCAATCAAGAGCATTGTCGGATACACAACACAGGAAAATTCTTTTTACGAAAAGCTCACAGTTTTTGAGAACATGAGCTACTACGCGAATCTTTTCAATGCGCGCGCAAAAAACATGAAGCAGCACGTTTATGACATTCTCCATTCAGTTCAGCTTTTCGATGCAAAAGACAAGCTTGCAGAGAACATTTCCGGCGGAATGAAGCGCAGGCTTGATTTTGCAGTCTCGCTTCTGCACAGCCCGCAAATCCTTATACTTGACGAGCCAACAACAGGGCTTGACCCGATACTTGTTGACCAGTTCTGGAAAATCGTGCTTGACATTGCAAAGCCGGGCGACAAGGCAATAATTGTTTCCTCGCACCTGCTGGATGAAATCCAGAAATACTGCAACAAGATTGCAATCATGAAGAACGGAAAAATCGAGACAGTAATCGAGTCCCGCGCAAAGGGCTTTGATTTGGACAAGATTTTCAGGGAGCTGACTAAATGAGAACAGCAAAATTGCTCGCATCCGAACTGAACAAGAACTTCAGGCTTCTGTTCCGCAACTGGACAGCTGTTGCGCTCCTCATAGTCGCGCCCCTTTTGCTTATTATGCTGGTAGGCTACTCGTTCAGCGGCACTGATTTGCATGATATTAACATAGGGTACATATCAAACGAGACTTCAAGCATCAACGCATTCCTTGCGAACATAACTGATTTTGCAGTTCCTGTAAAATATGCCAGCGCAGAAGTGTGCCTTTCAGACATGCGGCTTGAGAAAGTGCACCTGTGCCTTGCATTTTCAGGAACTTTTGTTACAGCCACGCCAGGAGATTTCCCCAATGGCGACGTTACTTTTTATTTTGACAACTCCCGCAAATCACTTGCAACAGCGATAGTCTCGCATGTGAAGGAGTTCTTCGGCCTGCAGGCAGAGCAAATCAGCATGATTTCAGCGCAGACAATCATTGTCAACGTGCAGAACCTGCTGGATTTCATATCCGGAAGAGTCTCTGAAGTTGATGCAATAAAAGAACAGGCTGATGCTATAAGGGCGGACATGATTCAGCGCAAAGCCGAGCTCGTGCAGGTGCGTGCTGACTATCTCCCAAAATACCAGATTGCAAAAGACTTGCAAAGCACGCTCAGCAATTATACAGAAATCATGAACTCATCCAAAACCGCTCTTGACAACCAGACTGCAACAATGCGGGTTCTTTTGAAAGACACCGAGACCCTGATTTCACAGCTCAATTCGATAGTCGCAATACCTGCGGTTTATACAGCCCTTAACGGCACAACCTATAACCTTTCGGACATATGCAATCTTTCGCTTGATTCAAACATCACCCAATTTTACAATCTGACTGAAATCTGCAACAGTTCATACAACATTACATTCCCTGTTTACTATCCAATCCTGACAGGGCTTTCAAACACAACCTTTGCGGCAATGTATGCTGAGCTTGATGTGATGTCAAACACGACAAACACAACCTACAGCCAGATAATGCAGCTGAAGACTGATTATGACAGCACAGTCGAGCAGCTGGATGACATCAAGACTCTTCTTGACGAGGAAATCAACCGCTCGGATTATTACATTGCACTGATTGACCAGAGCATTGTGCAGATAGATGCGCTTTCAGCAAGCCTTGACGAGAAGATGAGTTCCCTGACATCTCTGGACCCTGCTCTTGCAGCCAAGATTGTCAAGCCAATCACGCAGCAGTTTATAGAGCTCATCACAGGCATCAAGAACGAGCAGCTTGCTTTCCCGATGCTCCTCTCTGTAATCGTGATTTTCATAAGCTTGCTTTTCTCAAACGTTGTTACGCTGCTTGAGATTCACAACAAGGCTTACATGCGCAACATAATCGCGCCGGTCAATGACATGGTTTTCACAGCAGGGCTTGCACTGACAAACTTCATTGTTGTTGCATTCCAGATAATTGTGCTGTTCTTTGTTGCGCAGTTCCTGTTCCGTCTTGACGTGCTCGGAAATATTTCAGCCTTGCTCCCGATAACTGCGCTGCTTGCGGCAATCTTTATTTTTGCAGGCATGACAATCGCGTATCTCTCAAAGACAAACCAGTCGTCAATACTTTTGACAACATTTATTGCGCTGGCATTTTTCCTTTTCAGCAACACAATAAACTCGCTTGAAGCGATGCCAAAACTTGCGGCAGCAGTTGCGCAGTTCAACCCTGTCGTGATTGCAAACAGCGCACTGAAGAAAATCCTGATTTACAACCTGCCGATAACTTTCTCGCTGCCTGAAACAGCGATGCTTCTGCTTTATGCGGCAGTTGCCCTGGCAGCTTTGATAATTGTATCCAAAATAAAGAACAAGCAGAGATTTTAGCTGAGCTCTTCAACGCGTTTTTTCAAATCTTCTAAAATGGGCTTCCAGACTTTTTCCCTGCCCTCTGAGTTGTAGTCAACCTTCGCGGCGATTGTTATCTTTCCTGAAAGCGTCCGCGCAAGCTTTCCCCTGTTCTGTGGCGCAATCTGGCTCATCATTGCGTGCTGGAGCATGTGTCCGTATTTTGGAGGGCGCGCTCCGCTGCGGAGATGCCTGAACAATGCTTTCTCTGCTCCAAGCAGCTGCACAGTTGATGACGTCATCTTTGCAAGCCTTTCAAGCGAGCCTGCTGCTGCAATAAGTTTTGCCCCGACAACAACACCTGCAATATTTGCAAGGTTCGGTGCAATCGCTTCCATCACGTCTTCAAGATAATAAGTAAGTGTGTTTCTGTACTTCATCATGCAGCACATCTCATCCCCTGCCTTTTTGATTATTGCCAGGTCTTCTGCGTCCAAATCATAGCCCATGCTGGACTCGTGGCGCGTTGTTCCCACAATCTCAGCGAACTTTTCCATGTCCTGCACTTTTTTGATTGATTCAGGATAATAAAACCCGTACCACTCCCGCAGGCGCTCGTACATTATGTTAAGGATTTTGTTCAGTTCCTCAAGGTTCTGCACAGCCTGCATGACAAGCTTGTCGCGCTTGAATCCGTACTTTATCTTGAGTTTTGTAAGCTCGACATTGAAGCTCTGGAAGAAGTCATTGAACTCATCAGCGTCCCTGAATCCGTTTGCAACAGCAAATTCAGCCAGTTGCTCGCCGTAAATCCCTTCTGTTACCCGTTTTGCCTTGAGAGGGATTGAATTGTTCAGGGTTTTTATTTCTACATCTGCCTTGATATACTTTTCAGCGCATGCAACAGGATTTTTCCCCCAGAACATTTTTTTAAGAACTTCAGCGCCGTGATAAATAAATATGCCAAAGGGTGTTAATTTTGTGATAACATGTTCTGCAGAATATTCAACCTTGGGCCCCCTGTCCCTGTAGCCGCCTCTGTCCTGGTGCCTGTCCCCGCCGTGATGTCTTCTGTCTCTTCCCATTTTAGAACCTTAATTTGAATTCATTTAAATAGATTAGCACAAACTTTAAAAATCGCTATTTTCGAGTTATTCTTATGGAAATTGAAGTTCTGAAGGACGAAAAAAACAAGTTTGAATTTAAGCTTAAAGGCGAGCAGCATACTCTCCTTAATCTGCTTTCAAAAGAATTGTTCAATGACAAAGGCATTGAATTTGCAGGATACCGGATTGAGCACCCTCTTGTTGATGAGGCGATTGTTTCAGTTTCAGGCAGGAACCCTAAAAAAGCTGTAAAGGACGCGGTTGAACGCATCCAGAAGCAGGTTGACGATTTCGAAGCCCAGGTTAAAAAGCTAAAGTGATTTCTTAATGACAGATGTGCCTGAATTCAAGACAGAAAAAGAGGCAGAGACAGAGATAGAGAAAGAAGTTGAGGAACAGGACCCTGAAGAAGGGCCCCCAAAGCCCAATCTCTTCAAAAGAGTCTGGCACTTCTTGTGGGAAGATGAAAGCATCCTGAGCTATGTTGTTTTTATTGCAGTTGCATTCATACTTTTGAAATTCATGGTTTTCCCGGCAGTTCTTTTTACAACAGGCTATTCAGACATAGCAGCAGTTGTTTCCGAATCAATGTATCATGGCGGCAGCAATTTCAATCATTCTTACAGCGATTGGCTGGATTTCCATGGCTACGCACAGGAGCAGGTAAGCGCATGGCCATACCAGAACGGCCTGAATGTCGGCGATGTAATCTTTGTAAAAAAATTCCCTGCCGAGCAAATCCAGGTTGGAGACATAATCCTGTTCTACGCTCCGCAGGGGCAAATCATACACCGCGTAATTGAAACCAAGCAGGTTGGCAATGACACTTTCTTCACTACAAAAGGCGATGCAAACATGGCAAGCATGACAATCGAGAAGGACATCCCGTACAGCGAAGTCAAGGGCAAGCTTGTCAGCAAGATTCCGTTACTGGGATACCCGAAAGTCGCCCTGACATACATGCTTCCAAAGTTCTGATAAGCAATCTTTTTAAATCCGAAATCTGTTTTTCATACTTATGTTTTGTCCTAAATGCGGCAGTCTTTTGATGCCGAAAGCAGGTAAGATGTGCTGCCCTACCCACGGAGAAGTGGATGCAAAAGTCAAGATTTCTGAAAAAATCGACAAGAAAGCAAAACTTTACTCTGTTGAAAAGGCGCCTGAAGAGTCAACCCAGACAGTTGACAATGAGTGCCCGAAATGCAAGCACACAAAGGCAGAGGCCTGGATGCGCCAGACCCGTTCAGCAGACGAGGCGCCCACGCGATTCTATAAATGCAAGAAATGCAGCCACATGTGGAAGGAGTACAGCTGAAATGGAAACAACAGAGCGCAGGAAGCGGAATCCCGCGATTGAAAAGAAAATTTCCGAGATAAAGCGCGAAGACATACGCGTGGCTGTGATAGGCACTGTTATTGAGCTTGATGCTTCAATAAACGCAGCAACAATAGATGATGGCAATTCTACTCTTAAGGCGATACTCCCGGAGGGGCAGTTTGAGAAGTGCGAGCTGGGAAAGCTTGTCCGCATAATCGGGCTTGTCGCTCCAGCACTGTCAGGCGACGAGATTGAGCTCAGGGGAGAGATTGTCCAGGACTTTTCAAAACTTGACAGAAGCCTCTACGCAGAATATTTAAAGGCGTAAACCCTTTATTTTTTTAACATCACGAGGTGTATCAGATGAATATTGTAAAAATGTTGATTGGCATTGTAATTTTGGCGATTGGAGCTGCACTTGTTGTAGGTGTTCTTACGCAGACAACAACAACAGACAGCAAGACCAAAGTTACCACAACTAATCCGGGGATTATCCCAATTGTTCTTCCAGGCAGTATTGCAGGGATTCCAATGGTTGGACTTGCCGGAGCAATCGCGCTCATAGGCGTTGGGGTTTTGTTCTGGGGCTGGACAACTTTTTAGTTTTTTAATTTAAATTTTTCATTTTCAGTTTTTATATAAAGGGGTGTTATGGGATATGTTTAGAGCTACTTTACAGGATATAAATTTGATAAAGGACAGCATGGAATCAATCGCTTCCCTGATAACAGAGGGGAGCTTCAAAATAAGCAAGGAGGGAATCCATCTCACGGCTATGGACCCTGCAAGCGTCGCAATGGTGGACTACTTGATTCTTCCAAGCGCATTCCTTGACTTCTCTGCGCAGGATACTTATCACGCAACAATAAACATAAACAATTTTGTTGAAATCCTTAAGAGGGCCCGCGCAAATGACCAGATAACTCTTGAGCTCACAGAGAACAAGATGAAGGTGACGATGCAGGGAGATTTCAAGCGGAGCTTTTCAATTCCGCTTATTGACACGCCGCCTTCAAACCAGAGCATTCCTGAACTTGATTTCAAGACACGGGTTGAGATTGTTGCAGCAGCTCTGCGCGACGGCATAAAGGACGCGCAGATGGTAAGCGACTGCGTTGTCTTTGAAACCAAGCCTGAATCCTTTGCAATACGCTCCTTCGGGGACACGAGCGAGACAAACATGCTTCTTACAAAGGAGTCTGCAAGCCTTGTTTCTCTGGACGCAGCTTCCGAGGAAAAAGCAAAATATTCAATCGATTACCTGGACAAGATAATGAAGGGCTCGAAGATTGCAGACAGGATAATCCTGCGCTACGGCACTGATTATCCCATGCGCATTGACTGCACAGCAATTGACAAGCTGCGATTGAGCTTTATCCTCGCGCCGCGCGTTGACACCGACTGAAACTATCCTGCAGTGACATAGAATTATAAATACTAAATCCCTAGCTAAAATTAATTATACTTAACAGGGGTTTAAAAAATGCCAAGAGCTACACGCATAGAGATTGAATCAAAAATTTCTGACACCCGCGCTGATGTCAGGCGAAAGAAATTTGAAACAATAGTTCCTGCCGAAAAAATAAAGGAAGTCAGGATAAGAGATGTTTATACAATTGACAAGGAATTCTCCGGGGAAGAATTGCAGAAAATATCTGCAATGCTTGTTAATCCTGTCACAGAAAAACCTGTGATAGGCTCAGAGCTGCCCAAATCTCCTGAAAAAGGTATAGAACTGCATGCAATTGAAGTAGGGTATCTTCCTGGTGTTACCGACAATGTTTCGCACACAGTAAAAGAGGGGATAGCTGATTTATTCGGAACAGAATTCGCTCCTGACGAAGGGGTTTACACTTCTCAGGTTACTTTAATCGAAGGCAATCTTTCTCCTGAAGAACTAAAGACAATAAAGGACAGCATGGCAAACCCGCTCATCCAGCGAATCAGCACTTTTGATTATAAAGAACTGGAGTCTGGCAAAGGATTTCCAACCATCGTTCCGAAAGTAAAGCTAAACAAGGAGCCTTCTGCAGACCTTGTTGACATATTGAATGCAACAGATGAGGAACTGGCAGTGATAGGCAAGAAGGGAATTGCAAATGCAGACGGCACCAGAAGGGGTCCGCTCGCTCTTGATATTACTTACATGAAAACAATTCAAGGTTATTTCAAAAATGAAAAAAGAAATCCGACTGATGTTGAGCTTGAATCAATTGCGCAGACATGGTCTGAGCACTGCAAGCACACCATCTTTGCAGACAAGATTGATGATATCGGGGAAGGATTATACAAGGCATTCATCAAATCAGCAACAAACACAATACGAAAACGCAAGGGAAAGAAAGATTTCTGTGTTTCGGTTTTCACAGACAACGCTGGCGGGATTGTATTTGATAAGGATTACATTGTAACTCACAAGGTTGAGACGCACAATTCCCCCTCTGCGCTTGACCCGTTCGGTGGCTCAATAACAGGCATTGTCGGAGTAAACCGCGATGCAATCGGCTTCGGCCTTGGTGCAAAACCTATTTTCAATATCTACGGGTTCTGTTTCGCAGACCCGAATGACACATCTCCCCTTTACAAAGGAGAGAACTTTACGCAAAAGATGCTTTCTTCACGGAAGATTATGGACGGAGTGATTGAAGGCGTGAATGTCGGAGGCAACTGCTCAGGCATTCCAACGCCGCAGGGTTTTGTATTTTTCAACGAAGGATACAAAGGCAAGCCGCTTGTCTTTGTCGGCACAGGCGGATTGATTCCGGTAGAAAGCTGTGGGCGGGATTCCTGCCAGAAAAAAGCAGAGCCTGGCGATTATATTGTAATGGTTGGCGGACGCGTTGGAAAAGACGGGATTCACGGCGCAACATTTTCATCCGAAGCAATGGACTCGGGAAGTCCTGCAACAGCTGTGCAGATTGGCGACCCGATAACACAGAAAAAACTTAGCGATGCGATTGTAAAGGAAGCGCGTGATATGGGGCTGTACACCAGCATTACTGACAACGGGGCAGGCGGCCTTTCATGTTCTGTGGCTGAGATGGCCAGGGAATGCGGCGGCTGTTATGTTAATCTGAACGCTGTCCCCCTTAAATATCCTGGACTGGAGCCGTGGGAAATCTGGATTTCCGAATCGCAGGAACGCATGACGCTCTCAGTACCAAAGGACAAATGGGCAGAGTTTTCTGAATTGATGGAAAACCGCGGAGTAGAAGCAACAGTCATAGGTGAGTTCACAGATTCAGGCAGATGCATTGTGGACTACAAAAATAAAATAGTTATGGATGTTGACATGGAATTCCTGCATGACGGGCTTCCGCAGCGTCCAATCAAAACAAAAAGGGTACATACTGTGCATGAAGCGCCTGAAATCCCGTTGCAGCAGGACTGGACAGAGACCCTTCACGAGATGCTGAAGCGCCCGAACATAGCAAGCTTCGAGTTCATCTCGCAGCAGTATGACCACGAGGTCCAGGGCGGCTCAGTGCTTAAGCCTCTGCAGGGAGCAGGCAGAGTAAATGGCGACGCAACAGTTATACGCCCGTTACTCACTTCAAAAAAAGGGGTTGTGCTGTCGCAGGGAATAAACCCGACATACAGCAGTATTGATACTTATCACATGGCAGCATGCGCAATTGACACAGCAATACGGAATGCGGTTGCAGCAGGCGCTGACATGGAGCATCTTGCGCTTCTTGATAATTTCTGCTGGTGCAGCTCGGATGAGCCTGAGCGGTTGTTCCAGCTGAAAGAGGCGGCAAGGGCATGCCATGACTTTTCTATTGCATACGGCACTCCGTTCATCTCTGGAAAAGACAGCATGTTCAATGACTTCAAGGGATACAACGAAAAAGGGGAGAAAGTGAAGATTTCAGTTCCCCCAACACTTCTCATTTCATCAATAGGTGTGATAGAAGACGCAGCCAAATCAGTTTCATTGGATGCAAAATGCGAAGGAGACATTGTGTACATACTGGGAACCAACATGGACGAGCTCGGAGGCTCCGAATACTTTGCAATGGAAGGAGAGAAGCAGAGGGGAAAGCCGTACATAGGAAACAATGTCCCTAAAGTTTATACGCATGAAAACAAGAAAACATACAATGCGCTTTCCAAGGCTATCGACGCAGAGCTGGTTGCTTCTGTACAGAGTGTAGACCGCGGCGGCGTCAGTGTTGCGCTTGTAAAAACAGCAATGGGAGGCATGTTGGGGATGGACATATCGCTTGCAGAAGCGAACGGAGTATATTCGCGCGATGATTATTCTTTGTTTTCTCAGAGCCCTGGCAGGCTTGTCGTGACTGTTGCTCCGCAATACAAGGACCAATTTGAGGATATAATGCATGGAACATCTATTGCCGAAGTTGGAACTGTGCGCGGAGACAACCGCTTTATAATAAGAGGGATTGATGACAAAGAAATTGTCAGCACAACAGTTGATTCATTATTAAAATCGTATAAATCAACATTCGAGGGGTATTGAGATGAAACCTAAAGTTTTGGTATTGACAGGATACGGGATAAATTGTGATTACGAATCAGCACATGCATTCAGGCTTGCAGGCGCAAAAGCAGATATTGTGCACATCAATGACCTGATAAACAAAAAAACCTGCCTTGACGAATATAAGATTCTTTGTTTCCCTGGCGGATTCTCCTACGGAGATGACACAGGCTCTGGAAAAGCGCTTGCAAACAAAATCAAGAACCATCTTTTGGATGCGCTTGAGGATTTTGTCAGCGATGACAAGCTTGCAATCGGAGTCTGCAATGGCTTTCAGGTTATGGTAAATCTCGGGCTCCTGCCTGGCGAGCCAACAACAGCACTGGTGCACAACAACACAGCCCGTTATAACTGCAGGTGGGTTGACCTGGAGTTCGCCTCTGACAGCCCGTGGACAAAAGACATTGGCACAATAAGCCTGCCAATAGCGCACGGCGAGGGAAGATTCTATGCAGAGCCTGCTGTGCTTAAAGAATTAAACGAGAACAATCAGGTTGCTGCGCGGTATATATCCGGAGAAGTCTGCAGCTACCAGCACCTTCCTGCAAATCCGAACGGCGCACTTGAAGACATAGCAAGCATAACTGATTCCACAGGCAGGCTGATTGGAATGATGCCGCACCCGGAGCGCGCAGTTGATATGAAACCGCATGTAAAATATTACTGGCTTAAGGACCACTACAAAAGGATTGGCAAAAAGATGCCAACCGAAGGCCCTGGATTGAAGCTTTTCAGGAATGCTGTCGCTTATTTTAACAAATAAAATTGGATATTATGGAGGGTTTAGAATGAACTACAAAGACGCTGGTGTGGACAACGAAGCAAAAGAGGATGTTTCAAAAATTCTTTACAATGCTGCAAAAGAAACCTGGGCAAACAGGGTGGGCCAAATTGGTCAGGTAATCTGTCCGTTTGATGATTTCAGTGGGGTTCGGGCAATTAATGTTTCCAATCTGCCAGAAGGCACGTACATGGGCGCAGGCGCAGATGGAATCGGGACAAAAACATATCTCGCAGAGTATACTGGCAATCACAGCACAATGGCTTTTGACTTGTTTGCAATGGTATGTGATGATGCTGTTGTGCGCGGCGCAGAGCCTGTGGCTATTATTTCAGAGCTTGCAACCAATAGCCTGACAGGCCGTGCAAAAGAGGCAAAGGACCTTGCACTTGGCTATGTGCGGGCTGCGAAAGCTGCAAATGTCGCGGTTTTGACTGGAGAGACTTCTGAGCTTGGCAGCCGTGTCGGTGGCTACGGCCCGTTCAATTACAATTGGGGCGGCGTTGCAATATGGTTTGCGAAAAAAGACAGGATGTTTACAGGGCGCGAAATAAAGCCCGATGATGTTTTGATAGGGCTTGCAGAGAACGGGTTCCGCTCAAACGGGCTTTCACTTGTGCGAAAAACAATGGAAAACAAGTGGGGCCCAGAATGGTACAAAGCAAGTTATGATGAGATTCGCCTTGCAGACAGCGTGATTCAGCCTTCTGTAATTTATACGCCCGCAGTTGTTGATATGTTTGGCGGGTATAATAATGAGCCTAAGGCAGAAATCCACGGCTTTGCGCACATTACTGGCGGAGGAATTCCTGAAAAGTTAGGCAGGGTGCTGAAGCCTTCAGGTTTGGGCGCTTTGATAGACGACCCTCTTCCCACCCCTGAGATAATGCGTCTTTGCCAGGAATGGGGAAATGTTGCGGACGAGGACATGTATAACACATTTAATGGGGGAACTGGCGGAATAACCATTGCTCCAAAAGACGAGGCTGAAAACGTGATTGGCATTATACAGGACCACCACATTGCTGCAAAAAAGATAGGCAAAATTACCACTGACAAGAACATTTCAATCGCAAACAACGGCTTTTTCAAGAAAGAAAAGATTCTCAAATTTGGTTTGCTTTAATGAAAATTTAACGCATCCGCCTGGGCAGAATCAGGCTGAAGGCTAACGGATAAACATGTATGCCAGCGAGAGCACATACAGGGCAATCAAAAATATTCCCATCTTCTTGTGCAGCGAATAAGTCAATCGTGTGGACAGCGCAAAAATAAGCGTTACAACATTAAGCAGCAGGAATGGAACCAGCGTCAAATCCCCCCCGAGAGTCAGGGGCACAGGGCTTATTAGTGCGGCTGCAGCCGGAACCAGCGTCATGCACACGATAACGCTCCCGATTATGTTGTCAAATGTAAGCCGCGAACTGCGGAAGCTGGACGGTATTATATCAAACATGGGGATTGCAAATATCAGCCCCAGCACTATGAACCCGGCTTTTTCAAGCGGGATATTGAATTGCAGCCCAAGATTAAGGCTGCTGTAAACAATAACCCACGAGCATATCAGTATCGCAACTATTGAAACCGGGTACAGCAGCCTGTTGAAAACAACCTGCTTGAGGTAAACATATTCCTTTGACTTTTCTGTCCTGTAAATTATGTAGATTGTATAAAACACAAACAAAATCAAGAGGAACACGGCATCCATCCTGTCTATGAACTTGTCAAAAGAAACAATGAAAAGCAGCAGTGCAGCCGCCCACATAAAAGTTGCATTCCTGTATCCTTCGTACTCAACAGGCAGCTCATTTTTTATCAGGAAAATCCCCATCACCAGCGTGATTAAAGCGAGCGTGAATCCAAGGGCAGTTGAAAGCCCGAACACAGGCACATCATACACATTTGTTATCTGCATGACCACGAACAAAGGAACCACGACAACAAAGGAGATTATTATTGTGCTTGCAAGGTATTCAGGTATTCCGAGCGAGTGGGTAATGTTCGAGGTTGTCTTTGCAACAAAATCAACAGCGGATATTATTGCTGCAACCGCCAAGACAAGCAAAATAATTTCAAATACAGCCATCCTGTAATCTCACCTATACTTTCTAAATTGGTAAACCTTATTAAATGTTACTCACTAAAGTTATCATATGCTTTTTTCAGACATTATCCGCTATTACTCAAGCGACAGCGTAAAAGATAGGATTATTGCCGCTGCAAAGCAGCGCGAAGTGGTTGCCCGCTTCAATGACAAGGTTGGGGCGCGCCCTGATGTGCTCAGCTATAACGCAGACATTGCCGAGCTTGTAAAGAAAGGGGCGACTTCGTTCCATGCCTCTCTTGAGCGCTGGTCAAATCCAATGAACCTTGCAGCTGCAAAAACCAAAAAGGACCTTGACACCATCCGCACAGGCTGGGACTTCATAATTGACATTGACACAAAGCAGGTTGAATACGCAAAAATCTGCGCAAAGCTTCTCTGCGATGCCCTTGAGTTCCATTCAGTCAGCAATTATTCAATAAAGTTCTCAGGCGGCACAGGGTTCCATATAGGGATACCATTTGAATCATTCCCCAGGGAGATAAACGGCTCCCAGACCGCCCTGCAGTTTCCTGAAGGCGCGCGCATGATTGCAGCTTATCTCAAGCAGATGATACGCCAGACTCTTGCAGACAAGATTCTTGAGTTCGAGGACATAAAGCAAATCTGCAGGCGCACAGGAAAGCAGTTCAAGGAGCTTGTGGCAGAAGGGGAATTCGACCCGTACAAAGTCCTGGAGATAGACACAATCGCGATTTCAAGCAGGCACCTCATGAGGATGCCGTATGTCTTCAATGAAAAAACCTGGAAGATTTCAATCCCACTCCGCAAAAAAGATTTGGACTCTTTCAAGCCAGAGATGGCAGATGCCAGGAATGTTACAACAGAGCTCGGATACCTTGACAAATTCAAGAAGGACGAGGCGCGCCAGCTCTTCATAGAGGCTTTTGACTGGAACATGAAGGAACAGCTTGAAAAGAACGAAGATATCATCAAAAAAGAGTTCGAGCTGCCGAAAGAGGCGATTCCTGCAGAATTCTTCCCGCCCTGCATAAAAAACATTTACAATGGCATGGAAGAGGGGCGCAAGCGGGCGTTATTCATCCTGATAAATTTCCTGCGCAGCTGCGGCTGGGGCAGGGAAGCAATCGAAGCAGATGTTCTCAAGTGGAACCAGAAGAACCCGAAGCCCCTTGCCGAGGGTTATGTGCGCGGGCAGCTTGGCTGGCACGGGAAGCTGAAGGACAAGTACCTCCCTCCAGCCTGTACAAACGAAAATTTCTACAAAGACATAGGCATCTGCAGGCCGGACACATTCTGCGCAAACATCAAAAACCCCGTTGTCTATCCCTTCCGCAGGATGAAAGCGGCAAAAAAGAAGTGATATATTAATTTCCGCCAGCGCTTTGCGAATGCAATGAGCAAAAGGGCTGATAATAAATGATTTAAAGCCATGATTTTTTGTAATTTCATATAAGGGTGCGTACTATAAATGGCAGATTTGATATCCTACGAAGAACTGCGAAGAATCCAGAACGCGGAGAGGAACAACAAGGCACTGCAGCAGATAGCTCCAGATTTCTTTGAAAAAGTGAAAGAATACATCCTGACAAAGAAAAAGTTAATCGGGGAAAACAAGGACCGCGACAACACATTTGCGCAGCAGGCTTACGAAAAGGCGCACATGGAACTGGGCAACATAACAAAAATTCTTGATGATATATGCGCACGCAGGCAGCGCAAGGTAATAATGCAGGCGATAACAAATGTTGCCGCGCGCGTGCACAATACAGAAAACATGCTTCCGGAGGAAGAAGAGATGTACAACCAGACAATTAAAAACCTGAAAGAGAAGCGCGACTGCTTCTTTGAGAAATTCAACCGCAATGAAAAAGTCGAGCTGGCAAAAGGGGAAGAGAACCTGAAGGCGGTGCGCTTTGTTGACGAGGTGCCTTCATTTATCTGGACAGACAGCAAGACTTACGGCCCTTTTGCAAAGGAAGATATCGCAAATATGCCTGTTGATGTTGGCGAAATACTTATAAAGCAGGGAAAAGCTATTGAGATTGTAGTCGGAGACGAATAACCATGAAGTTGCCAAAAGAAACCAACAGGTACTGCCCAAAATGCAAGAAAGTTACTTCTCATAAGATTAGCCAGGTCAAGGGCGGAAGGAAAAGAGGGGCGCTGACGCATGGAGCGCGGCGCTTCACGCGCAAAACACAGGGTTATGGCGGATTCCCGCGTCCAAAGCCGGAAAAATCAAGCAGGTTTGGAATAAAGACCACCAAGAAAATCGCGCTCATGTATACCTGCAAAGCCTGCAAAAAATCAACACTTAAGAAATCAGGATTCCGCGCAAAGAAAATTGAATGGGAGGCAAAAGAATAATATGGAAGTCCAACTCCCGGCTCCAGACAGCAAATTCGTGAAAGTGCGCTGCAAAAAATGCAAGAATGAGCAGGTAATCTTCGGCAAGGCAGCTTCTGAAGTAAAATGCCTTGTATGCGGCACAGTTCTCGCAGCAGCCACAGGCGGAAAGACGCATTTCAAGGGCCGCGTATTAGAAGTTCTTGAGTAAATCATTTTTGTTCTGAACTAGAAAGACCTGATATGCCATACTGGTTTATTTTTACCATCTTGTTTCTTCTGTTCCCTTTTATGTCTATTGCCTTTTCTTGCTCAAGAATCTTGCAGGCATGATTAAAGTTGGGCGCTGTCATGTCTGTCATAGAACTGCGGATATCCTTTGGTAATCTGTAGCCTTCAGAGGTATGCTCGTTTATAGCATCCAGAACCTCAAGAACCATGCCAACTTTTTCTTTGCTCAACTGTTCTTCAAGGCTGTTTAACAAAGGATTCCTTTTTTCTTTAACATCATACTTTTCTTTTGGCGGGTTAGTTCCGATTTTCTTTTCAATCTCTTTTACCAGCCCGTAGACTTTAGCCACCATGTCATGTGAGGCTATGAAATACTGCATTCTGTTTTCGTCTGTGGGATTATTGGTAAAATTTTCTTTCGCAGCATTATAAGCGGCAAGAACAGCATCTTTCTCTTGTGCTATCGGGCCTGCGTCAAGCAGGCATGTGCCAGGAGAATCTGGAGAATGCGCAGGAGGTTCTGATTTAAGTTCAGTCTTGGCACCATATTTTTCCTGAAGCTTGTTCAATAGCCCTATCTTGTCCAAGAACTTAATGGTTTTTTGATAATGTTTATTCTTTACCCCCACATCAGAATAATCCAGTCTCTTTGTTTCAATCATCTTTTGTAGGGTCTCATAAACTCCTTCTGTGACAATGGTTATGCCCTGTTTTTCAACGGCATCGAGTATTTCTTTGGTAAGATAATCGCATTCTACTGCTGATTTTCCGCTGAATCTAATGTCAGGAAAATCTTCAAAAAATAATGCGTGTTCAGCAACATTTTTGCCCATTCGTTCTACGTATGCTTTTTCATTTTCGATTTCCCAGTTTTTGTTCTTCAATGAAGCGGATTTGGGTATACCGCTGCTGAGGATTCTTTGCCACCCCTTGTTCTCCTGGAGCGCAAGAACAAGGTCATCTAGTTTTACGTTGTTTTCCTTTATGTTTTTGTCGCAGCAGCTCAGGAAAGCCCAGAAATCACCCTCTTCAACTGCATTAAATCTCCGCGCCTCAAAACTGGGGGCAACGTTCGCTGGAACCCTGCCTGTATTATAAGCCATAACCCTTTCAAGATATGATTTTCCAGCGTCTTCTTTTTTGAAATCATCAAACTCAACTGCACTGATGTCCTTTTTGATTTTGTCCCAGATGCCTATCCTCTGAAAAGTGGCTATTGTCTTTTCAAAAACCCTGCTAGCCTCTCCGCTAACAAAAGGGGCTATTTCATCCTTTAACAATGCTAAATCAACACACTTTTTCTTGACTATGATGCCTAATATGTCAAAGGCATTGGGATGAATCAGGAAACAATTGTATTTGTTTTTCACTGCCCCCATTACCCGGCTGTCATATGTATCCGGCTGGCATACATAAAATTTGATGTCTTTTAGCCCGTTTATTTCAACAGCATGCTGTATTATTGTCTCAACTTCACCAGTGATTTCATAAGAACTTAGGTTATTTCCCCTCCCTCTGGGGACATTATATCCTTCTTTCATTTATAGAACGAAAATGGTATTTCTTTTAAATCTTTCGTAATCCTAAAAGGACAACATGAGCCTATCTTTCCCAGATTTCAACAGGCAAGTCTTCATAGACCTTTTCTTCAAGAGGCTTCTCTGCTTCCTTTTTTTCTCCCTCTTCTTGTTCCATGACAGCTTTCTGTATATTTTTTACGTTTAGTATCCAATAATTGATTCTCCACTCCTTGCCCTTTGAGAGCGTAATATATTCCCTGTCAGCGGTCAGCAGCCCTGCATCCTCAAACATGTAGAATACATCTCTTTGAGCGGGCGTAAGAGTGTTGTCAACCATTATGTAATAATATCCGAAAAAATTTAGTATGAACTCAGACTTTTCCCTTGCCACTTCTTCGCTCATGCCTTCCTTTTTTCCAACAGTCTTCATTATTGCAATTGCCATGTCCTTGGGATTTGGCAGCCAGTTATAATCAACAACCCTGTTCATTACTGAACTTTGGCTGGATCTACCCCTGCTGCTTCCGGTTGCCGGCGCATTTCTGCTTCTTCGTTTTTCTTTTTCCTTTTCCAGTTCGTCTATGCGCTGAAGAATGTATTCTTCGGAAATTTCCACATTATAATTGATTTTTGCAAGTTTCTGGATATCGTCAATCTCCAGCTCCCTTGTTCGCTTGAAGAAATCTTTAGGAATGTCCTCTCTGCTATCGCATCTTTTAAAGCGCCGCTTGGCAAGGATTTCATCAATAGACAGGTCTGCGTCAAAGCGTTTTTTTGCAAGCGCCTGGACTTCCTTGACGGAAAGTATCTTTGTTTTTTTGAAGAAATCCCTTGGAATGCGATTATTAACCTCATCTTCCAGCATTAAACCAGCTATGCGATTTTCCTTCTGCACTGTGTGTAAATTTTTAATGGCAGGGATGTTTCTCTTCATGTAGCTCCTGGTGTTTTTGTAAATCTGCTTTTCGATAGTTATGCCATATTCATCGTTCAGGATTTTTTCAGCTTCCTCAAAAGTCAGGTTTGGATGTTCTATGAAGAATTTCTCCGGAATTTTTGGCTTGTACTCGCCAATCCGTTTCATTCCAGGTATTGTTCCCATCAGTTTTCTTCGCACCCTGTAATAAAGACCCCTGTCTAACTTGCCTATGCCGTATTTCTCCTTTATCAAAGGCGCTGCATCATCAAAATCCAGGTTAGGGTTCTCTCTGAAGAACTCATCAGGTATCAGCGGTTTCTTTTTTGCTGGATGCAGCTCGGTTATTGTAGGTATTTTACTTCGTAATACTCTCCTTCGCTGGTAATAGCAGCCCCTTGTTATTCCACAGAGATTATACTCCTGTTCCAGTACTTTTTCAGCTTCTTCAAATAATAAATTCGGATGTTTTAAAAAGAATTCATCAGGTATCAGCGATTTTCGCTCAGTTCTATGGTCCAAAGCTCCAATCCCCGGCACTGTCCCTTTTAGGGCATTTCTTTTGTTATAATAAGACATTCGGGATATTTTTGCAATGCCTAACTCCTCATTGAGCAGGTTTAATGCTTCGTCATACAGGGCATTTGGATGTTTGATGAAAAATTCAGTTGGAATCATAATCGTATTAAGATTTTTCATTGCAGGGATGTCTGGTTTGAGGTATTTTCTTCTTTCCTTATAAGAGCCCTTTGTTATCCCTTTTATTCCGTATTCGTTTTCAAGTATCCCTGCCGCTTCTTCAAAACGAAGGTTTGGATGCTTCTCAAAGAATTCCCTGGGTATGCGCGGTTTCGAACAGCCCCTAATATCAATCATCCCGGGTATCTTCCCTTTTAGCATGCGTCTTCTTAAACGATATGCGCTCTTTTCAATTTTAATCCCGTATTTCTCCTTTATCAAAGGCGCTGCATCATCAAAATCCAGGTTCGGGTTCTCTCTGAAGAATTCTTCAGGTATCTTGGGTTTTACTGTTGTGGGATGCAGGTTTGTTATTGCAGGAATTTTACTTCGCAATTTGTCTCTTTGCCCGTAATAACAAAATTTTGTTACATTGGGAACACTGTATTCATCTTTCAGTACCTTTTCAGCGTCATTAAAGCGCAGATTGGGATATTTGACAAAGAATGCATCTGGGATTTTTGACTTGCGGCGTCCTACCAGGGGCTTCATGCCAGGTATTGTCCCCATCAGTTTTCTTCGCGCCCTGCCATAATAACCACTTTCTAACTCATCTATGCCATATCTTTCCTTTAATATCGGGGCTGCAGCTTCAAAATCCAGGTTCGGGTTCTCCTCAAAGAATTTGTTAGGTATCTGCAGTCCCCTGCTTCTTTGCGACTCTCTTATTTCTGACAGGTCAATCTTTCCCTCTTTGCCCAGCTTTTTTATTATGTAGCTTACCTGGCAGGGTTCTAATCTGACATCATAGTCCTTTTCAATTGCAGCTGCAAGATTTGCATTGCTAAGAGAAGGCTCCTTTAACAGGACTTCAAGAACAAGCTCTGCTCTTTTTTGCATCACAGCTGCCTGCCCTCGGACAATTTTAATCCCAAGCACGCCCATTCTTTTTTTTGCGTAATACGGCTTGCAGTCAATGCCATACTTCTCTTTTATTGTTTCTGCCATTTTTTCTGGGTCAGTAATGCCCTTATTTTTAAGGAAGTATGAGTCTTCTACAAGTAAGGGGCGTCTGGCTCTTTTCGCAGTGAGCCTGAGTTCAAGTATGCGCTTTTGTGCATAAGCAGCATCGCAGCCCTTGTGGTGTTCTGAAGCAAGCACTCTTGCCATCTCCTCAGGGTCAGAAATATCATGGTGCATCACAAAATAAACATCAGGAACAAGCGGTTTCCTTCCTCTGCCTGCGTTAATTACATTATACTTAGCCATACATAGATAATAAGTTTCGCGGCTTATGTCAACATAATACTTTTTCTCAAGCACGCTTTTTGCCCACTCATACGGCATGTTGCGGTGTTTCTCAAAAAAGTTGTATGGAATCAGCGGTTTCCTGCCTACATCTGCCATAATTCAACATTCTTAATAATGCCTTATAACCTTTTTGTCACTAACCCCGAATGCAGTAAGAAACCTTTATAAGACTATATTCAGTTTCTGAATTTATGTTTTTTAAGAAGCATGGAATGCCTGAAGACGGGGAACTGGTTATCTGCACTGTAAAGAAAATCCTGCCCCATGCAGCCTTTGTTATCCTTGATGAATATGAGAATGCAGAGGCAATGCTCCACGTCTCCGAGGTTTCTTCGCGCTGGGTGCGGAACATAAAAGAGCACATAAACGAGGGCAAAAAGATAGTCTGCAAGGTTCTTCAGACCAACAAGGAGCGCGGCCTGATTGATGTTTCGCTTAAAAGGGTCACAAATTCAGAGAAAACAAAAAAACTCAACGATGAAAAAACAGAGATTCGCGTTGAAAAGCTCATTGAAATAATCGCGCAGAAGCTGAAGCAGGACAAAATAAAATTCCTGCAGATGATGGGCATAAAACTCATTGAGCAGTTTGGCTCGCTGATAGAGTTTTACGAGACTGTGAAGGCAGACGGCACAGCGGCAATCTCAGAGCTGGATATTCCTGAACCGTGGAAAACCGAGCTTTCAAATCAGATTAATGACCAGCTCGCAGCAATCAGCGTGAAGAAGTCAAATTCATTTGACCTGAGCTCTTTCCTTCCGGACGGAGTGACAAAACTTTCAGAATTCTTTTCAAAAATAATCAGTTTTGCAGCGGAAAAAAAGATACAGCTGGTTCTTCATTACATCTCTGCACCGAACTACACATTTGACATAACCGCAAAGAATTACAAGCAGGCAGACATGCAGATGAAGGAAATAATCGAGCAGATGAAAACTCTGGCAAAGCAGAACAAGCTTGACTTTGCGGTAAAAGAGGAAATCTGATGCCTGACAAGATAAGATACTGCACATCATGCAGCAAATACATGCTGAAGGAGAAATGCGCATGCGGGGCGCACACAGAATCGCGCTCGCCCCCGAAATATTCTCCTGAAGACAGGCTTGCGAAATACCGAAGGCAGGAAAAGCGGAAAATTCTGCAGGAAAAGGGATTGTTATGAAGGAATTTGAGATTATAAAACACAGCGCAGCGCCAAAGCTGAAAAATCCTGTTCTTATAGAGGGGCTTCCTGGGATAGGTAATGTCGCCCGCATTGCAGTTGACTTTCTTGTTGAAAAGCTCAAGGCAAAAAAATATGCGACAATATACTCAGTGTATTTCCCCAACTCTGTTTTTGTAAATGACGACAAGACAGTTGAAATGCCCAAGCTTGAGCTCTACTGGTACAAGGCAAAGAAGCCGAGCGAGCGCGACGCAATCTTCCTTATCGGAGACGCGCAGCCTGGAAACGAGAAAGCCAGCTATAACTTTTCAAAATACCTTGTTGACCTCGCAGCAGAGCTTGGAACAAAAGAAATCATAACTCTCGGCGGAATCAACGCCCAGCAGTCAATCCGAAAGCCTCCTGTTTTCGGGGCAGTCACAGACAAGGATTACGTTTCAAAACTCCAGAAAATAGGCGTGCGCTTTGACAGGAAAGGCGCAGTTGTTATTGTCGGAGCGGCAGGGCTCATGCTTTCGCTTGGAAAAATCCAAAAGATGAAGGGCTTCGCGCTTCTGGCAGAAACAAGCGCTGACCCTCGCGCAATCGGGCTTTTTGCAGCGGAATCAATCCTTGAAACGCTTGTAAAATATCTGAACATCAAGATTTCCCTGAATGACATACGCGCAGACATACGCACAATGACAACCGGAATCCCCGCAAAGAAGGATGTTCTGAAGAAAAAGCTTATCAAGCGCTTTAACCTGCCGCAGGAAGCAACTCCTACTCATTACATAGGCTAGGTGATTTTTTGAAACTCGTTGCTGATTTGCACATTCATTCCAGATACAGCAGGGCAACCTCTCCTGACATGAACATTGACAGCCTTTCAAAATACGCAAAGATGAAGGGGCTCAATCTTCTTGGCACAGGCGATTACACCCATCCGAGCCAGATGGCTGACATGAAGCGCCTGCTGAAGCTAGACAGCGAAACAGGATTCTATGTGCACAACGGAATGAATTTTGTCCCGAGCACAGAAGTCTCTCTCATTTACACGCAGAATGGAAAAGGCTACCGCGTGCATCACTGCATTGTCTCGCCGGACATTGAGACAGCCGAGCAAATCACAGAGTGGTTGAAGACAAGAGGGAGAGTGGACTACGACGGCAGGCCAATCTTTAATATCCCAACCCCGGAATTCGTTGAGAAAGTTATGGAAATCAACAAGGACAACTTTATTTTCCCCGCGCATTGTTTATTGCCTGACACAATTTTACATTGTAATCCCGATGACAAAAAAATAAAAGAAGTACAGATTGGAGACAAAGTCTTAACACATAAATGTAGATTCAAAACAATAAAACAGGTTTATACTCGAAACTATTCTGGAAAAGTTCATAAAATTGTTCCTTGGTATTTTAGAGAGGGTCTAACAACAACACCAGAACATCCTTTTTTTGTAATTAAAAGTCTTAAAAAGTGCTCTTGGATTAAAGGCGTATGTAAACCTTTATGTTCTCAGCGCATGGAATGCAAGCGAAAATATTACAGTGGCTACAAACCCGAATGGGTTCAGGCAAAAAATCTTGAAGTTGGAGACTTTTTATTGTATCCTCGACCAATTGAAATAAAAGATGTGGATTCTATAAAACTAAATAAACTGGTTAACTGTAAACTATCTGATTCTGACAAAATTTTGCCACAAAAATCCAAAAATAAAAAAAACATGATACATAACACAATTCAAATTAACAATAATTTTTGCCGTTTAGCAGGTTATTATATCGCAGAAGGTTACTTAGTAAGAAATGAAGCAGTAGGTTTCAGTTTTCATGCTAAAGAGAAAGAATATGCGAATGAAGTAATAATGTTTATGAAAGAAAGTTTTGGTGTAACTTCATTTAAGATAGATAATAGACGTGAAAATCAGATGGATATTGTGTTTTATTCTCATATTTTAAATGAACTGTTTAAACAATTGTTTTATACAGATGGCTCGCGAGCATGGAACAAATGTATCCCTGATTGGATGATATTATTACCAGACCCTAAAATAGCTGAAATATTGCGCGGATGGTGGAGGGGGGATACAGGATATACAGTTTCACGCAAACTGGCAAATCAAATGAAAATGATTTGCCTTAAATTGGGTATAATACCTTCAATAGGTGTTGAAACCGCTGAAAAATTTAATATGCGAAAACATATTACTAAGGGGCGAACAATTAAAACAGTAAATGACACAATCGTTTTTTCTAACTTATCCTTTTTTGAAGAAGATTACGATATGTTGAAAGAAAAATGTTTCAGAAAATTTGTTAATAAGAAAGCAATGAAGCATGGATGGATTGACAAAAATTATGCCTATCTTCCGATAAGAACAATTAAATTCGAAGATTATGATGGTTTAGTATACAATCTTGAAGTAGAGGATGACAATTCTTATGTAACCGAATTTGCGACAGTCCATAACTGTTGGACCCCCTGGTTTTCAATGTTCGGCTCTGAGTCAGGGTTCAACTCAGCAGAGGAATGCTTTGGGGATTCAATCAGGCACATTCATGCAATCGAAACCGGACTTTCGTCGGACCCTGCGATGAACTGGCGTCTGTCACAGCTTGACAGGTTCTGCTGCATAAGCAACAGCGACTGCCACTCTCCCTGGCCGAACCGCCTTGGAAGGGAAGCAAATGTCTTCGAGCTCGCAAAGCCTTCTCTTAAATCAATGCTCAATGCAATCAAGACAAAAAACAAATCCGAGTTCCTTTACACGATTGAAACCTCGCCGCTTTATGGCAAATACCACTACGACGGACACCGTGCCTGCAACATTTGTTTGTCGCCAAAAGAATCTATTGCGCAAAAGGATATCTGCCCGAAATGCCACAAAGGGCTGACCATCGGGGTAGAGCACCGCGTTGAGGAGCTTGCTGACCGCCCAGAAGGATTCAAGCCAGCGCACGCAATCCCTTTCAAGTCAATTCTTCCGCTTCAGGAAATTATTTCCGCAATCTATCTTACAGCAGTCGGCACTAAGACAGTCAGCAGAGTCTTTGATGCGTTGATGGCAAAGTTCCCGAACGAGCTTCACATTCTACTGGATGCCAAGGAAGAGGAATTGTGCCAGCATGTTGACCGCCGCCTTGCAAAGGCAATCATGCTTAACAGAGAGGGAAAAGTCACAGTCAAGCCAGGCTATGACGGCGAATACGGGGTTCCTGAGTTTCCAAAAGACTTGACATTGGGCAAGCCGACCAAACAAAAGAGTCTCGGCGAGTTTTAACTATCTTTAAGTAGTAAAACTTATAAACAGACATTTTCTTCTAACATATAGGGTGCACGTATGGCTTTAGAGAGCAAGCTTGAAAAATTATGCAGGGCAGAGTATGACAATTCAATCAGCGACTGCTTCGAAGGAGTCCCTGCAACTTATATGTTTACCCCCCTTTTCAAGGATTATGAAACAAAGCTTGTCACAGGGGACAGGGGAGTCGGAAAAACCCATCTGTTCAGGCTGCTTGCAAAAGAAATACCAATTGAACTTTATGCTCTTGACAAGAAAAAACTGATTAAAAAAGCCAGTGTTGAGTACACTCTTCTTGAAAAAACCAAGGACAATAGAAAACCAGTTCTTGTTGTGGTTGATGATTTGCACTATCTTCTGAAATCAATGCAGTTATATAACATCAAAAAAGGCGAGTGCGGGGAAGAAAAAATACTTGACAACCTTGAACAGTGGAAGGAATACGCAAAAGAGAACAAGGCGGTGCTTGCTTTTGTTGCAGATGACAGCATATACGGACTGAGCGAAAGGTTTTCAAAGGACGAAAACAAGAAGAGGTTCCTTGAGTTTTTCAAAAAATGTGTGCACACAGGCGAGGACGAAACTGTAATAAGAAAACATGGAATAACTGGTATAGGATACTTTAATTTCAATCTTAACAATAGAGGGCTTGGAAATATTACAGATCCCTTTTTTAATGATGATATCGTATCCGAGATATGGCCTGAAGAATTGACATTTTACACGGCTGCAAAAATGAAAGAATTTCCGTACTATTTGGGTTTTTCAGAACCCGATTTTTTCAAGAATTTTAAGAATTGGAATCAACTAAAATCCTATGTGCAAAAAATTCAGGAAAACGATAAAGACAAATCAGTATCCTATAAGGACATTCAATCAGAATTTTTATGCGACAGGGAGTCTGTTTTTTCAATACTTAAGTCAAACCAATACGTGGACTACGAAGATATATATGATTTCATAATTAAAATTAACGAAAATAAGGGCTGGGAGGATACAAAATTCAATACAGATGAATACGAATCAAGACGACGCAATATGCGCGTAGAGCAAACCAACGGACCCCTAAATCGTGTTAAGCTTTATGAAATGACTGAACAGTTATTCAGGGACATAAAGAAGTTTACAAATGGAAGGCACTGTTTCATTGAATGCCCTGATCTAAGTGATGAAAATGTAAAAACCATGAAACATAATGCAATCAACGCCAACAATAACAGGAGCAGGGACATATTTTATGGTAATAAATCCAGAGAAATAAATGAAACTATGCGACAGGCCACAAAAAATATTACCAGGGCGTTTAACATGACAGATATACCGCTTTTCTATCCCGCAATATTTGGGAATACTGCTCAGGAGATTAATTTTAATTTTGACAGCGAAGGATATCTGGAACTAAATCCAAGAGAGATTGAACGTGTTGGAGTCCGTACAAGATATTTTGATGATGAACCTCTTTCAAAAAAGGAAACAAGGAACCTGGGCCAGATTGCAACTGTGCGCCAGCTAAAGGCTATCAATGAAGCTTATGGCGGGATTAACAGGAAAGCGCTTGGAACAAAGCACGGCAGACCTGAGTTCGCAAAAGAGATACATGAAACGACAGTAGTTGAAACTAAACAACTCCAAGGCATGACATATACCATAAAAGAGCTTAGAAAACTCAAAACAATGTTAAACAACCTTTACCACGAGGTAATAGGAGCGGATTCAAGCCTTGCGCATGAACTGCTTTACTATGATGCTGACGAGACTGTCGAGGGAATCCTTAGGAACAGCATCAGGAATGAGTAATCTTTTTAATGGCTTCTAGAGTTGATTAATACATGAGAGAAGAAAAGCACAAATTCAAAAGCGGGGAACTTGAGCTAGCCGGAACTCTCACTCACCCTGAGATTGAAACAAAGGACTGCATAGTTCTCTGCCACGGAATTACTGTTGACAAGGATGAGGGCGGCATGTTTACAGAACTTGCGCATAAGCTTGCGGAAGTTGGCCTGGCTGTTTTCCGCTTTGACTTCAGGGGGCATGGAGAAAGCCAGGGTAATTCAATTGATTTGACAATAACCGGCGAGAAAACAGACGTTGAAAGCGCAGTAAAGTTCCTGCAGAAGCTCGGCTACGAGCGTTTTGGAATCTGCGCAGCATCATTTGGCGGAGGTTCCTCCCTTCTGTATACTGCTGAACATCAGGATATAATCAAAGCATTGTGCCTTTGGAATGCAGTCATTGATTATCATGGTTTTCTTAATCCAGAGCTTCCATGGCCGAAAGAAAATTTTGGGCCTGAACAGATGAATCATTTGAATGAAAAGGGATATCTCGAAGTTGGCGAAAGAAAATTCCGCCTTGGCAAGGCGATTTTTAAGGAAATGCTTGAGATTGAGCCTCACAAGGTACTGAAAGACATCCGCATTCCTGTGCTGTTCATCCACGGAAACAAGGACACCTATGTTCCGTATGAGGACTCAGTTCTTTATTCAAAGATTCCACCAGTCTCAAAGCTCATAACAATTGAGGGGGCTGACCACGGCTTCCATGAAAAGAAAGAATGGGCTGAAGAGTCTGACAGCGCAACCGTTAACTTCTTTAGGCGCGCCTTCTTCTAATAATATAACGGAGGCAATGCGATGAATACTAAACTATCTTTAGCGGCACTTTTGGTTCTGTTTATGATTCCATTTGCATCTGCAAACACAGATAACTCGGCATCAAGCATAATAACTACTCCGGTATTCGCAGAGGCGGTTCCAGCGCCGCAGCCGACACTGGTTTCTGAACCTGTTGTAGAGGACAGCCCGACAATACATAAGCTGTTCCAGGAGCGGCAGATTAGCGCAGAGGACATGAATGCGGTTTCAGATGATGTCAGAGTGCTGCCTGCAGCGATTGTAACAGAGACAGAGCTTGAAAGCGCAGTTGGAAAAGTAATCACAGTTGGGATTCAGGGAAAGACAGTAACAGTCACGCCAAACTTCAACACAATTGTAATCCAGGATGGAACTGTTATTGTTAACACAGCTGAACTGCATCTTCAGAACGGAAAGATGTTTGTCGGCGCCACTGAAGTCAACGCAGCCCCTTCGCAGATAATGGAAAAAGTGCAGGAGCGCGGGCAGAACATGACAGAGAAGCGCGAATCAGTGGGGCTTAAGCTTGAGGAATCAAACGGCAAGGCAGTTTACGCGCACTATGCAATTGAGCAGCGAAAACTTCTTGGAGTCTTCCCGATGAATGCAACAATCACTGAGCAGTATGATGCAGAGACTGGAGATTTCATCAAAGAAGCCCGCCCGTGGTGGTATGACTTTACATTATCAGGATAATTTCTTTTTGTTTATTTTCCGCCTATATTATATATGCAATCATGGAACCCTCGGTTTCCAAAAGAATTATTTTACCTGCCAGTCAGGTGCACATTGAGGGATGCCAGATCAATGCAGTATCCGCTTTCTATTGTGTAGTCAACCATATCATATGATATATCCTTGGCTGGATATTGCGGCGCGAATATCCCCAGATAGATGCTGAGCTCCTGTCCGCCAATCAGGCTGAGGAAATAATTGTAATCCGAGCTTCCGATGTCAAGTGCGCCTGATGCAAGATTAAGCTTTTTTCCATCCAGGCTGATGACATATAATTTTTGCCATGCAGAGTCATGCCAGCATTCATAGAATTTTCCGTCAGTGCAGTCTCTCACATACCTGCAGTATGCGCTGTGCCCGTTTATTGTGGTTTCATATCCGTCTCCCATATCGCTGTCGCAATGCGATGACTGTGCACTGCCTGTTGTGACATACGAATAAATCGCAGACCCGCTTGCCTTGCTTATATCGCCGATTTTGTAGAACTCCAGCGCGCTTGAGGAATCAATTGTCATGTTTATTTTTTTGATTTTGTTTATCTCAAGGTCAGACTCCTCTGTCTGGTTCAGGTAATCAATCCATCCGCTGCCTGTGTTCTTGATTTTTAATGTGCCGTAAAGCACATCAGGGTCGCTTTTCAAATCATTTATTATCCTGAAAGCCCCGAAATTTGGCTCAATAGTGAATATCCCGCTTTTGTAGTAGAAATTCGGGGTGCTTGGAGCTTCTGAATATGTTTCGTTTACAACGACAAGCTCCATGTATCCGTTTGATGTCTCTTCAAAGCATGCTCGCAGTATAAGCGGGCAGGAGAAGCTTTCGCTTGTCCCGAGCTCAGGGGCGCGTATGCTCCAGCTGAAATAATCCGTGGTTCCTTTCTGCACCACGCTCTTTGTTGACTGCGAGGAATCAATGTCAACGCAGCCTATTGCGCGTATATTGACATTGTTGATGTCATTCGGGCCCTGGTTCTTTACAAACAAGCCTATCTCTGCCGGCTGCCTGTTTGTAAGAGTGAGCTCTGTTTTTTCAGCGCCGTTTATAAGAATTGTGCTGTTGAATACTCCTTTTGAGAATTTTGCAGCTGTTGTCTGCTTGCTGAGTCCGTCACCGCCAAAACTGCTGCATCCGAGAATAAATACCACTAAGAAAATAAAAAATAAAAAAAATGGAAAAAAAGTTTTCCCTTTCATCTTATTACACCGATTTGATTGTCAACGTTGGCAAGTCAATGTCATAGCAATAGTTGTAGATTACATTTCCAACTGTTCTCTCGACTGTCAGGGCTGTCTGTGTTGCGTTAACATCGACTTCTGTTCTGAGAGTCAGTCCGTTTGCTATTGCCACATCATTGCTCAAAATGCTGCATCCTGTGTCTGTGCTCTTGACTGTCGTTACTCCGCCAGCTGTTGTTCCTGTGCATCCTGAGATTGATATCGCTCCGCTGCGGACATAGCTCCCGACTGGGAATTCTGCTGAGACAGATTTAATCTCTTTTATCGTTCCCTGCCATTCATTTGACAGTGTAAGTGCTCCGGTGCCTTTCAAGTTTTCATAGAAAACATTTTCAAGCCCGACTACTGCGACTCCAAGCGGTCCGCTTGATGCTCCGCTTTCAACAGCAAGCTCTTCTGCTGCCTGTGACTTTGATTTGAGCCCTATGTCAAAGTAATACTCTGTGTCATAGTCAAAGCAGACTTCAACATGTTTTCCAGAAATTGTTCCGGCTCTGTCCGAAGACAGCGTCATTATTACTGGGTATGTCTGTCCCTTGATTATTGTTGTTCCTGTCGTCAGTTCTCCGTCCTTGTTGTATATTGACGAGACATCCTTCATTCGTACAGTGACACCTGTCATGTCCTTGTCGAATATGTTTTCAAGCCTCAAGTCAATTGTAACAGGGCTCCCTGTTATCGTGTCAGTCGGAGATACTGTCATCGAGTAGCCTTGTCCTGTACCGGCTTCTTCGGTTTTATCACCGCCAGTGCATCCAAGGGCAAATATCAGTGCAAACAATGCTACTGCCATAAATGCTAATCTCTTCATTTTTTGACCTCCTTTAATTATTATTCTTAATATAATTGGTGATTATAACCATTTTGCTGTTTAAACTCTCACAGGGAATACCGCTATTTCCGAGCTTCCTTCTGTGAAATACCTGTACATATTGTGCATTTTGAATCCGTATATCTGTATCGGAATCTGGAGGTTTTTCAGTGCAGTCATCCCGCTTGTCCTGTCTCCTGCAACCAGCTTGAGCGGAAGGTACAGTGAAAACTCGTTTATGAAGTCAGTGCGCTTCACAATTTTTACAAGCAGCCTGTCTTCTGTTATTGCCGTTCCGAACAATGAGTTAAACTCATTGCCGTATGTTTCCTGTATCCATGTTGAGCAGTTTTTTTCGCCTGAGCCTGTGCTGCAGTTGGTTCCCTCGCTTTCCATGTCTTTGAACTTCATCCAGCCGTACTGCGACATTGTTTCATTGTCTGCCACAATGTCCTTTTTGGCTGAATCAAACTTGCCGCGCGGAAGTTCAACCAAAACAACAACATCCGACAGCGGCAGCCCTTTGCCCTCGTTCGTTACAGCATAGCTGAGCGAGAACGGGAATTCGCTTTCAGTTGTTGTTATGTCTGAGGGGTTCATGAACTGGTATGTGACTGGCTGCTGCGTTGCTCCGGTGACTCTTAATTCACCTGCTCCGCTGCTTGCCTCCCCTTCAACCTGGTATGTTTCTCCAGCCTGTCTTCGTCGCAGGACTTCCTGCTGTGACATGAATATTATGTTCTGCGTAAAAGTTGTCCTGTAATCATATTCCAAATCATAGTAAATCGGGTGGCGCAGTGCAATGTTTGATATCTCTGTTTTTGACGGCGCTCTCAGCCTCCAGTAGAACTGCAGTTCCTGTCCAGGGAACATCTTGCTTTCTCCATGGCTCCTGTACGGCAGGTATTTGTCAAGCGAGAATTCTCCTGTGCAGTCCCTTATTTCAGACGAGACATTATGGAATGCGCCGCACTCGAAAATCTTGAAAGGCTCAACATTATCCAGCGAAACATAAACCTTGCTTGCGCTTTCTCCGCCAAGGTTGTTTCGCACTGTCAGGGAAATGTATCCGTCAAGCCCTGGGTTGAGCTCGTCAACATTCAAAGTTCCTACAACACCGATTCCCTGCTCCACTGTGAGCTTGGTTTCATTTTTTGAGCCTCCGCCGAGGAATGAGCATCCTAGAATCATGCTTACAAAAATCATGCAGAGTCCGATGGTTATAATTTCTTTTTTCATCATTACACCTGTCTGAATGCCTGCACTGTTGAGTATGGCGCTTCAACTACGTATGGGTACAATGCAACCGCAGTTACATACCTTGTAATCCTGTTTGCATTTATTGGTTCTGTGAACACAAGAGGGCATGTCATCAGGCCGAACTCCTGTGTGAGCCCGTTTGTTGCGCAGACATGATAGCCGTTTCCTACAAGTCCGCATGCCCAGTCAAAGCTTTCTTTTATGCTTCCAGCGCTCTTCTCTATCTGCTGGTACACTGGATTGCCTTCCTGGCACCATGAAGTTTGCAGTGAAGCATCACATACTATGCACTTGTACTTGCTTCCAAGCACAGCAGTGTTGTCGCATACAACATCAACACTCTGGCCCAGCGTGTACTCATATTGTGTTGAACCTAATCCCTGGAATATGCACTGCCCAAAGCTGTCTGGAGTTACTATGAAAAGGAACGGGTTTTTGGTTGAGTCCATCTTGCCGTTGCCCACATTTGTCCAGCTGAATAAAAGCCCGCCCTGGTCAACACTGTCAAGGATTGGCTGTTCTCCAGCATCCATGTCAAGAGTCAGCGCTGTGCCTGTCTGGTAAATTGCCCCGCGCTGCTGCTGCATGAGAAGCGAGTTCTGTATCAGCAGAGTGCCGTAAGCTGTTTTTATTCGCTCAACAGCAAGCCTTGAGGACGCAGGATAATATGTGCTGCCCTTTACATTTACAAAAACAGACACAGGTATTGCAGGGTCAAAAGAAGTTCCGAATGTGTCACCGACACAGGTTTCATCAATGTATCCGCCTGAAATCACAAGTTGTTTTGAAGACAGCGGGTAAACATCGCTTATATTGCAGATGTATTCTCCGGCTACAACTGGGCTGCAGCCTGCTGGCAGCGTGTCAAATCTGAGGCATTTTCCAGCCGGCTGTTCTGAAGTGATATTAAGTTTGAGTTCTTTTATTATGGTTGTTCCCTCGTTCTTTGTTGTTATGACCGCAGTGATTCCGTTTGTATTATACTGAACTATGCTGGGCGTTGTTTTTATCTCGACAGTGAACGCCTGGTTTGGGGCAGTTGATGTTGTCGGCGATGTTGTGGATGTTTCCTCATATTCGCCAGATGTTGCGCGCACCCCGAACGGGTTTGCAAACCAGTCTTCTACGCGGCGTATCCATACATTCTGGAACAATGTTTCAGTCTGCTTTTCAGCGGTGTACTCGCTCCCTCCTGTTGCCTGGAGCCCGCCTTTGCTCATGAACCAGAACACCACCATGATAAGGAGAATTATGAGGAAAATCCCGATTACAGGCCCGACTCCCTTGAATATGCTGAGCCCTCCGAACATCCTGTGCCCTGCATCTTTCACAGCGCCATAATATCTTCCGCCTGCAGCAGCGCCCGCAACAACCCCGCCTTTAACTGCGCTTGCTTTTCCTCCGACCCAGTTTTTTGCAGCTTCAGCTTTTTCAAGATACGGGGAAGCAGCCTGCTTTGCCTGCTGGTATTTTTGCATTCCAGCGCTGGCTTTAGAAGTCACATTACTCCCGAATTTTGTTGCTTTCCCTGCTAAATTCGCAAAAAACTTTACTGGAGGCACTTAGTCACCTTTCACCTTACTTTAATATTATCATCAATCCGCTTATGCTGAAGCGTCCGTTGACAGAGTCAAGTATTATCTTGTTCCCGAGCTCCTTTAGCTTTCCTTTGTCAAGCTGCGTGTAGCTCCATGCTCCTGAAGCTATGTCTGCTGACGGGAAGTAATAGGACAGCGGGCTTGCTCCTACTGTGAAGAACAATGAGCCTGGCTCAATTATCCTGTCAACTTTCACGCCGAGCATTATAACCCTGCCTGAATACAGTTTTGAGGCTTCAATGTCAAAGGAATATGTTTTTATTGCAGGAGGCTGGCTCTCAGCGAAGAACTTCAGTGTTGTGTTCGCAATTGCGTACTCTCCGCCTTTCTTTGCCTCAAATGAGATTATGTTTTCCCCGATTCCAATCTGGTCAATGTCAAATGAAGCTGTTGCAACCCCGAGTTCTGGAGCTCCGCTCCATACAACAGTCTTCGCTGCTCCTGGCTTTTGGATTGCTATGTTAAGCTCCCCGTCTGTTACAGCGCTCGTGACATTGAATATAAGGTTCACTCTGCTGCCCCTGTAATTGTTCTCGGAAATTATCACATTTTGCGGGCTTATTGAGTTTTCAGGGTCGTAATAATACTGGTCAATATTTATAGAGTTGAAACTGACTGACTGCACGCTCCAGAATGCAGCTCCCTGGTGAAGCACCTTCACATATATCGGGTTGCTGTCTTCATCAAGAAGCCCCGGCTGTATCCGGATGTTTGTCTCTCCTGCTGCCGCGGCTTTTTCATAAATCATTGTCTTGTTGAGTATAATCTGTATTTTTGGGTTTCCCTTTATTGATTCAATGTTAAGTTTTACAACAACATCTTTTGTGTTTGCGAGATTAAGATTGTTTGCGCTGAAAGATTCTGTGTCCGAGCTCACAAGCGTTGCAGACATCACCCTGTTTGCTGTGGAGTCAAGAGTTTTTGGCACAGCAGCATGGCTTACGATTGCATTGTTGAGTTTCCAGCTGAAAACCTCGCTTCCAACCGCCCTGCCGACTTCAAAACGCTCTCCGCTGCTGTAAAGAACCTCGGTTCCTTCCCCTAACGGCGAAACCTCTTCTCCATTATCAGTGTCTATGTTGAGCAGCTTTGCGCGCTCAGATGGGTAAACTAATATTATGTACAGGAGAAACACGCCTAAAAACCCGAGCAGAATCAATGGTACAGCATATCCCCTGTCCTGTCCTCTTTTCATTAAAGGGATTTTCATGTCTTTTTAAAGGAATTATTACATTAAAAACCTTTTTAAGAGCAAAATTAGATTTATTTATTAAACGGGGCTGTAGTTCAGCTTGGTAGAATGCGCGCTTGGGGCGGCCTTTCTTTTGCGAAAAGAAACGCCAGCGAAAGAAAAGTCCTGAAATGCGTGTGGTCGAGAGTTCAAATCTCTCCAGCCCCATTAATTATTACTTCTTTTTAGAATATGCCTCTCTAAGTTTTTCTTCTAGCTCTCCAAAACCTATAAAATAAGCTCCGACTATGCCGCCTTCATCTTTTGTTTTAATACATACGAGCCGGCTCTTTGTTAGTTCGCAGGAAATGCTGTCAGGGTTCTGGATAGTTCTGAACTTATTCAGTTCAGAACAGCTGTCAAGCACAGCCCTTTCCAGATAATTAGGCGGTTTTATTTTGCGCTTGCTTCGCTTAGTCCACGAGTTCATAGATGTATCATCCTGGACATATGTGCCATCTTTTGAAATAATCCGTGTAATATCATAGAACAGTTTTGTATCCTTTTTGTCCCATTCCTTGTCTGGAGTGGTATAAAAATAGCTTAGCTTTGAAACAAGATCGAAAGGGAGCTTTTTCATAATATAACATATCCAAACGTCCCATTTAAATTTTGTGTCACTGATTTTTAGTATCTTCTGTTTAAAAGCAAGATTAATAAATGCAGGTTTTAACCATAACTCTGGTGGGGTTCTGGGGATAATAATGGTAAATAATTACAACTGGGATTATATGGATAAACTGGAAGACGCAGTCAGGCTAATCCTTCAAAGCCCGAATTTTGGCCATGATTTCCAGCATCACAAAGATGTCTGGGGGCTGGCAAAGAGAATAGATGAAGGCGAGGGCGTTGAGGTTGACATGGAAGTTGTCTACGCAGGCTGCATGTTCCATGACACAGGGTATGCGTTTCTTGACCCTGATGACCCGAAACAGGTGCATCATCCTGAACGCAGCAAAAAATGTGCACAAGATATCCTGCCTCAAGTAGGATTTCCCAACGAAAAGATAGAGGCTGTCCTTGAGGCAATACTGCTGCATGATGATACAAAGCCATTCATGCGCGGCAGGGAAACTCCAACTGAAAAGCGGGAGATTTGGTATCTGCAGGATGCTGATTCAATTCTTGGCTTGGGCGCAATAGGAATTGCCCGCATTATAGAATACTGCACAAATGCACATACGCCTCTTTACGTCCCCTCCCTGTCATTTGATGATGTTGACTCTGGAAAAAAGAGCGCAATACACAATGTATACAGGCATGCAGTGGAGGTTTACCAGAGGCTGCATACAAAAACTGCAAAAGAGATGGTCAAAGAAAAGTCCGAATACATGATAAATTTCGTTAAGATGTTTGTTGAGGAATCAAAAATAACGCACTAATCCAGCTTTGTCTGCTCTCTTTTGCACAAAAGAAAGCTTTATATACCACTAATAAGTAGTAATCAAAAAGGGATACTATGAAAAGCTCAGATGAACTGCCTGTTTTTGCAGTAGACGCAAAGAAAGCAATGTGTTTTACTTTGGATTCTGTTTTAATGGAAATTGTCGAAAAAACAGTGGGCATTATAGCTATCAAAGAGTTAGGCAGTATAAGTACCAAAAAACAAGCAGCAGAACTTTGGGGACTTTGGAAAAAAGATTTAGAAGACGATGAAAAATACATTATAGGCATCATAGGCAAGGATCTGTATAGTATCTATTCAGATATAGCAAAAATTGGCGAAGAAATATTCAAAAAATCTAATTCAAAAGATGAAATACCCTCTTTTGAAGACAGCTTCAAACTTGGGGGCATTTTAGAACAGTGTCAAAAAATAGCTGAAACTGAAATAGGGATACCAAAAAATGTTGAAGCAAATGCTCTTGTTAAATCAATGACTGAATATAGCGTACTGAGCAAACAAAAAGAGAAAGCTGAGGCGGCAGTTTATTGCAGGCACAAAGCGTATCAGGTATTGAACATGATGGCTGTATCCGAACCTTTTTATAAACCTCTTGCAGAAGTTCTAAAACATAGATGCAAAAAGTGTCCTTATTTGGAAAAAAACGAAATAGAGCAATAATATTATTGTCCCAAATTCTGTTGCTCCTCGCTGACAACCTGGTCCTTGAGCTTCTTTGCAATCTTTGGCCCGATTAAGTCAGAGAGCTTCTCATATGCGATTTTCTTTACATCAACAACGCTCTTGATTCCGCTGAAGTAAAGCTTTCGCGCCCTGATTCTTCCGATTCCCTCGAACCGCAGAAGATTGAGCAGCTCTTCCTTTGCGCCGTATTTCATCCTTATCCGCAGCTTTCGCAAGGGAGTCAGGTCCTCTTTTCTCTTGAGCAGTCCTGCAATTTCGCCCATGGAATAAAGCATCCAGTCAGCATTGTTCAGCCTGTTCTTCAGCATTCCAGGAGTTTCGTGATATTCATCAAACAGCTGTGCCTCGTTCTTTTCCCCTATCCAGTCATTCAGCATGAAAGCTGTCTTGATTGCGCGGAACCATACTTCATAATCAACATCCCATGCAGACGGCGCCTCAGGAAGCACATCATCAAACTTCAGCGACTTCTGCTGCAGTTCAGAAAAATCCTTCGAGGAGATGTAAAGCAGCGGGCGCATCTCAACGCACGAACATATTGTGTGGATGTAGTAAAGCGGCTCCTGGTTTGATTTCTTCAGCGCCTCCATTATTTTGTGCGCAGAGTACGGGTCAATATAAAGCTCGGCAACTCGCTTTCCAATCAGCGTGGGAAGAAGCTTCTGACCCTCAGGTTTTATGAATCCCCAGCCAATTAACTCGTTCATTATCTTGTCAAGATTGTTTTCAATCCTGTCAAGGTTCTTGTACTGGACAGCATAAAATGTTTTTGCAAAAAATCCCATCAGCGATTTCCTGTCGATTATTTCTCCGGTTGAAATCAGTCCGAGAATCTGCATTCTCAGCACAGGCTCGACTGACAGTTTTGAGTAAACATCTTCTGGAATACCTTTGATATACTTTTCACGAATCTCCTCTGCTTCCTTCACTGTCTTTGCAATCGCGATTCCTTGTCCTGAGTCATCCAAGCCTGGCCTACCTGCTCTGCCGCACATTTGCTTAAACTCCAGCACAGGAATGAATCCCATTCCTTCCTCCGAGTCAAATCGCTTCAAATCCCGCACAACAGCGCGGAATGCAGGTAAATTTAAGCCCGCGGCCAAAGTTGGAGTGCAACAAATTATTTTAATGAGTCTGCTTCGGAATGCATTTTCAATCAGGCTGCGCTGTTTCGCAACCAAGCCAGCATGATGGAATGCAACTCCGCTTTTAACGCACTCTGCCAAATCCTCGCACTGCTTTGTCGGTGTTTCAAGAACATCAAGAATTTCCTTGCTCAGCGCTTCCAGTTCTTTTTTCTCCTCAGCATTCAGGCTTGCAGCAACTGTGTCAGCGCATTTCTTTGCGCAGCCTTCTGCATTGCGCCTGCTCGAAACAAAAAGCAGCATTGACTTGTTCTTTGCAAGCGTGTCTTCAAGAATCCTGATTTCCGGAACATCTGACTTGCCCTTCAGCTTCTCAATTTTACCGCCAAAGTCAAGCTCGCCGTTTATGTAAACTCCCTCATGCAGTTCAACTGGACGATAATCGCTTTTCACAAGTTCTGCGCCGAGCCATTTTGCAATCTCATCTGCATTTGAGATTGTAGCAGACAGCGCAATAAGCTGCGCCTTTGGGCAGAAGTTTTTCAGGCGCGTAATCAGGACTTCAAGTGTAGGCCCTCTGTTCGCGTCATCCAAAAGATGTATTTCGTCTATAATTATAACTTTGATTTCATTCAACCATGGAATGTTATGACGAATCAAACTATCAAGTTTCTCTACAGTTAATATCAAAATATTGTTATTAGCCAACCCTCTATCAAAAGAATCAAAATCACCCGTGCTAATTGCAACTTTAAGCGGATATTCTTTGAACAAGTTTTTATAATATTCATACTTTTCACTTGCTAATGCTTTCAGTGGAGAAATATAAATTGCCTTTCCGCCTTCAGACAATAAGTTCTTTATAAAGGCTAAAGTCATAATCATTGATTTGCCTGAAGACGTTGGAGATGCTACGACTATATCTTTACCATCAAACAATCCGGTCTGTATTGCTTTTTGTTGTGGAGGATTTAATCGTAAAATTCTTTCTTCTTTAAACAGCTCTACAATTTTCATGGATATCCCGAATTTCTCAAGTTCTTCAATATTCATTTTAACGCCCAATAATATGTTTTCCCTATGACTTTATAAAACACTTTGTCAGAGATTCTCAGCTGATGTAAGTATCTTAGTGTCTCATCCGTGCTTAATACTAGATAATCAGATATTTGCTTTGTTCTTAAATCTCGCTTAGTCAATAAAAGATTTAAGATATTATTTTTATAATTGTCTGTTAAAGGGATAAACTCCTTTAATTTTATCCATTTCGGAACTTTGTATTTGGAAATAGAGTGTATTCCTACATAACCTTTACTATTTAATTCCCTTAAGTGCTTACTTATATTCTGTCTTTGGATTTTTAATACTATGGACAATTCCTTGGATGTTTTTGGCAGATTCAGCTGCTGAGTTATTTTTGCTTTGATTTGCCCCGCACTTTTAGGCTTGTTATTGGCGTTTTTCCTTTCTATTTCAAACAGTAAATCCTCTCGTTTTTGCGGATGTACAAAACCTACCGCTTCGCTAAATTTTTTTAATCCCTTACCTTTAATGGACAATATAAATAGATTCTTTTTTGCTTTTACTTCTGTAACTGTATCTTCGCTGAATCCTAGTCTACTTAGTAAAAGTTTCTTTATGTCTAAAAGCAGTAATCTGTTGATAGAAGTTAAAACTATCGCAGATGTTGTTACGCAAGATTCGTCATCTGCAAATGCGCTAATAAATGAAGAGGCAAATTGTAGATGTGATCCAAGTAGATTTTGCGGCATTTTTCCTTCTTTTAATTCAGGAAACATTTCAAATAAAATAAATTCTAATGCTTTGGGTATACCTATCGTATCAGCATTAAACCGTTTATCATGATATACACCTACGTGTACTTTTCCAAAAACCGTATTTATCAAAAATATAAACCTGCCAATCAGCTCTTTTGACGTATTCGTATAATTGCTCATTTGGCCAAGTTTTTTAGATAGATACCCATCTCCTAATAGATGTCCAATTAATTCATACAATTCATTAGATTCGATAATTGGCAATACTGGAAGAGTTACTCTATTTTTTCCATTGTAACATGTAAATGATATAACATTTTCCTCCAATCGTTTATAGTTAATTTTCAAAAAGTTACATATTTTTAGAATGATGTATAAAGGGAATCTATTTCTGTTAAAGGCTTGGTGTATACACACATAATTTAAATTTATATTTTTTCCTAATTTATAAAAAGAAGTCTTATTTAATTTATTTTTAAGACAATCGATGAATTCATCATTTAATGATATTGTAAATAAGTTTGGGGAAAAATCCCATAAATGCCAAGCTCTCATTTAAAGATAAAGCATTAAGACCTTATTATTATTTAGGGTGTTGTCCACTATGTCCAGTAATATGGCTCTTTTCAGGCAGCTTACGTTTGTATTTCTTGAAAAAGAATCCTCTCAGGGCACAGATATTTGGCGTATACCTCGTCTCTCTTAACAAGGTAGCTCATTATATGCTGTGCCGCATCATCAAAATTTTCTGTATCCTTTAAAGCGATTGCGCTGCTGGAATAAACATTTATTTCTGTGTTATACAAAAAATAAAACTGGCTGTTGGAAACAAGATTGCCAGGGATTTTATGGAAAATCGCCCAGCCTATTAGCTCCTGCGTTAATGCCTCTGGTTCGCTCAGTTTTGCGCCTATGCTTGGCATTGCATCATAATCTTTTCCACTGTTCTCTGCAGGTTTTTGGTAATTTCTTCTATTTTGGGCTCAACCATGATACATCTTAAAATAATCCCTTTTAAAGCCTTGCGGTTTAACAAAAAGAAAAAATTAGGACTTTTCGCCCATAAAAATATCAGCCCCAGAAAATACTGCTACAACGACTGAACCAATTCCCCACGTCATGACATTATTCATTAAAAATGAGCCAATGAGTGGTATACCCCCTATTAAAAACTGCGCAACAAATGCAAGTACGTATCCCAGTCCTGGTATCAAGCCAAATTTGCCGCCAACCATACCAAACATAAACAGAACTACGAGTCCAGGTATTGCAGTTTGAAGGCTGTTTCTTCCGAATGCAATTGTCAGTGCTATAAACGCTCCCGCCAATATAAATCCTTTCATGAAGCCCATCTAATCTCAACCTCTTAATTTTAAATGTTATTTTTGATTATAAACTTAACTCAAGACAGCAATATCATTGTCATAGAACAGTTCATTGAACAGCCTGTCCCTGTTGAGCTCAAGCTGCACTGAATCAAACTCTTCGTCAACATGCACGTTCTGGAATTTCAGCACGCTTGACATTCCGCCGGACAGCGGTTTAACATCAAATTCCTGCACAACCCTGTCATTCACAACAACTGAAAGTTTTGTTGCAGGAGTGTCAGCAGCCCCCCTGTTTGCAATGTAAATTTCTGCATCAACATAGCTCCCGTGCCTTGTTGCGCTGGCATTTAGCATGACTATGTCCGTATTATCCTCAACAGGAGTGTTGTAAATTTTTTCAAGCGCATCAACAATGTCCGGAGTGATTGTCTGATAGCACCATGCATAAGGGTACATTATGCTTTTCCCGTTGTCATTGTGGTCCAAGCCGAGCATGTGCCCGATTTCATGCGTTGCAATCACTTTGTTTACACAGGAAGTTGTGTATGGTGTCTGGGTTATCGTTCCTCCTGAAATCAGGCTGTAATACCCAGTATCAACAACATAAGATGGTCTTGCTTCCCCTATCTTTACTCCGCCTCCGGATTCCCCCATGTTTTTGTTCCAGTAGACTGTTATGTCTGCTTCATCAGGGCTTGTAATCTCTTCAAAAGAAACCAGTCCGCCTGTTGCGTTTTCCCACTCTGCAATCCCTTTGCGCGTGTACTCCATGACATTCTCGCTGAACCAGCTTATGTTCTGCGAGGTTTCGCTGTCAATGTAAATTTTTATTGGCATGTGGCTCCATACCGGGTTTTCATACAGCAGCGGGTAAGAAATATTCAGCTGCATTTCATGTTCAGGGACTGCCGCGTTCATTCTCAACGTGACATTTTCTTCAGCCGCCCCCTGCGTCGGATTATAGCCTGTGCATCCTAATGCAAATGCAATTGCCAGCAAAACAAGCAGTGTCCTGTGCATCCAACATTCTACTCAACCTTTATATTTTAACATTTCCTTTATCAAAGCATGAAAACGCAGAACAAATGGAAGAGAGAACTGACAGATCCTCACTTTATCCTGTTCGCTCTTACTGGCATTTTTCTTATGGGTTCTGGCCTGTTTTTGTTCTTAAGCGGTGATATGGCAAAGACGCTGTCAGGGCTTGCGCTTTGGAGCTATGGGCTGATAGCGCTTGGTTTCTCATTGGGTTTTAACTTCGGAAAGTACGGCGAATAAACTATAAATATCAATAATTACTCGATTATTCATGCTTGAGATAAAACTATTGGGCAGGGGCGGACAGGGAGTTGTCTCATTGTCATTTGTTCTTGCAAGCGCACTTTTCAATGAGGGATATCACACGCAGGCTTTCCCGATGTATGGAATCGAGCGCAGCGGAAGCCCTGCAATGGCGTCTGTGCGGGTTGACAAAAAGCCAATCATACGCTACGACCAGGTGTACAACCCGAATGTTTTCATAATCCTTGATGTCACGCTTGTAAAGGAATATTTTGAAAAGCTGAAGAGCGCAGGGCTTGTAATCATCAACACAAAAAATAAGCCTGAAGATTTCAAGCTTCCAAAAGCCTGCGTAGTCCGTACAATCGATGCTACGAAAATCGCGATTGACGCAACAGGCAAGCCGTTCTTCAATGTTCCCATGGCTGGCGCATTTGCCGGGCTTACAAAACTCTGCAAGCCTGAATCACTCTACAAGGCAATTGAAGAGGCGTGGAGCGACAAGGGCGCAAAAGTTATTGAAGCGAACAAAAAATCAGCAAAAGTCGCATATGACAAAACATTACCTGAAAAAGGAAGTCTGAAAATATGAAGGCTGAAAAAACAAAACTCACTGAAGGCGCAGTTGTTGTAACTCCAGCAAGCACAGGCGCAAACAAGACAGGCAGCTGGCGCACTTACAAGCCATGCCTTGACCAGAAGAAATGCATACGCTGCGGAATCTGCTGGAACTTCTGCCCTGATAACTGCTTCATGCTCAAAAAAGAAACCGAGAACAAGAAATACAAGCACAGGTTCGAGATAAATTATGATTACTGCAAGGGCTGCGGCATCTGCGCAAAAGAATGTCCAGTCAAGGCAATAATGATGCAGAGGGAGGAAAAATGAAGCGAATAGCAGAGGCATCCGCTGTAATGGCTGAAGCAGTCAAGCTTTGCGAGCCGCAGGTTATTCCTCTTTATCCAATCACGCCCCAGACGCATATAATGGAGGAGCTTGCAAATCACGTTAACAACGGCGAGCTGAAGGCAAAAATCATCCGCACAGAATCCGAACATTCAATGATGTCCACTCTCATAGGCTCGCTTCTCGCAGGCTCGCGCTCATTCACAGCAACAAGTTCGCAGGGATTGGCGCTTGCGCACGAAGTCCTCCCGATTATTTCAGGACTGCGGCTGCCGGCAGTGATTGGTGTTGCTGCACGCGCGCTTGCTGCGCCGTTGAACATCTGGGGCGACCATTCTGATGTGATGGATGCACGCGACACAGGCTGGATACAATTGCACTGCCGAAACACACAGGCTGTTTTTGACACAACAATCCAGGCATTTGCAATCGCAGAGAAAGCGCGCCTTCCAGTCATGGTTATAATGGACGGCTACACCCTGTCGCACATGTTTGAGCCTGCTGACATCCTCTCAAAAACCGAAGTCAGCGGTTATCTCCCGAAATTCAAGATAAGATACCAGCTGGATACAAACAAGCCAATGACATTCGGCCCTGTTGGTTTTACTGATACATACATGGAATTCAAGCACCAGCTGAAGGATGCGCACGAAGAAGCAGCTAAGATTATTTCAGAAGAGAACAAGCGTTATGGAAAAATGTTCAGGCGAGAGTATGGCGATGGGATGGTTGAAATATTTAATCCGTCTGCAAAGCAGGTGATAATCTGCCAGGGAACCACAGCTGAAACAGCAAAACTCACCGGAGCCTGCGTGATTCATGTGCGATGCTTCCGCCCGTTCCCGTTCAGCCAGATAGAAAAAGCATGCAGGGGAAAGGATGTTGTTGTGGTTGACCGCGCCTATTCATACGGAGCAGGAGCGCCTTTGCACATGGAAGTAAAGGCAGTTGTTCCGCAGGCGCGCTCAGCAGTCATGGGGCTTGGCGGACGCGACATTCGCCTCGAAGACTTGCAGATGATTCTCAAATCAAAAGAAAAAGAATTGTGGGTTGATAATTACGGGAAGTAGGGATGCAGGAGGTATCGGAACCGGCAGGTGGTTCTGATGTGGGTTGACAAATATGGCAAGTAAATCAGACGACTGGAAACCAGGAAACATCCGCGGGCTTCCGCTGGAAGAGTTCTTCCACAGCGGGCACGGTGCCTGCGCTGGATGCGGTCCTGCAATAACAATGCGCATGATTACTAAAGCAGCAGGAAAAGATTCTATCATTGTAAACGCAACCGGCTGCATGGAAGTTGTTTCAACCAAGTATCCCACAACATCATGGGGCCTGCCATGGGTTCACGGAGCATTTGAGAACGCAGCGCCAATTGCATCAGGCATTCACGCTGCACTTGCAGCCCAGGGCACCCGCGCAAAACACAACATTGTCGTGATTGCCGGAGACGGCGCAACTTATGACATCGGCTTCGGGGCAATCTCTGCCGCATTTGAGCGCGGAGACAAGTTCACATACATCTGCTATAATAACGAAGCATACGCAAACACAGGTTCGCAGCAGTCTGGCGCAACTCCAAAGCACGCCTGGACAACAACAACACCAATCGGAAAAATAATTCACGGCAAGGAAGTTGAAAAAAAGCCATTGACAGAGATTATTGCGGCGCATAAGATACCTTACATCGCAACCGCCTCGACTGCATATCCTCTTGACTTGTTCAATAAAATCAAGAAGTCATTCACATTCGACGGCCCCTCATTCATCAATGTTCTAACTCCCTGCGTGCTCACCTGGAAGTATGATTCAAGCCTTTCAGTCGAGCTTGCACGGCTCGCAGTTGACACAGGCATGTGGCTTGTTTACGAGATTGAGAACGGGAAATTCACGCTCAATATACAGCCAAAGGGTTTGCCTGTCAAGAATTATCTTGCAAAACAGGGCAGGTTCAAGCACCTGACAGATGCAGACATTGCAGAAATCCAGATGCACCTTGACAAGCAGAACAAGGAATTGGTTGCTGAGCGCGAGTGCGTAAACAAAGCCGAAGAAAAAATCTGATTCTATTAGTAACCTTTATAAAGTGTTTAACAGTTTCTTTCTTTATGGCAACACTTACTACAGATTACAACCTAAAAGAAATAATTGTAGATTATGACAAGGACAAGGGTCTTTTGAACAAATTGATTGAATCTGGACAGGTCCGGCCATTTGAAACAGAATTTAAAAGCATTCCAAATGTGCCTAATGATGCCATGCAAATTGGCCCGACTTTTCGTTTTGAAAGCAAAAGCGAATTAACAGAAGAGGATGCCATGAAAATTATCCTGGGATATGTGCATCGCAGGGCAAGCTTCTACACATGGGATGTTGACGGGAAAGCAGCCACTTTAAAGAGCTTCGCAAACCCTGAAAAAGCAAGATTAATCCAGTTTCCAGACAATTACATATCGATTTATGTCTGATTCTTTATTTTGTTTTTACGAATTTATACGCGCTGAAGGCTGCAAAGCTTCCCTGGCTTGCAGCGATTATTGCCTGCTTCCAGCCGCTGTCTGTGACATCGCCTGCGGCGAATATGCCCTGGACATTTGTTTTTGACTCCCTGTCAACCATGATTTCTTTTGCTTCGTTCAGCTTTACGCCGAGCTCGGCAGCAAGCACTGACGAGGGGATATGCCCCACTTCAACAAACAAGCCGTCAATTTTCATTTCAGTGCTGCCTTTGTATGCCCTGTCAAGGATGATGCTGTCAACAAAAATCTTTCCGTTTATCTGCCTGATGTTTGTGTTTGTTATTATCTCAATTTTTGGGTTCTTTTCAACCTGCCCGGCAAGCATCGGCTCTGCGCGGATTTTTTCCCCGCGGTAGATTATGTAAACTTTTTTTGCATATTGGGTGAGAAGCAGCGCTTCCTTTGCAGCCGAGTCATTCCCGCCTGCCACTGCAACAGTCTTGTTCCTGAACAGCGCTCCGTCACAGCTTGCGCAGTAGCTCACTCCCTTCCCGGCGTGTTCTTTCTCTCCCAGAACATCAAGTTTTCTCCTGTCCGAGCCTGTTGCGAATACAATTGATTTTCCATGGTACTCGGAATTCTCTGTTTTTACAGCAAAAACATTCCCATTTTTTTTGCAGTCAATTACAGTTTCCTCTTTTATTTCAGGCTTGAATTTTTCTGCGTGCTGCCTGATTTTTTTGATTATCTCCATCCCTGTTGTAGCGCCCAGCCCCGGATAGTTTTCAACTGGGTTGGGTATGTTCAGCAGCCCGCCGATTTCTTTTGCAATCACAAGCGTGTTGAGGTTGAAGCGTTTTGCCTGCAGGGCTGCAGAAAGTCCTGCAACACCCCCGCCGATTATTATGACATCGTATTCCATTTTCATGCCTTCTTGAACAGGCACACCTTTACAGGCGCGCCCTTGTGTATCCTAATAATGTCCCCTTCTTTTATGGGTATTGTTTTCAGCGAGTCATCCCACGCAACAATCCCGTTTTCCCTTTTCACAATAATCTCGATTTCAGAGTTCTCTTTTGCAATAATTGCCCGCATTTTCTTTGTCAGGTTGTTGAATGCGATTCCAATGCCTTTCGTGAACCTTCTCCCTGTTATCGAGTGGAAATAAGCAGAAGCGCCGAAAGGTGTCGCAACAACAACACCGTCCCCTATTGCATTTTCTGCCATAAGCTTGCCGTTTATCCGCACATCAAAGCGCAGCGCCCGCGGCGGGTTGTAGTGGACATTTATCTCGTTCAGCGCAGAAATCCTCTTTCCGTGTATTACAGCATCAAGCTTCATCTCTTCCCTGAACTTCAGCCCCGGAATTTTTTGGAGAATATTTTCAACATCATTCACGCAGCATGACTTGCATGTTTCTGAACTGTAGATGAACAGTTTTGGCACGTTTGGATAAATCCTCTCTGCTCGCAAAAATGTTCCGTCTCCGCCGAATGCGACAACAAGCTCGGGGTTCCAGCCCGTGACTTTGTGCCCTAACCGCTTCAGCGTCTCTGCAATGCTGTTCTCTCTCCGCGATTCTACAGCTATTCTCATTTGAGCCCCAGAAGTATTTTCAGCTTGATTTCATCAAAGCCTGTTACAAATTCGTTTCCAATCTGTATCACAGGCACTCCCATCTGCTGGGTTTTTTCAATCATGAACTGCGCTGCTTCATGGTCCTCGGCAACATTTATTTCCTTGAATTGAAATTTGTTTTTCTTAAGAAAATCCTTTGCACGCACGCAAAACGGGCATGTAGGCGTGGAATACACGATAATCTCCTGTTTTTTAATCATTTTAAGCACCTCAATATAGAATTGTTGTAGACTTCCATATTTATATTTTTTTCACAGGCCACTTTAGCGGAATCTGGTGGTGCCAAACCTTGTCCCACTTCACTCCAGAGCCGAAATATCTGTCCTTGAGCACTCCGAGAATGGCGAGCGTCTGGAGCAGCGGGTTAAGTATTGTGTACGCGCCTGCGAACAGGTAGAACCCAAGCCTTGCTTTGTACTCTGCAAATCCAATCCAAAGCGTAATCAGGCTCAGTAAAAGCGGTATTATGAAAAGCGGCTCGAACCAGATGAACAGCCATGAGAAGAAAAGCCATGCATCCATTGAAAAGTTTGACATCAGCAGAAAGTGATGCAGCATGTTGCTTTTTATTATATTGCCGTACTTGTTCCAGACTGCAAAATCCGCGCTTGTCCAGCGTTTTCTTTCGCTCAGGTATTGTTTGACTGTCCCGACTTCCTCCTGCATGACAAGCGCATTCCTGGCAAAAACAACCTTGTAGCCTTTCTCTACAAACTTCATTGATATCTCAGCGTCTTCAGCCATTGTCTTTGTAGGGTGCCCTCCGACTTCCATCCACGCCGATTTCCTGTATGCCTTGTTTCCGCCGTAAATTATCCCTGCTTTTGCAAGGCTGTATCTTCCGCCGGCTCCTGAGCAGAAATGCCAGAAGTCCTCGATTGCCCGTGTGGCTGCAATCAGGCTGTTCCAGTTGCCCGCAACCACAGGCCCTGTTGCTCCTGCAACGCTCCTGTCCTGGAAAGGCTTTACAATCTCTGCAAGCCAGTTTTTGTCTGCCACTGCATCAGCATCAGTCTCTGCAATCAGCTCCCCGACTGCGCAGTTGTTTATCACATAGTCAATGATTTCCGCTTTCAGTTCCTTGTGCGGGACTTTTACATATCGTATGTCACTGAATTTCTCGCAGATGTCCTTTGTTTTGTCGTCTGTGCTGTCATCCGCTATTATCACCTCAAATTTATCCGAGGGATAGTTCTGCTCCAAAAGGTTTGTTATGCAGCGTTCAATCACAGCATCATCATTCCACGAGCGCACAATCACCGAGACTTTTGGCTGGTACGCACTGTAATTCCTTGCAGGTTTTAATCCTGCCAGCGCAGTCAGGACATTCACCAGTGAGAAAAACGTGGCAATAATCACAAGCAAAAACAGCACAAACCCGAAAATCACTCCTGCCATGCCATTACAATGTCTCTTTTTGGTTATTAATTTTGTTAAAGCCGTATTTCAACAAATTTATAAACTATTATGCAATACAGTTAGATATGGTAGGGGTAAAATCAAAGTTAATCGTTTTAGCTATATTATTAATCGCAGCATTCGGCTACGCCAATGCTCAACTAACACACGGCACAGAGTACCTGGACCGTGAAGGCAAAGAAGGGGACATTCTCCATTACCTTGTCACATTCCAGAACAATGGCGACGAATCTCTGTACATAAGCATTTTCCTTGCGGCAGACATGAATCCGTCCCACTTTACAATCGACCCTGGACAGACGCAGGACGTTGATATCCTGTACACAATCCCGTACGGCACCACTCCCGGAACTTTGTTCATCAAGCCGATTCTTTTTGATAAGGACGGGGTAAAATACAACTATTCGGTAATTCTTGACGCAAATATTCTTCCAACACCCGGGAGGGCATACAAATTTTCAAATGTCAGGCTGACAGATTTGCGAACCGAACCCTCGGCAATTGACCCGCGGAATGCGTTTGACATTGTTTTTTCACTGACAAACCCCACAGAAACCGAGCCAACAGGCACAGTTTCATTAATTTCTGATTTTGATTTCGGAGCGCTGCCAATAATCAAGGTGCTTAAGGGCACGAACGAGTACAGGATTTCAGGGCTGAAACTTCCTGACAACTCAATTGGAAATTTGAATTACACGCTCAGGATAATCATGCAGGACACTTACCTTGACACAAAAGGGGTGTTCAATGTGCCTGAGTTTTCAACCTGCACAGTCACTGAGAATGCAAAGAGCGGGCTTCTGGGAAGAACATATTCAGCAGATGTTAACAACGCAGGCACAGGAGATGCAGCCTGCACAATAACTTCAGCAATTTCAGGGCTTGAAAAATATCTTGTGGACGACCGCACAGCAGGATACACATATGACGGGAAAACAGTTTCATGGCAGATAACAGTTCCTGCAGGGCAGGCAACAACAGTCGGCTACAAAATAACCTATGTCCCGATAATCGCGATTCCGTTCGTGATAATACTTGCTGTGATTGCAGTCTGGTATTTCACGCGCAAGATGGAAATAAAGAAGGAGCTTGTTGATTACAGGCGCCACGCAGGATTCATGGACCTGAAGCTTCAGGTTCACGTCAAGAACCTTACAAATGGCGAGATGAAGAACGTGAAGATTTACGACTTCCTTCCTGCGTTCATCAAGGAAATCCGGGAATTCGGCACAGTGCCTGGCACAGTGACGACAAAGGACAGGCAGAAGGCAGTGAAATGGGAGCTCGAGCACCTGAAGCCAAAGGAAGAGAGAATCTTCAGCTACAAAGTGCGCACAAGCGTAGAGGTCCTCGGGAACATGAACTTCCCGCCGACCACAGTTGAGTACAAGGATGCAAAGGGCGTTGAAAGGCAGGAATCCTCAAACGTGCTCACCGTTGAGGTAGAATAATTTTTCTTGGCAGCTTACCTTCTTTTTTAAAGAAGGCAGTTTCTTTTATTTTTTTGATTATCTTAATTTTCTTGAATTTTAGTCCCCAGTCAATATTATACTTTGCGAGTTCATCTCTGGCTTTTTTCATAGCATTAACATAAACTTCCGCTGCTTTTTCCCCACACTTGTAAATGTGTTCAACACTTTTAGCACCTGCTGCAAAATCGTTTCCATTAACCATTTCTGCAGCAATTATTCTGACATAACCCTCGTCTCCAGTATTGTTTGCAAATTCGTTCCCATTAACTTCTTTTGCAGCGATTATTCCAACATTGCCTTTGAATCCACCAAACTCTGCAAACCTTCCCCCATTGACCTCTTTTGCAACAATCATCCCTGCGTTGCCACCCTTTTCTCCAGCAGACCATGCAAACCAGACTCCATTGACCTCTTTCGCAGCAATCACGTCAACATTACCCCTGCTTCCAGCAAAATCCGCAAATCCCTTTCCATTGACTTCCTTTGCAGCGATTATCCGGATATTACCACCATCACAGCCAGCAAAATAAGCAAAATTATCCCTTTCGCATCGTTCAACATAAAGAAGGTTGCCTTTTTTTGCGCCTCTAAAAACATCATTTCCGTAATTGACTCCAATTTTGACAATGTCAAATTTACGACAATATAACCCAAGACAATCCAAATGGTTCTCAGGAATCTCAATGATTGTCCTTTTTCCAAGTTTCTCGTTCTCTTTAGTGAGATTTGTTATGAGTCTGCCTATGTATTCCCCGCATTTTTCAGACTCTTTGTCATCATATTCCTGCATTCCAGCATATTCAACCAATTCTGTAATATCCTGCTCATTGTATCCCAATCTAAGATAGGAGTCATCACATTTTTTTTGCGCTTCAATCAGTTTTTCTAACAAACTATCCTTGATTATTCCCTTTCTTTTTAATCCTGAATCTATCCCAGTAAGCTCTTCAAGACCAAATTTTACTTGTGCTGCAAGGGTCATCAAGACGCACTCCGTTCTTTTCTTACTTTTACTTTTTTTAGATTAAGATTATATTCATTATTCAGCCTCTCAACGATTCTGTTATATTCAATATCTGCATTGCGTGAATTTACAAGAATCTTGCCAATCTTTCCAATATTACAGCCAGCACCAATATCGGCAAACCCGTCCCCGCTTACATTCACTCCTACAACATTTCCAATATTTCCGCCGTAAGAACTGGCATACTGAGTAAACAGATTTCCGCTTACATTATTCCCAATAACATTACCAACTTTCCCGCCATCATTGCCGGCATTCGCAGCAAACCAGCCGCCTTTTACATTAACTCCGACAATAGCTCCGATTTTTCCGCCCAAATTGCCTGCAAATTCAGCAAACCAAGATCCTCCTACCTTGATTCCGACAATCGCACCAACTTTTCCACCATCGTTACCAAACCCCTCAGCAAACCATGATCCTTCACAATCCTCAACATAAAGCAGGTTGCCTTTGTTTGCATATTCAAAAACATGGTCTCCATAATTAACTCCTATTCTGACGACATCAAATTTCTTGCATTCACTTCCAAGCCAGTCCAGCCTATTCTCAGGTATGTCAATTATTGTCTGTTTCCCATGTTTTTCGTTCTTTTCAGTAAGATTTGTAATAAGTTCGCCCACATAGATTCCGCATCTTTTTGAGTCATCACCATCATATTCCTGCATTCCAGCATACTCAACCAGGTCAGCAATATTTTGTTCATTGTAATTCAATTTAAGATGAGACTCATCCTTTTTGTAATAAGCATTCATCAGCTTTTCAATCATGCTCTGTTCATTGTACAGTTCTTTTCTCTTTACTCCACAGTCTATTCCTGCGAGTTCTTCTAATCCAAAGTTGACCTGTGCCGCGAGGGTCATCAGGATTCACTCCGTTCTTTTCGCACTTTTACTTTCTTTAGACCAAGATTATATTCCCTGTTTAGGCCTTCGATTACCCTGTTGTACCCAATGTCTGCTTCGCGTGAGTTGTACAAAATCTTGCCGACAGGCCCATCCTTGAATTCAGCACCAAAAGCAAAATTGTTGCCGGTTACATTCACCCCAATAATAGCTTCAACACGTTCACCATCTTCGCCAACAATACGAGCAAACCCGCTCCCGCTTACATTCATACCTGCAACCACACCAACCTTTCCATTAAACTGGCTGGCATTCTTAGCAAACCAATCCCCACTTACATTAACTCCGACAATTGTTTTAACATCCCCATTGATACAACCGGCGTCTTGAGCAAAGCTATTGCCTTTACAGTCTTCAACATAAAGAAGGTTGCCTTTTCTTGCAACTCTAAAAACTTCAGTTCCGTAATTCACTCCTACTTTGATAACATCAAACTTTCTGCAATACTCTCCAAGATAATCCAAACGATTTTCAGGAATCTTGATTATAGTCCGTTTTCCGAGCTTCTCGTTCTTTTCTGTAAGTATTGAAATCAAAGAGCCAACGTAAACCCCCATCTTCTCGGTTTCATCATCAAAATCGTTCATGTTGAGATATTCAACCAAATCAGAAACATCCTGCTCGGAATATTCAATTTTGTTGTTGATAACATAAGAATTAAGTTCTGCTTCTATTTTAGTTGCATGAAATCCCGTTACTAATCTCACTGCTAAGTAGTCTGCATCATAAACTTTTTTGGCAATTTCATATCCTCTAATCAGCTTCTCAGTCATGCCTTCCCGATGTGTCCCTTTTTGCTGTATTTCTGGGGCTATCCCACCCAGTTCCTCCACGAATTTTACTTGTGCTGCAAGAGTCATCAGGATTCACCACACTCTATTGGTTCTCTTACTTTGACCTGTTGCAATCCAAGGTTGTACTCTTTGTTTAGTTCATCAACAATTTTATTGTATTCAATGTCAGCTTTTCGTGAGTTCTTTAGAATCTTGCCAATCTTTCCATCATCATTGCCAGCATAGTCAGCAAAACTTAATCCGCTTACATTTACTCCGACAATTGCCCCAATATTTCCACTTTCTCTACCAGCACAATAAGCAAAATCATCCCCACTTACATTTGTCCCAATAATCATCTTAATATTTCCACCACGTGTGCCCGCACCATAAGCAAACAGGTTCCCTTTACAGTCTTCAACATAAAGCAGATTTCCTTTTCTCGCGCCTGCAAAAGCACCACTTCCATAATTTACCCCTATTTTGACAACATCAAATTTCTCACATTTATTTCCCAGATAGTCCAAATGGTTTTCAGGAATCTCTATTATAGTATGCTTTCCAAGCTTCTCGTTCTTTTCAGTGAGCATTGAAATCAAAGAACCAACATAAGCCCCGAATCCAAACACATCCTTCTTATCAAAATCATTTACGTTTGCGTATTCAACCAGATCAGAAATGTCCTGCTCTGAATACTCAATTTTATTCTTTGTAAAATAAGAATATAGACTATTGTCTATTTCTGAATTCAGTGTATGAGTAAGATATCCTAAATTTTTGTCATATACTATGCCTTCATAAGCACCCATCAGCTTCTCAGTCATGCTATTCTCGTTATGCTTCCCTTTGTTCTTTATGCCACCATCTATATTAGCGAGCTCTTCCAGCCCGAAATTAGCTTGTGCTGTTGAAAGAGTCATCTTAATCCCTGCCCACATAGTATTTTGAAAGAAGGTTCCGCTTTACGCTTCCCTTTGCAATATCAACTATGTCCTTCCTGTTGTTTGCCTTCAGCACCTGGACTCCTTCGTAAACTCCAGTTTCCCCGTTATATCCTGGGATGTCCAGTCCAAAGTCGCCTGTGTGGATTATTGTCGGCCTGTACTGCGGGTTTTCCCTGAGGAAATTCAGCACCTCGCTTAGGTTTCCGATTCCTCCGTCTGTGATTATCACAAAATCTGTGGAACTCTCTGTGCTTGGAGGCGTGCTCAATCGCGCATTTTTCTTGAGATACGCCCGCATCATAGGGTTCCTTTTGATTTCTTCTTCTGACATGCTGTTAATGTATGAACGTTTTTCGCTGAGTTCCAAATCCTTTTTCAGCCTTTCCATGTCTATCTCAGTTCCCCCGCCCTTGTATCCGCATAATACCGAAAGAAGTTCGTCCTCCTTTCTGCTGAAAACAAGCTCGTCTGAACCGTCATCAAAAAGGCTTACCCCTACTTCTGCACCGCTTCGCCTGTATGACAGTGCAAATATTGCAGCTGCAATTGTTGCATAATCCTTAGTTTCACGCGGGTCAGCCATGCTTCCTGATACGTCCTTGTAGATGAGCAGTCGCGGGACAAAGTCCTTTTTTGCAACGCATGGAATCTCAATATCCTCTATAGCTTTTGTGATTCCAGGGATTATCATTCCGCCCGAATGCTCAAATCGTGCCCTGTTGATTGGAGTTGATGGGGAATATCCTGTCATATGCATTGGTATTTCAGTTTTGTCTTCGGCAAGTTTCTTTTTCGGGCGTATAAAAATGCCGAATTCCTTTGCAACAGTTCTGTAGTATTCGATTGTTTTTGCGTCTGCGAATCCTGTGTCTGTACTTCCCCTGCCGATTCCAGAACCTTTTTTAGGGTTTACTTTTTTGTTATCAAGGAATTCTTCAGATATTTCATCATAAATTCTTTTCGGGAGGCTTTTTGAAAGTTTTTTGACTGCATCCACAATTGCCTTTTTTTCATTTGAGCTCATTTTTTCCATGTCTTCTTTGTCTATGTACATTCCTTCATCAGGACTGCCGTTTGAACCGTTTCTTTTTTGTTTATTCTTTCCATCATGCTTAAGCAGGGGTTCGATTGCATCTCCAAACCTGATTAACTGTGAGCTTTGCAGCCCGTAATCTTCTACCGGACGTATTGTCATTCCATTGATTCGTTCCACTGCTTTTTCTATGTCCTCTTTATTGTCAAACTGGGACAGGTCAATATCAATATCAATGCACAATTTGTCCTTGTAAACCAGGGCCATTGCAGCTGCAGTTGAGCTTAACTGATTTTCCTGCAATTTCTTGAAAGATGCTTCCATTAGCTTTTTCAGGCCGTCGTTCTGGCTTATTCCGCTGTCATAAACAAGGCAGTTGTCTATTACATCAATAAACAAGCCGTGAACATCCTCTGCATTTTCGCCATATTTTTTTTGGGCTTTATAACTAAGGAAAATATTCATTGAAAGGTTCCGTGGGAACTCCATATAGTGTCCGAACTCATGTTCATTTAGCCCTTCGAGAATTGTTTCAATATCCATGCCTTTTACTGCGGCAAGCTCTTCTGCAAACTCTGGGTTTATTGATACCTCGCAGTCAAGCAGGTTTATCAGCGCAGTGCCTTCCTTCATCTCTCTTGGTCCTTTGACAGGAGGCCTTCTATAATTTGTCTTTACCCGCTCAAATGAAGGTTTAAGGTCTGTCATTTTATCTCGCCTCAAGGGTTGGATAATTTTAGGCCCCAGCAATCCCAAGTTCTTTCAGTTTGCTTTCTGCAATATCATCCAGTACACGTTTTGCTATTGGATGGTCTACTCTGTCTAGGAGTTTTTTTGCATCTGCATAGCTTCCTTTCTCATCTTTTGTAAGAATCTTTATGCCCTTTCGCAGAGCATACATTGTGTCTTTATCATTATTTTTGAAGTCATTGTAGTGTTCGTATGCCTTTTCAAATACTTTTTTTGCGCATTCATATTCTACAGGCATAGGTGTATAGCATGAGGGTTCCCCGTCATGTTTTCTTTCTGTTAGAATCTCCTGTTCAAGGTCTGTTTCAGGCTTTATTCTGTGTGCAGTTGAATATACAAATGCTGTTTTAAGCGCGTCAATGCTTACATTTTTTTCGTTCATATACCATGAAATTGCCTTTGCTATATTTTCCATGTCTGTGACAAATCTTCCTTTCAATGGCCTCTGCAGCATTGTTGAAACATAGTTCATATCGTGTGTTTCATCAGATTTCGGGTCCTCGCTTCTGTTTTCCCCGTATTTGTAGCTGTGCTCCATCTCTGAAACAAGCATGTATTCGATAAGCTTTGTTTCAGCGCCGAATGGCTGTTTTGAGATTTCTGTGCGTATTTCATCTATGCTTCCATTTGCAATAAACGGCACATCTCTTTCCTCGAGGATCTTTTTCATGTCTTTTGTTTTTTCAATTATGAATTTTTGCATCTTTTCAGGGTCTTCCTTGTTCTCTTCATAGAATTTTTCAATCTGGTTTGTGATTTCTTTATCTCCAAGGAGAGCCTTCAGGTTTTTCCTGCTGTTATTGATTATTTTGTTGTGTGATACGATGTTATAGATTGGATTCTGGAGCTGCAATGCGAAGTTATCTGCCAGGTTCTCGTTGAGCGGCCATACTCCGTCATAGTTACTTGGGTTCATAGCAGACATTACTGACTGTTTTGCAATCTCAATTGGGATTCCGGAAATCTTCCAGACTCCTTCTGAAACTCCGTCCCTGATTATGTTCTGTTCAAATGGTGTGTATCTGTTGATTTCATCAATTATTACCATTGGAGCATAGAATGGCAGGTATAAAAACGGAACAACCTTCCCTTCTTTTGTAAGTTTTCCAAGGTTTATGTTTCCATAAATGTCCTCTTTTGTGGTCTTTGGGGTTCCTGCTATTCTTTCCAAATCCATGAACTCAATAGGAAGCTGGTATAACACGCTTGCAATTGTCTTGCAGAGCTGTGTCTTTGCTGTTCCCGATTCACCCTTAAGCAATGTATTATTGCCCATTATAGAATTAAGATAAGCGAGAGTTGTGGTTATTGTGACAAATTTCTGCGCTTCTGAAGCGTCTAATTCGCACTTTTCATCCAAAATCTGCCTTAACGGCACGCCTGGATTGAAGATACTCCTTTTTTGTTCCGCGATGAAATTAGCATTTACAAAATTTATAACCTCTCTAATCTTCTTTTTATGGTCCATTATTCCACCCCAGTTTATCTGTATACTAAAGAATCCAACTCTCTTTATAAACCTTTGCTCTTTCGCTACTTTTTAGTAGTGACTTATAAATAGAATCTCAAAAATGTTTTAAAATCCATTTTTCTTTATTTTATTGGTGTTTATCTTAAATGGCATACGAAAGCAGGAACCTTGCGCCTTATTTTGGAAAGACTATAAAAACAAAAAACTTGGGCTATGCAATAGAAAAAGACGGGACTGTAATTGACCTCATGTGCCCAAACAGTACAGAGGGGAAACTGTTCAGGATTGCTGCGCTCAAAAAAGAGAATTTCGAAACAACCAATGCAAGTAAAAGATTCAAGCACTGGAAAAAAGGGGAATACACATTTTCAGAAAGCATAGACAAGCATTATCTTTATCTGCCTGTTCTGGACGAGCTAATAAACGAATATGGGCAAAAGCCAGAGCCAGGGCTTTTGTTAATCCTCGGCTTTAACAGCAAAGACAAAAACGGCAGAACCCTCTGGACATATCGTGCGTTTTCAGAGATAACTGACATTTTGGATACTAAGTAACCTTTTAAAACAGCATCAGCATTCACATTTTAGGGGGTTCTCAAGGCTTGGAAAAATGAAACTGTCACGCGGGATTATGTGGAGGGATTTCGAGGGAAAGACATTCATAGGTGAATATGGCAATGAATACTGGGTTAAGGACGGCATGTTCTTTTTTGGAGAAAAATCCGCAAAAATTAATTTAATCAGCGCTCTTATTGAGGACTATTACTTGATTTTTCGCGCTTCATGCCCTGATTCGTCAAAGCCGAAATTCAAAAAAGACCTTGAGTACAGGATTAAAACCAGTTATCATGCCCCGACTATTGGGGACTACATCGCGGTTTCATTCACTGACAAATACGCCCGGAAAAACCACCAATGGGGTTATGTCACTTCTGCAATAATAGGGATACAAGGAACGCAGTAAGAAAAGCTTTTAAAACTTTAATTTTCTCTAATCTTTATTCCGCGGGTAACTCAAAGGTAGAGTGCAAGGCTGTAGTTGGATAATCTGGAAAACCAGTTGAACCCTTGAAGTTGGGAGTTCGATTCTCCCCCCGCGGAAATGCCCGAGTAGTCTAGTGGCCTAGGATACGAGCCTGTCGAACAGCCTTTCTTCAGAAGAAAGCCTGGGAAAGAAATTTGCAGACAGCTTGTGACCCGGATTCGAATTCCGGCTCGGGCGAATTTTTATTTTTTTATACAAGTTTTAGGTGACCACAAATCAGCGTTTTCTTCGTTTTGTGGGCACAAGCTTCAGCGTCTTTTTGTACTGTTTTATTAAGAATTTTAATGTTGGCAGCAGATTGTTTCTGTTTTGGTATTCCTGCAGGGTGTTATAGTATTCGGCTCTGTCTTCCAGAGAGATGTTTATCGGAGGATATCTGTTCTTGATCAGTATAAAATTAAGCAGCAGCCTCCCTACTCTTCCGTTGCCGTCTTCAAAAGGATGAATGTATTCAAACTGGTTGTGGATGATTGCCGCCAAAACAAGGGGTCTGAATTTATTTTTGTTTGTTTTATACCAGGAAACCAAATCTAAAAGTGCGAGATGTATATGCTCAGCATCCACTCCCCGATGTACAAGCCTGCCCTGGCTGTCAAAAACGCCGACATCCACTCGCCTTAATTCGCCTGCAAACTTTTTGGAGCCCCTAAAGCAAATCATATGTATCTTTTTTATAAGGTTTAGTGAAAGCTCTTCCTTTGTGTTTCTTATGAATTGGACTGCTTTTGCAACCCCTTTTGTTTCAATCTCATCAGGTGTTCTGGCTGTCTGCTGTTTGAGTATTGCCCTGACCTCATCAGGACTGACTCTTGAGCCCTCAATGGCATTTGTGTTGTACGTGAATGCCTTGGTAAATTCGTCCCATTCCTCTTTGTTGAGATGAACAATCCCGATTTTATCATTATACTTGTTCAGGCGCTTAATCTGTGTTTTTGTCAGGGAAAACCTGAAAACATCAGTGGCAATGTCAACAATGCGCTTTTTTATCTGTTGTCTGGCCTCTTTTTTTGCATTTTCCAGGTCTGTTTTGCTTAAGTTCTGGCCCAGATATTTCCTTATCTTTTTGACATGACCCAGTTCCCTGTAAGAGTAAACAAGGTAGTACTTTGTGCTGTTTCCGGACTTCCTTTTCTCAACATACATATTCTTTATTAGGTGCCCACATTTAATAAACTTTGTGATTTGTGGACACCCTTAACTACAGCTCCTTGGCGAGTTTGCAAGACAGGCAGGGATATAACCTGCCCTTTTTAACAATATCGCTAAACGCCGGTTATGCACAATCCGGAGAAAGGCATTTAAATTTTGTTTTCATTCTCAGTGTTATGGATAAAGAAAAAATAATCGAACAAACGAAGAAGATAATATACCACTTAGAATATTTTAAGAACACTAATGACGAGGCGAGGGTGCTTGAAGCGCTGCGGCATGCCAAAACCATTCTGGAAGAATTAAAAAAAGAATAACCATTCTCTGTGCTGGGCGTCTTTTTTTTATTCCTTTAATCTTTTTTTATCTTTAAAGAGAAGTTTTTTAAGTTTCAATGTAGTTTATTATACAAGGTGATACATCATGGAATGGAAAATTATATTGGCATTTTTATTCGCGATTATTCTGGTGTCAGGATGCACTTCTTCAAACACTTCTGAAGCTGGAACAACAGGCGGTTCTCAGGAGAACGCGCTCTCCACAGCTCCAGAGAGTGCAACTTCTGGAAACCCCAGTTTTAGCAGCTTAGTGGGCATGTCGCCTTTGACAGCATATTCAATAACTTATGATGTCACAAGCAACTATGATGGGGAGACTCAGAGTTCCACAATAAAGCAGGTGATAAGCGGAACCAAAATAAAATATGATATTACCACTGAAAATTCTCCTGTCAGAGCTGTGACAATCATGACTGACGGGAAATACTACACCTGCGCTCTTGGAACTGGACAGGATGTCTGCTATGAAATGTCGATTGACTTGGCTCAGCCGGTTGTTACAGGCGAAGCTTCAGAAACTGCTAAAAGATTCGAAAACACGCCAGACATAACATATGACGGAACAAAGATAATAGCGGGAGCAGTCACATACTGTTATAAAACAAGCAGCGATGGCGCAGATTACAAATTTTGTTTGCACAAGGACAACGGGATGCTGTTGGGCATGTACACAACTGTAGAGGGGACAACGACTGAGCTGGAAGCAACATCCTTCAGTACAGCGACGCCTTCTGATTCAGAATTCACGCTGCCAGCACCAGCGCAGACAATGCCAACATACGGCTACTAATCAGAAATCTTTTTTATTCTTTTAATTTTATTTTCTTTTCCATTGATACAACCTCTTTTTTGAGTTTGTACCCCTGTTTTTTGTAGAATTTTACTGCAGGAGACTTTCTGTTTGTTTTAAAGTATACCGCTCTTATCTTATTCTTCTTTGCATAGGCTTCCACATTATCCATAAGCTTTTTGCCAATGCCCTGTTTTTTGAATTCTTCCTTTATTGCCAAGTCCTCTATTATAACAACCGGGCCTTCCCAATATTGCTCAACTTTGAAGACAACAATCCCGATTATTCTCTTATCAATTACGGCAACATAGACTTTTCCAACTTTGAAATAGAAATTCAGGCTTTTTATTACAGCCTTAAGGGAAGCATTTTCGTTAAATGGCGGTTTTGAGAACTCCTTAAGCATAAGTTTTGCGATTTCTTTGATTTCTCTTTTTGCAGCCTTTCGTATCACCATAATGGACCTGTCCTTCCTTTTATTTCCACGTGCGGTTTTTATTTACTTCTTCTTTTTCCCTGAATACTCCCTCTAAATCAATGTTAAACCTGTTCGCTATTGCAAAGATATAGATGAGCATGTCTGCGAGTTCTTCATCTACTGTACCATATTTTGAGTTAGCGTCTGTTTTCATTTTTTGCTGTTTTCGTATGGCCCGAAACAGCTCTCCAAGCTCTTCTCCAAGAAAAAGGCATTTGTGCAATATTGTATCTTCTGAAAAACCACGCTCTTTTTCTAATTGTCTGACGTATCCCTGAAAGTCTTTCAGTGTTGGATTTGCTTTAAGTATTGGCATAACAAAGATGAATAATCAATTTTTTATAAGGTTTTGGATGTTCGCGGCTCTTTTCAGCTGTTTTCCTTGGACATTTCAATTCTGGGTTCTCCATCACCAAAATAATTATCTTTCCAGCCGTTAATATAAAATCCGTGCTTTAGGTACAAAACAATGGCAGGCGTGTTTTTTGGATGGACTACAAGAGTAATCAGCCGGATACCTTTTAGCTCGCTCATTAAAATCTCTATTGACTTTTTGGCAATACCCTGCTTTTGATAATCCGGATGGACAGTCAAACCATCCAAATAAGCATGATTTTTGTCTTTCATCTCATAAGAAATTGTTCCAACTGGTTTGTTATCCTTTAAAATCAGGAAAACATGGCTCTTTTTGATGTACTCTTTGACTTCATTTTCCTTTGTGACAGCACTATAGTATTTGCTTTCAGAAACACTTTTCTCAAAAAAGGATACATTCTCCCAATCCTTTTCTGCAGCTCTTTTTAGGGAGATTTTCATATTAAATTATACGAGAAATACGCTTATTTGTTTTTCTTTTTATCAGGATTCTAAAAAGAGTGTTGTTGCGCATTTATTCTGCAACTGCGGAGTAATGGCAAACGTTATAAATTAATTATGTTGTGAACTAAGCATGGGTGCCTGTGAAAATCCTATGAATCATAGTAAATACATGAAAGATGCAGAGCCAATTCGCCCGCTTTCTATTCCTAACAATATTGTCGAACTGGTAGAGAATGTTTATGCTAAATCCAGCTATCAGGGGCGAAAATTGGCGCAGGCTGCAAAACTGTGGCCCGAAGCAGTCAAATCCGGACAAACAGTCTGGCTGGGATTCAGTGGAGCGCTTACACCCACAGGACTTGGCGGGATTATGTCCGAGCTGATTAAGATGGGATACATTGACATAATAACAATGACAGGCGCAAATGCCTATCATGACCTGCACTTTGCATACAGTCTGCCTGTGCGCAAAGGTTCGCCAGATGTTGATGACGATGACTTGTACAAGGACGGGACAACCAGGATTTACGATACTAATATCCACAACAGGATAACTCTCAAGGGACAGGACACGCTTCTGCAGGATTTGCTGCGGAAAGTGTTGCCAAAAATGCCGCAGAAATATTCTTCAGCCATGCTTCTGAATGGGCTTGGCAAACAGCTTGATAAAGATGAGCGCGCAGTCAGCAAAAAAGGTTCGGTTCTGTATACTGCAGCAAAAAAATCCGTGCCAATCTACCTGGATTCGCAGTCAAACCATTCTCTTGGAATGGACCTGGCTCTGCTTGCCACTGAAGGTTATAACGCAGACATGTGCCCAACACAGGACATCATGGAGGCTGCAGCATATTCAATAAACATACAGCCGCAGTTCAACGTATTCCTTGGAGAGGGCGGTCCGCGGAACTTTACCCAGACCACTGGCCCGACAGCAAGCGAAATTTTTTACATTCCATTTGACGGCTCCAGCGGAGGTATCATCCTTTCTGTTTCTGACGAGCGTACAGGGGCCCTCTCAGGTTCTACATTCAAGGAAGCTGTGTCATGGGGAAAATATACTTCTGCCTGTCTTGATAACAAAGTTTCTGTCTGGGGAGAGTACACAATCACATTTCCATTAATCGCAGCTTACATCAAGGCAAAGGGTGGAGTCCAGAAACCCAAACGATTGATGGACAAGCGGGAAGAATTCCTTGCAGATTTCCTGGACAAAGCAAGGAAAAACAAGCACAACAGGATAGTTGACCAAAAAAAGCTCAGGAAAGAGATACTCCTTGTGCAAAAAGCCGAACTTGAACGGCTTAACAGATAAATCCTTTTTTGTAAATGCTTTTTATTCTTTCAATTCCGCCCGCCTTTTTTATTACATCAACTGTGCTCTGCGGGACAAACTTCTTCCAGTTTTTGTCTTTTGCAATCATTTCCCTGATTTCTGTTCCGGAAATTTTAATGTCGAACTCAATGGGCTTTATGCAGTAGCCTTTTTCCTTGAACAGTTCCATTGCTACAGGATTTACTGTGTAAACACAGTTAAATTCTCCAGCAGTCTTTTCAATATAATTTATCCATTCAAAGCAGTTACGAAAATCAGGCACAGAAATAATGCGATACCTTCCTTTAACAGCGCCTTCAATCATTTCGGTCCGTTCCTCAAGGGTAAACGGGTTGGCATTTGTGTTGGCGTACTGGACGCTGCCGATTCCTATTATCAGCAAGTCATTCTCTTTTAGCGCTTTTTCTATGGCTGATACATGTCCGTCATGCAACGGCTGGAATCTGCCCATGTACAGCGCAGTAGTCATCTTGTACACCTCACCTGTGGGATGTATTTGCTGACAAATTTGCTTACGCGATTTGCATCCATCTCAGTAAAAGGGTCATATATTTCTGCCTTTATCATTGATATGACTTTTCCAAAGTTTTCACCTTCAAGTTCGAACACATAAAATTTAAGCGGCACCTGCTTGGTTTTGGATTTAAGTGTTTGGTAAACATCCATTTCATGTTTTGTCTTTATTGGCACGAACATGACTTTTTTGCCTATGAGATTGTTTATCTTGTTAGTTTCGCCCCTGATATCATAAGAACACAGGGTTTGTTTGGGGATATACCCTTCGAACTTACCTTCACCAACTTCTACAAAATAATGCACATTGCGCGCAATCAGGTCTGGAACAATCAGTATGGCCGAACTTACTTTTTCAAGATATACAGGGTATAACATTTGTTCCAAATCAATTTCCATCAGCCACTTCCAGAACTCCGCATAGACGCTCGGCTGGCAGGACGGTTTGGTTTGCGAAGCGAGTTTGGATAAATATACCTTCTGACAAAGCGAGTTACACGTTTTGCATTATCTTCTGTAAACTGATTGTATATCTCAGCTTTTATGTTTGAGACAACTTTTTCAATGCCTGTTGCACTATCCACTCTTGATACTGCGAATTCAAGCGGTATCCTCTGGGTTTCATTTCTAAGACTAGTATATGTTGTTATCTCAAGACTTGTTTTCAAGGGGACAAACACGACTTTTTTATAGAGAAGACAATTTATTTTATTGGATTCGATTCTAAAGTCATGGCCGCACATATTTAGTTCTGGCTGGTATACTTCTATCTTGCCGTCTCCAGCCCCTTTGAAATAATCCACCTTGTGGTTTGTTGAATCAGGAACTATGATTATCGCTGCATTTATTGTTTCAAAATATGGGTCCTCTGAACTATACACCATTCAATCACTTCCAGAACCCCACCTAAAGAGTAGACTAATATCTTGTTTAAAAGCATTTTGTTTGTTGCTCAATTATTTAAATCAGCACGCTTTTATTTTAAGCATGGCGAGGCAGGCAACTATAAGGAAAATTAATGTTGAAAAGCATGCAAAAGGCTCATGGCTACGGGACTTTATCCTGGGCTGGCAGGACGGGCTTGTTAATGTTCTGGGGGTTATCTTGGGGGTTGCGACTGCAACAACCAGCAAAACCATAGTTATTGTTGCGGCAATGGCAGCCGCATTTGCAGAATCAGTTTCAATGGCGGCTGTTGCATACACTTCATTCAAGGCAGAACATGATTACTATAAGTCAGAAGAGAACCGCGAAAAGAGAGAGATAGAGGCGGTTCCAAAAACCGAAACAAAAGAAGTGCGCGAAATATACACAAAATTGGGATTCAAGGGCTCATTGCTTGACAGGGTTGTCAAACACATAACTTCAAACAAGCAGCGATGGCTTGATGTGATGATGTCACAGGAGCTGAAGCTTAATCCCCCAAAAAATAATCTTTTAGTAACTGCATCAGTTGTGGGAATCTCTGCGCTGATTGGCTCATTCATTCCTGCAACTCCTTTCTTTTTCCTTCCCATAAAAACAGCGGTTATTGTAGCGCTTATTGTCTCGACAATTGTGCTTTTCTTTGTGGGCGTCTACAAGGCAAAGACAACAGTCGGCAACCCGCTGAGGAGCGGAATCGAGCTTGCAGTCATAGGAATGCTTGCAGCCCTCGCAGGTTATGCGATAGGCATTGTTTTCGGGATACTTTTCCCAGGGGCTAATTAAAGAGGTTTTAAAATGACAGGCGACAAAAAAGAAGTGTCAAAGGAATCAATCGTCAGCGCAGCAGTTGACAACATTATCGATGAAATCGGGACAAAAAAGATTGCATGGAATGAGGTTTGGAACGATGCATGGGAGGAAATCACTGACCAGGCAGAGATGTACGGCTTTTTCATTAAGGATGATTCCGCGCCAAAGTTTCCTGACTATATCCTCAAAACAAAGGATGTTAAGGCAGAGGTCAAGAAGCAGCTTCTCCAGATTTTTGAATATCGCATTAAATAGGCAGCCATCAATTTTGATTTATTATTGGCGCTATAACAGCCCTTTCTTTTTCAGTAACAAAAAGGGGTATCCTTCAAAATCCTGCTCTCCGACTTTTGCGCCGATTTCCCTGAGGATTGAATACAAATGTTTTTTGGCGTCTTCAATACTGGTAAAATTCCCCTTTGCTTCGAGCTCAATAAAATTGCCCAGCCCTTTGACGTCATCAATCGCTATCTCCGTGTCCTTGTAATCCCACATATTCCTGTTTTTTTCAACAGTTACCAGTTCCTTAAAATTCAGATTCTCAAAAAGTTTCTTTAATGCTTCAATATCGTCTACTTTCGTTTCAAACTCATCGCAAGAAACCACATTGGCTCCGCCACCATTATGCCACTTCTTATAGTTTAAGCTGAATCCCTTTTTGGATTCCCGCAGCCTGAGCCATTCAAAAACAGGCCTCACGCTTAAAAAATTCCTGTGCGCGGGGTTATAATAAGTGTCTTTTTGAAAATTTCCCTGTTTATCGGATTTGGCGATTGAGTTCAATCTGTCAACCAGTTCATTAGGGTTCAGTAAGGGGAATTTTAATTCTACCTCTGTGTGTTTTAGCTCGTTCATGGCATACTAAAATTAGCGCTATTATTAAAAGTTTACTTTAACTTCCAGTACCAACAGAATTCCAAAAGGAAAGGATTATAAATCCACAGACAGATTATTCTTTTACCAAGAATTTGGTGAAAATTAAAATGGAAAATGACGAACGAAGGGGATTTGGCGGACGAAGAAACTTTGACAGAAGTTCTGCACCTCGCGAAATGCACAAGGTAACTTGCTCAGATTGCGGCGCAGAAACAGAAGTTCCTTTCAAGCCAATCGAAGGAAGACCAGTTTATTGCAAGGACTGCTACGCAAAACGCAGGCCCAAAAGAGAATATTAAGACAATATCAAGATATTCCCAAGCATATAACTTAATTTTTTGTTTTTATTTATTATTATTTCTCATCTGATTCTGCATGAGTCACTGGTTTTTTGTGACATACATCTATAATATTATTTTGCTGATTATTTCTTAAGTGTGAGGTTCTAGGAGTGATGATGATGTCTAAGCCGGATGAGTTATTCAGTAACGCAGCCAAAACAATGAACACCAATGAAATTGAATATCTTGTTAATGAACATGAGTGTAAAGTAAAAACAATAATACCTGCGGCAGAAAAATTTGCTGCTGCACTTGGGCAGAGAATAAAATATATTGATGACGTTAATCTTGTGGGCAAAAAATTATTTTTATACGATTTCGAAATAAGATTAATGTACGATAAACCTGCACCAGAGAAAAATACATTATGGTTATATCATGCTGGCTGTGGAGTCATAAATGCATCTTACAAGCCGCCATTGCATGAAATTATGGTTAGCCGGTATATTAATGGGGAATGGGAAAAAGAGTTCATGAGATATGCAAGAAATCCCGATAAATACATACAATTGATAAAATCTAAAAAATCTGGATTAGCGCCCAAAAAGGATATGTCTCCTGAAGAAATCAAAAAAAGAAATAAATTGATTGCAAAAGCAAAACGTCTTGGACTCAAATATATCTGATCAAAGCTCAAAGCTTTCGTGCAGCTTCGGGACTTTTGCATGGTATCCGTGTGCTTCGAGCTTTTCTCTCAGCGATTCTGCTGATTTGGGTTCGCCGTGCACCAAAAAGATTTTCCTCGGCTTTTCCTTGAACCCGTTCACCCATTCAAGCAGGCCATGGTAGTCTGCATGCCCTGAGAATGCGTCAATTGAGAATATTTCTGCCCTTATCTGGTGCTTCTCCCCGAACAATTCAACTGATTTTGCGCCTTCTTTTATCGCCCTGCCAGGAGTTCCTTCTGCCTGGTAGCCTACAAAAAGCACGCCGTTGTTGTGGTTGTCAATCCCGTTGCGCAGGTGGTGCTGTATTCTCCCTGCCGTGCACATTCCGCTGCCTGCTATGACTATGAAAGGCTCGTGGATATTGTTCAGCCTCTTTGACTGGTTGACTGTGCGGGTGTATTCGAGTCCGCTGAAATGGAACGGCTTTCTTATTGCGCGCGCGTCCCTGTCAAACAAGTCAAAATATTTTTCGAAAATTCCTGTTGCCTTGATTGCAAGCGGGCTGTCCAGGTAAACTTTTTCATTTGGCAGCACGCCTTTCTCGATGAATCCGCGGATTCTGTAAAGCAGTTCCTGCGTTCGCTCCACTGCAAAAGAGGGTATGAACAGCTTTCCTCTTTTTTGGAATATATGTTTTATTACGCCAAGCAGCATTTCTTCGCGCTGCTCAAATCCCCTGTGCAGCCTGTCTCCGTAGGTTGATTCAAGTACAAGGTAGTCTGCATCAGGAATTATCTCGGGGTCTTTTACAATAGGGACATTTTTTGGCCCCAGGTCTCCGGAGAAAACAATTTTTTTTACTTTACCGTTCTCTTCCGCAAACAATTCCACTATTGCAGAGCCCAGTATGTGCCCTGCATCGCGGAACCGGGCTGTTATGCCGGGTACAATCTCGCACATGTCTCCATACTCTGTTGTCCTGAAGTGCTTCATTGTCTTACGGACATCAAGTTCATTGTATATCTGCGGCCCGCCTTCTTCCTCCCGCTCTTTTATCCCCTGCACATGCGCGCTGTCCAGCAGCATGATTTCGCACAGGTCGCGTGTTGCGGTTGTGCACCATATTTTCCCAGTGAAACCCTCGTTCACAAGCCTTGGCACAAGTCCGCAGTGGTCTATGTGGCTGTGCGTAAGAATCAGCGCAGAAATTTCTTTTGGATTAAAGTTAAAAGGGAGGTAATTCATCTCTTGGACTTCCGGAAGCCCCTGGAACATTCCGCACTCTACAATTACTTTCTGGTTTCCAGCTTCGACAAGATAGCATGAGCCTGTAACGCGCCCTACTGCGCCGTTGAATGTTATTTTCAATTTTACACCGCTATTTTTAACAAAACGCATTGTTTTAAACATTAACTTTTGCAAAGGAGTCCCTCTTTTTTCGTGACATTAATTTTATAAGAACCCCTTTTTTGTTATTTGTTATGTTTGAAGAAATTTTGGGATACGCGGCAACATATTCTTATTTTACTGACCAGAGCATAAAGTCAATGCTCAAGCCGTTTCAGGATGAAGAGGAAGAGAAGATTAAACAGCACAAATGTTTTGCAAAAAAGGACGGAATTGATGAGACTGCGATTCGGCACAGGATTGATTTGACAAACGCAGGGCTGCTTGAAGATGTGATTGAAGGTTATGAGCCCGAGGTCTTTGAGTTCTTCCTTCATGGTAACGGTTTCATCCTGCCGCTGCAGGGTACAAAATATGTCGCGAACAAGATAGAAAAAAAAGTGTGTTACTACATCTCAGGCCCGTTGTTTGTAGAATGCGAGAAGGATTCAGCAGAAATTTCTGTTTTTAAGTACAGGCAGGCAATTTTCAAGCTTGCAGGATACCCAGGGGATGGCGTTATTGTGGGCATAACCAAAAAATCAAAGAAGCCAGAGCCTGACAGTCCTGAATCAAACAAACCTAAACCAGACAGTCCTGAACCAAGCAATCCTGAAGACAAACCTAAATACTGCTCTGAATTTGCAAAGCTTGTTTATTCAGCAGACCTTGATTCTATCCTTATCCAGATGCAAAAAAATGTTGGCAGCCAAGAAAAACCCATATTTAAGCCTGAAGGCGAGCCAAGATTTACATTTTCTTTAGTATCCAAACCCAATCAAAAGTAATTAAAACAAGCTCTGACTCCTATTTTGTAAGCGAGGTGAATTAATGGCGAAGACAAAACATGAGGCGAAATCAAGGCTTTACTTCAAGTTCGATTTGAAAAGGATTCTTGCAACAATGTTTGCCGGGCTTGTCGGAATTGCGCTTGTAGAGTTCATTGTCGGCATGGCATTCTGGCAGGATTTCATGGTAAACCCTGCGTTTAATGCAGGTGCAGGAATGGCAGGATTCATATCCTACATCGTGGGTGCAGCAGTTATTTTCGGAGTTGTGTTCTATCTGCTTGAACAGTCAACAATACCGCACACCAATTTTAAGGAGGGCCTTAGGCTGGGATTCCTTTACGGGATTATTGCGGCAGCGCCGTTGTATGTGATGAATGTTTTCCTTACAATACACACGCAGGCATACATGCTCGGCTCCCTGATTGTGCTTGTGCTTGACTACACAATTGCTGGTGCATTTGCAGGCTGGCTGCTCAACAAAATGACTCCAGAAAAACGATAAAATAACCTTTTTTTCTTATTTTCTCTTTATTTTTGGCTTCTCTGTCAAAACCGCAATACTTATAAATGCAAAAAGTTGCCGAAATGTTATGTTTAGCCCCCAAAACGTGCCTGCTCAGACAATTCTCTCAAATATAAACTTTTCATTCAAACGGCCCTTTAGCTCAGCCTGGCAGAGCATCTGGCTTTTAATTATTTCAAATTTATTTGAATTTGGAAGATACCAGAGGGTCACGGGTTCAAATCCCGTAGGGGCCACTTATGATTGTTCTGTTGAGAGGGTGACATCATGACCGAGGAAAAACCATCTGAAGAGATAAAAATAGACATTTTCAAAAGCAAATACGTTCCAATCTCCCGCATTCTGAGCGAGGATGAAAAAAAGGCGCTGCTTGAAAAATACAACATATCATCTGTGCAGCTCCCGAAGATTTCACATTCAGACGCTGTTGTAAGGGCTTTGAAGGGAAAAGGCGGGGATGTCATTGAATTTGTGCGCAAGGCAAAGACAGCAGGGCTTTCAAAATATTATCGGATTGTAGTGGGGGGTTCAGCTTGATAGTAACTTCAGAAATTTCAAAATTTTTGCTTAAAAAATACTTCGAAGAGAAGTCATTTACAGAGCACAACATCAAGAGCTTCAACAAGTTCCTGCGGATAGGGATGCAGAAAGTTGTTGACGAGGTTGGCGATGTTGTTCCTGATATTCTTCCCATAGGGATACGCGATTTGAGGATAAAGCTCGGAAAAATCTGGGTTGAAAAGCCGATTATAAAAGAAGCAGACGGTTCAAGGCGCGCAATCATGCCGATGGAATCCAGGTTACGAAGCCTTACTTACGAGGCGCCAATCATGCTTGAGATGAGCATAGTCCAGAGCGGGGAAGAAAAAGACAGGCAGACAGTCCAGATAGGGAGCATACCTGTAATGCTTCGCTCAGAGAACTGCTATCTTCACGGAAAATCACGCGAAGAGCTCATAGAATCAGGCGAGGACCCTGATGACCCTGGCTCATATTTCATAATCAACGGCACCGAGCGTGTGGTCGTAATTGTTGAAGAGCTCATAACAAACAAGGTTCTTGTTGACAAGGTTTCAACCGGAACACTGCCTTTCTCAGCAAAGATTTTCAGCGGGGACGGACAGTACAACATACCGCACACAATAGAAAAGGGAAAGGACGGGATGGTTTACATCTCATTCACAAAGCTGCAGAAAGTTCCTTTCGCACTCCTCATGAAAGCCCTTGGCATGAAAAAAGACCAGGAAATCATTGAGGCGATTTCAACTGACCCGAAATTTTCATCTGATTTGTACATAAACATGTACGAAGCGCAGGAAGAGGGAAAGACGCAGAACGCAGCGCTTGAATATCTCGGCAAGAAAATAGGGATAATGATTCCTGAAAAAAGAGTGGAGCGCGCAGAGGAAGTAATTGACAAGTTCTTCCTTCCGCATGTCGGCCACTCAAAGGATGACAGGCTGCTCAAGGCATATTTCCTTGCGATGGCAGTCAAAAAACTTCTTTTGGTCTCATACGGGGATGTCAACCCTGATGACAAGGACCACTACGGCAACAAGCGCCTGAGCCTTTGCGGCGATTCGCTTGAGCTTCTTTTCAGGTTCGCATTCAGGACAATAATGGGCGACATGAAATACAACTTCGAGCGCCTTGTAAAGCGGGGAAAGATACCGAACCTCCAGTCAATCATTCGTTCGCAGCTTCTGACTTCACGTTTGCGTTCAGCTCTTGCAACAGGCGAATGGATAGGCGACCGCCACGGACTGTCGCAGCATCTCGACAGGCTGAACCATTACGCAACACTTTCACACCTGCGAAGGGTAGTATCTCTTCTTACAGCGAGCCGCGAGAACTTTGAGGCACGCGACCTTCACCCCACGCACTGGGGAAAACTTTGCACATCCGAAACGCCAGAGGGCGTGAACGTAGGGCTGAGAAAGAACATGGCAATCACATGCGAGATTTCAACTGAGCCAGAGCTTTCCGAATCTGAAGTAATCAAAAAACTAAAAGGCATCGGCCTTGAGAAGGTCAGGTGATTATAATGACAGGCGTATTCCTTAACGGAAAATATATTGGGGAACATCAAAACTATAAAGCGCTTATGGAGCAGGTAAAAGAAATGCGCATGAAAGGCGCGCTTCCAATAGAGACTAATGTTTCATACAATGACAAGGAAGATTCTGTTGCAATAAGCACAGACAAGGGAAGGGCACGCAGGCCATTGCTTATAGTAAAGAACGGGAAGCCTCTTCTTACAGATGAACACATCACCAGGCTGCAGAACGGCGAATTGAAATGGGACGAGCTTGTGAAAGAGGGGATTGTTGAATACCTTGACGCAGACGAGGAAGAGAATTCATTGATTGGGGTTTTCGAGGACGAACTCACTCCAGCTCACACGCATCTTGAACTTTCTCCGACAGTAATCATGGGCCCCCAGGCAAACATGGTTCCGTATGCAGGACATTCGCTTTCGTTCCGTATCACGCTCGGTTCCAAGATGATAAAGCAGTCGCTTGGAATGTATGCGGCAAACCTGCCGATACGCGCAGACACAGATGTCAGCATCATACATTACCCGCAGGTGCCTATTGTCAAGACACTGATGTATGACCTTGTAAAGTTTGAATCGCACCCGGCAGGGCAGAACATAACAATCGCAATAATGCCTTACTCAGGCTACAACATGGAAGACGCAGTTGTCATCAACCGCGCAAGCATTGACCGCGGGCTGTTCAGGGCAACAACATTCCGCCCGTACAAGTGCGAGGAGCTGAAATATCCTGGCGGACAGACAGACCTGATTGCAATCCCAGACAAGGAAATCAAGGGCTACCGCAACGAGCACGCTTACAGATATCTTGAAGAGGACGGAATAATCGCGCCGGAATCAGTGACCGAGCCTAACGATGTGATTGTCGGAAAGGTTTCACCGCCACGATTCCTTGCATCACTCGAGGAGTTCCGCGTGGGCACAGAGGCCCAGCGCGAGACATCAACAACAATAACCAACGCAGAGGAGGGCGTTGTTGATTCAGTAATGCTTTCAGAATCCGAGGAAGGAAACAAGTTCGTAAAAGTGAAGATACGGGACCAGCGAATCCCTGAGCTTGGGGACAAGTTCGCATCGCGTCACGGGCAAAAGGGAGTCATCGGGCTCATTGTGCCTGAAGAGGACATGCCATTCACAGCGAACGGAATAGTTCCGGACATTATATTCTCCCCGCACGGCATCCCGTCGCGTATGACAGTCGGGCACCTTATTGAAATAATAGGCGGAAAAGTCGGGGCAATGACAGGAAAGACAATCGACGCAACAGCATTCCAGGAAGTCCCTGAAATGGAACTGCGAAAGATGCTTTTCGAGTCAGGCTTCAAGGAAGACGGTTCTGAAACTGTCTTTGACGGGCGCACAGGCGAGGAGCTCAAGGCAAGAATATTTGTCGGAAGCCAGTACTACTACCGATTAAAGCACATGGTTGCAAACAAGATGCACGCACGTTCAAGAGGGCCGGTCCAGCTTCTTACACGCCAGCCAACAGAGGGGCGCGCAAAAGAAGGCGGGCTCAGGCTTGGAGAGATGGAGAAGGACTGCTTTGTCGCGCACGGTGCAGCACTGCTGCTCAAGGAGCGCTTTGATTCTGACAGGACAATCCAGCCTGTTTGCAAGAACTGCGGATTGCTTGCAGTGTACAACCAGTTCAAGAACAAGGAGATGTGCCCTGTGTGCGGAGAAAGCGCGCCAGTGACTTACATTGAACTGAGCTATGCATTCAAGCTTTTGCTTGATGAATTGAAATCAATGTGCATCTATCCGAAACTTAATGTTAAACCAAAATACTAGGTGATTCATGATGATGGACGAAGGAACATTCAATGAAGTTGTCCGCGAAAAAATAGCTTCCATAGACTTTGGAATGCTTTCGCCAGACATGGTTAAGAAGATGAGCGTGGTAAAGATAATCACGCCCGAGCTTTATGACGCAGACGGCTACCCCATAGACAGCTCTCTCATGGACCTGAAAATGGGAGTCATTGACCCAGGGCTTCGCTGCAGAACATGCGGTGCAAAAGTCCGCGAGTGCCCGGGGCATTTTGGTTTCATTGAGCTCGCGCGCCCTGTGCTTCACATAAGATACGTTCCGACAATCTATAATATTCTTCGTTCAACCTGCTCGACATGCGGGCGCGTTCTGGTTCATCCGAACGAGCATGCAAAGCTTCTTGAAAAGATTTCATCCACCAACGGGGAAGTCAATGAGAAGGTTCTTGCAGTTGCAGCGCACGTGATAAACAAGACAAAAACAATCCGCAAGTGCCCGTGGTGCGAATCAAAGCAGGACAAAGTAAAGCTCATGAAGCCGTCAATCTTTGTTGAGTCCGGCAGAAAGCTCACGCCAATTGATGTTCGCGAGCGGCTTGAGCGGATACCTGACGCAGATTTGCCACTGATTGCCCTCAATGCACGCACAGCGCGCCCCGAATGGATGGTTATCACATTGCTTCCGGTTCCGCCAGTATCTGTGCGCCCGTCAATCACACTCGAATCCGGGGAACGTTCAGAGGATGACTTGACTCACAAGCTCGGCGACATAGTCAGGACAAACCAGCGCCTGTTCGAGAACCTTTCAGCAGGAGCGCCTGAAGTTATCATCGAGGATTTGTGGGATTTGCTTCAGTATCACGTCACGACATTATTCTCAAACAACGTTGCGCAGGTTCCGCCTGCACGGCACAGAAGCGGACGCCCGTTGAAGACTCTCGAGGAGAGAATCAAGGGAAAGGAAGGAAGATTCAGGCGAAACCTTGCAGGAAAAAGGGTGAACTTTTCCGCGCGCACAGTTATTTCCCCTGACTCGCAGCTCAGGATTGACCAGGTTGGAGTCCCGATAAAAATTGCAAAAGAGCTCACAATCCCCGAGCGGGTGACTGAATGGAACATGGCTCACCTGAGGAAATTTGTCGAGGATGGCCCTGACAAATACCCTAGCGCAAATTATGTTATCACGCCTGACGGCAAGAGAAAAAGAGTTTCTGATGAAACGCGCGATGTAATCCTTGCAGAGCTTGCGCCAGGATATATTATTGAGCGCCATCTGATGGACGGGGACATTGTTCTGTTCAACAGGCAGCCATCATTGCACAGGATGAGCATAATGGCGCACTACGTAAAGGTTCTGCCATTCAAAACATTCCGCCTCAACCTTAGCGCAGTCGTGCCATACAACGCAGACTTTGACGGCGACGAAATGAACCTGCACGTTCCGCAGACCGAGGAAGCCCGCGCAGAAGCAGAACTTTTGCTCAGCATAACGCAGAACATAGTCACTCCAAGATACGGGCTCCCAATCATAGGATGCTCGCAGGACCACATAATGGGGCTTTACCTCCTGACAAAGCACAAGGAATTTTTCTCACGCCAGGATGCGGCAGAGCTTCTTTCGCGGGTCGGCATCTTTGAGCTGCCTGAGAAGCCGGGAAAAACTTTGAAGGACGAGCCGTATTATTCTGGCAAGCAGATATTTTCAATGATTCTTCCTGAAGTGGATTATGAGGGAAGCACAAAGACAGTCCCGAAGCACGTATGCAAGAAAGAGGACTGCCAGTTCGAGGACTTTGTAAAGATAAGCAAGGGAAAGCTTGTATCCGGGTTGATTGATTCAAAAGCAATCGGCCCTGAAGCAGGGAAAGGAAAGCTTATCCAGGCAATAATCAATAGGCACAGCATGGAAGAAGCGGTTGAGTTCATACAGAAAGCTTCACTGCTCGGAATTGCAACCCTTCAGAAGCTCGGGTTCACAACCCTTGTCACAGACACAGACCTTCCGCCTGAAGCGCGCCAGGAAATCAAGGACACTTTTGATTTTGCAGAAAAGAAAGTCGATGAAGTGCTTGAGGAGTCCAAAAAAGGGAAGCTTAAGCCCTATCCTGGAAGGACACTCAGGGAAACAGTTGAGTTCAAGATAATTGAAATCATCAACCGCGCAAGAAACAAGACAGGGAAGATTGCAGAGAGGTACATTGTTGATGAGAACAATGCAACAATGCTGATGGCCCGCTCCGGAGCCCGAGGCTCGGCAATGAACATCGCGCTCATGGCTGCGGCGGTAGGGCAGGTTCATATCAGGGGAACGCGTATTTACCGCGGCTACAACGAGCGCACTCTTCCGCACTTTGAGCAGGGAAACATCAAGCCAGCTGCGCGCGGATTCATCAAGGGCTCATACAAGACAGGGCTCAACCCGTACGAGTTCTTCTTCAACGCAATAACAGGAAGGGACTCAATCATGGACACGTCAATGAGAACGCCGAAGTCGGGTTATCTTCAGAGACGCCTCATCAATGCCATGCAGGACCTTTCAGTCACATACGACAACACAGTGCGCAGCGCATCCGGCACAATCGTGCAGTTTGAGTACGGCGCAGACGGAATCGATGTTTCAAAATCAGACAATGGAAAACTATTGATTCCAAAAGAGGAGCTGAGGTGATACTCATGGAATTCCCAAAATCAGTTGAAGACCAGTTGAAAGCGCTGAAAGAAGACATGAAACTCAACAAGCAGCAGTATGAAAATCTGCTTAAACTGGCTGAGAAGCAGTACGCCAAGGCGCGTGTTGTTCCGGGCGAAGCAGTCGGAGTCATAGCAGCACAGTCACTTGGAGAGCCTGGCACACAGCTTACCATGAGAACCAAATGGCTCGCTGGAGCGCGTGAGATGACTGTCACGCAGGGCCTTCCGCGTCTTATAGAAATCTTTGACGCAAAGCGCGAGCCTACAACGCCCGCAATGGAGATTTATCTTAAGTCCTCGCATGCAACAAGCGAGTCAAAGGCCGAGGAGATAGCCCTCAGCATTGTTGATGTAAAGCTTGAGGACATTACAAGCGAGATTAATGTTGATTTGGCAAAGATGAGGGTTGAAGTTTATCTTGACAAGAACAAGGTAAAGCACTACGGCGTGACAGAGAAATACGTCCAGAACATGGTCAAGGAAAATTTCAAGACAGCCAAGATAACAACCGGAGACATGATGATTGGGATACGCCCCAAGGAAGAGGAAGTAGACCTTCGCAAGCTTTATGGTTTCCGTGTAAAAGTCAAGGAGACTCACATCACAGGAATCGAGGGAATCAAGCAGGTACTTCCTGTCAAGGTAGGGGATGTCTGGATGATAAAGACGGCAGGCTCAAACCTTCGCGAAGTCCTTGCAATGAAAGAGGTTGACATCGAGAACACAAAGACGAACGATGTTTTCGAGACATTCTCAGTGCTCGGAATCGAGGCAGCCCGCACAGTGATAGTTGAGGAAGCCCTTGACGTTTTGAGAAACCAGGGAATTGAGGTTGACCCCAGGCACCTTATGCTTCTTGCAGATGCGATGACAAACACAGGCAGCATCCGCGGAATCGGGCGTTACGGCATTTCAGGCGCAAAGAGCTCAGTGCTTGCGCGCGCGAGCTTCGAAGTCCCGCTCAGGCATTTGTTCAACGCGGCAATGTACGGAGAGAGCGATGAAATCTCCTCTGTCATTGAGAACGTAATGATTAACCAGCCTATTCCGGTAGGGACAGGCATTGTCAAGCTGAAGATTGAAAGCGAGGCAATGGGAAAGAAGAAGACAGAGGAAGCAAAGGAAGAGAAAGCAGAGAAGAAAGAGAAAAAAGAAAAGAAAGACTGATGATATTGGGGGTAATATATTATGGCAGATGAAACTTCGAACATTCGGAAAGAATTAGAGAAGTCTCTCGAAGCCAAGAAGGTCACATACGGAACAAACAGCGTGACCCGTGCGCTTAAGCAGGGACTTGTCTCAAAACTTTTTTATGCAACCAACATACCTGAAAAGATGAAAAGCGAGCTTGAGTATTACGCAGGCCTTTCAGGCATACAGTTTGTTGCATTCCAGGGAGACTCAAAGGATTTGGGAGTTGCTCTTAAGCGGACGCACAGCGTGCTTATCGCGGCAATAGTGAAGGGATGATTTAATGGCGAGGATAAAACTTTCACTTGACGACATCGGATTCATTTCTTTATTCGAAAAGGTTACGAAAGCAAACGTGAAGGACTGCATATTCAACCAGGAAAAGAACAAGCTCACTTTTGTTGTCAGCGAAGGGCAGGCAGGGCTTGCAATCGGAAAAGGCGGGCAGAACATAAGGAACCTTGAAGAGCAGCTGAAAAAGCGCGTTGAGGTGCTTGAGTTCTCCGAAGACCCTGTAAAATTTCTGGCAAACATCTTCCGCCCGATAAAGATTAACAGCGCCTATGTTTCTGAAAAAAGCAGCGGTGCAAAAGCGCTGCATGCGCAAATCACAAAGGATGCGGCAAATATGGGCATGGCAAAGGCAAAGATGAAGACTGCGCGCGAGCTTCTTGAAAAATACTTCCACTTTGACGAAATCAATATCCAGTAAGCCTTTCACTCACTTCGTTCGTAACCTAGAGACTTTGTCTCTGGGCACTTTGAGATTGTATCTCGAAGCATCGTGGTGTAGCCACAATGTCGCGATGTAATCGCAATGAGCCTTAAGGGAAATCTACAATGGTCAAACGCTATCCTACAATACAGGACTGGATTAATACAGGAGTCTTATCTATAGACTATTACAAAAAGGAAAAACAGCACCACCTTCTCCATAACATGCTTCTGCCCTGTCTTAATGTCCGCTATGTTGACGCAGCCCTGTACGGACGGGAGGAGTTCCAGCAGAAAATCTGCGAGTTCCTTGAGAAGCGCAAGCCCACAGTCCTGATTTCATCCCCAAAGATTTCAAAAGGGTTCGAGAAGAAATGGATTGACAACTGCAGGACCTGGGAGCAGGTGAAGGAGTTCATGGACTCAATTCCGCAGCCGCACATGTATTTTATTCTTATAACCGAGATGGTCGAGGGGACTGAAGACGGCTATGTCGGCACAGCAATCAACAAGGACGGAAAGCTCCTGCTTGAGTTCTACAAGCGCCCGAACTGGACAGACATCCGCGCAATTTCCTCTGGTGCAGCAGAGGCGGAATTCCTGCGGCTCGCATATGTCCGCGAGGGGAGCATAGTAAAGAAGCCGCATGACATCCCTGAATCAGACCTTCTTGAAATCTACAATCATCTGCATGGAAAAACAGGATACTTTGAGTTCATAAAAGGAAACAAGTCAGGCGTGCCTGGAATCTATTTCATGGAATTTCAGGACGAGCCCGCATTCCTCAAGGCGATTGATTTGGCTGACAACCTCTGAGTTTTTCAACCGAATACTTTTTATAACATTATTTGCTACAGGAGATACATGACGTTTACAGGGAAAACTGACAAGAAAGTTGTATTAAAATTGGAGAGCAATTATTTCAGTATTGTGCCGAAGATACCCAAATTTGACGCGACAGCAGACATCCCTGGGCTTGAAAAGAAATTTTCCATTTACTACGCAGACAAAAACAGTGAGGACGGCTCTTATAAAAAACTGAATGGCCTTATTAACACCGGGCATGAACTTGAGCTTCGTTATGACATGATAGATGTTAAAAGCAACAAATCTCTGAAGATGATAGTTGAGATTCACACCAAACAGGACCTTGATAATTTCTACGAAAAAGTGCTGAAACCCCCTGAGCCAAAGAAAAAATAATTTTGGGCGTAAACAGCCGAATTCTGAGCATAATCTTTATAAAGCGTCAAAATTTCAACCTTACTATATAAAAATAAAAAGAGGACTCAAAAATGGGCAATAAACCGCGCGGATTGAACGCAGGAAAGAAGCTTAGGCAGCGCAGGGAACAGTTTCTTTACGCGAAGAAGGACGTAAAGAGCATGAAAACAAAAGCCTACAAGAAATACGACCCATTCGAGGGAGCACCTCTTGCAAAAGCAATTGTTCTTCAGAAATATGAAGTGGAAGTCAAGCAGCCGCACTCAGGCTTGCGAAAATGCATCAAGGCGCAGATTATAAAGAACGGGCGCCCTGTTTCAGCATACGCAGGTTACGGCCCGGGTTGCATTAAAAAGATTGATGAGCACAATGTAGTCACACTCGAAAGACTTGGCGCACCGCAGCGAAGGGCATACGGTGACATGCCAGGCATCAAATTCCGTGTAGTAAAGCTTAACGGAGTCGCAATAAAAGAAATCATGGCAGGAAGAAAGGAAAAACCAGTGAGATGATTCTAAAATGTCTGAGATAAAAGTTTTCAACAAATATCCCTCGGCAGGCGTGAAGATAGACGACCCAGGGCTCAGGCAATACCTTAATCTCAAGCCGATAATTGTCCCGTGCACATTCGGGCGGCAGGCATACAAAAAATTCGGAAAATCAAATGTTCACATCGTAGAGCGATTAATCCAGAAGCTGCAAAACCCCGGGCACAAGGGAAAGAAGCACTGGAGAACAAGCAAGTTCTGCTCAGGAAAATCCTCAACTCACGTGCGAATAGTCGAGGCATCATTCCACATAATTGAGCAGAAGCTTCACCAGAATCCTATTGAAGTTCTTGTAAAGGCTGTCCAAAACACAGCGCCGCGCGAGGAAGTCACAGTAATCGAGATGGGCGGAATACGCGTGCCAAAACAAGTGGATACAGCGCCCCAGCGAAGGGTTGACATGTCATTGCGATGGATTGTACAGGGAACTTTCCAGTCCACTGCAGCAAAGAAAATAACAATAGAGCAGGGCCTTGCAGACGAGATAATGAACGCGGCAATGAACGACTCAAAGTCATTCGCAGTCTCAAAATGCGGCGAGACAGAAAGGCAAGCCGGCGCAAGCAAATAATTCTAGTTACTCGTTTTTCGTGACATAACTTTTTAACATTCTCTTTAGTTTAATTTTCTATGCCAGGCTTAAAAACAAAAATAGAGCGTTTCGCAATGAAATCCGCTCTTAAGAGCTACATTAACAGCCAGAGCGAGAGCGAAAATTCGATAGACCTGCACTTTAATCTGCTTATTGAGCGCAACGGGATAGCAAGTTCTATTGACAGGATTCTGTCTGACCTGCCCTCAGAGAACGCTCTTGTCATAACCGGGCCAAACACTTACGATAAACTTGGCAAGGATGTTGTTGAAGCCCTTGGGGAACGGCTTGATTCAGTTGAATATGTTGTTTATGAGGACAAGACCCTGACTGATTGGGGCGTTGCACGCTTGTTCGACCAGCTCGTCGCTGTTAAGAAAGGCGAGATCTCAGAATACTTTACAGATGCAATAAAAAAGAATAGCGATTATGATATCTGTTTTGCAGTCGGAGGCGGGAAAATAACTGACCTTGGAAAGATTGTTTCATACAAGAATTTTCCATATGTGACTATACCTACTCAGCTTACAAGCGACAGTGCATCAACTTCATTTGCAAGCATTGAGGTCGATGGAAAAAAAGTTTCTGTTACAGGAAAGCACCCGAACCGCATGATTGCGCACACCAAAACTCTGCGGGATTCCCCCAACTTGAATTCTGGCTGCGCCGATATAATGGCAAAATATGTTTCCTGCGAGGACTGGAAACTCGCGCATACTAAATCCAAAGATATCCAGTTCAGCAGGGGGCTTTATACTGCACTGCGCGAGGGAAGCTTGGCATTCATGGAGCTAATAAATAATCTGGACAAAAAGAACGGCAAGATTCAGATTACAGAAAATTTTATGGATATGGTTGTGACTGGGATTGGCGTGGCTGGAACCCTTTCATACGCAACAAGAAGCACCCAACCAATCTCTGGCGGAGAGCACAATTTCTCCCACGCGCTTAGAAGCAATTTGCCGCATGGCTATCCTGTAGGTGTCGGGACAATCATCTGCGCTTACCTGCATGGTCTTGAATGGAAACCTGTCAGAGGAACATTGGAGTATATGGATGCCCCAATCACAGCAGAACAATTGGGCGTTTCAGACAAGGAATGTTATACTGCTGCAATAAAAGCCAGAACCATCCGTCCGCGCTACACGATTCTTAAAAATGTAACAGACTATCAGATAGGAAAAGCAATGAAAAAACAGGCGTTATCTCTCAAAGCGTCTTCTGAACAGTTTTACCGATTGCTGCATTGACAAATCCCTTGAACAGCGGCGATGGCGTTTCAAAGCGCGACTTGAACTCGGGGTGACTTTGCGTTGCTATAAAAAAAGGATGATTTGGCAGTTCAAGGAACTCCATCAAACGTCTGTCTGGAGAGCGTCCTGAAAACACAAGTCCTTTCTCTTCAAGCTGCTCAATGAATTCAGGGTTGACTTCATAGCGGTGCCTGTGCCTCTCGGAAATAAATTCCTGTCCGTAAATCTCCCGCACCTTGCTTCCTTCTTTCAGCACAGCAGGATATGCGCCGAGCCTCATTGTTGCGCCGTACTGCTTGAGCTTAATCAAATCTTTTTGTTCAGGCATAAAATCAATAACAGGATAGTGTGTGTCGCAATTAATCTCGGTGGTATTGGCATCATCCATTCCGCACACATTTCGCGCGAACTCAATCACAGCCATCTGCAAGCCGTAGCATAATCCAAGGAAAGGGACATTGTTCTCCCTGCAGTATTTTATTGTCGTGATGATTCCCTCTGTGCCTGTTGCCCCGAACCCTCCAGGCACAACAATGCCGTCATACTTTTCCAAAGCAGATGTGCCCTGCTCTTCAATTAAAGTGGACTGTATTTGCTCGATGTTTGGTTTCACTCCGATTTCAGCGCATGCATGCTTCAGCGCCTCAAGCACCGAAAGGTAAACGTCCTTGTGCTCGGAGTCTCCGTGCTTGACATATTTCCCGACCACACCAATCCGCACAACCTTGTCCGAGTGCATAAGCTTGTTCACGCGCTCTTCCCAGTTCGCCATTCCAGGCGCGCCTTCTTTTGCGCTTATGCCGAACTTCTTGAGGATTTTCTCCCCGAATTTCTGCTGTTCAAAAAACATCGGAACCTGGTATATAGACTCCAGGTCAGGGTCATCAATTACATTTTCGCTGTCAATAAAGCAGCGCTTCCCGATTGTTGCCTTGCGCGGCTCGTCAACTTTGCGCTCTCCGCGCGTTACAATGAAGTCCGGGAATATGCCAACCTGCCTGAGGTTCATTGCAGCATGCTGTGTCGGCTTTGTCTTGAGCTCCCCGACATTGCGCAGGAACGGGACATATGTTACAAGTATGTAGACTGACGGATGCTCCCTTCCAATCTCGCGGCACGCATGAAGGAACGGCTGGTTTTCCAAATCTCCGCTTGTTCCGCCGACTTCAACCAGCACAAAATCATTGTCATCTGCCACAGAAGTTATTCTGGATTTTATTTCGTTGATTATGTCAGGGAACATCTCAACATCCCTTCCGCCGTATTCAAGCTTTCGCTCCTTCTCAATCACTGAAAGAAATACCTGCCCTGTCGTGATGTTGTGGCGCTTTGGGATATTTTTTCCCAGAAATCTTTCGTAGTTGCCTAGGTCCTGGTCAATCTCTCCGCCGTCTTCAGTCACCCACACTTCTCCGTGCTCGGTCGGGCGCATTGTTCCCGCATCAAGATTTATGTACGGGTCTATTTTGACTGAAGTTGCAGTATACCCCTTGCTTTGCAGAAGCTTGCCGATAGAAGATGTCACGATTCCTTTTCCTAAGCCGGAAAGTACTCCGCCAAGGACAAAAATATATTTGGTATGCATAAGTTAGAGAAAAATTTTGGGTATAAAAATGTTTCTGAACGTTAATTTAGTGACATCTTTCATCTGGCGTAAACCTTAAAAACCGCTTATAATTTGTTTATTCTATCATTTTAGCTTAAAAAGAGGTATACAAATGGCAGACAAGGAAACAATGGCTGATAAGGTTAAACGACTTATGAATGACAAGGAATCAATCCGAAACGTGTGCACAAGCGCGCATATTCACCACGGAAAAACAGCCTTTACTGATAATCTTATCGCAGCGGCAGGGCTCATGCTTGAAGCGCACGCAGGTTCGCTTGACGAAGGAATGGAAACATGGTCGCACAAGGACGAACAGGAGCGGCTCATGACAGTTGACTCTGCAAACGTCTCAATGGTCCACGAATGCCAGGGAAAAGAATACATAATCAATCTTATCGATACGCCGGGCCACGTTGACTTTGGCGGGGACGTAACCCGTGCAATGAGGGCGGTTGACGGAACTTTTGTTCTTGTCTGCGCGGCAGAAGGAATTATGCCTCAGACCGAGACAGTCCTGAAGCAGGCACTGAGGGAGCGTGTCAAGCCGGTTCTTTTCATAAACAAAGTTGACAGGCTAATCACAGAGCTCAGGCTTCCTCCCGAGGAAATCATGAAGAAAATAATCAAGATTATTGCTGACTTCAACAATCTTATCGAGCAGATTGCAGAGCCTGAATTCAAGCAGAAATGGAAAGTGGGCGTAAAAGAAGGCAGCGTTGCATTCGGTTCAGCGCGCGAGAACTGGGCATTATCACTTCCGTTTATGGAGAAAAAGAAAATATCGTTCAAGGATATTTACAAGATTTACATGGAAACAGAGGGCGACGCCCGCAAGGAAGCGCTCAAATCAGCAGCGCCCCTGAGTGAAGTCATGCTTGACATGGTTATCAAGCACCACCCAAATCCTATTGACGCGCAGAAATACAGGATTCCAAAAATCTGGCACGGAGATATTGAGAGCGAGTTTGGAAAGGATTTGGCTAGCTGCAACACAAACGGAAAAGTCGGGTTCATCATCACAAAAATTATAGTTGACAAGCACGGAGGCGGGGAATTTTCTTCAGGCAGATTGTTCTCAGGAACACTGACACGCGGGATGGATGTCTGGCTCAACAGCGCAAAGACACCCAGCAAAATCAACAACATATTCTTCTACAAAGGAGTCAAGCGCGAGCCGATTGATTCAATCACAGCAGGAAACATTGTTGCAATCAGCGGAGTAAACAGCTCAGTCGGAGAGACAATCACAACCGAGCCGCAGACTCCGTTCGAGGAAATCAGCCACATTTTCGAGCCTGTTATTGTAAAGGCAATTGAGGCGCTTAACCCGAAGGACCTGCCAAAACTCGTTGCAGTTCTGCGCCAGGTTGCAAAGGAAGATCCCTCTCTTGTCATTGACATCAACAACGAGACAGGGCAGCACCTCATCCACGGAATGGGGGACTTGCATCTGGAAATCATAGAGAACCGAATCAAGACAGAGAAAAATGTTGAAATCAAGACATCTGAGCCGATTGTTGTTTACCGCGAGACTGTAAACGGCATTTCGCCTGAAGTTGAGGGGAAATCTCCTAACAAGCACAACAAGTTCATCATGCAGGTCGAGCCTGTGCCTCCAAAGATTCTGGAGATGATGATGAAAAAGGAAATTTATGATACAAAGATGAAGAAGAACGAGCGCGAAATCTGGGACAAGCTCGAAGCGGGCGGACTGGACAGATACGATGCAAAAAAAGTCTGGGAGATTTTCAACAAGAACCTTTTCATTGACAACACAAAGGGAATCGTTCACATCGGGGAAGTCGAGGAACTTTGTATTGAAGCGTTCAAGGAAGTCATGAAGCAGGGTCCGATGGCGCGCGAGCCGGGATTCGGAATGATTGTCCGCCTGACAGATACAACTCTTCACGAGGATGCAATCCACCGCGGGCCCGCACAGGTTATTCCTGCAGTCCGTGATGCAATAAAATCGGCAATTATGAATGCAAAGCCCACTCTTTTCGAGCCTGTGCAGACCATCAGGATTGATGCGCCTGCAGAATATCTTGGCGCAATAAGCAGCCTTATCCAGTCCCGCAGGGGGCAGCTGCTTGATGTCAACCAGGAAGGAATGCAGATGGTTGTAAAAGCCAAGCTTCCAGTTGGGGAAATGTTCGGATTCACCGACACCCTGCGAAGCGAGACCGAAGGAAGGGCATTCTGGTCATTGCAGGACTCGGCATTCGAAAAAATCCCTGCAAGCATACAGGACGAGACAGTCAGGAAAATACGCCAGAGAAAAGGGCTCACTGAGAACCAGTAAGATTTAAAAAGGGATAAACTTTAGAAAAGTTATAATCAACATTATAGTAATGACTTAGGAGGTCGTTTTAAGATGGCAGCAAAACCACACATAAACCTCGTAGTTGTAGGCCATGTTGACCATGGGAAATCAACTTTCGTAGGACGACTGCTTTTCGAAACTGGAACAGTTTCACAGCAGGAAATAGACAAATTGAAGAAAGAAGCAGAATCACTGGGTAAGGCAACATTCGAATTCGCGTATGTCATGGACGCTACAAAAGAAGAGCGTGCAAGAGGAGTCACAATCGACCTGTCACATATGAAATTCGAGACACCAAAATATTACTTTACTGTAATTGACGCGCCAGGACACAGGGACTTTGTCAAGAACATGATTACAGGAGCATCTCAGGCAGATGCAGCAGTTCTTGTAGTTGACTGCGCCTCTGGAATCCAGCCTCAGACAAAAGAGCACGCGTTCCTTTGCAAAGTTCTTGGAATAAAGCAGTTCATCATTGGCGTAAACAAGATGGACACTGTGAACTATGCAGAAGACAAATTCCTTGCACGAAAGCAGGAAATCGAGAAGCTTTTCGCAGGCGTTGGAGTGAAGCCAACAGACCTGAACTTTATACCAATGGCAGCTCTTCTCGGAGAGAACGTTGCAAAGCCATCCGCAAAGATGCCATGGTGGAAAGGCGACACAATGCTTCTGGCACTTGACAAGCTCAAGGAGCCTGAAAAGGCAACAACACTTCCATTGAGGCTTCCAATCCAGGACGTATATTCAATCACTGGAATCGGCACCGTCCCTGTAGGAAGAGTTGAAACAGGAATCATGAAAGTCGGACAAAAGGTTGTATTCCAGCCGTCTGATGTCGCAGGTGAAATCAAGTCAATCGAGATGCACCACGAACAGATGCAGGAAGCATTCCCAGGCGACAATGTCGGATTCAACGTGCGTGGAGTCACAAAGGAACAGATAAGGCGCGGGGACGTTTTGGGCCCGGCAGAGAAGCCTCCATCTGTGCCAAAGGAATTCACAGCGCAGCTTATCGTACTGCACCACCCGACTGCAATAACAAAGGGTTACACGCCGGTTCTTCATGCGCACACCGCACAGGTTGCAGTGAAGTTCAAGGAATTGAAGACAAAGATTGACCCTAAGACAGGCGGAGTGGCAGCGACAAACCCAGACATGCTTAAAACAGGGGACGCAGCAATGGTTCTTCTTGAGCCTCAGAAGCCAGTTGTGCTTGAGCGAAGAGCAGACATTCCAAAGCTTGCATCCTTTGTCGTAAGAGACATGGGAGAAACTGTCGGCGCAGGATTCTGCATTGATTTGGTCCCAAGAGCATAGGGTACAAACTAATTATTTAGACATTACTTCTTTTTATTTCTTTTGTTTTTATAATATTGACCACATGTGAATTTTGATAAGGAGTTTTTAAATACTCTTCCGCTAATATCATAATATGGACTTATTTATAGGAAATTGGTTAAGAGAATATCTAGAAACAAAGAAACTCAATGTAGAAAAAGAAGTATATAGTTTAACTCTTAATGAACTTGAGAATAGTAATGAAGCATTAACAGCGATTTTTTTAACAAGACACACAATACACCCAATTTCATTAAGTGATCCAGTCCGAACAGATGGTGGTGAAATCGATATTGATATCTCCAATGATCCACATTACATGGCGTTTTTTGATTCTGGAGAAAATAGGCCAATTTTCAAAAAAGCTAGAGTAATCAAAATTCATATGTCTTACAAAGGAGATCAGAATCTGTTCTTATATACACCAAACACTCATACAACCGTTTTTCCCAGAGATTGGGACGTAATGAAAAATGAACTTATTTTCAAAGTACCATTTTTTTCCGATCAGGAAAATTCTTCAGAGCTAGTTAAAAAAGAGATAAAAAGAGAACTGGACATCTTTAAGGAATATGTTGAATGGACAAATTCAGATATTCAAGCATTCAATTCTCGATTACAAAATTTAATCAATACCCTTTTATCAAAGCGAAGAGAAAAATTAACAAAAGATCAACAGATATTTGCAAATTCGGATATTCCAGCTAAAGAAGAGAGCAAAACAGTTAATATCGGTTTTATCGCTCCTAAATATAGAATAGATTTGAAAATACTTGAAAAACCTATAAGCGATACTGAGAAAGAATATATTTTGGACATGTCAATTTTTAATGAAATTATCAAACATATCGATGAACTTGGAATAAACCTAGAACGGACATCTCAAAGGTTAAGAGACAGGGATGAGGAGTCATTGAGAGACATTTTTTTCATAGCACTGAATAGTGCTTATAAAGGCACAGTTTCTACGGAAGCATTCAATCACACAGGCAAGACTGACCTATTAATAAGACAAGGAAAATACAATGTGTTTATTGCTGAATTCAAGATTTGGCATGATAATAAATATTTTTTAAATGGGATCAATCAATTATTAAGTAATTTAACCTGGAACGACACAAGATGTAGTTATGTTATATTTTCAAGAAATGCTAATTTTACAGATTTGATTGAAAAATGCAAAGAGTTGATAAAAACTCATTCAAACTATAAATCGTTAATAAAACCGATTTCGCCAACTTCATTTTTATATGAATTTTCGCAGATTGGTGATAATAAGAAACAGGTACGTCTTTCTTTGCATTTGATAAATATTGCAAATTAACCTCATTCCATGGCCATTAGTTTAATCCCCTGATACGGCACAATTTCAATAACCCTACACTCTCTAAGTGCGAAAAGGAGCTCCCAGCATTGTTTTTTGTTGATACAGAAGTTCCTGCAAAGTTTTCCGAATACCAAAGGAAATCTGATAATTCCGCTTTTTGAATGTGCTTGACTGCTCAGCTCCCTTAACCGTCCTAGAGCTATTTCATAAAGTCCATTAATTTGTTGTTTCTGTGATGTTATCATTTTTACCGCTTTAAAATTAGTATTCCGATGGTAGCATTACAACCTTGTCAATACAGTATAGTTTTATCCTGTCCAAAGGAAAGTCTGTATATGCCACTTTTTGGGTTATTATTGGCGATTTCTTATTCCCATCCCTGCAAAAGACAAAGGCAGTCCTGTTTTCATTTACGGACAGTTCCCAGAGCTGGAAAGGCATATTCTTGATTATCCTATGGCAGTCATTGTACGATTCGATGATATCAATAAGCCAGCTGCATTTGGCTTTTTCGCGCAGGTAATCAACCCCGTCTGTAAGCTGAATGTGCCCAAAACTCGAAGCATGATACTCCAGGGTTCCTGTGAAACGGTCCAGTTCTGATTTCAATTGGTTAGGGTCGATCTACATCCCCTCCTTTCCGAACCTGTTCTTACCGTCCATAAAGGCGATTATAGCAGGTCTTCCGTCCTTTGTAGTGCAATAGTAATAGAAAACCAGGTCCCCGTTTCTTTTATCGAGATTCCGTATTATGGTTTTGTCTATTGGCTGGTAGAACGAGTATTTCTTCTGGCGGATCTTTCCTTTGAAGCCGCTTATAAATGTGTATCCGTCTTTCATGGTTTTCATCTCCTTTAAAATGAGCTAGGATTGGAGTATAGAAATAGGCTTGCCAGAACGAGTTCTGGAAATTTCCAGAATTGAATTGTCCGTTCATGTTTTAATGTCTTACCTGCTGGGTAATACCTTATTATCTGCTTAAAGGGGAGAATGAAATATTTATTAATGATACGTAATTACTATTATCTACTGAGTGACAGCGTAATGGAACAACAGAAAACAGCAGAGATTTACAAAGACCACTTTAAGCTGGTAAGGAACAATACTGAAGAAGACATTCTTGTACTTTTAATGCAAAACAGGAATTTAAGCACAAAACAGATTGCCCGCAGGATACATAGGAACTATAAAACCACCTATGAAGAGCTCCAGGACCTGAAGAATTTCAATATACTCATCAAGGACAAAAAGAAGAAGTACTCGATAAATCCAGAATATGGGAAATATCTGGTATTTATGGGAATGAGGATTTTATGCTCGAAGAATAACACACTGTTTATTCTGAGATCTGTTGTTGTTAGCTTGAAAAAGAATATAAAATTTATGGGGCAGATATTGGTTTTTATTTCGAAGTGTGTACGAAAATTGGGGGAGAAGCGTTTTATATTTGTTTAGCTCACGTACAACCTTGGAGTTTCTAAGTTACCAACAATAATGCGAGATACGGATAGTTTTTCGCGTTATATTTAGAAAAATATCCGATAATTTTGTGCATAATTACATGTTTTCTCATGACCTGTTCGCTTAGATTTTCATAGATTCTACTTCGGGAAATAGAACCTAAGTGAACCAGCCCCCAGATTCGTTCTTGATATATGTTAAAATCCTCTTCAATATTGTAAATAAATCAGGTATTTACAAATGATGTAACCATAAAGTCTTTATAATTGAGTCATACCTATAGAGTAATAAATTAAATAATATAACATATATATCTAATTGAAGGTAGTTTAATGATATGGAATACTATCGAAAGCCATTTTTCTATTATCGGTGTTATTATCAGTTTAATAGGTATCATAGTTGCTATTCTTATCGCGATATGGCAAAAAACGAAACAACAAAAAATTCAAAATAAATGCAGATTAAAAAAAACTCATCGACATTCTCATGATATTTTATTGGAAAAAACATTCTTCGTCAATGGAGCAGATTATAAAAGTTTTAATTTTGAATTAAGTATAACTGATGAACTAGAATGGTTAATTAAAGAAAAAAATAAAAAATCTTTTCATTTTTTAATATTAACTGAGAAAGAATTTAATAAATATCTGGAAAAGAAGGAATATTTAGCAATTTATAAAAAAAATAACATTTTTATAGATAGTAATAATATAATTATTCCAGAAAGTAATGAATATCATTTTATTTTTGACACTAATCACAAACAAAAAAAACGAAGTATTTCCTTTATATTAAAAAAAACAAATACCAATACCTACAATAAAATAAAATATACTAAAATACAACTTCAACAATCCAAAACTAATATTCGTATACAGGATAATATGAATCTAAAAAAATCATCATCAAAATTAATTCGAAAAAAGAAACCAAAACGATTAGATTACCTAATAAAGAAAACATCGTTATATAGTTACTTAGAAATTTTTATATTACTGGGTAGTGTGCTCGGATTAATATTTTCTGGAGTATCATTTTTAAAAAACGCTATATCCCAACCAACTATTGAATATATAGTATTAGACTCCCAGCCTCACCATATTGGAGATGTAAACAATTCCAATCTATTCCCTGAGGCACCAAATCATGAAGGAAATTTTTATGTTAAACAATTTAATTTATCACACAAAAGAGAAGAAATGTACCTTATAATGAAAACTAGAGATATAGATCCTAACATAGAAGAAGGCCCTGCGTCTGTTTATATTAATAATCAATTTGCTTTTTATTTAAATTCTTATGTTCATACAGAAAGACGGATTGATGATAAAGGAAATTTAATCTCAAACTTCGCCTCTTTGGAGATTCCTATAAATACAGGTTTTTTTCAAATCGGAGAAAACAATATAATCATATTAGTGGGGGAAACGGACGAAGAAATTTTAGTGTTATATGAAAATGAATTATATCAATTGACATATATTAATACGGATGATATAGAATTTTGGGATTTACAAATCAAATTGATTGGAAATAGAGAACAATGAACGAGGTTTAGGTAAAATGACTCAAGATGTCTTTGAGAATATCTCCCTGTTCTTTCTGTGGTGTGATAATCAAGTGAATTTTTATGAGATAATTAACAAATATAATAATACCAATGAAATAATCAAAGCTAATAATAGATATGATGTTATAAAAATATTCAATCCAAAATTGCAAGATTTAAAAATACCGTGGATCAATCAAGAAGACTCATTAAATACTCGCTTCGAATTCCATTTCTTAAAAGAAAATATAATTCAAATATCTATTTTTAAAGATTTTAATCTCTTTAATTATAACAAAGAAATCTATAATGATACTTTAGAAAAAATTGAAAAAATAAATCACCAGATAATGAATCCTCCCCCTGGATTCTCACTCATATTACAGGAAGAATGCAAAGTACTATGGGGGGTAATTTCATATATAGAACATATAGACAATATACAAAATATAGTAATACTTCTTAATAAAATAACTATATTAAATAATAATTTTATGAATATTTATAATAAATTATTCAATCAGTTGAAAGAATGGTCTAACTTAGAATCTGCAAAAAAAGTATTCGATATAAATTGGGTACAGTTAGAAATAACTGCAACATTTAAACAAGATTTTTCATTAAAAGTGTTAAAAATAATCCATCAAAACGTATTTATGAAGAGTGTAGTCTATCTAACTTACGATAAAAGTAGTGATGTGGATTATATTTTAAAAGTCAGATATATAAATCCTGCTGAATTAATTGAAATTTCTGAGGTATTATATCTTTTGAAAAATAATCCCAATCCAAATTTATGTAATATCGTGAGTTATCACATAGAGAAAAGATTTCTTTTTCTTCTTGTGAAAAAAATTGATGGGGATGTATTATCTCATTCAATTAATAATGATATTATAAATCTATTAAGTAATAAGAAATTAGGTACTATACTTGGACTAATTTTAGATATTGCAGAAGTTTTATCTCATTTGCATTCTATAGGATTGCTTTACCAAGATTTAAAGCATGAACAAATTATTATAAATAAAAATGAAAAAATAATACTTCTTGACCTTGATACAATAATAAAAAAAGATGGGCTATGTGCAAAGTTTTATCTAGCAAATAGCCCCCATAATAGACCCCGTATGGATTTAACTGCCACAGAAAAGAGTGATATTTTCAGTTTAGGAACAATTTTTTTTGAATTACTTACTGGCCACCATGTTTATGAAAAAATATATATCAGTTTTGGTGGAAAGATAATGGAAAAACCAATTGAAAATACTAATTTAGATACAATATTAAATCGCATTCCTGATAATAATGTTCGTGAAATACTTAAAAAGTTCATTGCTTTTAACCCGCAATATAGGTACGATAAAATTGAAGACGCATATAATGCAATAACTTTTTTAATTAAAAATATTGATATTACTAAAAACATAGACCATGAACACTATGTTATTAATGTTTCAACAAATATTTTTTCAGAAACACCTACCTATAATACACAAAGTACGGCCCCCCCTTCAAGCGCTGGCTTAATTAGATATTACGATGAAGAAGAGACAGATATTAAAATAGACCCGCGATGGATTATTGTTACAGGTGTAATTGCAATAATTATTATAGAACTACTTAATTATTTTTTTAGTTAACAACCTAAGTATATTATTATTTTCATAATAAATATCGGTCCTCAACTTTTCATTAATTTCGATCCAAGTAATACCTTTTTTCTTTTCCCACTTTTTTCATATATGTTTCACATTCTTCCCAGTCTTCTCTTTTTTGGCAGTACCCATGTAAAGTTGGATTTTTATATAATGGTCCAGCACAATCTTCAACAAATGGACATAAAAAATTTATGTGGTTATATTCTACTTGTACTTCTGGCATTTTATCCAATGTTATCACCCTAAAGTTACTACACCATCTGTATTTATATAGTTATTTATTTCCAGATAAGTAACCTCTATGATTATTTAATGGATTAGCAATAAATCAAACAAGGTAACTTATAACCACATGAACTAATTTGCTATAATTCAAAAAGAGTATTGTTATGCATTATATTGTAGATAACTTATCATTGGTAAACCTAAATTACTATATTCGCCCATTAAAAAAAAGAGATTTATTATGGTCATAAAATTTAATCAAACATATAATTTTTAACATGGTCAATTTTTACGTTATCTGTATCCACATGTTTTGCAATTTGGTTTTTTATTCTCTGATAAGCCTCCCTGCAGGTCGCTATAACCATAATCTCTTTGAATCCTGTATTCAGGCACTTATTGACATTTTCCATCGCATCTGATTTTCCAGTTTCAACCTCCACAGCAATCGTTTCATCCCCCATACTGATAACAATATCAACAGCCTTCCCCTCTCCAATCGGCTTTTCTATCTCAACCTGATACCCCTGTTTCTTGTAGTGTTCTGCTGCCTGATTAACCCAATACTTATGCTCAATTCCCCCTTTTCTTTGAGTATCTGAGAAGTTGACCCCTAAGAAACCGAGTTCTTTTTTGCCCTTATCCAGAATATCAAATAGTGTGATCCTTCCCTTCTGTATTGGAATTGTAACTGTTTTTACATATTCCCTATCGATTAACTCTTTCTGAACCTTGTTCCCCTCCCTGAAACTCCATCCCAATCTCTTATACCGCTCATTGACAGGTGTAAACGGGTTCTCGTGCAGGTCCAGCAGGAACCTGAGCTCCACTTCGCCTACTTTATCCGAACTTGGAATATCTGAAAATTCCTTGGAATCCGTTAAACAACCGCATTCCGGGTTGGAATAACCTGAATAACCTGCCATTCGTTCCTTTATGTCCGAATCGCTCACAACCCCCTTTTTAATCGAAAACAGGGGTATCTTTATCAGGAAGGGGTCGTAGTGCCTCCCTTGGAGTTTGACGATTCCATAGCCTATTGGGAGCCTGTTGATGAATTCCCTGTTGTTCAGGAGCATCGAATCGTCCATGATGCGGATGTCTTCCATGTGCTTCAAGTTCATTGCTATGGTGCAAAAACTGTTTCCTATCGCTGTCGGAGAGATAAGGCTTGGATGCTGATCTACGATAATGAGCGATTCCCCCAATTCCCTGATCTCCCTCAGGATAATGTCTGTGATGGTTTCCTCGCCTTTTGACTTCTGTTTCATTTTCAGGAGCACATGATGAGCCTCCTCGATGATCATAGCGTGCTTGAAGGTCTCCCTTTTCCCCTCTGCGAGGCGGTATTGATAGATCCAAAGGAGAAGGGCCTCTGTGAAGAATATCTTGTCTGTGTTTGTCAAGGCATCAAGCTCAAACACAACATTTTGGTTCAGCAGCGATTCTATTGGAGTTTTATTAGGAATGCAGAACACCTTGCCTACCTCTCCGAAACACATAGAGAAAACCGCCCTGATTGTGGATGCAAGCCACAGCGATGCCCTCCCTTTGAGTTTGAGATTCTTCAGTTCCTCAAAGACGTCAAGCATTGTGGGGTATTTGTCAGGTTTCTGAGAATATACATTGAATTTGCGATAAATCGAGTCTATCGTTTTCAGAAGTAGGTATATGACTCCCTCGCCCAGGAAATAGGAATGGGCTATTATTTCGATCAACTTCTTCAGCCATACTTCAGGGTCAGTATTGGGCGGGGGAATGAGCGGATTGAACCTGAACGGGCTTGCAGCCCTGCCTACTGTGAAAATCAGCAAATCGTTCTTGGAATCAGCTAACAAGTCCCTGTAGTTTCGCTTCCAGTCGAATATGATAAACGGCTTCTTCCGCTCCTGAAATGTCCTTACCAAACCGAATACCAGATTTGTTTTCCCTGAGCCTGAACGCCCGAAAATGGTCAGGTGCTGGACCCATTCGTCCTCTCTCAAGCCGAAAGGATAGAATGTTTTGTCTGCATATTCAATGTCTCCGATTGGGTATTCCCCTGAAGCCTGCTCCTTAGGAGGTGGGGGAAGGATTATCTTGTCTTCATGATATGTTTCGTTCAATTGCTGTTTGGAAAGGATCGGCAGAAGGTCCTGAATTTCCTGTTTCTCATCATTATCTCCGGTAATGTATTGAAGCCAGAGTCTATCTGCTTTGCTGCCTAAAACAGGCGTCAGCTTCCTAAATTCCTCTTTCAATTCTTTTTGTGATATCATTTATTATTTTCCAGGATCTATGGCCATGACTTTAAGGATTATTGCTCCTCATCACACATGCATTATGACAAATTCTTCGGAGCCTGGTCTCCCCAAGCGTCCCAGCCGTTTCTGCGATACCTTGCAAAAAGTTCTATTCTTGGGGCAGAAGATACCTTTTCTATCAATGAATATTGCTCATCGGGTTTTCTTGAATGGTTTCGGACTTCCCCATGAATAATCGTCACTTGTTTTCTATCTCTCGGCGGCAATCTTCCTTTGACTCCGAACAATAATTGTTCGCTTTGTCCTTTGAAATAGTATCCAAATATTGACCTGTTTTTAATCCATGTGATTATCGTTTTAAACTGGAATCCCCATGTTTTCATTACCTCAAGCCCTTCCCTTAGCATTGAGTTTGGGCACCATAAGTATAAATGGGCATTTTCAGAGGTAATGGTGTCTATGGGTAACTTACAAATGTTTCTTAGGCTCATCAATTTATAATAATTACCTGCTCCCCAACCCCATCCTTTCCCATACTTCCAAGGCGGGTCGGCTAAGATAGTTTTGTATTTTCTCTTTGGAAATGATATCATTTTGTAATTACCCCATCATTTCTCATCAAACATCCTCTTCTTTTCTTTTGATTCGATTAGTTTGGTCATTAAGGTAATGATCTGCTTTCTCAGGTCAACAATATCCTGCCAGGACTGAACGTTCTCATCGATTTTGCCCTTCTCGAGCTTGTTGATCCAAATCTCAAAAGGGATGATTTCAGAGTTCTCGAGGGTGCTGTTATAGGCTTTTCTGGTAAGGGTTTCCAATGTTACGTTTCGTGTCCTCGATACTTCCTTGTCCAGGTCAGTAAAAACCTTTTGTTTTATTTGTAGGCGCTCTTCAATAAGCTTGGTGAGTTCGTCAATGGATTGCTGCAAGAGTTTTTCCTTCAGGCTAAGTATATCTTCAAGAACCGAGTCTTTGCTATCCGAATGCTGGTCCTTTCTTTCCAAGAATATTGTTTCTGGCAGTCTGCAATAATCCTTTTCTGTCTTATCAGAATCTTCCATATCACCTCACATTAGATTCAGTTTCGGGCTGAGTAGCTTTCGTGGCAGTTTCTTGTATTCGCAGGAAAATCCATTACCAAGGAAAACGGGCTCATCAAGACGCTTTCGGGTCAGGTCGATATACCTCTTTCGAATATCATAACCGCAGAACCTCCTGTTCATTGCCAAGGCCACGGCTGCAGTTGTTCCAGAGCCGAGAAACGGGTCCAGGACAACATCCCCCTTGTATGAATAAAGCATTATCAGGCGATGCGGGATTTCTTCGGGGAACGGGCAGGGGTGATCGTATTGGTACGGCGCGATGGTGTTGATGTTCCAGACATTATTGGATATCTCGTTTACAAAGAACTCATTAATGGGGATTCTGCTCTCAAACCTTTCTTTTCGGGTTCTCCCTGAATAAATCTTAGGTCCAGGCTTCTTGAAGACGAGGATATGTTCGAACGTGAAGATAGGATAATAATACCCAGGATATGGATTTTGAACCGTAATATCCACTCTTTTAGTGTTGGCAGTCATTTTTCGCCATATGATATCCTGATGGAACTCGAATCCCAATTGTTCCATCAACGAAACGAAGTGGTAAGGAAGGGCATAAGATTTCTGATTATACAACACCGTGGATATTACAACACAGCACATTCGCCCGGGTTTAAGGACTCTTAAGCATTCTTTGAAACAATCTCCCAACCATTTCAGGAATTGATTGTAATCCATATCAGATCTGTTATTCTTGTTCTTGGAATCATAATTCAAGGCATTGAAGTAGGGTGGGCTAGTAACGATAAGATCAATGGAGTCTTTCGTTAGTTCATTCATATTTATACAAGAACCTACTTGAAAGTTTATTTTAATAAATGTCATAAAATACTATTATTCATTGCCTAAATAAAAACGATAAGTAGGAACTAACGTATAATGTATTTTTCTATAAAACCAGTCATTTCATTAAATTTAGAATAATATTATGATATTTATCATTAGGAAGATACATACAATTTAATATAATATCAATTACTTTTTTAGAATCAGATATCTCAACGAATTTGGAATAATCATTATTAAGAATGACATTTCTAATTTCTTGGATATATGGATGTTTTATTTCTTTTCCATCATTTAAAAAATCAAGAATTTTCCGATTATCACGAGGTATCGAATACATTCGCCTTAAGAGATGACTTAAATTTGCATCATATAACCATATTTCATTAGGCAATCCATTTAGGGAGGGTTCTAACAAACAATTCTGTTGTGTAAAATCAAGGATTGATAAACATATTAAATTAGATATCAGTACTTTTGCCTCATTAGGAAGGTTTTCATTAACCTGAAGATCATTATCCATCGCTTCCCATATTTTATTTATTGTAAATTCGGAATCTCTAAATAAAATTGGTTGATTATTTTTTCGTGCGATATAAATATGACCAACTTCATGCATTATTGTAGTTTTAATAATCCACTTCCAAAAAAATTGGGGGCAAGAATCATTTAAAAATATTTTTATTCCATCGTTAAACGCACATGCCAATAAATTATCAGGTGGTAAATATTGGGACAATACAAAATATTTTGGAATAGGCGTAAGATGAAAGAAATCAATACTAAATGCATAAATATCTAACAAATCTTTTTCATAATTTTCATCAGTTTTTAAAATCGCCATCTCTTTTTTAGAAACTTGGCCCTCGAAATAAAAATGTATGCCCTTATATTCTTTTATTTTTATAAAGATATCATCGTTTTTAATTAATTCAGATAAAAACGCTTGTTCTGTCATATTTTTCTTAATAAAATCATTCTATATAAAATTGCTGAATCAATAGGTCGTTCCCACCACCCCTATTTATGAACCCCTTGCGTAAATCAAGAAATGAGGCATCAAATAAAACAAATAAAAAGAGATCATATCGCAAGGAATTGTAATCTGTTGTTAACCCTTGAATTGCTCCAAATATCACCACGCCATTTTATAGAGCTTCAGGGCGAGTTGCATTTATGCGAAAAGGATCTCACAAAGGTTCTGAACATTCTTGTGAAGAAAGGTTTTATTGAAGGGACTAATGTTGATATTACTGACCTTCCAGAAATGGGAAACCAATTCGTAAAAGTTCATCTTAGCAAAGAAAAAAACGGCATTTCGTTCCTAAATCCATTATATGTTTCCAGATTCGATTATCCTTCTGGCAAGGTAACTTTTTACTATATCACCCTAAAAGGTCTACAATACTAGAAATCGCATTATAAGAAATCACTTTAATCCAAGGAGGTTTTTATGGCATTCAACAGCAAGGTATATGATGTAATCACAAACAAGATAATCGCAATGCTTGAAAAAGGAGTAGTACCCTGGCACAAGCCCTGGGATGCAGAACAAGGATGCCCGAAGAATCTGGTAAGCAAGTATCCCTATCGAGGCATAAACCCATTTCTACTGGGTGCAATGCCATTCAAGGCACCATGGTGGCTAAGTTACAAACAAATCAAACAGCTTGGCGGCAGTATCAAGGATGAAGAACTGAAAGAATCCACCCCGGTTGTTTTCTTCAAGTGGCTTGAATATAGGCAAATGAAGCAGCCTGAAACTGATAATGAGGACGAGGATGAGCAAGACGATGAAGACTATGATACCATCACGGAATCCCAAGTAAAAAAACAAGCACGAAGATTTCCAATAATCCGATATTACCGGGTCTACAACGTCGAGCAATGCACAGGTCTTGAAAAATATATACCCGAACCAGTTTCAAAAAAGAACCTCAATCCAATCGAAGAATGCGAAAAAGTAAGTTCAGAGATGCTAACCAAGCCATCTTTACAGCATGGCGGGGACAAGGCATATTATTCCCCATCCTTGGACATCATCCAGATACCGCTGATTGAATCCTTCAACGCCATTGAAGATTATTACAGCACCAAGTTCCACGAGTTAACCCACTCAACTGGCCATAAAGACAGGCTCAACAGGAAAGGCGTTGCAGACATCCACGCCTTCGGAGACCCGAATTATTCTCTGGAAGAACTCGTTGCTGAAATGGGCGCATCATTCCTTTGCTCGATGACAGGCATCGAGAACAAGACAATTGACAACTCAGCCAGTTACATCAGCAATTGGCTAAAGAAACTTCATAGCGACAGCAAACTCGTTGTGATAGCCGGCTCACAGGCGCAGAAAGCCTGCGACTATATTCTTAATAAAACAAGTGGGGTGTAAGGAGGCAAAAGTATGGAAGAAGAAGAATTCGTACCAAGAAAGCCGGACTACAAAGGCGATGACGTTGCAGTCTGGATAAACAGGAAAGGAGCACAGGAATGGCTGACCGTCAAGGTAGACGGCATGGAAAAGGCCCTCGTGGCGTTCAAGAACGGAGGGGATGACAATGACAAAAGACGTTAAGAAGACAGAGATCCCGAGGGGACGGATAGAAATCGATGACCTTGTCCTGAAAACTGATAAGGACGAGAAGGTTGCGAAGGTGTATTTCACAACAGACATCGGAAAGATGTCCTGGAGAGCGAACACAGACAGGGGATATAAGGAGCAGGACGGGTTCAAGATAGAGAAGAAAATCCGCCAGAAGCCAGGGCTGGACGAGCTTCCGAAGATCATCTACGACATCAACGAGCAGTTGAAGGTCAGCAAACCCGTAGCAGTCGAGGCAGCATACAGGCAATGGGACTACGGAAACAACAAAGTCGGGTATTCATTCGGTGACGACAATATCAGGGACATGAGCCTGATTGCCACTGGTGAAAAGAGCAGAAAGAAAAAGTAATAAACTTTTTATTGTAAAGGTACCCCATCAATCATAGCGCCCGGTTGGTGGGGTATCTCTATTATTATGGAATCCACTGAAAAAAGCAAGCCTACGACAAGGATTTGTTATCCCAACTACAAGTATGAATCTGCATTCTGCGCTAAATGTCAGGCTGCCAATGACTGCAAGTTCGAATCAGTGTTTGTTCCTAATTGTTATGGAAAAGAGTATGATGAGGACAATCTCAAATGCCGCGTATGCAATTATGCCTCTGGATACAGTAAATACCGGCAGAATCCGAATTGCAACGAGGCAAGCCAGACTTTAAAGAATATTTAAATGAAAACGCGGTTTTTCATGAAAAAAACAGTAATAACCGAGCCAGCCGTCGATTTGGTTTTATTAGATATTTTACCAACCTATCCATTCTCCAAAGCCGAGGCAAAAAGCTTTTTCAGGGCGTCCTTGATGGCCTTCTCCGTGTATATCTCGGAAGCTGGAAAGTCCATCACCGTTATCGTTATTGTCAGGGAATTCTGCCTGATCGCGTAATGCCCCACGATCCCGTTGCCAAAGAACCGCCCCTCCCGCACATTGCCTATGAAGGTGACCCCCAGCTCCGGAGCATTTTCCTGAAGCCTGTCCCAGGCGAGTTCCTTGCCGTCGCCCAATTCCATTTCGAACTTCGGACCGCTACTCAATGGGGTCTCTCCTTTGCATTCGCGGACGAACGCCATAGCTAAGACAATCCGGCGCAGATCGCGATAGTCCGTTCAAACAGCCCTACGCGACATGTATCGTCCGAGGATATTTAGTGATGGCGCGGATTTGAGAATTCTTCAAAACATGTAAAAAAGGCGCTGAATTATAATCACTGCTATTATATCTGCAATAACGTGATTATGCATACAGGTACGTGATAACGAGGAATTTACCTGGTTTTAAAAATAATTGGAACAATCCTTATCGTGCTGGTCTGGGATTAGATAAGACATGCGCCCGCAAACCTCGCTTTTCGTAAAAAGATTTTTATATTCGTAATCCTTTCGACAAAAGGATGATAAATGAGCTGACCGTCGATGCCGAATGCCGTTTGGTCAAACTCCGGCTCTCCGGGCATTTGGACCAACAAGAGATTTGGAACGCCCGCAGCGATGTTGTTGGGCTGATGAAGGAGAACGGCGTTAGGAACGTTCTCATCGACGTGAGGGACTTGGATCGGATGATTTCGATAATAGACATCTACGAGTTCTCCGTCCCTGAGCGCGATTTTTTCCCGCCTGGCACGAAGATCGCGGCGTTAACGAAGAAAAATGATGCCGATCCCCGGGAATGCGCGCTCATGGAAAACGTCCACAACGGCGGATTCGATTTCAAGACATTCGTGAAGGTCTCCGAGGCCATGAAATGGCTGTACGACTCAAGGTGAACGTTTCGTCCTCTCATGACCGGGACGCGCCGATAGCGCGGTCCGTTTGGCATGTGGCCAGGAGATTTTCTTCAATCTTGAATGCCAACGTTCGGTTTATATTGAAAAATCATGTAATAAAATGTCAGATGATCCGATCATTGATCATGTTATGTCCGTTCGGGGTTGACGACCTTGACGGTCTGTGCGCGTCGTAATCGCAGTTTACGCATTGGACTTTTTGAAAAAGCAGGAGCACGTTGTTCTCTTCTTGTATGAGCGTCGTCATTTGTTTCCCCCTTGGCGTTTATCATCGCTGTAATTGATATTCTCTTTTTATTATATTACGGCTTTGGTGTGGATATAGTTTTTTTTCACGTTGCTGTCTTATTCCTTAGGTCTTGATGCCATTCTTCTGACGGTGTTCGGGTCGAACGGGCTTTTTGATATGCACGAACCAGACAACCTTATTAACGTCCCCCTCCATAACTACCACGATGGAGATTAAGGAACCTAAAGTCAAGGGAATACTGTTCTTGCATGCCATCCTGTTCGCCAAGAAGAGAATGGGCGAGGATTCCATCGAAAAGCTCGGCGTTGCAGGGAAGAGATACGACATGGAGCGTTGGTATCCCTATTCCGATTTCTGTGGGATATTGGACAAGATGCTGCAGATGATACCGGATAAAAAGACCAAGTTGGCGTACAAGGTCGGGCACGACGTGTTCTTTGGCGACGTGCGTTGGCTTCCGATGTTCAAGGGCAAGGATCCGAAGGAAGTGTTCAGCACGAACAAGCGCCAGGACAATCTGTTCCTCGTCGGCAGGTTCGAGATGGTAAGCGTGGAGAACGGATTGGTCCTCGTCAAGATGACGCTATGGTCGAAGGACGGGAAAAGCAACGAGGTATGGGCGCAATACTATCACGGGATGCTCCAGGGCATCATGGACCTCGCCGGAAGGTCCGGCCAGGTCAGGATGGAAGAGAAATCAGAGGATGACGAGAGGGCATGGTTCTTCAGGATGACCTGGCAATGATTTCTTCCGGAATGGAACGATGACGGATGACGGTTGATTGGGGCAGAAGGTTTAATACGAAAGAATGCAATAATATGTTCGGAGGCGCACTATAGTTTTAACCCACTTTTATTAATTTACTCTCAACATGCGACGGAATTTCCAAAGAAATTCCTAGCATACTAGGAATCCTATTGGATGCGACAGAATCTTCAGATTCTTAGCATCCGAGGAATCTATTGATTCCGACGGATTCCGTCGTATCACCCTGTTTATTGGTGCGCTTCCATACTTTAGTCTTAGTCCAGTATTGAGTTCATAAAGAAATAAAATAAGCAGATCGATAAATGTTTACAAATGGTGTACCCATAAATATTATTTATTAGCTATTGCCATATCTTATATCAAGGCGCATCGAACACGCTTCATATTACTTTACCACTCACCCTCTGATGGTTAGTATTATTATCGGTGCGCCTTCACTCTTTCTTTGGACTTTTGCAACGATATCACTTTTAATACGTTTGCGTGTAAGCCTGGAAAAAAAAATATATACTAGTTTGCACACATGTTATCAATAAAGAATATCAAATAACTTTAAAAAATAAGATCGAAAGGAAAGGTGACTCAATAAATGAGGTCATCGGAACATTCTATACAATCAAAAACGACATCGGTCCCTTCACTCAGGCCAATGGACGAAACAGGCTCAATCTCTACGATCTCTGAATCTATGGCTGTAATGAAGAAATTAAAAACCGTGAGCAACCTTTTCGAGCAGGCGATCGACAATGAAGAAGCAATGGTAGGATTATACCGGGGATTCGTGGGATTGTTCTCAGATGTCCTGGACGCTGCCATAATATTCAACGACCTGGCCTCTGACGAAGAACGTCATGCGTTCGAACTTGAAACCGTTCAGAAGGTTCTGTCCAAGACCGTTCTTACGGCCCCCGCCCATCCGGAAATGATAATGAAATTCGAGGCGATCGGAAAACTATCCGTAAAAAAGATGTTAAAAAACATACGGAACCTCGAAGATGCGTTTGGGATTATCCGCAGCATTGAATATGGGCGATTGAATGAGGTGTTCGAGTGTACTATAAAAATCGACCCTTCAAAAGAGATGATCCCCCTAATTCAAAAAGAGATCATCCAGCATTATACAAAGATCGACGTGCTGTTCAAGAGATTCCCGGATCAAGAGGAACGGGCGAACATCCTTGCGGTTCGCAAGCCTAAAAAGAATGTGAACGTAGGAGAAATATTCCAAGGACATGATAGACAACCTTCTTCTTCCCCACTCCGGAGAAAAAACAGGGATTTTCGCAGATTTCATATAACGTTAAAAGAAGTGTCCCAAAGTTAATATAAATACCTTAGTTCATTAGCATATTCAATTTCAGTCAAATTCGAAGAGTCCCCGTGTAAATCCCTCTGAAAAAAATCAGACTTAGGGGAAGAATAGGCGCAGACGGAGTGTAAGAGATGAGCATAGAAATAGGGAATACGCAAGGTTTCCCAAGACGGGCAGAGGTGAATCATTAATGACAGGACAGCCAATAACGACTACGGTGACCGCACAAGTTCCCCCATATATAACAATGGATGAAATAGTTACATTAAGATCAAATTCAAACAATATACAGGAACGAATTCTAAATATAATATCAAAACAGCCAGGCTTACGTATATGTGACATATGCAAAGCTTGTTGTGGTTCCAGGAACCGCATAGCACATCATGTTCATCAGCTTAAACGTCAAGAAAAGATCAGGTTCATAAAAGATGGAAAATACATCCGACTCTACAATGATGGGACAGGTTCAAGACATGCGCCCTTATTTTCAAGCAAAAAACAAGAGCAAATATACCGGACACTTAACATAGTTATAGGATTAAGTCAGGACGAGATATCAAGAAAAACCGGATTCAACCAACAGATCGTTTCATATTCTCTGCAAAAACTCTTGAAGCGCGGAATAATTGAATTTTATCAAGAAAAATACATTAAAAAATACCGATTGAAATAGGCTTACAAACGGTGTATCCGTAAAATTAATATATCAATATTTTTTTTAAATTATCCAGCAACAGTTTGAAGCGTTGTCTTTTCTTTTGACCTTACCAACGGTATGCCCATAAAGTATATTATCTGAAAACACAATTGACCACTAAATAACGGTGATATCTATGTCACAATTCAAGTTCGGGATAGTGTTTGCGGCAATGTTCTGCGTCGGACTGATGATAGCCAGTTCCACAATCGACATACCTTACCAGTCATCTGGTGGTATGCCCTTCTTTTCGAACGATCAGACCCGCGGGAACAATACAAACCATGAGAAGACCCCCGAAGAGATATTCGCGGAAAAAGAGAAGAAGATCCAAAAATCGATAGGGAAACACCAGAACGGCTCGAAGTATTATCAGGACGAGATGATGACAGAATCCGTTGGCCCCGTAAGTTATGCGGGATACTGGGCATTCAACGAACCCTCGGGCAATAACGCGGATGATTTCACAGATAATGCAAACGACGGCACGGATTCCGGAGCCACGCGGTCCACAAGCGGTATATATGGAGGATGTTTCGACTTTGACGGCACCAACGACTATATCAATTGCGGAACATCTGCTACATTAGCGGCGGGGCGGGATTCCATAACCTCAGAGGCGTGGGTAAAACCGGATACGATCACGGGTTATGATAGGATTGTAACGAAGAAATGGCAGCATTATCTGTATCTGGAAGGGGGATATCTTGCCTTCCACATCTCCGGAGGAACACCAGCAACTATATTGTATTCGCCGTCCAGGCTCGCAACCGGCACATGGTATCATGTCGCAGGCACGTGGGACGGTTCGACCGTTAAAGTATGGATAAACGGAACGCAGGTCAATTCCGCGTCGGTGTCCGGTAGCATGAATAATTTCGCTTATACGTGTTACATAGGTCAGTCTGAAGGTGAGACGAGGTTCTTCGACGGCTTGATTGACGAAGTTCATATAGGGAACGATGCGCTCTCATCGACGGTATTGTCCGCCCATGCCCAGCAAAAGCCCGAGAATGCCATATTGTTGAACTATACATTCGAAGAGAACACAAATACCGCTTACGACCAATCCGAGTTCGACAAGGACGGGACGTTCAATGGAAATGCGGTCGACGTCCAGAACCCGAACGGATATTGTGTGTATCTTGATGGCACCGGTGATTACGTCTCGCATACGAATGCGTATTGTTACCAACCTCAAGAATTCACTCTGGAATCCTGGATATTCCCAATAAGCGCAGACGAGCATGACAACATTATATCGAAACCATATAACACCGGAGGACAACCGTACTATTCATATGGTTTGAAGATCCACAACGATGGTGATATCACGGTCTTGAACGCCGCCGGTGGCAGCAACCAGGAACTGAGAACTGACTCCGGCATTACCTTCAATAGATGGACCCATGTCGCAGGCACGTGGGACGGGACATATCTGAAGATCTACGTCAATGGCGAATTGGTGAAAACCTCCTCGTCGATATCTGGTTTGATATCATATAATACAAATATAGTCACTGTTGGAAGCTATAATGGAGCCAGCAATTATTATTATGGTTATCAGGACAATACCAAGATCTTCCATTATGCTCTGTCTTCAACGCAGATAGAGGCGGAATACAACTCGGACCCCCCGATAAAGGTCATGAACACCGGCAAGCAGGACTGGAACTACTATATCGACGATCAGGTCAATGCTGTCAGCGGCAACCTCGTCCATGCTGCCAAGACGGACATCTCCGTAAGCTGCCGCGGGTGCGGGGACGCCATGTCAATCGATCGCGTATACAACAGCGCGAATAAAGATGTCTTGTCGTATTTCGGTTACGGATGGACATCCAACTATGATATTTCATTGTTTGATGGCGAAAGCTTCGTAAGGATATACCAGCCAGATGGCTCGTTCGAGACATACCTTCCAACCAGTGGCGGAAATTACGCCTCGCCTACGGGTGTATATTCCAATCTTGTTCTGAGTGTAAATGATTTCAAATTATATTACCCGAGCGGAATGTATTGCCAGTTCGACCGTGATGGGTATCTGACCAAGATTGTCGACAAGAGCGGAAACAATCTCAATTTCACGTATACGAGCGACCTGCTTACCCAGGTGAACGATGATTCGGGACAGACCCTGAACATCAGTTACTATGAGGACAATCTCATCAGTTCCGTCACGGACCGGATGGGACGGTCAGTAAGTTACACCTACGCGAGCGGGAATCTTGAGACCGTTACGGACGCCTTGGACAAGGAAACTAGATATTTCTACAGTAGCGATCTTCTCATCGGGGACGTGGACAGGATAGGTCATATCGACGGATTTGTATATGATACGCTCAGTCGCGTATCCAAGATAAAATACGGGGAGTACGAGGAAGAATCGGTTACTACGACCTACATCAATAGTCTGACCTCAAGATACGACATTACATATTATCTTGCCAACACGACCGCGACAAATGCCAGAAGCTACAAGACGGCAATATGGTACAACAATGAAGGCAATCCAACGCAAATAACTGATCATAACGGGTATTCCGAGATCGAGTCCTGGGACTCAAACATGAATCTGGTCTCGCATATGGACAAGATGGGATACTACACGAACTATACTTACGATTCACGCGGGAACCTGCTGAACGTCACGGACGCCTACGGAAACGTGACTCGGAATACCTGGAACAACCATGATTCGCCGTATCTCTCAGAATTGAACTCGACTACGGACAGGAACGGCCATAAAACGAGCTATTATTACGATTCATACGGAAACCTTACCGGTGTGAAGGACGCCTTGAATAAATATGAGAACTACACTTACAACACCAAGGGATACGTGACCGGTAAGACGGACCGCAACGGCAATGCATACACATATACCTTGAACACAAGGGGTCAAACCACCGACATCGAGGACCCGACTGGAAATGATACACAATACGACTATGACGCGGTCGGCAGGCAGACGAGCGAGACGGACGCGAGGAGTCATCAGACTTCCTATACCTATAATAATAACGATTGGGTGACTTCTACACGGGACGCGGCAGGGGGGTATACGAACCGGACCTATGACGATGAGGGAAACTTGAAAACGGACCGGACCCCGCTTGGGCAATACACGAACTATACTTACAACGTCTCGTTCGGGAAGGTGTACCAGATCACAAATCCCGAAGGAGAGACAAAAACATATAGCTACGATGCCGCAGGCAACGAGATCGAATACACTGATGAGAACAATTACAATTACACGTATACCTACGATTACCTCAACCGCATGACCGTATCTACCGACCCTGACAGCAAGTCCGACCATTGGACCTACGACAAGAACGGCATGGTCACTAATTACACGGATAAAAACGACCAGACCACCTTCTATTACTACAATCACCTCAATTGGCAGACGATGACGCAAACGGGCTCGGACTACGAGACCTACGCATACGACGCGGAAGGGAATATGCTTGCGTATAAGGACAAAAACGACCAGTACACGAACCGCACGTACACAGCAGTGAACCGGGTCAATTCTACAACGGACCCGCAAGATGAAACAGAAACATATGGGTATGATAATAACGGGAACATGATAACATACAAGGACAAGAACGACAAGTATACCAATATGACGTTCAATTCAGTTAATCGTGCAACCTCCGTTCGCGACCCGCAGGGAGAATACGAGAATTACACCTACGATGGAGTAGGTAATGTACTGACATACACAGACAAGAACGGCGCAACCACGACATATACGTATGACGCGCTCAACGTTCAGAACTCGACCATGGACTCCTACGGATACTCGGAATACAGGGTCTATGACAAGAACGGGAACCTCATCACGTTCACGGACAAGGCAGGCAAGAACTGGACATATACCTACGATTCAATGAACCGCCTGATCAAGGCGACGGACCCGAACAACAAGAACGAGACCTACGGCTACGACGCGGCAGGCAACAAGGTCAATTACACGAACAAACTGGATCAAAAAATAACATACACATATGATTCGCTCAATCGCATGACGATGATAACAGACCCACTCGGGTACTACGAGCAGTATACCTATGATTCCGCAAGCAACATCGTCAACTTCACAGACAAGAAGGGGAATTACACCTCGTATTCGGTCGACAGCATCAACGAGCTCATCGAGATAACCTCCCGCGGTGGGAACGAGACCGAATATTATTACGATTCCAACGGCAATCTCGTCGGCATCATGCAGGGTAACGACAGCTACATAGAAATGACATACGACAGTCTGAATAGGCTTATTGAGAAAAGGTACTACGACGGTGAAGAAGATGCTGGAACGTACCTCAACAATGTTTCATACCAGTATGACTCCAACGGCAACGTGAAGGAGATAGACGGAGGTAACAACGGCAAACTCACGAGCAACTACGACAGCATGAACCGCTTACTGAACTTCACAGTGGATTACGGCTCATTCACGAAAACAATCGCATACACATACGACGGCAACGGCAACGTGCTGTCCATGACCAATCCAGACAACAAGAAGACGAATTACACCTACGACTCGCTCAACCGCCTAATCCGCATCCAGGACCCCGAATGCGGTTACTTCAACTTCAGTTACGACCAGTTAGGCCGTAGAACGAACCTCTCTTATCCCTTCGGCGGCTATCTCACATATTCCTACGACTCCGTGGGCAATTTGGCGTCGATAATACCGCATAGTATTAATATCCCGCAAATCGATTATACATACGATGCTATGGGCAAGGTAACGACGAAGAAAACCGGGAGTTCGTACACGAACTACACCTACAACGACCGCGGGGAACTGACGAAAGAAAAGAACGCAACGACAGAAATCAACTACACCTACGATGCGAATGGCAACCGGCTTACGATGGTCAGCGGCGCTTCCACAACCACATATTATTACGATAATGAAAATAAACTGTACAGTATCGATCCGTATCGCTCGATCCTCTATGATGCCAATGGCAACGTCGTTGATGAATCTGGCATCGATGGAGTGGATAGATACCAATATCAGTATAATATCGAAAATTATCTTATCGGCGTTACTCTTCCCGATACCAGCACGATAACGTATGTCATCTGCCCGCTCGGAAAGCGCATGGCGAAGATCACGTCCACTAGCACTGAGTTCTATATCTGCGAAAGAGATGCACGGCTTCTCGTTATGAATACAACCGGTGTTACACAACTAAGGTACGTCCAAAACCCCGCACTCATCGACGAAACTCTTGGGTACAAGGACTCGAACGGTATACATTACAATTACTTCGACAGCATTGGCAGCGTCATCGCTGAGAGCGACTCAACCGGGAACAACGTGCTGACTTACACGTTCAGCGCGTTCGGGAACGGAGGTGTATCAACAAGCGGGTATGGTTTTACAGGCAGAACCAAAGACATCGAAACGGGGCTGTACGATTACAGGGCAAGGATGTATAAACCAGAATTTGGCAGGTTCATGAGCGCGGACCCCATCGCGTTCAAGTCCGTACCTTCTGGAGGGCCATGCGGGTGCGGGTGCAGCGGGGGGAGCAATAAAATACAGTATATGACGAATCTGTACGATTATTGCGGAAATGATCCTGTGAATTACAAAGATCCGAGTGGGAAAAATAGGCCACCGCAACCTATTCAATGGGGTACTCTTTCTTGGGATTTTTATAAAATAAAAATATCAGAAATAACTAAGAAAGTGTTCGGTGTAAAAATTGGTATTGGGTATAGAATTGATTTAAATCACAAATTAACAGAAAAACTCGCCCCCACTAAATATTCTACAACGCAAATAATTCCATTTCCAGCTCCCGCAGCGCTTGCTAGTTATATTATAAAAGTAATTTCACTACTTCTTACATGGACATTATATACATGTGCTAGTGGAGGTGGAAGATTAGAAATAAGTGTATATGGTTATTATCCACCCGCATTTGGAAATACTCTATTTAGATGTAAATATAGTGATATTTAATACCAGATATAAAAAGAAACAGAGATAATATATGTATAGCAAATCGCAAGTAACTAAAAATGTTAATATTCATTTATTGATAAAATCCGGGTATAAGTATTTCAAAGTCAATGCCAAACAATTAATTATTTTTTCGGCGATAATGACGCTTATTAGTTTTCTTTTAAATATGTGTGGAACACTCGGGCTATATGCACTATTGATAACGGGTTCATTGGGGATTTTCTTAATACCCTTTGTTTATGCTATTTGGAACAAATATTGTCTGAATATCGTTTCTGATATTCGTCCTACTATAGAAAACACACGTATCATATTGTCCCATCCAATTCGTATATGGACAACATATATTCTTTTCGGACTTGTCACAATACTCGGATTCATGCTTTTGATAATACCGGGTATTATGTTATTCTTGACATTCGCACAATGTCAATACGCAATAATAGATGAAAAAAATAACATATCTGATTCATTTACTTTCAGCGATAAGATTACCAAGGGTCATAGACGCACAATTTTTTTTATCTATCTAATTCCTACTTTGATTCAAGTGATCTTTCCTTTTGTTATATCTCAGAGTATATTAACAGCGGACCACAATTTACGAATTTTTCTCTGGGCGTTGCTAATTTTCATCTCAGGTTTAAATACAATCCTTATTATTCCTTTATCTGGAATAGTATATGCGATATTATATAAAAATCTTAAACGTCGATTTCTTAAGTATACTTTTCACACATCGGTGTCGTCTATATGAAGAAAACTTAAAGTAAATGGCTGTGAGGCTACATTATAATTTTCAAGACAATAATGTTAGTTGAAAATACGGCTCCGTTCATCAAATAGATAAAAAATAACCGAATCAGTGGATTTCCTAATACTGTCAGTTGGCGTATAGGTACAACCTGATTCCCTCACGCGTTCTATCCGCTCCCCCACAGAACTATATATACCTCATACACCATATACTGGCTTTGAAAGTCTCATGCAAGAAAGTTTAAATACAATGACTGACCGAAAAGTATATAATAATACATGCGGCCTTACCGACACTTTTCCTATTTACTATATATACTTCGCCTATGGTCTTTATATAGCACTGTTTTTCGAACCGGGTTTAAACAGGGGTGTTTTCAATGGATGAACCAACGAATGTGGCAATATACCTTAGAGTGAGCACGATGGAGCAGGCTGAGAACGGCTGGTCAATCGAAGGCCAATACAAGGAGATTAGGGAGTTCTGCGGGAAGGAGAACCTGAAGGTGGTCCGCGTCTACAGGGACCTTGGTTTCTCAGGCTCGGATATGGAGCGCCCTGGTCTTCAGAAGCTGCTTGAGCAGTCGTGGAGCGGAGAATACACGAAAGTCATTATCTGGAAGTATGACCGCCTGAGCAGGAACAACATGGACTTCCCTGCCCTGCTCCACTTTTTGAATAAGAATGAGGTAAAGGTGGTTTCAATCAAGGAACCGACACCGAACGATGACAGCCCCTACAACGAGTTCGTTATCGGCATTTTAGGCCTCATTTCCTCGTTGGAGCGAAGGGTTTTCATGATGAGAAGCAAGATGGGAATGAGGGTGAGGCTTGAAAGGGGATTCTATAAAGGATCGCATTCGCCGTATGGCTATAACTACAATATGGAAACGGGGCATCTCGAGTTCAATCCTATCGAAAGCAAAGATGTCAAAGAGATATTCGAGAAATATCTTGAGCTGAAATCCATACTTCAGGTGAAGCATTATTGCAATTCCCAAGGTTTTCCTACGAAAAGAAGCGGAAAATGGGAGCTGGCTACGTTATGGGGGATTTTGAGAAACAGGGTTTATCTTGGGTATTATATTTACAATGGGATAGAAACATACCACAAGGAGCTCCAGTTGATCCCTGAGGAACTCTTTGAAAAGGTCCAAGAGCAACTAAAGGAGCGGTCCCAATACGGAGTCAAGAATCGCAAGTTCAGCATTGAAAAGGAAGAGATAACCAATGCATACGATGGTTCGGATCCCAAAATTCATGAGTTCATCCAGAGCAAAAACAACATGCCGTTATGCCCGCGATGCAACAACAACCTGACCGTGTTCAAACACGGGTGGCGGACCTCTCCCGTCGTCGGGAGGTTGCAGCAATACAAGTGTAATCATTGCAAATATGAATTCACTCCATATCCGCACGAAGAGGTAAAGAAAGACATGCCACAGTGCCCAAAATGCTATCAAAAAACGTTCGTTAGCAAGAAGGGGTTCCTGATAAGAAAGAGCCATCCTAAAATCCAGCGATATTCCTGTTCGAAATGCAATCATTATTTTGGAATAAAATTTAAATATAGTCCTATCGTTGTGGAAAATCATGCCACGCCAAAAGAAAGTTCAGGAACCCGTGAAGATAGAGCGTAAGACCTTGACCATACCCAAAGCGGTCTATGACAGACTTTGTTACTGGAAGGGCGGGGAACAGAGGGGCATTTCCTTCGCTGAGGCCATTGACCGCCTTTTGGAACACTCAAAGGCTACGGGATATGAATCCGCCATGGCAAAATCGGGAAAATAAGACATTCATAACTAATTGAAGGAGAAAAATATATATAATTTTATTGGGATATTGATTTTTGATAAACATGACAAAAGGCGCATTATCTATCGATTTAGAAAGCCCTATTGAATTGGAGATAAATGAAAATGAGATTGTCGGATCTGGGGTGATATCACATCCGAATTTAGAAATACCTATTTCCTATAGAATAAATCCAATTATGGATATCCTTGCCCCTCAAGGTCCTCAAAATCGAATTAGTATTATTCATTTGGATGCAGAATTATCGATAAACAACATATCTCTATCCTGTTATAGCAGATTTCAATTAACTAAGAAAATCTCGTCATACACTGATAAAACAAAATCTGGAAGAATAATGCTTAGTGCCCACCTTTGCTACATGGATATAACAACTCTCGAAGAACAAAGGAAGGCTAGGGATCTAAAAAATCTTAAATTAGATATACGTGCATTGGTGGAGATAGAACGCACCGCGGGCATCTTCACAGAAATTGCAACAGGAGAAGTATTATTAAACATTCCCCAGTCCCATTGGGTGACAAAAATTCTTAATCCATGGCAATATGACAAGGTTAAATTAATAGAAATTAAGTTCTCAGAAGATTCCAATAATAAATTACTTCAAGAAGGGTATAATAGATTACAGACAGCAAAAACTGCATATACCGAAGGACGAAGTTCTGATTGTGTATTATGGTGCTATCGGGCATTTGAATACATGGTAAAAGAGAAGCTGGGGAAACCTGAATTAAGAAATATATCCTCAGCTAATTTTCAAGAATTTTTAAATGGTATAATACAAGATGTCCCGGATGATCACAAGCGCTTACGCGTCGGTGCGATGTTTGGGGCATTATGTCAATTCTGCCATGATGACGGTCGTCATGAAAAACCTGGATACAGTCTTGATCACGCGGATGCAGAATTTGTATTAATCCAAACCCAAGTTTTATTTCAATATCTCTCGAAATATTTCACAACCGATTCTGGTAAGTAGTAGAAAAAGATTAAAATATACTCAAAACCGGGAAAATATGTTTATTCCACGACATAGCAAAGTTTTTAGAATTAAACACGGTTACATAGTTCATGGTAGAACAGAAAAAGAGCGATAAAATAAAGGAAACAGACGATTTGATTAGACAATTGGAGTGAACCCTTCATAGTGGACTCATGAACTAGCTCCATTATCAATTTTTCTCCTCCTTTGCCTCGAATTCTATCGGGGATAGATATCCGAGTGCAGAGTGCATTCTCTTCTCATTGTACACATC